>NZ_JBITXV010000013.1:0-299187 GCF_044544845.1 Streptomyces sp. NPDC053474
CGTTGGCGCGGTTGTGGCGGGTGTTTGGTGTGGTGGCGGATGCGGTGGTGGGGCATTCGCAGGGGGAGATCGCTGCGGCGGTGGTGGCTGGCGCCTTGTCTTTGGAGGACGGGGTGCGGGTGGTGGCGTTGCGTAGCCGTGCGATTGTGCGGCTGGCGGGGAGCGGTGGGATGGTGTCGGTGGCTCTGCCGTCGGCTGAGGTGGAGGAGCGCCTGGCTGCGTGGGGTGGGCGCTTGTCGGTGGCGGCGGTCAACGGCCCGTCGGCGGTGGTGGTCTCGGGTGACACCGATGCTCTGGGTGAGCTGGTGGAGGGCTGCGAGGCCGAGGGTGTACGCGCGCGTCGTATCGACGTGGACTACGCCTCGCACTCCGCCCATGTGGAGCGCATCGAGGCCGAGCTCCTGGAGGCCTTGAAGGGGATCTCGCCGTCCTCGTCAGAGGTACCGCTGTATTCCACGGTGACGGGTGACTGGTTGGACACCTCGGTCTTGGATGCCGGGTACTGGTACACCAACTTGCGTCGCACGGTGGCCTTCGAGCCCGCCATCCGCGCCCTCGCAGGGGAGGGCTTTGGTGCGTTCGTGGAGATCAGTCCGCACCCGGTCCTGACGACGGCGGTCGAAGCGACCTTGGAGTCGGCCGACAGTACCGCTGTGGTGCTGGGTACTCTGCGCCGCGACGAGGGCGGTCTGGAGCGCATGCTCCTGGCGCTCGGGCAGGCCCATGTCCACGGCCTCTCCGTGGACTGGTCGCCGCTGTTCGAGGGCACCGGTGCCACCCGCGTCGAGCTGCCCACCTACCCCTTCCAGGAGCGCCGCCTCTGGCTGGACGTCCCGACGACGAGCTGGGACGTCGCTTCGGCGGGCCTGGGGACGACGGGTCACCCGCTGCTCGGTGCCGCCGTGGAGATCGCCGACACGGATGAACTCCTGTGCACCGGACGGCTTTCCCGGCGTACGCACCCGTGGCTCGCCGAACACACCGTCCAGGGCGTCGCCCTGCTGCCCGGCACCGCTTTGCTGGAGCTCGCCCTGCGCGCCGCCGCCGAGGCCGACTGCGCCACGGTCGACGAACTCACCCTGGGCGCACCGCTCGTGCTGCCGGAGGAGGGCGCCGTCCTCGTACAGGTGCGGCTCGGCGCGCCCGACGCGGACGGGCGGCGCGCGCTCGACCTCTTCTCGCGGGCCGAGCGCGAAGCCGAACGCCGAGCCGAGGGCGGGCAGCCGTCGTGGACGCCCCACGCCTCCGGTACCGTCGCCCCGGCCGGACGGCCCGCCGGGCCCGCGCTCCTCGCCTGGCCGCCGCCCGGCGCCGAGGCCGTGGACGTCGATGGCCTGTACGAGCGCTTCGCCGCCGCCGGGTACGCGTACGGGCCCACGTTCCAGGGCATCCGCGCGGCCTGGGCGCGGGACGGCGAGGTGTGCGCCGAACTCGTCCTGGACGAGCGGCAGCACGCCGACGCCCCCGCCTACGCCCTGCACCCGGCGCTGCTCGACGCCGCCCTCCAGACGGCCGCGCTGCTGCCGGGCCGTGACGACACCGCGCGCCTCCCGTTCAGCTGGAGCGACGTCACCGCGCACCACGCGGGGGCCACGGCCGTCCGGGTGCGGCTCACCGCCGAGGGGCCGGACGCCGTCGGCCTCGCCGTGTACGACCTCGCGGGGCAGGAGGTCCTGTCGGCCGGTTCGCTCGCGCTGCGCCCCCTGGCCGCGGGCGGGCTGCGGCAGGCGGGACGGGGCCGGGACGGGCTGCACCGCGTGGAGTGGGTGCCCGCGCCCGACGCCGATGGCACGCTGGGGGAGGGGAGTTGGGCCCGCCTGGAGGACCTGCGCGCGGAGCCGGACGCCGCCGTGCCCGCCGTGGTCGTCGCGGACTGCCCGTGGCCCGACGGCGGCGAAGACCCCGGGGACCAGGTCGCGTCGCTGCACGCCGCCACCGCCCATGGCCTCGCGCTGGTGCAGGAGTGGCTGGCCGACGAGCGGTTCGCCGACGCCACCCTCGCCGTCGTCACCCGGGGCGCGGTGCGCACCGGGCCCGGCGACCGCGCGGCCGCCCTGGCCCAATCCGGCGTGTGGGGGCTGCTGCGGACCGCGCAGACCGAGCACCCCGGCCGCTTCGTGCTCGTGGACCTCGACGGGCTGCCGGAGTCCCGTGCCGCCCTGCCCACCGTGCTCGCCGGGGGCGAGCCCCAGACGGCCGTGCGGCACGGCGAAGTGCTCGTGCCCCGCCTCACCGCGGGCCCTGGCCGGGACACCCTCGTGCCGCCCGTGGGCGACGAGGCGGCCTGGACGGTCGGGCTCGCCGGGGACGGCGCGGTCGACGGACTCGCGGCCGTCCCCGCCCCGGCCGCGCTCGCGCCCCTCGGCGCGGGCCAGGTCCGGATCGCCGTACGGGCCGCGGGCCTGAACTTCCACGACGTGGTGGTGTCGCTCGGGCTCGACCCCGACCAGGCGGTCCTCGGCAGCGAGGGCGCGGGCGTCGTCCTGGAGGTGGGCCCGGGCGTCGACGACCTCGCGCCCGGCGACCGCGTCCTCGGCGTCTTCGGCGGGGCCTTCGGGCCCACGGCGGTCGCCGACCGGCGCACCCTCGCCCGCATCCCCGCGGGCTGGACCTTCGCGCAGGCCGCCGCGGTGCCGATCGTCTTCCTCACCGCGTACTACGGCCTGTTCGACCTGGGCGGCCTGCGCGCGGGCCAGTCGGTCCTGGTGCACGCGGCGGCGGGCGGCGTCGGCATGGCCGCCGTGCAGCTCGCCCGGCACGCCGGGGCCGAGGTGTACGGCACGGCGAGCCCGGCCAAGTGGGACGTGCTGCGCGGCTCGGGCCTGGACGACGGGCACATCGCCTCCACGCGCACCCTGGACTTCGCCGAGCGGTTCCTCGACGCCAGCGGCGGCCGCGGCGTGGACGTCGTACTGGACTGTCTGGCACGGGAGTTCGTGGACGCCTCCCTGCGGCTGCTGCCGCGCGGCGGACGCTTCGTGGAGATGGGCAAGACCGACGTACGCGACCCCGACGAGGTGGCCCGCGACCACCCCGGCGTGCGCTACCGGGCCTTCGACCTGATGGAGGCGGGCGCGGAACGGGTGGGCGCCATGCTCGCCGAGGTCCTGTCCCTGTTCGAGCGGGGCGTCCTCACGCCGCTGCCCGTCACCTGCTGGGACCTGCGGCAGGCCCCGCAGGCCTTCCGGCACTTGAGCAAGGCCCGCCACATCGGCAAGAACGTCCTGACCCTGCCCGCGCCCCTCGACCCCGACGGCACCGTCCTGATCACCGGCGGCACCGGCACGCTCGGCGGGCTCGTCGCCCGCCACCTGGCCACCGCGCACGGCGTCCGCCATCTGCTCCTGACGGGGCGCACCGGCATGAAGGCCCCCGGCGCCGAGGACCTGGTGCGCGACCTCACCGGCGCGGGCGCCGAGGTGACCGTCGCCGCCTGCGACGTGAGCGACCGCGCCGCCCTGGCCGGGCTCCTCGCGGAGGTCCCCGACGCCCACCCCCTGACCGGGGTCGTCCACGCCGCCGGAGTCCTCGACGACGCCACCGTCGCCGCGCTCACCCCCGCGCGGCTCGACCGCGTCCTCGCGCCCAAGGCGGACGCCGCACTCGCCCTGCACGAGCTGACCCGCGACCACGACCTGGCCGCCTTCGTGCTGTTCTCGTCCGGTGCCGCGCTGCTCGGCGGCGCCGGACAGGCCAACTACGCCGCCGCCAACGCCGCCCTCGACGCGCTGGCCGCCGCCCGCCGCGCCGAGGGCCTGCCCGCCGTGTCCGTCGCCTGGGGCATGTGGCAAGAGCGCAGCGCCCTGACCGCGCACCTCAGCGACGCCGACGTACGCAAGACGGCGCGCGGCGGCGTCGGGGCCCTCACCACCGACGCGGCGCTCGCCCTCTTCGACGCCGCCCTCACCGCGGCCCAGCCGCACGTCCTGGCCGCCGCCGTCGACACCGCGGCCCTGCGCGCGGCCACCGCCACCGGCTCCCCGCTGCCGCCGCTGCTCAGCGGACTCCTGCCGACCGCCCGGCGCGCCCCCGCCCCGCGCGCGGCCGCCGCACCGGCCGGGACCTCGCTCGCCGCGCAGCTGGCGGACCTGGCCCCCGCCGAGGCGCACCGCGTCCTGCTGGACCTGGTGCGCGGCCACGCCGCCGCCGTGCTCGGCCACGCCTCCACCGAACTGATCGGCGGGGAGCGGCCGTTCAAGGACCTGGGCTTCGACTCCCTCACCGGTGTCGAGCTCCGCAACCGGCTGGCCTCCGGCACCGGGACGCGGCTGCCCGCCGCGCTCGTCTTCGACCACCCCACGCCCGACGCGCTCGCGCGCCACCTCGCCGAGCGGCTCCTCGCCGACACCGGCGGCGCGGCGGCCGGTCCTCCGGGGACGGCCGAGCTCGACCGCCTGGACGCCCTCGTCGGCGAACTGGCCGCCGCCGGGCCAGGCGGCGACCGACGGCGCACGGACCTCGCCCGGCGGCTGCGCGGCGCCCTCGCCCGCCTCGAAGGGGCCGCGGCCGACGGCGCGGAGCGGGAAGGGCCGGACGCGGCCGACGCCATCGAGTCCGCCACCAACGAAGAGATCTTCGACCTGATCGACAAGGAGCTGGGCATCTCGTGAGTCCCGTCCAGGGCCCGCAGACCGAGCAGAAGCTGCGCGACTACCTCAACCGCGTCACCATCGACCTGCGCGACACCCGCCGACGGCTGCGCGAGGCCGAGGCCAGGAGCCACGAGCCGATCGCCGTCGTCTCGATGAGCTGCCGCTTCCCCGGCGGCGTCCGCACCCCCGAGGGGCTGTGGGACCTCCTCGTCGCGGGCCGCGACGCCGTGACGACCGTGCCCGGCGACCGCGGCTGGGACACCGCGCTGCTCACGGCGGACGGCGTGCCCTGCCGGGGCGCGTTCATCGACGGCGCCGCCGACTTCGACGCCGAGTTCTTCGCCGTGTCCCCGCACGAGGCCGTGGCCATGGACCCGCAGCAGCGGCTGCTGCTCCAGGCCGCCTGGGAGGCGATCGAACGCGCGGGCATCGACCCGGCGTCCCTGCGCGCCAGCCGCACCGGAGTGTTCGCCGCCGCCATCGACCAGGGCTACGCCCAGCTGGGCACGGGCGCATCCGACACCGTGCGGGGCTTCTTGATGACCGGCAACTCGATGAGCGTCATGTCGGGGCGCGTCGCCTACGCGCTGGGCCTGGAGGGGCCCGCCGTCACCGTCGACACCGCCTGCTCCGCGTCGCTCGTCGCCCTGCACCAGGCGGCCCGGGCCCTGCGCGCCGACGAGTGCTCGCTCGCCCTGACCGGCGGCGTGACGGTGATGGCGCGGCCCTCCGTGTTCACCGAGTTCAGCCGCCAGGGCGCGATGTCCGGGGACGGGCGGTGCAAGCCGTTCTCCGCCGCCGCCGACGGCACCGGCTGGGGCGAGGGCGTCGGCATGCTCCTCCTGGAGCGCCTGTCCGACGCCCGCCGCAACGGCCACCCCGTCCTCGCCGTCCTGCGCGGCTCCGCCGTCAACCAGGACGGTGCCAGCAACGGCCTCACCGCCCCCAACGGACCCTCCCAGCAGCGCGTCATCCAGGCCGCCCTCGCCGACGCCGGACTCGCGGCGCGGGACGTCGACGCCGTTGAGGCCCACGGCACCGGCACCACCCTCGGCGATCCCATCGAGGCCGACGCGCTGCTCGCCACCTACGGACAGCAGCGCGAAAAGCCCCTGCTCCTGGGCTCGTTGAAGTCCAACATCGGCCACACCCAGGCCGCCGCCGGAGTCGCGGGCGTCATCAAGACGGTCCTGGCCCTGCGCCACGGCCTGCTGCCCCGCTCCCTGCACATCACCGAGCCGACGCCGCACGCGGACTGGGCCGCGGGCGCCGTCGCCCTCCTGACCCAGGCCCGGCAGTGGCCCGCCACCGACCGGCCGCGGCGCGCGGGCGTCTCGTCCTTCGGCATGAGCGGCACCAACGCCCACGTCATCCTGGAACAGGCCCCCGAGCCCGAGCCCTTGGCGGAGGCCCCCGCTCCCGGAACCCCCGCCGCCGTCCCCTGCCTGCTCTCCGGGCGCACCGCCGCCGCTCTGCGCGACCAGGCCGTACGCCTCAAGGCGCGGGTCGCCGCCGACCCACAGGCCCGCCCCGTCGACATCGGCCACGCGCTCGCCACCACGCGCACGGCCTTCGTGCACCGGGCCGCCGTGACGGCCGCCGACCGCGACGAACTCCTCTCCCTCCTCACGGAGGTGGCCCGGGACCCGGAGAACGCCGCGGCCGCCGTCACCGGCGTCGCCGAGCCCGCGCCCGGCCGGACCGCCCTGGTCTTCCCCGGACAGGGCTCCCAATGGCCCGGCATGGGACGCGAACTCCTCGACACCGCCCCTGAGTTCGCGCGCTCCATGGCCGCCTGCGAGGACGCGCTCGCCCCGCACGTGGACTGGTCGCTGCGGGACGTCGTGCGCGCCGCGCCGGGCGCGGCGCCGCTCGACCGGGTCGACGTCGTCCAGCCCGCGCTGTTCGCCACGATGGTGTCCCTGGCCGCGCTCTGGCGCTCCTGGGGCGTCGTGCCGGACGCCGTGGTGGGACACTCGCAGGGCGAGATCGCGGCGGCCGTGGTCGCCGGTGTGCTGTCCCTGGAGGACGGCGCGAAGGTCGTCGCCCTGCGCAGCCGCGCCATCGCCGCGCTCGCGGGCGACGGCGGCATGGTCTCCCTCGCCGTACCGCGCGAGCGGGCCGACGAACTGATCGCCCCGTGGGCCGGACGCCTGTCCGTCGCCGCCCTCAACGGGCCCGCCGCCGTCGTGGTCTCCGGCGACGCGGCCGCCCTCGCCGAGCTCACCGCCCGCTGCGCGGAACGCGCCGTCCGCGCCCGTACGATCCCCGTCGACTACGCCTCGCACTCGGCCCACGTGGAGCGCGTCCAGGACGAGGTCCTGACGGCCCTCGCCGGGATCGCCCCGGCCGCCGCGCACGTCCCCCTGTTCTCCACCGTCACGGGGGAGTGGCTGGACACCACGACGATGGACGCCGCGTACTGGTACCGCAACCTCCGCGAGACCGTGCGCTTCGCCCCCGCCGTCCGCGCCCTCGCCGAGCAGGGCCACGGCGTGTTCCTCGAAGCGTCCCCGCACCCGGTCCTCACCGGGCCCGTCCAGGACACCGCCGAGGACGCGGGCGCCGTCGCCCCCGTCGTCACCGGCACCCTCCGCCGCGACGAGGGCGGCCTGCGCCGCGCCCTCACCTCCGCGACCGAACTGTGGGCCCGTGGCGTCCCCGTGGACTGGCCCCGCGTGTACGAGGGCCGCGGCGCCCGCCGCGTCGACCTGCCCACCTACCCCTTCCAGCAGCGCCGCCACTGGCTCACGCCCGCCGCGCCCGCCGCCGACCGCCGCACCACCGAGGACCCGTACGACGACTGGCGCTACCGCGTCCACTGGCAGCCCGTCCCCGACCCGGCGGCCCCCGCGCTCGACGGGACGTGGCTGGTCCTGACCCCCGAGGGGCACGACGAGAACGGGACGGTACGCGCCCTGCGCGCCCACGGGGCGGAGGTGCTCACGGCCGAGGTCGCCGCGACCGCCGACGGCGGCAGCGACCGCGTCCGGCTCGCCGCCGCCCTCACCGGCGCCGCCGACGGACGCGCCCTCGCCGGAGTCCTCTCCCTGCTCGGGCTCGACGACCGGCCGCACCCCCGCCACCCGGGGCTCCCCACCGGCACCGCCCTCACCCTCGCCCTCGTCCAGGCGCTCGGGGACCTCGGGACCGAGGCACCGCTGTGGTGCGCCACCCGAGGAGCCGTCTCCACGGGGACGGACGACCCGGTCACCGCGCCCGCGCAAGCACAGGTGTGGGGCACCGGCATGGTCGCCGCGCTCGAACACCCGCGCCGCTGGGGCGGTCTGATCGACCTGCCCGAGGCGCTCGACGCCCGCGCCGGAGAACGGCTGTGCGCCGCGCTCGGCGGCGTCGGCGGTGAGGACCAGCTCGCCGTGCGCGCGGGCGGCCTCCACGCCCGGCGCCTGGTCCGCGCGCCCCGCCCCGCGGCCCGCCCCGGCCGCACCTGGCGGCCCCGCGGCACGGTGCTGCTCACCGGCGGCACCGGCGCCCTCGGCCCCCACCTCGCCCGCTGGCTCGCGCGCGCCGGAGCCGACCGCCTCGTCCTGCCCGGACGGCGCGGCGCCGACGCCCCCGGAGCCGCCGAACTCACCGCCGAGCTCGCCGCGTTCGGTACGACGGTCACGATGCCCGGCTGCGACCTGGCCGACCGCGCCCAGGTCGAGCGGCTCCTCGCCGGACTCGACGCCGAGGGCACCCCCGTCACCGCCGTCGTGCACGCCGCCGCGTACATCGCGCTCGCCCCGCTGGACACCATCCCCGTCGAGGCGTACGAGCACGTCGTCGCCGCCAAGGCCGCGGGCGCCGCCCACCTCGACGCGCTGCTCGACCGCGAGCTCGACGCGTTCGTCCTCTTCTCGTCCATCGCGGGCGTGTGGGGCAGCGGCGACCACGGCGCGTACGCCGCGGCCAACGCCCACCTCGACGCCCTCGCCCAGCACCGGCGCGGCCGCGGCCTGACCGCGACCACCGTCGACTGGGGCATCTGGCGGGCCGAGAACCCGTGGGCGCCGCCCGCCACCGGCGCGGACGCCGACCTGTTCAACCTCGAAGAGCACGGGCTGCCCCGCATCGACGCCGAGCGGGCCCTCGCCGCCCTCCAGCGGATCCTCGACGACGACGAGACGCTCGTGACCGTCGCCGACGTCGACTGGGAGCGGTTCGCCCCGGTGTTCACCTCCGGCCGCCCCAGCCCGCTCCTGACGGGCGTCGCCGAGGCCCGCAGCGCCCTGGCGGGGCAGGACGGCGACGACCGGGCCCCGGCGGCCGCCGAGCTGCGCGGACGCCTCGCCGCGCTGCGGCGGCCCGCCGACCGGTCCCGGCTGCTCCTCGGCCTCGTCCGCGAGCACGCCGCCGCCGTGCTCGGCCACGACTCCGCCGACGCCGTGCCGCCCGGCAGGGCCTTCCAGGAGCTCGGCTTCGCGTCCCTGACCGCGGTCGAACTCCGCAACCGCCTCACCCGGGCGACCGGCCTGCGCCTGCCGTCGACCCTCGTCTTCGACCACCCCTCGGCCACCGCCCTCGCCGACCATCTCAAGGCCCGCCTGCTCGGCGCGGAGGAAGCGGCACGGGAGACCCAGGAGCCCGCCCCCGGGGCCGCCGACGAGCCGCTCGCCATCGTCTCCATGGGCTGCCGTCTGCCCGGCGGCATCACCACGCCCGACGAGCTGTGGCGGTTCCTGGCCGACCGCGGCGACGCCGTCACCGGATTCCCCACCGGGCGTGGCTGGGACCTCGACGCGCTCTACGACCCCGACCCGGAGAACCCGGGCACCGTCACCACCCGGCACGGCGGATTCCTGCACGACGCGGCCGACTTCGACCCGGCGTTCTTCGGCATCTCCCCGCGCGAGGCCCTCGCCATGGACCCGCAGCAGCGCCTCCTCCTGGAGACCTCCTGGGAGGCCCTGGAGCGCGCGGGCCTGGACCCGCAGGCCCTGCGCGGCAGCCGCACCGGCGTGTTCACCGGCGTCAACTACAGCGACTACGCCTCCGCCGTGGCCCGCTCCACACAGGGCGAGGGCCACCTCCTCACCGGCAGCGCGCCCAGCGTGGTCTCCGGCCGCGTCGCCTACACCCTGGGCCTGGAGGGGCCCGCCGTCACCGTCGACACCGCCTGCTCCTCCTCGCTGGTCGCGCTGCACCTGGCCGCCCGGGCGCTGCGCGCGGGGGACTGCTCACTCGCCCTCGTCGGCGGCGTCGCCGTGATGGCGACGCCCGGCGCCCTCATCAGCTTCTCGCGGCAGCGCGGCCTCGCCGCCGACGGCCGCTGCAAGGCGTTCGGGGACACCGCCGACGGCATGGGCATGAGCGAGGGCGCCGGAGTCCTCCTCGTCGAACGCCTCAGCGACGCCCACCGCGACGGCCACCCCGTCCTCGCCGTCCTGCGCGGCTCCGCCGTCAACCAGGACGGCGCGAGCAACGGCCTCTCGGCCCCCAACGGACCGAGCCAGCAGCGCGTCATCCGCGCCGCGCTCGCCGACGCGGGACTCTCCGGCGCGGACGTCGACGTGGTGGAGGCGCACGGCACCGGCACCACCCTGGGCGACCCCATCGAGGCCCAGGCGCTCCTCGCCACCTACGGCCAGGACCGGCCCGAGGGGCGCCCCCTCCTCGTCGGCTCCCTGAAGTCCAACATCGGTCACACCCAAGCCCTCTCCGGTGTGGCGGGCGTCATGAAGACGGTCCTGGCCCTGCGCCACGCCACCGTCCCCGCCACGCTCCACGCCGAGACGCCCACCACCCACGTGGACTGGAGCGCGGGCGACGTGGCGCTCGTCACCGAGGCCGAGGAGTGGCCCGACACGGGCAGGCCCCGCCGCGCGGGCGTCTCCTCCTTCGGGCTCAGCGGCACCAACGCCCACGTCGTCCTGGAACAGGCCCCGGAGCCCGCCGCACCGGCGCCGGAGCGCACCCGCACCGCCCCCGCCGTGCCCTGGGTCCTGTCGGCCAGGTCCGCCGACGCCCTGCGCGACCAGGCCGGACGCCTCCTCCAGCACCTGACGAGCCCGGGCGCGGGCGTGAGTACGGGGACGCCCGACCCGGTGGACGTCGCCCTGTCCCTCACCGGCCGCACCGCCTTCCCGCACCGCGCCGTCCTCGTCGGCGGCCACGACCGGCTCCTGCCCGCCCTGCGGGAGTGGGTCACGGGCGCGGCCCCCGCCGTGAGCGGTCTCGCGGACACCGACGGGCGCACCGTCCTGATGTTCCCGGGACAGGGCTCGCAGTGGACCGGCATGGCCCGGCAACTCCTCGACGAGGCGCCGGAGTTCGCCGAGGCCCTGCACGCCTGCGCGGCCGCGCTCGCGCCGCACGTCGAGTGGTCCCTGCTGGATGTGGTGCGCGAGGGCACCGGCCTGGACCGCGTCGACGTGGTGCAGCCCGTCCTGTTCGCCGTGATGGTGTCGCTGGCACGGCTGTGGCGCGCCTACGGCGTGGTCCCCGACGCCGTCGTCGGACACTCCCAGGGCGAGATCGCCGCCGCCGTGGTGGCCGGCGCGCTCACCCTGGAGGACGGGGCGAAGGTCGTCGCCCTGCGCAGCCGCGCGATCGCCAGGCTCGCCGGGCACGGCGGCATGGTCTCGCTCGCGCTGCCCGCGCCGCGGGCCGCCGACCGGATCGCCGCCTGGCCCGGACGCCTGTCGGTCGCGGCCGTCAACGGCCCGTCGGCCGTGGTGGTCTCCGGCGACACCGACGCCCTGGACGCCCTCCTCGAGGCCTGCGCGGCGGACGGCGTACGGGCCCGGCGCGTCGACGTCACGTACGCCTCCCACTGCAACCACATGGACCGCCTCGAAGCCGAACTCCTCAGCGCGCTCAAGGACATCGAACCCACCACCGCCGACGTCCCGCTGTACTCCACGGTGACGGACGAGTGGCTGGACACCTCCCGGATGGACGCCCGCTACTGGTACGCCAACCTCCGCCGCACGGTGGGCTTCGAGTCCGCGGTGCGCGCGCTCGCGGCCGCGGGACACCGCACGTACATCGAGGTCAGCCCGCACCCGGTGCTCATCCCCGCGGTCGAGGAGACCCTGGGGTCGGCCGGTGCCGACGCCGCCGTGCTCGGGACGCTGCGGCGCGGCGAGGGCGGCACCGAACGCCTGCTCCTCTCCCTCGGCGAGGCCTGGGCCCACGGCGTCCCCGTCGACTGGTCGCCGCTCTTCGCGGGCACCGGCGCCCGCCGCGTCGACCTGCCCACGTACGCCTTCCAGCACCAGGCGTACTGGGCGGTGCCCGGCCCCGAGACCGGCGGCGACGTCACCGCCGCGGGCCTCGGCAGCACCGGGCACCCGCTGCTCGGGGCGGCCGTCGAACTCGCCGAGACCGGTGAGGTCCTGCTCAGCGGCCGCCTCTCGGTGCGCAGCCACCCCTGGCTCGCCGACCACGCCGTGTCCGGCGTCGTCCTGCTGCCCGGCGCCGCGTTCGTCGACCTCGCGGTGCGCGCGGGCGACGAGGCCGGGTGCCCCGTCGTGGAGGAACTCACCCTCCAGGCGCCGCTGGTGCTTCCCGCGTCCGGCGGCGTCCGCCTCCAGGTGCGGGTGGGCGCCCCGGACGCCACCGGCCGCCGGACCCTGGACGTGCACTCCCGGCCGGAGGACGCCAGCGACGCCCCGTGGACGGCGCACGCCACCGGCACCCTGGCCGAGGCGGCCGGGCAGGACGCGCCGGTGGCCGCGGGCAGCTGGCCCCCGGCCGGTGCCGAGCCGGTCGACGTCGGCGACCTGTACGCGCGCTTCGCCGCGTCCGGGTACGGCTACGGCCCGGCCTTCCAGGGCCTGCGCACCGCCTGGCGGCGCGGCGGCGACCTGTTCACCGAGGTGTCCCTCGGCCAGGACCAGCACCCGGAGGCCGCCGCCTTCGGCATCCACCCCGCCCTGCTCGACGCCGCGCTCCAGGGCCTGTGGCTCGCCCCCGGCACCGGGAGCGGCCCCGACCTCGAACCGGGCACCGCGCGGCTGCCGTTCGCGTGGACCGGCGTCACCCTGCACGCCTCCGGCGCCACCGAGCTGCGGGTGCGCCTGACCCAGGGCGGCGACGGCTCGGTGTCGCTCACCGCGAGCGACCCCTCCGGCCGCCCGGTGGCCACGGTCACCGGCCTCGCCGTACGCCCCGTCGACGTCGACGCCCTGCGCGGCGCCACCGCACCGGCGGCGCACGACTGCCTGTACCGCCTGGAGTGGACCCCCGTGCCCGTCCCGGCGCCCGCGGGTCCCGTGCCGCCCGCCCGCTGGGCCGCGCTCGGCCCCGGCCTGCCGCTGCCCGACACCTACGCGGGTCTCGCGGACCTCGCCGCGGCCGTCGACCGGGGCGCACCCGTGCCCGACGTGGTCCTCGTGCCCCGCGCCGAAGCCGCCGGAGACGACGCGGCGGCCGTCCGCACCCTCGTACGCGACACCCTCACGCTCCTCCAGGACTGGCTCGCCGACGACCGGTTCGCCGACGCCCGCCTGGTGTTCCTCACCCGCGGGGCCGTGTGCGCCGGGCCCGACGACGAGGTGAGCGACCCGGCGGCCGCCGCCCTGCGCGGCCTGGTGCGCTCGGCCCAGTCCGAGCACCCCGACCGCTTCGTCCTCGCCGACGCGCCGGACCACGACGAGCTGCTCGCCGCGCTCCCCGGCGCCCTGGACCTGGGCGAGCCCCAACTCGCCGTGCGCGGGGGAGAGGTGCGCGTCGCCCGGCTCGCCCGGGTGGAGGCGCCGGACAGCGCCGACGAGGCCCCCGTGCCGCTCGACCCGGACGGCACCGTCCTGATCACCGGCGCGGGCGGGGCCCTCGGCGGGCTCGTGGCCCGGCACCTCGCGGCCCGGCACGGGGCGCGCCACCTGCTCCTGGCCGGACGGCGCGGCGCGGAGACGGACGGTGCCGAGGCACTCCTGGCAGACCTCCGGGCCCTGGGCGCACAGGCGGAGTTCGCGGCCTGCGACGTCGCGGAGCCGGACGCCGTGGCGCGGCTCGTCGCGGGCGTGCCCGCCGCGCGCCCGCTCACCGCGGTCGTGCACGCCGCGGGCGTCCTCGACGACGGGGTCGTCGCCTCCCTCACGCCCGAGCGCCTGGACCGCGTCCTGCGGCCCAAGGTCGACGGCGCCCTCGCCCTGCACGAGGCGACCCGCGGCCTGCCGCTGTCCGCGTTCGTCCTCTTCTCGTCCGCCGCGGGCATCATCGGCAACGCGGGCCAGGCCAACTACGCCGCCGCCAACGGCTACCTGGACGCCCTGGCCCAGCGCCGCCGCGCCGACGGGCTGCCCGCCCAGTCCCTCGCCTGGGGCCTGTGGGAGCGGGCCAGTGACATGACGGGGACGCTGGACGCCACCGGGCTGCGGCGGATGGCCCGCGGCGGGGTCGCCGCGCTCGCCGACGCCCAGGGGCTCGCCCTGTTCGACGCGGCGCTGCGCCGCGCCGACGCCCTGCTCGTGCCCGTGCGCCTCGACGCGGCCCGGCTGCGGGCGGGCGCCGCGAGCGGCACCGTGCCCCCGCTCCTGCGCGGCCTCGTCCGCGCCGCCCGGCCCACGGCTGCGGGCGCCGACGCCGCCCACGTGGCCTCGCTGCGCGAGCAGTTGGCCGCACTGGGCGCCGAGGAGCGCCGGGAGCGGATCGAGGAGGTGGTGCGGGCCCGCGTCGCCGACGTCCTCGGGCACGGCGGCCCCGACGCCATCGACCCGGACCAGGCCTTCAAGGACCTCGGATTCGACTCCCTGACGGCCGTCGACCTGCGCAACCGCCTCAACGCGGCGACCGGCCTGCGCCTGCCCGCGACCCTCGTCTTCGACCACCCCACCCCGGCCGCCGCGGCCGCGTACGTGACCGCGCGCCTCGCCCCGGCCACCGCGCCCGCCGTCCCCCGGCACCCGGACGGCGACCGGGAGCTCCAACGCCGCCTCGCCGCCGTCCCCGTGGCACGGCTGCGCGAAGCCGGGCTCCTGGACGCGCTGCTGCGCCTCACGGAACCCGAGGCCCAGGCCCCGACCGGCGCGGACGGCGGGGGAGCGGACCCGGCGGACGACCCCGCCGCGATCAAGGAGATGGAACTGGACGGCCTCGTGCGCATGGCACTGGGCGGCGGCGATCGTGCCTGATCCGGCGCGCAAGGAAAGGAAGAACATGCCCACCGACGACCAGGTGGTGGCGGCCCTGCGGGCCTCCCTCCTCGACAACCAGCGGCTGCGCCAGGAGAACCGCGACCTCGCCGACGCCTCCCGCGAACCGATCGCCGTCGTGGCGATGAGCTGCCGCTACCCCGGCGGCGTCGGCTCGCCCGAGGACCTGTGGGAGCTGCTCGTCAAGGAGCGCGACGCCGTCACCGCCTTCCCCGCCGACCGCGGCTGGGACCTCGACGGCGTGTACGACGACGACCCGGACAAGCCCGGGACCTCGTACACCCGCGAAGGCGGCTTCCTCCACGACGCCTGCGCGTTCGACCCCGGCTTCTTCGGGATCTCGCCGCGTGAGGCCCTCGCCATGGACCCCCAGCAGCGCCTCCTCCTGGAGACCTCCTGGGAGGCCGTCGAGCGCGCCGGGATCGACCCGCGCTCCCTCAAGGGCAGCCGCACCGGCGTCTACGCGGGCGTCATCTACAGCGAGTACGGCTCGCGCCTCGACCGCGTCCCCGACGAGCTGGAGGGCTTCCTCGGCACCGGCTCCATCGCCAGCGTCGCCTCCGGCCGCGTCGCCTACACCCTGGGCCTCGAAGGCCCCGCGGTCACCCTCGACACCGCCTGCTCGTCCTCCCTGGTCGCCATCCACCTGGCCTGCCAGGCCCTGCGCTCCGGCGACGCCACGCTGGCCCTCGCGGGCGGCGTGACCGTGATGGCCACGCCCGGCCTCTACGTCGGCTTCAGCAGGCAGCGCGGCCTGGCGCCCGACGGGCGCAGCAAGTCCTTCTCCGCCGCCGCCGACGGCGCGGGCTTCGGCGAGGGCGCGGGCATGGTCCTCCTGGAGCGCCTCTCCGACGCCCGCCGGGGCGGCCACCCCGTCCTCGCCGTCATCCGCGGCTCCGCCGTCAACCAGGACGGCGCGAGCAACGGCCTGACCGCGCCCAACGGCCCCGCCCAGGAACGCGTCATCCGGCAGGCCCTCGACAGCGCCGGACTCGCCCCCGCCGAGGTCGACGCCGTCGAGGCGCACGGCACCGGCACCGTCCTCGGCGACCCCATCGAGGCGCAGGCCCTGCTCGCCACCTACGGCCAGGACCGGCCCGCGGGACGGCCCCTGTGGGTCGGCTCGCTCAAGTCCAACCTCAGCCACACCCAGGCCGCCGCCGGAGTCGGCGGCGTCATCAAGACCGTCCTGGCCCTGCGCCACGGCCTGCTGCCGCGCACGCTGCACGTCGACCGGCCCACCCCACAGGTCGACTGGAGCGAGGGCGCCGTCTCGCTGCTCACCGCCGCCACGCCGTGGCCCGCGACGGACCGCCCGCGCCGCGCCGGGGTCTCCTCCTTCGGGGCCAGCGGCACCAACGCCCACCTCGTCCTGGAACAGGCACCCGAGGAGCAGGCGGAGGAGCCCGCCGAGGCGTACGAGGGCCCCGTCGCCTGGCCGCTGTCCGCCAAGGGCCCGGCGGCCCTGCGCGGCCAGGCCGCCGCCCTGCACGCCCACGTCCTGGCCGACCCGTCCCTGCGCCCCGCCGACATCGGCCTCTCCCTGGCCACCGGCCGCTCCCGGTTCCCGGACCGGGCCGTGGTCGTCGGCGCTGACCGCGGTGAACTCCTGGACGGGCTCGGCGCGTTGGCCCGCGGCGAGCTGCTCGCCGACGGCGCCACCGGCACCGCCCCGCGCGGCGGCCGCAAGACCGCGTTCGTCTTTCCCGGGCAGGGTTCGCAGTGGCCGGGCATGGCGGTCGGACTGCTGGACGCGGAGCCGGTGTTCGCGGCGCGCATGGCCGCGTGCGAGCGGGCCCTCGCCCCGTACGTGGACTGGTCGTTGGAGGCCGTGCTGCGCGGCGCTGATGGTGCGCCGTCGCTGGAGCGCGTCGATGTGGTGCAGCCTGCCCTGTTCGCGGTGATGGTGTCGCTGGCGGAGCTGTGGCGGTCGTACGGGATCGAGCCGGACGCGGTGGTGGGGCATTCCCAGGGTGAGATCGCGGCCGCCTGTGTGGCGGGCGCGTTGTCCCTGGATGACGCGGCGAAGGTCGTGGCGCTGCGCAGCCGGGCCCTCGGGGAGCTGGCCGGGCGCGGTGGTATGGCGTCCGTGCCGCTGTCCGCCGCGGACCTTGGCCCGCACTTGGAGCCGTGGGGTGACCGGTTGTCGGTCGCGGCTGTCAACGGGCCCGCGACCACGGTTGTTTCGGGTGATCCCGAGGCCGTGGAGGGTGTCGTTGCCGCCCTCGTCGCCCAGGACGTGCGGGCCCGCGTGATCCCCGTCGACTACGCCTCGCACTCCGTGCACGTGGAGGAGATCGAGGAGCGCCTCCTGGCCGCCCTCGCGGACCTCGCGCCGCGCCCCGCCGACGTGCCGTTCTACTCCACCGTCGACGCTGCCTGGCTGGACGGCGGAGCCGCGCTCAACGCCGCGTACTGGTACCGCAACCTGCGGCGGACCGTGCGCTTCGAGGAGGCCGTGCGCGGCCTTCTCGACCAGGGCTACGGCTACTTCGTCGAGGCCAGCGCCCACCCGGTGCTCACCTACGGCATCGCGGACACGGCGGCCGACGCGGGCGCCGACGACGTCCAGGTCATCGGAACCCTGCGCCGCGACGACGGCGGCACACGGCGCCTGCTGCTCACCCTGGGCGAGGCGTACGCGGCCGGGCTGCCCGTCGACTGGCGGCCCGCCTACGAGGGCACCGGCGCGCGCCGCGTCGCCCTGCCGACGTACGCCTTCCAGCGGCAGCGCTACTGGCTGGACGCGCCCGCCCCCTCCGGCGACCCGGCCTCGACCGGGCAGAGCGACGCCGGGCACCCCCTGCTCGGCGCGGCCGTCGACCTGCCGGACGGCGGCACCCTCTTCACCGGCCGCCTCTCGGTGGCCGCCCACCCCTGGCTCGCCGACCACGCCGTCGCCGGTGCCGTCCTGCTGCCCGGCGTGGCCTTCCTGGAGATGGCCGCCCACGCCGGTGCGCTGCTCGGCTGCGCCCAGGTCGAGGAGCTGACCCTGGCCGCGCCGCTGCTCCTGCCCGACGGCGACGAGGCGGCTGGCGGCGTTCACCTCCGGCTCACCGTGGGCCCGGTGGACGCCGAGGGCCGCCGGGCGCTCGCCTTCCACTCCCGGGCCGGGGACGCGGCGCTGGGCGAGCCCTGGTCCCAGCACGCGGGCGGCACCCTCGCCCCCGCCCCGGCGGAGCACGCGGCCCCCGGCCGGGCGCCCTGGCCCCCGGAGGGCGCGGCACCGCTGAACGTCGACGACCTGTACGAGGCCATGGCCTCCCGGGGAGTGACGTACGGGCCCGCCTTCCGCGGGCTGCGCGCAGCCTGGGGACACGGGGACGACCTGTACGCCGAGGTGGCCCTGCCCGACGGAACGCCGGACCCGTTCGCCGTGGCCCACCCGGCGCTCCTCGACGCCGCCCTGCAGACGACCGGCCTGCGCACCACGGGGGGCACCGGCGACGCCGTACCGCTGCCGTTCTCGTGGAGCCGGGTCACCCTCGGCCCGGGCACCGGACAGGCCCTGCGCGTGGCCCTGCGGCCCGACGGCGACGACGCCGTGACGGTGCGCGTCACCACCGAGGGCGGCCGGACCGTCGCCGACATCGGCGCGTTGACGCTGCGCGCGGCGTCGTACGACGGGCTGCGCGTCGCCGATCGCTCGCTGTACCGCGTCGACTGGTCGCCGGTCGACCGGCCCGCCGTGCCCGCGCCCGAGGCCGGGGCGCGCTGGGCGCTCCTCGCCGAGCGCGACGCGCGGCTCCTGCCGGACGACTTCGCGGGCTCGCGCCCTTCCGAAGCCGACGCGTTCCTGCTGCCCTGCCCGCCGGTCGCCGGGGCCGAGGGGCCCGAGGCCGTGCACACCGCCGCGGCGGCCGTCCTGGAGCGGCTGCGCGCCCGGCTTGCGGACCCCGTGGCCGCGTCGGCTCCGGTCGTGGTCCTGACCCGGGGCGCGGCCGGACCCGGCACCGAGCCCGTGGACGTGCCGGGCGCGGCCGTCTGGGGGCTGCTGCGCGCGGCCCAGCTCGAACACCCCGGCCGCTTCGTCCTCCTGGACACCGACGACCCGGCCGCCACGACCGCGGCCCTGCCCGCGGCTCTGGCCGCCGAAGAGCCTCAACTCGCCCTCCGCAACGGCGTGTTGTACGCGCCTCGACTCGCGCGGGCGGCAGCGGCTCCGGACGCCGGGAGCCCCGCCTTCGACCCGGACGGCACCGCCTTGCTGACCGGCGGGGGCGGCGTCCTCGCGGGCATCATCGCCCGCCACCTGGTCACCCGGCACGGCGTACGCCACCTGCTGCTGCTCGGCCGCCGGGGCGCCGAGGCGCCGGGCACGGCCGAACTGTCCCAGGAACTGCGGGAGTCCGGCGCCCACGTCACCGTCACGGCCTGCGACGTGGCCGACCGCGCGGCCCTCACCCAGGCCCTGGACGGCATCCCCGCGGAGCACCCGCTGCGGGCCGTCGTCCACACCGCGGGCGTCCTCGACGACGGGCTGCTCGACGCACAGACACCGCAGCGGCTGAGCGCCGTGCTGCGGCCCAAGGCGGACGGCGCCCGGCACCTGCACGACCTGACCCGGGCCGCCGACCTGACGGCCTTCGTCGTCTACTCCTCCGCCGCGGGCGTCTTCGGCAGCCCCGGCCAGTCCACCTACGCCGCCGCCAACGCCTGCCTCGACGCCCTCATGACGGAGCGCCACCGCCTCGGCCTGCCCGCCACCTCGCTGGCCTGGGGCCTCTGGGAGCAGCGCGGCGGCCTGACCGCCGAGCTGTCCGACACCGACCTGCGGCGCATGCGCCGCAGCGGCGTGCGCGGCCTCTCCGCAGAGGAGGGCACCGCCCTGTTCGACCGCGCGCTCGCCCTGGCCGAGCCCGTCCTCGTCCCCGTCCACCTCGACCTCGCCGCCTATCGTGACCGGGCCGTGCCGCCGCTGCTGCGCGCCCTCGTCAAGGCGGCGCCCGCCGGGCCGCGCCCCGCGGCCGACAGTGCGCCGCTGCGGCAGCGCCTCGCCGCCGCGCCGGGCGAGCACGGGCGGATCCTCCTCGACCTCGTCCTGGCCCAGGCCGCCGACGTGCTCGGCCACGCGACGCCCGAGGCCCTGGACGCCGAGGACGCGTTCCTCTCCGTCGGCTTCGACTCGCTCACCGCCGTCGAGCTCCGCAACCGGCTCGCCGCCCGCACCGGCCTGCGGCTGCGCCCCACCACGGTCCTCGACAGCGGCACCCCCGCCCGCCTCGCCGAGCGGCTCCGTACCGAACTGGCCCAGGAGGCGGAACCGGCCGCCGCCGACGGACCCGCGCCGGGCCCGGCCACGGACCCCGTCGGCACCCTCTTCCGCCAGGCCTGCGAACTCGGCCGCGTCGACGAGGGCATCGCCCTGCTGAAGAACGCCGCCGCGCTGCGCCCCGACTTCCGCACCGGCGCCGAACTCCTCGCGGCCCCGGCCAAGCCCGAACTGCTCCGCCTGTGCCCGCACGACGGCGCCCCGGAACTGGTCTGCTTCGGCTCCGTCGTGGCGCTCGGCGGCGCCCACCAGTACGCCCGCTTCGCCGCGCGGTTCCGCGACCGGTACGGCGTCAGCGCCCTCGCGGCCCCCGGCTTCCTGCCCGGCGAACCGGTCCCGGCCGACCTCGCCGCGCTGCTCGACTTCCAGGCCAGGACCCTGCGCGCGGAGCTCGGCGGGCGGCCCCTGGTGCTGCTGGGCTCCTCCTCCGGCGGCACGCTCGCGCACGGCGTCGCGGCCCGCTTGGAGGAGCTGGGCGCGGGCCCGGCCGCCGTGGTCCTCCTCGACACGTACCTGTCGGACAACACGGGGATGACGCAGTTCAACGACGTCCTGGTCGGCGGGATGTTCGCCCGCGAGGAGCGCGCGACCCCCATGGACGGCACCCGGCTCACCGCCATGGGCCGCTACTTCCGCCTCCTCGACACCTGGACACCCCCCGCCGTGCGGGCGCCCACCCTGCTCGTCCGCGCCTCCGAGCCGCTCGGCGAACCGGACCCCGACGCGGGTGACTGGCGCTCCAGCTGGCCCACCGCGCGGGCCGTCGTGGACGTGCCCGGCGACCACTTCTCCCTGATGGAGAAGCACGTCACCACCACCGCGGACGCCGTCTCCGACTGGCTCACCGAGGTCGTCGACCTCCCACCCCGCACCACGCCCTGACCACCCATCAGCGACCTAGGAGAGGCGCATGACGCAAGCGCCACCCACCGCCCCCGAGACGCACACCGCCCCCAGCCCGCGCGCCGACCACGGCCCGCACCGGATCGCCGTCCTCGGCGCCGGGGTCATGGGCGTGGGCATCACCGCCCTGGCCCTCGGGCACGGCGTCCCGGTCCTGCTCGTCGACGTCGACGCCGAGCGGCTCGACCGGGCCCAGGACGACATCGACCGCGAGCTGCGCATGGCCCAGCTCATGGGACGGCTCCCGGCGGGCGCCACCACCGGGGCCCTGGCCCGGGCCACCGGCACGGACGGCGTCGGCGACGCCACCGCCGTCGTCGAGGCCATCACCGAGGTCACCGAACTCAAGGCCAAGGCGCTCGCCGAGGTCTCGGCGCGGGTGCGCCCCGGCACCCCGCTGATCTCCAACACCTCGTCCATTCCCATCGACGAACTCGCCGGGTACGCCGAGCGCCCCCAGGACGTCATCGGCACCCACTTCATGAACCCGCCGTACCTCATCCCGACCGTGGAGGTCATCCGGGGCGCGCGGACCGGCGGCACGACCATGGCCGCCGCGGGCGCGCTGCTCACCGCGCTGGGGCGCGAGCAGGTCGTGGTCCGCGACGCACCCGGCTTCGTCACCAGCCGCGTCCTGCACCCGATGATCAACGACGCGGCCCGGGTGGTGCAGGAGGGCACCGCGACCGCCGAGGACGTCGACGCCCTCATGGAGGGCTGCCTCGGCCATCCCACCGGGCCGCTGCGCACCGCCGACCTCATCGGCATCGACAACTTGGTGGACTCCCTGAAAGTCCTGCACCAGCGCACCGGAGACGACGGCTGCCGCCCCTGCGACCTGCTGCTCGACAAGGTCCGCCGGGGCGAACTCGGCCGCAAGAGCGGCCGTGGATTCTACGCGTATCAGGAGGAGAACTGATGAACAGCTTCGACAGCGAGGCCACCGAGAAGGAGATCATGCGCTTCCTGGAGGCGCGCACCAAGCGCTCCTGGGGGGCCGACGTCGACCTGTTCGCCTCCGGCGGCCTCTCGTCGCTGTTCGCGATGGAGCTGGTCGTCCACCTGGAGAAGTCGTTCGGCGTCTCCGTGCGCGGCGGCGATCTGCGCCTGGACAACTTCCGTACGGTCGCGTCGATGACGGCGCTCGTCGGCCGCCTCCGGGCGGCGGCGGACGGGGAAGCCGGTGAGTGACCGCCCGCTGACCGCCCCTTCCGGCCCGGGCTCCCCGGCGGCCCTCGACGAGGCGAGCGCCGCCGTCACCGGCCTGATAGCCGCCGAGGCCGACGCCTGGGACCGCGCGGGTCTGCTGCCCGTCGGCCTGCTGCGCGGCCTCGGCGCCGAGGGACGGCTGTGCGCCCAGGTCCCGGCGGAGTACGGCGGTTGGGGTCTGGACAGCGCGGCCGCGGGCGAGTTCACCGCGCACGTCGGCAGCCTGTGCAGTTCGGTGCGGAGCGTCATGACCTCCCAGGGCATGGCCGCCTGGACGATCGAGCGCTTCGGCACCCCCGAGCAGCAGGCGGCGTTCCTGCCCCGGCTCACCGGCGGCGAGCTCGCCGCGGCGGGCTTCAGCGAACGCGCCGCGGGCAGCGACCTCTCCGCGATGACCACCCGGGTCCGCCGGGACGGCGAGACGGTCGTGCTCGACGGCCACAAGGTCTGGGTCACCGCCGCGCACTACGCCGACCTCCTCGTCGTGTTCGGCAAGTACGCGGAGGGCACAGAGCACGCGGAGGCGGACTCGGAGCCGGGCTCGGGGGCGGCCGGTGGGGACGACGCCGTGGCGGTCGTCGTGCCCGCGGACACCCCCGGCGTCCGCGTCACCCGCGTCGCCGACCCGCTCGGCTGCCGCGCGGCCGGGCACGCCGACATCTCCCTCGACGGGGTGCGGGTGCCCGCGACGCACGTCCTCGGCGGCACGGCGCTGCCCCTGCCGCTCCTGGTGACCACCGCCCTCGCGTACGGGCGCATGTCCGTGGCGTGGGGGTGCGTGGGCATCCTGCGCGGCTGCCTCACGGCGGCGGCCCGACACGCGGCCACCCGGGAGCAGTTCGGCGCCCCGCTGGGCGAGCACCAGCTCGTGGCCCGCCATCTCGCCGAGCTGTACGTCGCCGAGCGGACGGCGACGCGGGCCTGCGAGCACGCCTCGCGGTGCTGGGACGAGGGCTCGCCCGACCAGGTCGTCGCCACCGTCCTGGCCAAGCACGTCAGCGCGGGCAACGCGGCCCGCGGCGCGGCCACCGCCGTCCAGGTCCTGGCCTCGGCCGGGGCCCAGGACGGCCACCCCGTGGCCCGCGCCCACCGCGACGCCAAGCTGATGGAAATCATCGAAGGAAGCAACGAGATGTGTCAGCTCATGCTGGCGCGGCACGTCCTCGGCAGCGCGTGAAGGGAACCGGAGTGACGACCACCAGAGCGAACACGACCGCGGTGACGACGGGGACGCGCGACGCGTCCGCCCCGCCCGCCGCTCCCGTACTGAAGTGCCTGGTCTGGGACCTCGACAACACCCTGTGGCGGGGCACGCTCCTGGAGGACGGCGAGGTGACCCTGCCCGACGCCGTCCGGGACGTCATAGTGGAGCTGGACTCCCGGGGCGTCCTGCAGTCGGTGGCGAGCAAGAACGACCACGAGACGGCGTGGGCCCGCCTGGAGGAGCTCGGCCTCGCCGAGTACTTCGTGCTGCCGCAGATCGGCTGGGGCCCCAAGTCGCAGTCCGTGCGCCGGATAGCCGACACCCTCAACTTCGCCCTCACCACCATTGCCTTCATCGACGACCAGCCCGCCGAGCGGGCCGAGGTCACCCACCACCTGCCCGAGGTCCGCTGCTACCCGGCCGACGCGGCCCTGGACCTGCCGGGCCTGCCGGAGTTCACCCCGGCCCTGCGGACGGTGGACTCCCGGCGGCGGCGCGAGATGTACCAGGCGGGCTTCCGCCGCGAGGCCGCCCGCGCCGAGGCCACCGGACCCGACGAGGACTTCCTGCGCTCCCTCGACCTGGACATGCGCATCAGCCGCGCCACCGGCGACGAGCTGTCGCGGGTGGAGGAACTCACCCTGCGCACCAGCCAGATGAACGCCACCGGCGTGCACTACTCCGACGCCGATCTGCGGCGGCTGCTCACCGACCCGGATCACGAGGTCCTGGTGGTCACGCTCACCGACCGGTTCGGCCCGCACGGGGCGGTCGGCGTGCTGCTCCTGGAGCGCCGACCGCAGGCCTGGCACCTCAAGCTCCTCGCCACCTCCTGCCGCGTGGTGTCCTTCGGCGCCGGGGCCACCCTCCTCAACTGGCTGGTGGACGAGGCGGCCCGGGCGGGCACCCATCTGGTGGCCGACTTCCGGCCCACCGAACGCAACCGCATGATGGAGATCGCCTACCGCTTCGCGGGCTTCACGGACGACGACCCCTGCTCCTGCGTGGCCACGCTCCCGCAGGCGGCGGACGAGCACCTCCAGCGCCTGCATCTGCGCCCCGAGGGGCGCCCGGCGTCGACGACGATCGCGGTGCGCGCGGTGGATCTGAGCTAGAACGACGGATCCGGCCCGGAAAGCCGGTCTGGAATGTGTCTTGGAAAGGGGAAACCCGGTACGAGCGCCACTCGTACCGGGCGATTCCTTCCGTCACATCCTCAGCGTTTACGGGCGAGGGTGATGCCGTCCGCCATCACGAGCAGCGACATATCCACACGCGCGTCGTCGGCGAGCGTCGTATTCAATTCACGAATGGCCACCGTGTCGGCGTCGTCGAATTCCGGATCGGCGACCCGCCCGAAGAACAGCGTGTTGTCGATGACGATGAGGCCGCCGCTGCGGGTGAGGGCGAGGGACTTCTCGTAATAGGTCGGGTAGTTGACCTTGTCGGCGTCGATGAAGACGAGGTCGAAGGCGCCGGGCCCGCGCTCGGCGAGCAGTCCGTCCAGGGTGTCCACCGCGTCCCCGATCCGCAGGTCGATCCGGTCGTCGACACCGGCCCGCTTCCAGTACGGGGCGCCGACGTCCGGCCACCGGTCGCTGATGTCGCAGGTCACGATCGTGCCGTCGGCGGGGAGCACCCGAGCGGCACACAGGGTGCTGTATCCGGTGAAGGTGCCGATCTCCAGCACGGCCCGGGCGTCGACGAGCCCGACGAGCAGGCCCAGTAACTGGCCTTCCTCCGCCATGACTTGCAGTGCCGCACCACCGGGCAGCAGTGCCGTCTCCTCCCGGAGCTCTCTGAGGATGTCGTCGTCCCGTAGAGATACGTCACGGACGTAGGAGAGGAGTGTGTCGGTGGAATCGACCTGGTGAGCCATGGGGCGGTGCCCTTCTCTGCGAGGCGCACAAAATGGGGATTCTGCCGATTCAGCGTAACACCGAGTACCGGTTCTTGTGGGTCAATTCATAGGTGCCTGTGGGCATTTCGGCCTGCGCACGGCCGGGTTGGGAGCGGACCTCACTTGCTCTGCACTTTCCCCAGCGGTTCGGGGTCTTGCTCCAATGCGGTGACCGCATCCCGCCAAGCGGCGTTCTCGGAGTGGAGGGCGCCGCGCAGGAAGGCGGTGGTGAGTCGCTGGAGGAGGGCGACCCGTGCGGGGCTCTCGTCGGTCGTCTCGGCGGCTGCGTAGCCGGGGATGCCGCCGAGGGAGTGCTCCGCGCCGAACAGGGTGAGCAGGCTCTTGTCGCCAGGGCTGTACGTGTAGGCGTCGGTGAACCAGTCCGGTCCGCGCGTGGACAGCGCGGAGTCGTCACTGTCCCCGGCGACGACGAGCGCGGGCGCGGTCATGGTGGTGAAGGACGGCCTCATGAAGGGGAGGTGCTCCACGGCGAACGGAGTCAGGCTGTCGCCGAGCCCGGTGAGCGCGAGCAACACCCCCGCCGAGACGCGGGGGTCGGACAGGTCCTCACCGGGTACGCCGTCGGCGTCGAGGACGCGCGCGCCCAGGAGCGTGCTCGCCGTCTGAGCCCCCCAGGAGTGGCCCGCCACGGCGACGCGGTCGTGGTCGACGCGCCCGCTCAGGCCCGGCACGGCGGCTTCGAGCGTGTCGAGTCCGTCCAGGGCGCGCGTGAGGTCCTCGACGCGGAAGCGCCAGATCCGTGGCGTACGGGGGTCGTCGGCGGGGATGCCGAGCGTCCTGGAGTCGAGATGGGTGGGCTGGACGACCACGAACCCGTGCGCGGCCCAGTGGTCCGCGAGCGGGGCGTAGCCGTTCATCGACCAGCCGAAGCCGTGCGAGAAGACGACGACGGGCAGGTCACCGCCGGCCGCGGGGGCGGACACGCGGACTTGGAGGTCCTCGCCGCGGCCCGGGGCGGGCAGGACGACGGGCTTCGCGGACACCACTGTGGCGGGTGCGTGCGCGGTCTTCTGTGCGGGGGCGATCTGCGAGTGGGGCATGTCGGTGAGCGCTTCCGTTCGGTGTACGTGGCGCTGCGGGCCCGGCACGCAGGGGTGCCGGGGCGGGCGCGGGAGCAGGACCCGGAGGGCACGGGGGCGCACGGCAGCCCTCGGGGCCGCGCCCCCGCTCTGGCATCATGAGCAAAGCGGAACGTTGCTCCGCCAACGATACGGAGCGCTGTTCCGCTTCGCAAGGGTTCGTTTCGAGAGGGGTACCGCGATGGACGAGAGCGGCGCGGGTGGCGAGGGCGCGGCTGGCGCGGCGGGGTCCAGGCGCAAGGACGCCCGGCGCAATCAGCAGGCCCTGCTGGACGCGGCGGCCGCCGTGTTCGTTGCCTCCGGGGTGGAGGCCCCGGTGCGTGACATCGCGGCCGAGGCCGGGGTCGGGATGGGCACGATCTACCGGCACTTCCCGACCAGGGCGGACCTGATCATCGCCGTCTACCGCCATCAGGTCGACGCCTGCGCCGAGGCGGGCCCGGCCCTGCTGGCGGCGGGCCCCACCCCGCATGCCGCCCTCGGGAAGTGGGCCGACCTCTTCGTCGACTTCCTGGTCACCAAGCACGGCCTGGCCGCCGCGATGCGAAGCGACAGCACCGGCTTCGAGGCGCTGCACGCCTACTTCCTCGACCGCCTCCTGCCGGTGTGCGCCCAACTCCTCGACGCTGCCGCCGTCGCGGGCGAGATCCGGCCCGGCGCCGACGCCTACCAGCTGATGCGCGGCATCGGAAACCTCTGCATCGGCGCCGAGAGCGACCCCCGCTACGACCCCCGCCAGCTGGTCGCGCTCCTCGTCGCGGGCCTGCGCCAGTCGCGCTGATCGCGCGGGTTCCGCCCTTCGCGACCCGATGGGGACCGGGGCGCGCCGACCGTCAGGTCATGGCGAAGCCGGACCGGTTCCATGGCGTTCACCGGCATGTCCGTTGCCCCGGTTAACGGTGCTTCACCTGGGGAAATGCCCCGTCCAGCAGTCCCTCGACGGTCGCGTCGAGGGACTGGGGCCCCGGGTTCAGTCGAGGCCGGGGAGGGGCCGCCGGGCGACCTCGTGGGCGTCGTCGGCCGACAGGCCCAGCATGCGCAGGACCATCTCGGCGAGGTGGAGGGCGGCTTCGTCGCCGTCCACCTCGGGGCGGGCGAATCGCAGTTCCACCAGGGACAGCAGGGTTCCGCCCAGTGCGGACAGGGTGACCGTCGGGTCGAGGGTGGTGAAGCGGCCGGAGGCCATGCCGACCTGGAGGTCGCGCAGCGCCCGGCGGGCCAGTCCGTTGTCCGCGTGAACGTGCCCCAGGCCCCGGCGGCGCAGGACCTGCATCAGCTCCGGGTGGGAGTCGGCCATGCGGGCGCTGAGCCGAAAGCCTGCCGCGACGAGTTCCGCCGGGTCGTCGATCCCGGCCAGGCGCTCGTCGAAGTTCTGTCCGAACTCCTCCAGGGCGTCCACCACCGCCGCCTCGAACAGCTCCGCCTTGGAGTCGAAGTGGTTGTAGAAGGAGCCGAAGCCAACGTCCGCGCGCCCGGCGATGGCCTGGATGCTCGCGCCGGTGTCGCCGGTGTCGGCGAGTATCTGCCGGGCCGCCCGCACGAGAGCCCTGCGGGTCTCCGCGCGGCGCCGCTCGAACCGGTTGCTGGGCGGGGCTTGCGTGGGCATGTGCCGAGTCTAACCACCGGGACGATGACGCTCACAGTCCTGATGATTTCATCATTACTCGCTGCGGACACCTTGACGATGCAACTGTCAAAGCTGATGATTTCATCACTACGGCGATGTCGCTTGGAGGGCGCCATGTCTGAACCTCGCGTCGACGGGGCCGACGTCATCACGGCCCACCAGGACCTCCACGGTGAGCAGGGCGCCCGGCGCGGCGAACACCCCGGCCGCTCCCGGAACCCCGTGATCAAGGTGGCCGACCTGGCCTGGCTTGAGTTCGAGAAGCCGGATCTGGAGCGCGCCGAGGTCTTCGCCGGGGACTTCGGCTTCGGAATCGCGGCGCGCACCGAGCGGGAGCTATGGCTGCGCGGTACCTTCGCCGGTCCGCCGTGCATGGTGATCCGCAAGGGGCACACGTCCCGTTTCATCGGCCCCGCGTTCCGGGCTGCCGAGCGGGGTGACCTGGACCGGCTGGCCCGCGCCACCGGGGCATCGGTACGGGATGCCGACGTGCCCGGGGGCGGCAAGGTGGTGGATCTGCTCGATCCGTCGGGCTTCCCGGTGCGGGTCGTGCACTGCGGTCAGCGGCTCCCGGCGCTGCCGGAACAGCGGCCGCTGCTCCTCAACTTCGGTACGGATCACCGGCGTACCAACGCCATCCAGCGCCCGCCGCGCGAACCGTCGCGCATCCAGCGGCTGGGGCATGTGGTGCTGGAGACGCGGGTGTTCGGCCGGGCCCTGGACTGGTACCTGGACACCCTCGGGATGATCGTCTCCGACTTCCTGTTCCTGGACGGCCAGCGCGACCGCGGTCCGACGATGGCGTTCATCCGCTGCGACCTGGGCGACGTACCGGCCGACCACCACACACTGGCCATGCATCTGGGGCCGGGCACCGGGTATGTCCACTCCGCCTACCAGGTCACCGACCTGGACTCCATCGCCGCTGGTGGCGAGTACCTCAAAGAGCGCGGCTACCAGCGCAGTTGGGGAATCGGCCGACACCTCCAGGGCAGCCAGCTCTTCGACTACTGGCGTGACCCCGACCGCTTCATGCTGGAGCACTTCGCCGACGGCGACCTGTTCTCCTGCGACGTGGAGCCCGGCTGGGCGCCGATGTCGAGCAGTGGTCTGGCCCAGTGGGGCCCGCCCGCCACCCGTGACTTCCTCGGTTCCCGTCCCTCCCCGCAGCGGGTCCGCGAGGTCATCGAGGCGTTGCGCGGTGACAACGAACTGGACCGGGCGCGACTGTTCGGCCTGCTCAAGGCCGCCAACTCCTGAACCTCCGCACGCCGATCCCTGACAAAGGCACTGACATGAGCATCAATATCCTGCGCACCGCCGACGGCTGGTGGGTCGCCCGAGGCGACCGCGCCGTCCCTGTCGAGACCAAGGCCGCCACTACCGCCGAGCTCCTTGCCGACCGCGCCGCCGTCCGTGAGGCCGCCGCCTCCGGGGAGGCGGGCGCGCCCCTCGCCGACCTGGTGGCCCTCTCGCCGGTCACCACGCCCTGCCGGGTCGTCGCCCAGATGGTCAACTACCGCAGCCACGCCCGCGAGTCAGGCTTCACCGGCGACATCCCACCCGCCTTCTTCCGCAAGGCGTCCGGCTCGGTCAGCGGACCCGGAGGGGCCGTCGTCCGCCCCTCGCACGTGAAGCTCCTCGACTACGAGATCGAGCTCGGCCTCGTCATGGGCGCGCCGCTCCCCGTCGGCACCGTCGTCGAGGAGCCGGACCTGCCGTCGTACGTCACCGGGCTCGTCGTCACCAACGACATCAGCGCCCGTGACGTCCAGCTGACCAAGACGCAGTTCTACGAGAGCAAGTCGTACCCCACCTTCACCCCGACCGGGCCGCACCTGGCCCTGCTGGAGCCGGAGGACTTCGCCCATCTCCTGGACCTCCGGCTGAAGTTGAGCGTCAACGGGGAGCTGCGGCAGGACCGCACCCTCGCCGACATGATCGTCCGCCCGGCGCGGGCGCTGACACTGCTGGCCCGCTTCCAGACCTTGGACGCCGGTGACCTGCTGCTCACCGGTACGCCCGGTGGCACCGCCCTCAAGGCGCCGCCGAAGGCGGTCGAGAAGATCGGCGCCCTGTTGCCGCCCGCGGTGAAGTGGAAGGCGTTCTTCAAGAGCCAGGCGAAGAACCCGCACTACCTGAGCGCGGGTGACGTGATCACGGCGTCGATCGCGACCCCGGACGGCCGGATCGACCTCGGCGAGCAGCGCACGCCCGTCATGGACGCGAACTGACTCCCGAGGTGAGCCGCACATGACCGTTGATGAAACCGCACGTGTGTCCGTCGTGGAAGCCGTGGGTGTGCCCGTCGTGATCGTCGGCGCCGGGCCGGTGGGCGTGACCGCCGCCCTGCTCCTGGCGCGGCGCGGAATCCGCAGTGTTGTCCTGGAGCGCCACCGGGACGTCTATCCGCTTCCGCGCGCCGTCGCCACCGACGACGAGGTGCGCAGGATCCTCCAGGCCGCAGGCGTCGGTGAGGAGTTCGCCGCGATCTCCCGCCCGTCGAACGGGCTGCGGCTGCTCGATGCCCGGCACCGGGTGCTGGCCGAGTTCCGCCGCTCCGCGCACGGTCTGCACGGCTACCCGCAGACCACCATGTTCGACCAGCCCGAACTGGAACGCGTGCTGCGCGACGCCCTGGCCCGGCGCCCGGAGTGCGAGCTCAGAGGTGGCGTGGAGGTGACCGGCATCGGCCCGAACACCACCGGCCCCGTACGGGTCGCCTACCGCGACGACGACGGCGAGCACGCACTGTGGGCCGAGGCGGTGCTCGGCTGCGACGGTGCGAACAGCCTCACCCGCGAAGCCGTCGGCGCCGTCTGGGAAGACCTGCGCTTCGAGGAGGACTGGACCGTCATCGACGTCAGGACCACAGCCGACGTCCGCTGCTGGGAGGGTGTCGACCAGGTCTGCGACCCGGAACGACCGGCGACCTTCATGCGGGTGGGCGAGGACCGCTACCGCTGGGAGTTCCGTCAGCGCGAGGGGGCGAAGCAGCCGGTGCGCGACCTGGCCGCCCCGTGGCTGCCGCCCTCGTACGCGGGGGACTTCGAGATCGTCCGCGAGACGCAGTACACCTTCCGGGCCCGCGTCGCCGACCGCTGGCGCAGCGGCCGGGTCTTCCTGCTCGGCGACGCCGCCCACCTCACCCCGCCGTTCATCGGCCAGGGCCTGTGTGCGGGCCTGCGGGACGCCTACAACCTCACGTGGAAGCTGGCCCGCGTCCTCCAACAAGGCTCTCCAGAGCGGCTGTTGGACACGTACGAGGGCGAACGCAAGCCCCACGCACGGCATGTGATCCGGCTTGCGGTCGCCCTGGGCTGGGCCATGACCGGCGGCCAGGACGGCGCCGCCGCCCTTCGCCGCAGGCTCCTGGCCGCCGCCTGCCGCATACCCGGCCTGCCCAGGCTGACCGGCCGCGACCTCAGCCCGCCCCTGACCGCCGGACCGCTCGTGCGGCGCACCGCCCACCGGGGCCTGGCGGGCACGCACTGCCCGCAGCCCTGGGTGCGCGTCGACGGACGGCGTACCCGCCTCGACGAGGCCCTCGGTGACTCCTTCGCGGTGCTGACCGCCACCGAACCCGGCCCCTGGCTGACCGCGCTCACCCGCGGTCTCGGCATCCCTGCGATCCCGGTGACCGACCTCTCAGACGACGGCAAGCTCACCGCCTGGCTGCACGCCGGGCGCGCGGACGCGGTCCTGCTGCGCCCCGACCGGATCGTGCTGGACGTCGTCCCGTCCGGCGCGCGCGACTTCACCGCGACCGCCGCCTGGGCGCCGCTGCTGCACACCACACGACGCCCGGACCACCCGAACAGCCGCTCCCGGACAGCCTGTTGATGTTTCTTCACGCTCGACCCCGGGACGGCTGCCGCCAGCCGCATCGCGGACTTCGCCCGGCGCCAGGGCATCGCCCCCGACGACTACGCCACCCTCGAACTCGCCCACGCCCTCCCGACGTCGCAGGCGACGCTCCTGGTGGACCACGTGGGACTGCCATGGCCCTCGCAGGCGTACCCCTCGCCGGTGGTGCCGTGGCAGGACGCCACCACCCGTACCGAAGAACTCTCCTGTACGCCGGTGCCGTTCGATCACCCCCTGCGGGTCGTCTTCTCCTCCGGCACCACCGGCCTGCCCAAGGGCATCGTCCATGGCCACGGCGGTGTCCTCCTGGAGCACCTCAAGACCCTCGGCCTGCACTCGGACCTCGGCCCGGGCGACCGCCTCCTGTGGTACACCACCACCCCACTGGATGATGTGGAACCTGGTCCCCTCCACCCTGCTGACCGGCGCCACGACCTGCACCTACGACGGCAGCCCGGCACCCTCAGCCCGGCCCGGCATCCTCTGGGAACTCGCGGCCCGCCACCGCGTCCCCGTCTTCGGCACCAGCCCCCAGTATCTCCTGGGCATGGCCAAGTTCGGCATCACCCCGTCCACGCACGACCTGTCCGCGGTCCGCGTGGTCGGCTGCACCGGCTCCGCCCTGCCGGCCTCCGCCTACCCTTGGGTTCGCGACCACGTCGGCGGTCATGTGCTGCTCGCTCCACCAGCGGTGGCACCGACGTGTCTCCGGCTTCGCAGGCAGCGCCCAACACCCCCATCTGGGCAGGGGAGTTGTCCTTGCCCGCCTCGGCGTGGCCCTGGCCGCCTACGACAGTGCGGGCCACCCGGTCACCGACCAGGTCGGCGAGCTGGTCGTCACCCGCCCCATGCCGTCGATGCCGCTGCACTTCTGGAACGACCCCGACGGCACCCGCTACCGCGATGCCTACTTCTCCACCTACCCGGGCGTCTGGCGTGGCTCTGGACGACGCCCTGCGCGAGAAGATCCGCGACGCCGTCCGCGGGGGCGCCTCACCGCGTCACGTCCCCGACGAGGTCCTCGCAGTGCCGGGCATCCCGCACACCCGCACCGGCAAGAAGCTGGAGGTCCCGGTCAAGCGGCTGCTCCAGGGCGCCCCGGCCGAACAGTCGTCAACCCTGCTGCCGTGGACAACCCCGACCTCCTCGCGCACTACGCGGAACTGGGCGCCCAGCGCCGCGAGGGCAGAACCACCGCATGACCACCGGCTCGCCATCGCCCTGCCCCTGGCTCTACGGCTGTGTCGTCGGCTTGGGCAGATCGCGTCCTTCGATGTCGACGTTCGGCAGAATCCTCCGCAGCAGGCGTGGCAGCCACCACCCACCCTGGCCGACCCACATGAGTACGGCGGGCACGAACGTCATCCGGATCAGGAAGGCGTCGACCAGCACCCCGAAGGCCAGGGCGAAGGCGATCGGCTTCACGATGGCGTCCTGCATCGTGACGAAGCCGGCGAAGACCGCCACCATGATGAGCGCGGCCGCGGTGACCACCCGGAACGCCAGGGGCGAGCCCCGCAGGACGGCCTGGCGGGCGTCACCGCTGTGCGCGTACTCCTCGTGGATGCTGGAGACGACGAACACCTCGTAGTCCATGGCGAGTCCGAAGAGCACGGCCATGAGGATGATCGGCAGGAAGGACACGACCGGCCCGGTCCTCGTGACACCGATGAAGTCCGCGGCCCAACCCCACTGGAAGACCGCGACCACCGCACCGAAGGAAGCAGCGACGGACAGCAGGAAACCGACCGTCGCCTTGACCGGGACCACGAGGGAGCGGAAGACCACAAGGAGGATCAGCAGGCACAGGCCCACGACCACGATCGCGAAGGTCAGCAGCGAGTCGCTGAGTTTCTGGGACACGTCGACGTTGACGGCGGTCTGCCCGGTGACCTGGTACGAGATCCCGGTTCCGGACCGGACCGAGGACTCCTTGTCCCGCAGCGCCTTGACCAAGTCGCTGGTGGCCTCGTCCCCGGAGCCGGTGGTCGGCACCACGGTCAACAGCGCGTACTCGGAGCTGAGCTGCTGGGCGGCCGAGGCGAGGGCGACACCCTTGGTGGCGGCCAAGTCCTGACGTACGGTGTTCAGTTGCCCGGTCAGCTCCTGGGCGGAGGACGCCTTGGCGCCTCCGGTGTTCATGAGGATCAGCAGCGGGCCGTTGAGGCCGGGGCCGAACTCCTTGGTGATGGTGTCGTAGGTCTCGCGCTGGGTGGTGGACTTCGCGGCGCTGCCGTTGTCGGGCAGAGCCAGTTGCAGATCGCGGGCGGGCCAGGCGACGACCAGGAGCCCGGCCGTCACCAGAACGACGGTGAGGGCGGGGACGCGGGTCACCGCCCGCACCCACCGGGCGCCCAGCGTCTGCTGCGGTTCGGCCCGGTCGCCCGGCGCGTCCGCCTTCTTCGGCTTCGGCCGCAGCCGCTCGCCCGCGAATCCAAGGAGCGCGGGCAACAGGGTGAGGGCGACGAGCGCGGCGATCGCCACACCCCCCGCACCGGCAAGGCCCATCGCGGTCAGGAAGGGAATGCCGACGACGGAGAGGCCGACCATGGCGATGATCACGGTGAGCGCCGCGAAGGCGACCGCACTGCCGGAGGTGCCGATCGCGCGGGCCGCCGACTCGTCGGTGGCCATACCCGCCTTGAGCTGGTCCCGGTGGCGGGAGAGGATGAACAGCGTGTAGTCGATGCCGACCGCGAGGCCCAGCATGACCGTCAGGGTCAGCGCCGTGGAGGAGATCGTCGTCAGGTGGCTCACCAGGAGCAGCCCACCCGCGCCGATCACGACGCCGATGACGGCGGTGAGCACCGGCATCCCGGCCGCGAGCAGCGAGCCGAACGTGATCACCAGGATGATCAGGGCGATGACGACACCGACGACTTCCTTGGCACTGATGTCGACACCGGTGCTGTTGTACGCCTGGCCACCCACCGACACCGTGAGCCCGGCCTTCTCGGCCGGGGCGATCGTGTCCTCAAGGGAGTCCAGCGAGCCGTCTTCGAGTTTCGCGTTGGGGACGGAGTACTGGACCTGGGCGAGGGCAGCGCGGCCGTCCTTGGACACGGCCCGGGTCTGCTCGGGCGACAGGACCCCGGCCACCTGCGGAGCGGCCGCGGCCTCCTTGAGCGTCGCGGCGATCCCCGCCTGGTACTGCCGCGCGGTGACCTGCTCTCCCTCGGGGGCGGTGAACACGATCTGCGCGCTGGTACCGCCACCCGCCGGATACACCCGCCGGAGGGTGTCGAGGGCCTGCTGGGACTCCGATCCAGGAATCGTGAACGTGTCGTCGGTGTCCTCACCGGCCACTCCGAGACCGGCCACGACCGCGGCGATCACCACCGCCCACAGAGCGAGAACGAGCCTGCGGCGCCGGAACGCGAGCTTCCCGAGACGGTAGAGAAAGGTGGCCATGGCACGCTCCGGTCGTCACGTCATGAATCTTCTGATGAATATCTCAAAACGGATGAAATTGTGCATTTTGGGCCAGCCTTGCGTTGGGTCGCGCACGGATCGCAGGACGCGGCGCCCGTTCTCACTTCCGGGTGACGGGCGGTGGGCAAAGCGGCCGAAGTGCTGCGGGCGGGCCCGGCGTGTTGATAGCACCGAGTCACCGCGTCAGCGCAACCGCGGCGGGATCGGGAAGGGGGGGCTGTCATGGTGGCGGCGGAGCGGCGGGTGGGCAACCTGCCTGGGGAATCCGGCCGCCTGGTCGGGCGGCGGGGTGAGCTCGAGGAGATGGCCCGGCTGTTCGGGCGGTCGCGGATGGTGACCGTGACCGGGGTCGGGGGAGTGGGCAAGACGCGGCTGGCCCGGCGGGCGGCGAGCGAGCTGCAGCCCGGCTTCGCGGACGGGGCCTGGTGGGTGGAGCTGTCCCCGCTGACCGTTGCCTGGGGAGTGCTGCCGTACGCGATCGCCGAGGCGCTGCCGCTGGCCGACCAGACCACACGGCCGATGCTGGAGGTGGTCGCCGAGTATCTGGCCGGGCGGGAGACGCTGCTGGTGTGGGACACCTGCGAGCATCTCTTCGAGGAGTGCAGGGAGGTGGCGGCGACGCTGCTGTCGGTCGCGCCGGGCCTGCGGATCCTGGCCACCAGCCGCCGCCCGCTGGGCCTGCACCTGGAGGAGGTGCTCGGCCTCGACCCGCTCCCGGTGCCCGGCACCGACGGGGCCGGCGGGGGTGAGGTGGCCGACTCGGTGGTGCTGCTGGCCGACCGGGCCGCGGAGGTGGTGCCCGGGTTCGCCGTGACCGACGCCAACCGCGCCGATCTGGCTGCCCTGTGCCGCCGTCTGGAAGGGCTGCCGCTGGCCCTGGAACTCGCCGCGGCCCGGCTGCGCGAACTCCCGGTGGCCGAGCTGAACCAGCGCCTGGCCGACCGGTACACCGTCCTGGGGAACACCGAAGCCACGGACTACGAGGCCGACCCGCCCTGGCACCAAGCGCTGAGTACCGCGATCGGCTGGAGCCATCAGCTATGCACTCCCGCCGAACGCCTGGTCTGGGCCCGCCTGTCGGTCTTCTCCGGCACCTTCGACGTCGAAGGGGCCCGCCAGGTGTGCGCCGACGAGCTCGTCGGCGGTGAGCAGGTCCCCGGCATCCTGCACGCGCTGGCGGAGAAGTCGATCCTGATCTGGGAGCCGATCGGAGTCGGCGAGCGCTACCGGATGCTGGACACCATCCGCGAGTACGGAGCCCACTGGCTGCGCGGCCTCGGCGAGGACGGCACACTGCGGCGCCGCCACCGCGACCACTACCTGGACGTGGCCCGCAGGGGCGACGCCGCCTGGATCGGGCCCGACCAGTTCGCCTGGTACGACCGGATGAGCGACGAGCACGACAACCTCCGCGCCGCGCTGGAGTACAGCCTGACCGAGGCCGAGGGCGAGGCCGAGGGCGAGGGCCATGCCGCGCTGGAGATGGCGGCGGCTCTGTGGTTCTTCTGGTACGGGTGCGGGTTCCTGAAGGAGGGCAGGCACTATCTGGACCGGGCCCTGGCCGCCGACACCGCCCCCACCCCGGTCCGGGTGAAGGCCCTGTACGCCAGCGGGCCCGTGCTGGTCTACCTCGGCGATCTGCCTGCCCTGGAGGAACGGGCCGCCGAGTGCACCGCTCTGGCCGCACGCTTCGGTGACACCGAGCGCAGTTACGCGGCCGCCACCGAGCTGCGGGTGTCGGTGCTGCGCGGCGAGCTGGCACAGGTGGTCTCACGGGTCGAGGCCCAACTCGCCACGGACTGGCGCGACAAGCCCCTTACCCTGCTCCCTCTGGCCGCTCTGGTCTTCGGCACGCACTGCCTCGTCGCCGCGGGACGCTTCGAGGAGGCCCTCGTCTGGCTGGACGAGCTGAGTGCCACCTGCGAGCGCAACGGCGAGCGCAGCATGCGCGCCTGGGGTGACTTCGTGCGCTCCCAGGCCGAGCTGGCCCTCGGCCGGTTCGATCAGGCGCGCGAGCACGCCAGGGCCGCGCTGCTGGTCAAACACCGGCTGCGTGACGGTGTGGGCACCGGTATGGCCCTGGAGTCGCTGGCCCGCGCCGCACTCGCCGCGGGCCGCAGCACGCAGGCCGCGTGGCTCCTCGGCCTGGCCGCGCAGCTGTGGGAGACGCTAGGCCGGCCACAGGCGGGCATCCCCGCCGTGGTGGCCGCCCACGAGATCTGCGAGCGCAGGACCCTCGAAGCCCTCGGACCAGACGCCTACCGGCACGCCTTCGACGACGGCCGCGCCACCCACTTGCACACCGGCATCGCACACGTCCTCAACTCCACCTTCCCACCGCCGCCCTGACGCGGCACCCACCGCAGAGCCTCCACGACCCCCGTCCGTCCCTGCGGGACACAGCGACCGCACGGCCCCTCTGCGACAAGACCGGCCACGCGGGTCCAAGGGCGCCTCTCCAAAGCGCCGCCCTCACACGCGGGAGGCTGTCACCGCCCGCCGGGCCATCGACAACGCCCGCAAGCAGCGCTCTGGCCTCGACGACGTCGACGGTCCGATCGCCGCCGTCCGGGACACCGGCCTGCTGTCGCACCCGGCATCGGCGTCCTCGGCACCGGCACCCCGGCCGCCGCGCGCCTGGAGAACAACGCCCGCTTCGTCGGCTTCATCGGCTTCGTCAGCGAGCGAATCGCCCGCGCCGCGGACCAGGCCCGCGAGTTCCTCCACCCGAAGCCCGAAGGTCCCTCGGCCGGTACGTCACACCAAGGCGGGCTCACTCAGGGGCAGTTGTCGCGCGAGGTCCCGGGCCCGGCGGACCGCGTCGGGGGAGGCGGGCAGCAGCGGCAGCCGGACGGCGGCGCTGGGGATGCGCCCCTGCGCGTGCAGCACGCCCTTGATCACGGTCGGGTTCGGCTCGGCGAAGAGGGCGGCGGAGAACCGGGCGAGATCCGCTCCGAGCGCGCGGGCGGGCCCGGCGGCGCCGCGCCGCCACAGCGCGATCAGCTCGGCGTACTCGGCGGTGCGGAGGTTGGCCGACGCGAGGATCCCGCCGTGCGCGCCCGCCGCGACGAGCGGTGAGATGACGGCGTCGTCCCCGCCGAGCACGGCGAAGCCGGGCGGGGGAGAGCCGAGCAGCTCCACCGTGGTCGCGTCGAGCGCGCCGGTGGCGTGCTTGGTCCCGACGATCCCCGGCAGCCTGCCGAGCGCGGCGACGGTGCGCGCGCTCAGCGACTGCCCGGTGCGGTACGGGATGTCGTACACGATCAGCGGTACGCCGCCCTCCGCGGCCAGCGCGGTGAAGTGCGCCACCGTCCCCGCCTCGCCGGGCCGGACGTAGGGCGGCGCGGGGACCAGCGCCGCCGCCGCGTCGCCGGTGGCCGCGAGGGCGCGCAGCGACCTGATGGCGGCCGCGGTGTCACCCGTGCCGACACCGACGATCAGCGGGGCGCCGTGCGCCCGGCAGGCTGCCGCGCAGACGCGCACCACCGTCTGCCGCTCCGCCTCGGTCAGCGTGGCCACCTCCGCGGTGGTGCCGAGTGCGACCAGGCCGGACGCACCGGCCGAGAGCGCCTCGTCGGCGAGGCGGGCGAGCGCGTCGGGGGCCAGGCGCAGGTCGTCGGTGAAGGGGGTCACCAAGGGGACGTACAGGCCGTGGAAGTTCGGTTCGGGCTTCATGGCTCAACCCTGGCGCACACCCACCCGGTAGATCCATTTCCGATTTCTATCTCCATGCCTAAGCTGAACTTATGCTCGATGTACGTCGTCTCTCCCTGCTGCGCGAACTGGACCGGCGGGGCACCATCGCCGCCGTGGCCGAGGCGCTGACCTTCACCGCGTCCGCCGTCTCCCAGCAACTGGGCGTCCTGGAGCGCGAGGCGGGCGTGCCCCTGCTGGAGCGCAGCGGCAGACGGGTGGTGCTCACCCCCGCGGGCCGGACCCTCGTCACCCACGCCGACGCGGTGCTGCAACGCCTTGAGGTGGCGGTCTCCGAGCTGGCCAGCGCGCGGGAGGGCGTCGGCGGGCCGCTGCGCATCGGGACCTTCCCCTCCGGCGGCCACACCATCGTGCCCGCGGCCCTGGCCGAGCTCGCCCGGCGGCACCCCGCGCTGGAGCCGATGGTGCGGGAGATCGACTCCGCGCGCGTCTCCGACGGCCTGCGGGCCGGTGAGCTCGACGTGGCCCTCGTCCACGACTACGACTTCGTCCCCGCGACACCGGACAGCACCGTCGACGAGATCCCCTTGGTGGACGAGCCGATGTACCTCGTCACCAGTGCCGCGACCCGGGCCACCGGCCGCGGCGAGACCCTGGCGGAACTGCTCGGGGCCTACGCCGACGCCCCGTGGATCACCGCACGGGACGGCACCACCGGCCACGCCATGGCCGTGCGCGCCTGCCAGGCGGCCGGGTTCCAGCCGCGCATCCGCCACCAGGTCAACGACTTCCGCACGGTCCTGGCCCTGGCCGCCACCGGCCAAGGCGCCGGTCTCGTCCCCGAAACGGCCACCGCGCAGGGCCCCGCGGGCCTGGCCCTGACCGAACTGCCCCTGTTCCGGCGCTCGAAGGTCGCCTTCCGCGCGGGCAGCGCGGGCCACCCGGCGATCGCCGCCTTCGTGGCCGCGGCGACAGCGGCGGTGACGGCGGGGAGCGCCGCCGCGCCGTGAGCCAGGACGGCACCCGCTTCTACGTGCTCGTGGACGACGGGGGAGCGCCGCCCGAAGGGTCGGGCAGGCTCAGTCGAGGAGTTTCGCCACGACCCGGTCGAGCGCCTCGATGTCCTCCCGGGGCAGGGCGAGCAGCGCGTCGGGCGGGGTGGTGAGCATGGCGACGGCCCGCTCGGCCTTCTCCTGGCCGTCCTCGGTGAGGTGGACCAGCTTGGAGCGGCGGTCGGTGGGGTTGGTGATGCGCTCGGCCAGGCCGCGGCGCACGAGGTCGTCGACGATGACCGTGGTGTAGGGCGGGTCCGCGCCGAGCCGCTCGGCCAGCTCCCGCAGGCTGATCGGCCCCGCGGCGAGGCGACGCAGCGCCCGCACCCGGCTGAAGCTCATGCCGAGGGCTTCGGAGACGGCTTTGCGGAGGTCGTGGCGCTCCAGCAGGAGCGTGTGCAGCCCCTGCCAGGCGCGGGCCGCCGCCCTGGCGGTGTCGTCGTCCTTCTCGGGGCCCTTGTCGGCGTGCAGGCGCTCCATCAGGCGTTCAGCTTCTCCTTGGTCTCCTCGGCAGCGAACTGCCGCGCGGTGCGCTGCGCCGTTGCCCGGCCCCAGCGGCCGGTAGTGAGGGTACCCAGGATCAGTACGGCGGCGCCGCACCCGGCGACGATCCACCACGCGGTCCGGCCCGCGTCGACGAAGGCCGCCGTGTCCGTGCGGGCCGTGCCCGCCATGAGGGCGCCGATGACGGCCACGCCGAGGGTCTGGCCGATCTGGCGGCTGGTGGAGGCCACGGCCGCGGCGACACCCGCCTGCGCGCGGGGCATCCCCGACACCGCCGTATTGGTGATGGGTGCGTTGACCAGGCCGAAGCCGGTACCGAAGAGCAGATACGCGACGACGAGCACGGACGTGGGAAGGCACTCGGCGTAGGTGAGCGCCTGGAGCACGGCGCTCGCGCACAGCGCCGCCCCGGCGAGCTGCAGCGGACGGCGCGGCCCCCGGGCGGCCACGAGGCGGCCGGACACCGGTGCGGCCAGCAGCGCCATGACCGCCATCGGCAGCATGAAAAGCCCGGCGTGCAAGGCGTCGTAGCCCCGTACGTTCTGCAGGTACAGGGAGCTGACGAACAGGAAGCCGCCCAGCGCGGCGAACGTGACGACCGCGATCGCGGTGGCTCCCGAGAACGGTGCGGAACGGAAGAAGCGCAGGTCGATGAGGGGATCGCTGCGCCGCGGCTCGAACCACAGCAGACCGAGCAGCGCGCCCAGTGCCGCGGCCGCGCAGCCGACGACGAGGGGCGAGGCCCAGCCGCGCTCGGGCGACTCGATGATCGCGTACGTGAGCGAGGTGAGGAGCACGGCGATGAGGACCTGGCCGACCGGATCCATCCGCCGGGGCCGCGGGGCCCGTGACTCCGGTACGTACCGACGCGTCAGGAACAGCGCGGCCAGGCCGATCGGCACGTTGAGCCAGAAGATGGACCGCCAGCCGACGGACTCCACCAGGGCTCCGCCCACGATCGGTCCCGCGGCCATGCTGATGCCCACGACACCGCTCCACACGCCGATGGCGCGGGCGCGGTCCCGGGCGTCGGTGAAGGTGTTGGTGATGATCGACATGGCGACGGGGTTCAGCATCGAGCCGCCCACCGCCTGGAGCATCCGCGCGACGACGAGCCAGCCGAGGCCGGGGGCGAGGCTGCACAGGAGCGAGGCCGCGGTGAACACGACGAGCCCCACCTGGAAGACCCGGCGGCGGCCCACCCGGTCGCCCGTCGACCCGGAGAACATCAACAGGCTTGCCAGGACCAGCGTGTAGGCGTCGACGGTCCACTGGAGTCCGGACACGGAGGTGTGCAGATCCCGTTGGATGGAGGGGAGGGCGACGTTCAGGATCGTGTTGTCGAGGCTGACGATCAGCAGGCTCATGCAGCAGATGGCGAGCACGAGCCAGGGCCGCCGAGAGGGGGCGTCGGGCATGACGGAGCTCCGATTTACTTGTATGAGTGAAATCATTGTAAGAGTACAAGTGAATGGGCTGTGTTGTCGTGCCCGGCTCTTGGTGCTGCGGGCCCCCTTCGGCGAGGCACCGGCTGAACCCCTGCCGCGGTACCTACTGGAGAGCTATCGCGATCACCTTCGCCGCGGTGATCCGTACGACCAGGCGGACGACGTCATCCGGCTCCGCCGGGGGGTCCTCGCCGAGGTACCGCTGCGACAGTTCGCGCGGCAGCGCCTTGTCGGGGTCCGGCAGCAACTCAGCCGTTCCCCGTATCTCCACGGACCGGTACGGGTTCGCGAGGTCGTACACCGTCAGGCTGATCCGCGGGTCCCGGGCGAGGTTGCGCGCCTTCTTCCGGCCCGCGGTCGTGGAGAAGACCACGGTGTCCTGCCGCCTCCCGACCCAGACGACGGACGTCTGGGGGCCGCCGTCGGGGTTCAGCGTCGCCACCACGGCGAAGTTCCGCCCGTCGAGCAGCTCCCTCACCGCCGAGTCGAGCACCACCGGTGCGGGAAGCTCTTCCGTCCTGCGGACGTTGTTCACTCGTCGTTCCTCGTCTCTCGTCGCTCGTCGAGCGTGTGGATCGCCGCGAGGGGCCGAGGCCGTCTCCCGCGGGGGCACCGACGTGCCCGCACCTCATCCTCGAAGAGCACGCCGCACAACGGAAGAAGGCACATTTATGTCACGTAAGAACGCGTGCACCGCGGCGGAGGCCGCGGGCCGCGAGGTCTGCACCGTCCTCGACGTGCTCGGCAGGGTGAGCGGCAAGTGGAGCCTCGGGGTCCTGAGCGAGACCACGCGGGGGCCCGTCCGCTTCGCCGAACTCGAACGTTCGCTGAACGGCATCAGCCGCCGGATCCTCACCCTGACGCTGCGCGACCTCGAAGCCAACGGCATGCTGACCCGCACGGTGTACCCCACGGTGCCGCCCAAGGTCGAGTACACCGCCACCGAGGAGGCGCGCGAGCTGTACGCCCAGCTCACCGGCCTCACCGCCTGGGCCGCCCGGCACGCACCCGCGACCACCCACGCCACCCCGGCGGGTGACACCCAGGAGCGCCCGGAGACGCCGTAACTCCACCGCGGTCAAGGGTCGGTGAGCCGCCGTCTCCCGCAGGGAGTCACTCCGGCTCCGGCAGGTCCATGAGCGCGAGGTGGGCCGGGTCGACGACCGCGGCGATTGCGGTGATGCGGCCGTCGGTGACGGTGAAGGCGAGGAGGGCGGCCGGGGTGCCGTCCTGGTTCCAGGAGAGGACACCGGGGCGGCCGTTGACGGTCACCGTACGGCCGTGAGCCGCGCTGCCCGCCACCCGGGCGCGGGCGGCGACCTCGGTGGCCCCGATCGTGACGAACCGGCCGCCCGGGGCGTGCACGGTGAACTCCACCTCGGGGTGCAGGACCTGCAACAGCTGCTCGAACTGCCCCTCGCGGGCCGCCGCCAGGAAGGCCCCGACCACCTCCCGTCGCTGTCGGCCGGTGCCTTCCGGCTGCCGGGCCGCGCGCACCTTCCTGCGGGCGCGGCTGGTGAGCATCTTGGTGGCGTCCGCGGACTTGCCGAGGATGGTGCCGATCTCCCCGTGGGGCACGGCGAACACGTCGTGCAGGACGAACGCGAGGCGTTCGTCCGGGCGCAGCGAGTCGAGGACCGTGAGGAGCGCGAGGCCGACGGAGTCCCCGAGCGCCACGAGTTCTTCGGGAGCGGGGGCGTCGTCGAGCGTCACGGTGTACTCGGGAAGCCGGTCGTCGAGGGGGACGTCGGGGCGGGTCCGGCCCGAGCGCAGCACGTCGAGGCTGATGCGGCCGACCACGGTGGTCAGCCAGCCGCCGAGGTTGTCGATGGTGTCGGCGTCCTGGCGCTGAAGCCGCAGCCACGCCTCCTGGACCGCGTCCTCCGCGTCGGCGTACGAGCCGAGCACGCGGTGGGCGACGGCTCGGAGGCGGTCGCGGTGGGCCTCGAAGGCATCGGCGATCGGATCCGCGGGGTGGGTGCCGGACATGGTGTTACCTCTCTCGAAGCTGCTCCGTCATAGGGGTGACGGGCACGAGCCCGGCGACGTAACCCGATGGAGGAGTGCACTCTCGCATGGAGAACCGGCTCAAGAACAAGAAGGCCAGCAACCCGGACGTGTGGACCGCGATCCAGCACCTCCACAAGGCGATCGCGGCCGGGGGAGTCGACCCGAAGCTGCTCGCGCTGGTCCATGTGCGGGCCAGCCAGATCAACGGCTGCTCGGCGTGCGTCTACGCCGGTGTCGCCGGAGGGAAGAAGGCCGGTGAGACCGACGAGCGGCTGCACGGCGTGGCGGCGTGGCGTGAGGCGCCGTTCTACACGGACGCGGAGCGCGCGGCACTGGCCCTCGCCGAGGGCGCGACCCGGCTGCAGGACGGTGCGGAGGGCGTCACCGACGCGCTCTGGGACGAGGTCAACGCCCACTTCACGGAGGAGCAGATCGGCGCGCTCAACCTGGAGATCGCGCTGACCAACTTCTTCAACCGGATCAACCGCACCATCAAGGAACCGGCCGGTCAGACCTGGGGCTGAGCCGGGCCGCGCACGGCGGCGACGAAGGGAGCGGCGCACGAGGTGGTCAGATCGCTCCGCTCGCCCTGACGAGCTGTCATTGGTATGGACATGACCAAACCCTGGGGCTAGTCTCGAACTTGGTCTAGACCGCGTCGGACGTGTGCCCTCCGGTTGTTTCCGTACTGCCGCCTCGCCCTCACCGTTCGCGCAGGCAGTGCGTCCGAGGGTGCGCGTCCGCCCCCACCCGCACCCTCGGACCACGGGAGCGCAGCATGCGCAGAAAGCTCACCTCGTTACTCCTGGGCCTCGGTCTCGCAGGCACGGCCGTGCTCGCCACCAGCGGCAGCGCCCAGGGCCACGGCTACACCGACTCGCCCGTCAGCCGCCAGCAGCTCTGCGGCAACGGCACCGTCCGCAACTGCGGGCAGATCCAGTGGGAGCCGCCGAGCGTGGAGGGGCCCAAGGGGTTCCCCGCGCGCGGGCCCGCCGACGGGAACATCTGCTCGGGCGGCATCGGGCGCTTCCACGAACTGGACGATCCGCGCGGCGGCAACTGGCCGACGACCAGCCTCACCGCGGGCCAGAGCCACACCTTCGTCTGGCGGATCACCGCCCGCCACGCCACCACCGACTTCCGCTACTACATCACCAAGGACGGCTGGGACGCCACCAAGCCGCTGACCAGGGCCGACCTTGACCCGCAGCCGTTCCTCACGGTCGCCTTCGGCGGCCGTCTGCCCGGCTCCACGGTCACCCACGCCGGGACCCTGCCCCAGAAGACCGGCCGTCACCTCATCCTCGGTGTCTGGACCATCGCCGACACCGGCAACGCCTTCTACGCCTGCTCCGACGTGCGCTTCTGACGGGTCCCGCGCATCTCGCCACCACCTCCCCGGCTCATCGGCGAACGCCGGGACCTGGCCCCGGGTCGGTCACCGACCCGGGGCTTTTCGCTGTGGTGCCGCGCGCGTTCACCCGCTCCGCACGGCTGTGGCCGCGCGCTCCGCGGCGAGCCGGGCCTCGAAGCCGTCGAGGATGGCCCCGAGGCCGAAGGCGAAGGTGTCGTCGGGTGCCGCGGCGTACTGCTCGGCGGAGGTGGTGCCGAGGCGTGCGCGCAGCCGCGGGTAGGGCTCGGCGTCCTCGGCGGCCCGGGCCATGGCGTCGGCCATCAACTGCTCGGCGTCCGCGCCGTTCTTGCCGAGGCGGCGCTTCAGCGAGACCTCAGCGGCGGGCCCGAGCGCACTGCCGAGGACGAAGATGAACACCGTGGCGGCGGCCCGGTCCGCGTCGTCGGCGGCGAAGCCCGCCTTCTCGTAGACCGCGAGGCTGAGGTCGTCGAAGCGCGCCTGGCCCGGGCCGTGCATGAGGTGGCTGCCGAACGCCTGGCCGAGCCAGGGGTGCCGGGTGAGCATCGCGTGCATGGCGGCGGCCTGGGCGGTGGCGGCCGTGCGCCAGTCGGTGGCGTCGAGGTCCGGCAGCTCGACCTCCTGCCAGACCGCGTCACTGGCGAGCCGGACCAGCTCGTCCTTGGTCTTGATGTGCCAGTAGACGGCCGTGGCGGCCGAGCCGAGCCGCCGGGCCAGGCTGCGCATGTTCAGGCCGTCGAGGCCCTCGTCGTCCAGGAGCTCGATGGCCGCGCGGACGATCCGGTCTGCGGTGAGCGTTTCTCGCGCCATGAAGGACACCCTACTTGCACTTAGTTCATGCCCACTCTTGCACTTAGTTCAAGAGGCGGTCTACGCTGCACTCGTACTTAGTTCAAGTGCCCGGAGGGGGGGCGATGTCGCAGGAGAAGCTGGCCGAGGCGGTCACGGCGCGGGCCGTGGAGTTCGGGGTGCCCGGGCTGTCCGTGGGGATCCTGATGGACGGTCAGGAGGTCTTCGCGTCGCACGGCGTGACGAGCCTCGGCGCCCCGACGCCGGTCGACGAGAAGACGCTGTTCCACCTGGCGTCGGTGTCCAAGACGTTCACCGCGACCGCCCTGATGCGCCTGGTCGCCGAGGGGAAGGTCGACCTGGACGCCCCGGTGCGGCGCTATGTCCCCGAGCTGCGGCTCGCCGACGAGGGCGCGGCGGAGCGGATCACCGTCCTGAACCTGCTCAACCACACCGCGGGCCTGGACTGGAACCTGATCGACGACGGCCGGGGCGACCGCTCCCTGACCGGGCTCGTGGCGAGGCTGCACGAACTGCCGCAGATCGCGGAGCCCGGCACCCGCGCCTCGTACAGCCAGGCGGGGTACAACGTGCTCGGGCGGATCATCGAGAAGGTCACGGACCTTCCCTTCGAGCAGGCGGTGGCCTCGCTCGTCCTGGAGCCGGTGGGCCTGACGGACACCGTCTACGGCCTGGCCGAGGTGATGGTCCGCCCGTTCGCGGTGGGCTACAACCGCGACGACGACGGCGCGTTGCGGCCCGCCCGGCCGTGGGGAGCCTTCAGGGAGGGCGCGCGCGCCGACAACCCCGGCGGCGGCCTCGCCTCCTCGGCGAGCGACCTGCTGCGCTGGGCGCGGTTCCACCTCGGCGACGGCGAGGGCGTGTTGCCCGCCGAGGCGCTGCACCGCATGCGCGAGCGCACGGTCGACCTGCGCTCCAGCTCGCTCGGTGACGGCTTCGGCGTCTGCTGGTTCCTGCGCGACCTGGACGGCGTCCGGGGGGTCGGGCACGGCGGCTCGGGCAACGGACAGTTCGCCGAACTGCTCATCGTGCCGGAGCGGAACTTCGCGGTGGTCGCCCTGTCGAACGTCGGCCCGGACGGCTACACCTGCAACCAGTCCGTCGTGAAGTGGGCCCTGGAGCACTACCTCGGCGTCGTCGAGAAGGAGCCGGAGCCGCTCCCGTACGACGACGCACCGGCCCGGCAGGTCGCGGGCCGCTACGACATCGACGCCATGAACGTCGACGTCGCCGCCGACGGCACCCGCCTCACCCTGGCCGTCGAGATCAAGCCGGAGATCCGCGAGGCCTCGGACGAGGAGATGCCTCCCGGCTACCCGCCCGCGGCCATCGCCTTCCTCCCCGGCGGCCGCGACGAGTACCTCGTCCTGGAAGGCGGCCTCAAGGGGGAGCGCGGCTACTTCTCCCGCGACGCCGACGGCACGGTCACCGGCATCGACCTCGGCGGCCGCCTCTTCACCAGGGTGGAGGCGCCCTGACGCCCGCGCTCTCCCGCCATCGAACACCTCGGCGACCTGGCTTGCTAGGATGCTAGCATCGCCGACGTGGGTGATGAGGAAGTCAAACAGTTCAACGTGTATCTGCCGCTCGCGCTGATCAAGCAGGTCAAGTTCCGCGCCATCGAATCGGGCATGTCGTTGTCGGCGTTGACCGCCGAGGCGTTGCGCGCCTACCTCGACGACGCCCACGCGCGGGACCAGCGATCGGGCGGGGCGGACTGAGAGGGAGGCCTGACATGGCGACCGAAGGCATCGAAGCCGTCTTCCTGGAGACGCACAACTGGGGCAAGGCGGCGAAGTTCTTCCAGGAGCTGGGCTACGCACTGGAGTTCTCGACGGACCACAACTCCGGCCAACTCCGCAACGGCGACGGGCCGTACGTGTTCATCACCGAGGTCCCCGAGAGCCAGGAGCCGCGGACGCGGCTCGTCCTGAAGGTGCCGGACGCGGACGCGTTCCCCGCCGACTCCGCCGTCGAGGTGGTCACCCCCTTCGAGGACACCCACTACGGAACCAGGGAGATGACCGTCCGTGACCCCGACGGGCGGCTGTGGAGCCTCCAGGCCCCGGGCAAGAACTGACGGTTGACCACGACGAGAGGGCGCACCATGTCAGTCGAGCAGACCGAGATACCGGACAACACCGCACTGCGCACCGCCCTGTGGCGGGCCCTGCACCTGGAAGTCGACGCACCGCCGCACGTGCTGGAGGACGAGGTCGGCCTGCGGCTCGCGGCCCCCGCCGACGGCTGGCGCGAGCGGCCGGACATGGATCCACGGACCACCAGTGGCTTCCGCGCGGCCATCGTCGCCCGCGCCCGCTTCATCGAGGACCTCATCGCCGAGCGGGCCGAGCACGGCGTCACCCAGTACGTCATCCTCGGCGCGGGCCTGGACACCTTCGCCCAGCGCAGGCCCGAACTCGCCGCCCGCCTGCACGTCTTCGAGGTCGATCAGCCCGGCACCCAGGCCTGGAAGCGCCGCCGCCTGGCCGAACTCGGCCACGACATCCCCGAGTGGCTGCATCTGGTGCCCGTCGACTTCGAGTCCGGCGAGCCCTGGCCCGAGGCGCTGGCCGCCGCGGGCTTCGACCCTGGCCGACCCGCGGTCGTGGTCTCCACCGGCGTCAGCATGTACCTCACCAAGGAGACCACCACGGCGACGCTGCGCGAGGTCGCCGCCCTCGCCCCCGGCTCCACGCTGGCCATGACCTTCATGCTTCCGGCCGAGCTCGTCGACCCCGCCGACCGGCCCGGCCTGCGGGCGAGCGCGGAGGGCGCCCGCGCGTCCGGCACGCCGTTCATCAGCTTCTACGCCCCGCAGGACATGCTCGACCTCGCCCGTGAGGCGGGCTTCCACGACGTCCGGCACGTCTCGGGCGGCGCGCTCGCCGCCCGCTACTTCGCCGACCGCGCCGACGGCCTGCGCCCGTCGACCGGGGAGGACCTCCTGCTGGCCACCGTCTGACCCCTCGGGCGGGCACGTCGCGGCGCCCGCCCGCAGGGTCACGGCCGCCCCCGCTCAGGGGTGGGCGTGCGGGCGGCGGTGCGGCGGCTGGTCGGGGGCGGGCCGGGGCTTGAGGTCCGGGAGCTCCCGGCTGCGCGGCTCCTCGGGGCTGAGGGTGAGCGGCTCACCGTAGTGATGGATCGTCAGCTCCGGGCCGCTGAGGACCGTGTACGTGACCGCCGTCGCGCGCACCTCCACGCGCAGGCACCGGCCGAGCAGCTGGAGCTTGAACGTGACCCGGCTCAGCCGCTCGGGCAGCCGGGGGGTGAACTCCAGCGTGTCCCCGCAGCGCCGCATCCCGCCGAAGCCCGCGACGAGCGCCGTCCACGTCCCGGCCAGGGAGGCGATGTGCAGCCCGTCGCGCGTGTTGTTCTCCAGGTCCTCCAGGTCCATCAGCGCCGCCTCCACCAGGTAGTCGTAGGCGAGGGACAGATGGCCGGTGCGGGCCGCGATGACCGCCTGGCCGCACGCGGACAAGGAGGAGTCGCGGACGGTGAGCGGCTCGTAGTAGGCGAAGTTGCGGGCCAGGTGCTCCTCGTCGAAGAAGGCGGAGCAGGTGTACATGGCGAGCACGAGGTCCGCCTGCTTGACGACCTGCTTGCGGTAGAGGTCGAAGTAGGGGAAGTGCAGCATCAGCGGGTACTGGTCGGGCCGGGTGGCCGCGAAGTCCCAGCGCTGGTAGCGGGTGAACCCCGAGTGCTGCTCGTGCACCCCGAGATCGGCGTTGTACGGGATGTGCATGGCCTCCGCAGCGTCCCGCCAGGCCGCGCTCTCCTCGTCGTCGACGCCGAGCGCGGCGGCCGGTTCGGGATGGGCCTCGGCGAAGTCGGCCGCCGCGAGCAGATTGGCGCGCGCCATCAGGTTCGTGTACGTGTTGTCGTCGGCGATCGCGCTGTACTCGTCCGGGCCCGTCACACCGTCGATGTGGAACGCCCCGTGCGCGTCGTGGTGGCCGAGCGACCGCCACAGCCGGGCCGTCTCCACCAGGAGTTCGACCGCGGTGTCACGGACGAACTGCCCGTCGCCGGTGGCCTCCACGTAGCGCACCACGGCGTCCGCGATGTCGGCGTTGACGTGGAAGGCCGCGGTCCCGGCCGGCCAGTAGGCGGACCCCTCCGCCCCCTCGATCGTGCGCCAGGGGTACGCCGCTCCCCGCAGCCCCAGCTGCGCGGCCCGCTCGCGCGCGGCGGGCAGCGTCGAGTGCCGCCAGCGCAGCGCCTCGGCCACCGCGTCCGGCGCGGTGTACGTCAGCAGCGGCAGGACGAACGTCTCGGTGTCCCAGAAGGCGTGGCCGTCGTAGCCGGAGCCGGTCAGGCCCTTCGCCGGGATCGCGCGCTGCTCGGCCCGCGCCCCCGCCTGGAGGACGTGGAAGAGCGCGAAGCGGACGGCCTGCTGGATCTCCTCCGCGCCGTCGACCTCGACGTCCGCGTGCGCCCAGAATCCGTCCAGATAGGCCCGCTGCTCGTCGGCGAGGCCCGTCCAGCCGGTGTCGGTGGCCGCCGCGAGCGCCGCGTCGACCTGGTCGCTCACGGCGGGCAGGGACCGCGTGCTCGACCAGCCGTAGGCCACGACCTTCTCCAGGCGCAGCCGCTGGCCCGGTTCGAGGACGGAGGTGACGGTGAGCCGGGCGACGTCGTCGCCGGACTCGCTGCCGGTACGGGTCCTGTCGGGTCCGTCGACGGTGTGGTCGGCGGCCGCGGCGACCCGCAGCCCGCTGCGCCGGGTGCGGTGCACGAGGCGCAGGCGCCCCTCCCGCGCGAAGTGCTCCTCCGGTGCGAGGGGCGACTCGAGGACGGCCGACGCGCGGGGGTCCTTGGCGGGCTTCGGCAGCTGTTCGTTGGCCACCAGCTCCGACTGGACCACCACGCGGACCTGGCTGTCCACGGCCTCGACCTCGTAGGCGACGGCGGCCACCGAACGCTGGGTGAACGACACCAGACGGGTGGAGCGCACCCGCACGGTGCGACCGGCTGGGGAGGTCCACTCGCAGGTGCGCCGCAGCACCCCCGCGCGCAGGTCGAGGACCCGCTCGTGGGCGACCAGGCGGCCGTAGCGCAGGTCGAAGGGCTCGTCGTCCACCAGGAGACGGATGACCTTGCCGTTGGTCACGTTGATGACCGTCTGCCCGGACTCCGGATAGCCGTAGCCCGCCTCGGCGTAGGGGAGCGGGTGGGTCTCGTGGACGCCGTTGAGGTAGGAGCCGGGCAGGCCGTGCGGCTCGCCCTCGTCCAGGTTGCCGCGCCAGCCCACGTGGCCGTTGGACAGGGCGAACACCGACTCGCTCTGCGGCAGGACGTCGAAGTTCAGGACGTTCTCGCGCAGGCACCAGGGCTCGACGCCGTAGGACGCGTGAGTGATCATGCCGCGCCCCCGAGCTCCGCGAGGTCGCCCACGACCCGGTCGGCGCCGTGGGCCCGCAGGGCGTCCGCCTGGCCGACGCGGTCCACTCCGACGACGTAGCCGAAGTGGCCCGAGCGGCCCGCGTCCATCCCGGCGAGCGCGTCCTCGAAGACCGCGGCCTGCGCGGGCTCGACGCCGAGGTCGCCCGCCGCCGCGAGGAAGGTGTCGGGCCGCGGCTTGCCCGGGAGCTTCCGCTCGGCGGCGACCACCCCGTCGATGCGCACCTCGAAGAGCGACTCCGCCCCGACCGAGCGCAGGACGTCGCGGCAGTTGGCGCTGGAGGAGACCACCGCCGTGCGCAGCCCCGCTGCGCGCGCGGCCGCGACGTAGCGCAGGGTGCCGTCGTAGGCCTCGACGCCGCCGGTGCGGATCTTCTCCAGGAGCAGGGCGTTCTTGTGGTTGCCCACGCCGTGGACCGTGGGCCGGTCCGGTGGGTCGTCGGGACTGCCTTCGGGCAGGTCGATGCCCCGGGAGGCGAGGAAGGAGCGCACCCCGTCGGCGCGCGGCCTGCCGTCCACGTACTCGTCGTACTCGGCGACCGGGTCGAACGGCCGGAAGCCGTCGCCCTCCCGCACGCGAAGGAAGGCGTCGAAGGCCTCCTTCCAGGCGGCGGCGTGGACGACGGCCGTCTTGGTGATCACACCGTCGAGATCGAAGAGGCAGGCCCGGACGGTGTCCGGAAGGCCGAGCTCGGTCAGATGGGGACCTTGTTTCGTCATGAAGGGCGTGTTCCCGGTCGGGCGCCTCTGAACAAGCGGGACGCACATGCTGTCGGCCGACCGGGTGTCTCGGGCCCCGCCGACCCGGGGGGTGCTCCACTTCACTCACCGAGCGCCCAGAGGGCTCTCGTGTCTTCCTCAGCACCCGTTGGGCAGCCCCCTGTGCGCAGAGCGAGACCGGCACGGGCGCGGTCCGCGATGCGCCTGGTATGACTGGTGCATGCAGGAAGAGACCGCGCGATCGGCGATCGACACGTTCATCTCCGCCTTCAACGCCTCGAACGACGGCTACGTGACCACGCTGCTCGCCCAGGCCCTCACCTCCGACGTGGTGTTCTGGGGGCCGTTGGGCCGCAGTGAGGGCATCGAGGCGGTCGAGCGGTTCGTGCTCGACATCCGGCGCCACCCGGCGGGCACGGGCACGATGGTGCGCTGCTCGGGGGTCGACATGCCGGACGAGTGGGCCCGCTACCAGTGGGTGTTCACCACACCGGACGGAGGCCCCCGCCTCGCGGGCACGGACGTCGTCCATCTGCGGCGCAGCCTCATCGACCAGATCATCGTCTTCGCGGGGGAGATCGAGCCGCCCTCGTCATGAGCCCGCCTCAGCGGAAGGCGGCGATGTTGCGGTCGACCCAGTCGCCGAAGGAGCGCGGCGTGCGCCCGAGGACGCGTTCCACGTCCGGGCTGACGCGGAGCTCGGCGGCGTTGGGCGCGGCGATGATGTCGAGGGTGTCGTCGGCGAGTTCCGCCGGTACGGCCCGGACCATCGCGGCCTTGGCCTCGGCGCGGGTGAGTTCGTGGAACCGCACCGGCGAGCCGAGCGCGGTGGCGATGGTCTGCGCCTGCTGACGCGGTGTGATCACCTCCGGTCCGGTCAGTTCGTAGATCCCGCCGGTGTGGCGGTCGTCCAGCAGGCAGGCCGCCGCGACCTCGGCGATGTCGGTGGGGTCGACGACCGGGACCCCGGCGTCGCCGAAGGGCGCGGCGACCACTCCTCGCGTACGGACGGACTCCGCCCAGGCCAGGGCGTTGGAGGCGAAGCCGCCCGGTCGCACGACGGCCCAGTCCAGGCCGGAGTCGCGCAAGGCGTCCTCCAGTGCGCGCATCGCGACCCGCGAGGGGCCTTGCGGGCGGGTCGCCACGCCCTGCGAGGAGAGCAGGACGACCTTGCGGACCCCGCGGGCCGCGGCCTGGTCGATGAGGTCGGCCGGTCGGGCGTCGGGGGCGTGCAGACCGCCGGACAGCAGCAGGAAGAGCGCCTTCGCCCCCTCCAGCGCGGGGGCGAGACCCCGCGGCTCGGACAGGTCGGCCCGGACGTGCCGGACCCCGTCGGGTACGTCCGCCGCGTGCCGTGACACCGCTGTCACCTGCTCGCCCGCCGCGGCCAGGGCCTGCGTCAGGGGCCGTCCCACATTGCCGGTAGCGCCGGTCACCACGATCATGTCTGGCTCCTCGTTCGTTGTGCGGTACGGCACGTGACGTTAGGGAGCCGGGCTTACCTTTCGTAAGAACATACCCGGAGGTAAGCTCCGGATATGAGCGAAGGCGCGCAGGTGACACCGGTCGACGCGGAGCCTCGGTATGAGGTGTTTCACACCGACTGCCCCGCGCGTGACGTGGTCGACCACGTGACCAGCAGGTGGGGCATCTGGGTGCTGATCTCCTTGCGGCGCAACGACCTTCGCTTCTACGAGCTGCGCGACAGCATCCAGGGCATCAGCGAGAAGATGCTCGCCCAGACCTTGCGCGCCCTGCTCAAGGACGGCCTGGTCTGGCGCGAGGTCGAGCCGACGACCCCGCCCCAAGTCACCTACGGGCTGAGCGAGTTCGGCAAGGACATCAGCGAGCCGCTGACGGACCTGTTCGACCGGATCACCCGACAACTGCCGCCACGCGCCACGGAGTAGCGCGGCGGCGGTCGTCCACGAGGCCGCGTCCGGCCCGACCCGAGGAGGCCCGGCCAGGGAGCGGGTGGCCGGTCGGGTTACGACGTCGCCCGCGCGGTGCCCGGTCCAGGCGGCGCCGGTGGCGCGAGGCCGGTCAACGTGATGGTGACGAACCGCCTCCAGTCGCCCAGATCCGCGCGGGCCACCGCCGCGAGCGCGCCCACGACCATGTAGAGGTCGCCGAACGTGGCGTCGGCGCGGAGGGTGCCGTCCTGTCTGGCCCGGTCGAGGATCTCGGTGGCGACGTCCTTGAGTTCGGCGCCGACCTGGCCGCGCGGCGACGTGGCGCCCAGGGCCGACTCGATCACGAGCGAGAGCGTACGGCCCTGCTCGTGGACCCGGCCGATGTGGAGCATGAGGCTCTCCAGGGCCGCGCGCGCCGAAGGAGCCGACGGGCACGCGGTCCGCGCGAACGCGAGGATCTCCACGAAGCGTTGCTCGGCGACCGCCTCGATGAGGACCTGCCGGGTGGGGAAGTGCCGGTAGACGGTGCCGACGCCGACACCGGCGGCCTTGGCCACCTCCGCCATCTGCACCTCCGCGCCGCGCTCGGCGAAGAGCGCGACGGCGGCTTCCAGTACGCGAGTTCGGTTGCGTCCGGCGTCGGCGCGCGGGCGCCGGGGCGGGGTTGACATGGGGGCGGGGTCCTCTCCATAGTCGAACCGAATCGGAAGCGGAATCCGATTCCGTTTGGAAGGGTATCGCATGTCCAAGAATCGCTTCATTCTGCTCGATGCCGATGCGTCCCGCCCCAGCCGCACCCCACCGCCGTCGTCGCCGTCACTCCTGGTCAAGGCCGACGCGGCCGACACCGAAGGCCGGTTCACCCTGCTGGAGAGCCGGGGCGCACACCCCGTACCGTCGTCCGTCCACGAGGAGTGCGATGTCTTCGTCCACGTCCTGGAAGGGGAGCTGGGCGTCGACCGCGACGGGGTCACGCACCGGATCGCCCCCGGCATGTGCGCCCTGCTGCCGCGCGGGGCGCGTCACCGCGTGCACGGCCTGTCCGCCGCACCCGTGCGCGCTCTGTATCTCGTGGCGCCGGGGGCGCGGGAGGAGTTCCTGCGCGCGTCGGCGTCGGGGGAGGCGTCGACGCGCCTCGGTGGTGTGGCCGAAGGGCCCGGCGACCCGGATCGGTTCATCGTCCTGGACCGGGGGCAGGCGCGCCCCGGGCGCGTCGCGGTGCCGCCCGCGTTCTGCGTGAAGGCGCGTACGGAGGACACCGAGGGCCGCTTCTCGCTCCTGGAGGTCGTCGTCGCCCAGGACATACCCCGGCACGTCCACCACGAGGCCGACGAGGCCATCTACGTACTCGAAGGCGAGCTGGCCGTCGAGTACGACGGCCGCGTGCACACCGCCGCCGAGGGGCAGTTCGTCCTGCTGCCGCACGGCGTCCCGCACGCCTTGCGGCCGGGCTCGACGCCGCCGCCCAGGGTGCTCCAGATCTCGGCGCCCGGCGGCTGGGAGCGCTTCGTCGAGGCCACGATCGAGGCCCGTGCGCGGGTCGGCGTCGGCGGCAGGCTCGACGCGGCCGCGCTCAACCGCGTCGCGGCCCCGTACGGGATCACCTACGAGGAGTGACTCCCTGGGGGCCTTCACCGGAACGTGCGGTCCGGGCGGCCGGGGCCTGACGGCAGGTCACGACACCGCGCAGGGCCGCCCGGTGCGCAGCGCGGTGGTCGCCGTCGCGATGATGTCGTCGAGGCGGTCCCGGGTGTCCTGGAGGTCGTCGATCCGCTGGTCGATCCGGTCGCGCTCGCCCGCGAGCCAGGTGATCAGCTCCGGTGTCGCCTCGCCCGTGGCCGCGCACGGCAGGACCTCACGGATGGACCTGCTCGGCAGCCCCGCGCCGTACAACTGCTGGATCAGCCGGACGCGGTCCACGGCACGGGCGCTGTAGTGCCGTTGGCCGCTCGGGCTGCGCTGGGCACTGAGCAGGCCCTGCTCCTCGTAGTAGCGCAGTGATCGCACGCTCACGCCGGTGCGGGTCGCGAGTTCGCCGATGCGCATGTGGCCCCCTGTGGCCTCTCTCACCTTGCCCCTGACGTCGATGTCAGGTTTTAGCGTAGCCGAGGAACGGGCCGGAAACCCCCGGCCCGCGCTCCCGCGGCCTGAGAGGCACCACCATGACCAGCCTTTTCGAGGGATTCCGCCTCGGTGAACTCGCCCTGCCGAACCGCATCGTGATGGCTCCCATGACCCGGGCGAGGGTGGGCGCGGACGGGCTGCCGACGGCGTCGACCGCCGCCTACTACGCCCGGCGCGCCACCGCGGGACTCCTCGTCAGCGAAGGCGTCCAGCCGAGCCTGCTCGGTCAGTCGAACCCGAACACGCCCGGCCTGTACAACGAGGCCCAGGTGGCCGCCTGGCGGCCCGTCACCTCCGCGGTGCACACCAACGGCGGGCGCATCTTCGCCCAGATCATGCACGGCGGACGCGTGGGGCACCCGGACGTCGCCGGGCAGCACCCCGTGGGGCCTTCGGCGGTGGCGCTGCGCGGCGAGGTGTTCGTCGGGTTCGGCGGGGCGGACGGCCGCAAGCCCGCGCCCGTGCCGCGCGCCCTGACGCTGACGGAGGTCGGGGCAGAGGCGGCGGCGTACGCGTACGCGGCCCGCCGCGCCGTGGCCGCGGGCTTCGACGGCGTCGAACTGCACGGCGCGAACGGGTACTTGATCCAGCAGTTCCTGTCGTCCAACGCCAACCGCCGCACCGACGCGTACGGCGGCTCCGTCGCGGGCCGCATCCGCTTCGCCGTCGAGGCCGCCGAGGCGACCGCCGACGCCATCGGTGCCGAGCGCGTCGGCATCCGCCTTTCCCCCGGCGGCCAGGTCTGGGACGTCGTCGAGGACGACGTGCCGGACCTGTACGCCGCGCTGTTCGACGCCCTCGCCCCGCTCGGACTCGCCTACGTCCACGTCCTGGCGACCGCGCCCGACGACCTCCTGCTCGGCCTGCGCAAGAGCTGGCCGACCGCCTTCATCATCAACCCCGGCGGCCAGATCGGCCCCGACGAAAGCACCCGGGCGCAGGGTGAGGACTGGCTGGCCCGGGGTGCGGACCTGGTCAGCTACGGGCGTGCCTATCTGGGCAACCCCGACCTCGTCGAACGCTTCCGCACCGGCGCGCCGCTGCGCACCCTCGACCGGGAACTGTGGTTCCAGGGAGGGGACTCCGGCTACCTCGACTGACGACCGCCTGCCCGCCGCGTCACGGTTCCTCCGGATTTGGCGGGCCCTGAGAGAGCCGTACGGCCCGAAACACAAGGTCGGCACGGCCTACCGGTTCCGTCCACGGGCGGGATATTCCTGGAAGGGCACCCGGGCGGAGTCCGCTGCCCGGGCCCTCTTCCCGCGAAGGAGCCCGTCGTGGACGGATGGTACGTGGACGACCGTTGCACCAACTGCGATGTCGCGCGGCAGTTCGCGCCCGACCTGATCGGCGAGGCCGACGGGAAGTCGCGGATCCTGCGGCCGCCGCGCGACGCGGCGGAGAACCAGCGCTTACACGCCGCCGCCTTCGCCTGCCCCACCCGGTCGATCCGTCCGGCGTCCGGTCAGCCGGACCGGGCGCTCGACCCCTTCCCGATGGCGCTCGACGACGGCGTCCTGATCTGCGGCCACAACGCGACCCGGACCGCCGGGGCCAACTCCTATCTGCTCCGGCGGCCGTCCGGCACCGCCATGATGATCGACACGCCCCGCTGGAGCCGCGACCTGGCCGCCCGTTACACGGCCTGGGGGCCCGTCACCGACGTGCTGCTCACCCACCGCGACCACGCCGCGCACGGCCGCCGCTACGCCGACCACTTCGGGGCCCGGCTGTGGATCCACGAGGGCGACCTCGACGCGGCCCCGGACGCGGACCAGGTCATCCGCGGCCTCGAACCCGTGGAGATCGGCGCGGGCGTCACCGTCCACCCGCTGCCCGGCCACACCCGGGGCAGCGTGCTCTACCTCGCCGACGACCGGTACTGCTTCAGTGGCGACAGCTTCTACTGGTCGCGCGGCACGGGTGACCTGGAGGTCGCGGAGAGCGTGACCTGGTACTCCATCGAGGAGTTGGCCGCCTCCCTGGGGCGGACCGCCGGGCGCCTGCGGTTCGAGTGGGTGCTGCCGGGGCACGGGGACCGCCGCCGCCTCCCCGCCGACGAGATGTCCCGCCGCCTCGGCCTCCTGACCGAACGCGTACGCCAGTTGCGCCCGCAGCCCATCGACTTCACGGCCGTCCGCTGGTGAGCGGGCGGCCTGGGTCCCCGGCCCACACCGCTGGGGTCCGGCCCGCCCACGGACTGGCCTGTTCGAGCTGTCCCGCCAGGCGGAAGAGGAGGTCCTCACGCCCGAACCCGGCGGCGAACTGCATGCCGATCGGCAGCCCCGTCCCGGGGTCGGCCGTCACCGGTACGGACATGGCGGGCGTGCCCGCCACGTTGAACGGCAGGGTGAACGGCGAGCGCTCGTTGAGGCGTTCGATCCAGCCGAGGCCGTCGAGCTCCTGCGCGCCCTCGGCGAAGGTCCCCAGCCGCATCGGAAGCTCCGGCAGGGTCGGCGTGAGCAGCACGTCGTACGCGTCGAAGGACCGTGCCAGGCCGCGGGCGACCCGGTTGCGCACCTCGAAAGCGGTGGCGAACTGGGTGCCGGTGACGCGCTGCCCGTAGTGGTAACCGGCGAGGGTCACCGGTTCGAGGGTCGAGGAGTCGACGGGTCTGCCGAGGGCGGCGGCGAGCCCGTCGACCAGCGCCGCCAGGTTCGCCGTGATCAGACGGGCGTTGGCCAGGAGGAACTCCTCCTGGCCGACCCCGAGGCCGACCTCGGCCTCCGCCACCTCGTGCCCGAGCGACTCCAGCAGCAGGACGGTGCGGGAGAGGGCGGCGGCCACCGGCGCCGTGGTGCGGCGGCCGCACCACGCGTGCGTGAGGACGCCGATCCGCAGGGTGCCCGGGGGCCGGGTGACCTCCTCCGCGTACGGCCGGGACGGCTCCTGCGCGAAGTAGGGGTCGCCCGGCTCCGGGCCGCGGATCAGGTCGAGCAGGGCCGCGCTGTCGCGCACGGTGCGGCTGACGCTGCCGTGCACCACCAGGCCGTTGACCATCTCGTCGATGTCCGGCCCCATGGAGACCCGGCCACGGGTGGGCTTGAGGCCGAACAGGCCGTTGTACGCGGCCGGTACGCGCAGCGATCCTCCGGCGTCGGTGGCGTGCGCCATCGGCACCACCCCGGCGGCGACGGCCGCGCCCGCGCCCCCGCTGGAGCCGCCCGCGCTCCGCCGCGGATCCCACGGGTTGCGGGTCGCGCCGTACAGCACCGGTTCCGTCACCATGCTGTGGGCCAGCTCCGGCGTCGTGCTGCGCCCGAACGTCACGAGCCCGGCGCGGCGGAAGCGCCGCATCAGCGCCGAGTCGGCCCCGGACACGTTGCCCGCGGCGAGTCGGCTGCCCAGCTCCATCCGCCTCCCCGCCATGGCGACGCCGATGTCCTTGATCAGGAAGGGGACCCCGGCCAGCGGCGCGCTGCCGGGGCGGGGCCTGTCGTCGGTCGGCCAGGTCTCCACGATGGCGTTGATCCGCGGGTTGACCGCTCCCGCGGCCTCGCGTGCGGCCGCCTCCAGTTCGGCGGGGGTCACCTCGCCCGCGGCCACCAGCTCCGCGAGCCCGACCGCGTCGAAGTTCACGTACTCGCTGACTCTCACTGTCACTCCCAGCAGAACGAACAGTACCGTTGAGTCCCGAACGATACCGAGCGGTATCGCCTGGAACTGAGAGGTACCGTAACAGGACGTGGGACCCCCCCAACCGTTCGGACGTCACGGAGAAGTCATGGCATCGACCGCCAGCAGGCCGGGCAGAGTGGCGAAACTGCCGCCGCGCGAGCGCATCCTCGACGCGGCGGAGGAGCTCTTCCAGAGCGAGGGGATTCTGCGGGTGGGCGTCCAGGCGATCGCCGAGCGGGCCGGGACCACCAAGATGGCGATCTACCGGCACTTCGACACCAAGGACGCGCTGGTCGCGGAGTGGCTGCGGATCCTCGCCGCCGACTACCGGGCGGCCTTCGACCGCGTCGAGGCCGAACACCCGGACCGGCCGGGGGAGCAGATCCTGGGCCTGGCCCGCTTCATCGCCGACGGCCTGCCCACCCTCTCGCACCGGGGCTGCCCGTTCATCAACTCCCTCGCCGAGCTGCCCGACCGCTCCCATCCCGCACGGCGCGTGATCGAGCAGCACAAGGCCCACCAGCTGCGCAGGCTGGTCGGCATGTGCGCGCGGGCCGGTCTGCCCGACCCCGAACAGGCCGCGGCCGAGATCACCTTCGTCCTCGAAGGCGCACAGGTCAGCACGCAGAACGGCAGCGTCGGCCAGGCGGGGGACCGGCTGATGAGGATCGTCGAGAGAATCGTGGACGGCCTGGGTGTGCCGCGCTGACGGACCGGGCGCGGACCGCTTCAGCGGGGCGGCGGTGCGGCCTCCCCGTCACCGATGCCCAGCAGGGCGAGGAACGCGGACGCGGCAGGCGTCGGGGTGGAGCGGCTCCAGATGAGGCGCTCCACCCGCACCGGGCCGTCGGTGACCAACACGGTCCGCAGACCGTGGAGTCCGGCCGCGAACGCCCCGGGCAGCAGGGCGACGCCGAGGCCCTGTCGGACCATGGGGGCCATCAGCTCGACGCCGGACACCTCGAAGGCCACCTCGCGCCGCAGCCCGGCCGCCGCGAAGGCCCGGTCCGACTGGGCGCGGGCGGCGCTGCCCTCGGCGAAGTCGACGAAGGCCTCGTCGGCGAGTCGGCGCAGGTCCACCTCGCGGTGCGCGGCGAGCGGATGGTCGGGGGCGGCCACGGCGACGTGCCGCCCGTGCGCGAGCTCCCGGTCGTGGACGCCCCGCGGCCGGAAGTCGGGCGGCACGCCGAGGAACGCCGCGTCCAACTGGCCGTCGCGCACCCGCTCGACGAGCTGCTCGCTGGACCCGGCGCGCAGGCTGATGCGCACCTGGGGATAGCGCCGACGGTAGTCCCGCAGCGTCGCCGGGAGGTCCACCGCCGTCACCGTGGGGATCGCCCCGACCGTCAGCCTGCCCCGCACCTCGCCGCTGGCCGCCGCCACCTCCGCGCGGGCCCGCTCGGCCGCCTCCAAGGCCTGGCGCGCCGCGGGCAGGAACGCCTCCCCGGCGGCCGTGAGCCGCACCCGGCGGCTGGTCCGTTCGAAGAGCCGGGCACCCAGTTCCTTCTCAAGGCGGGCCACCTGGTGGCTGAGCGCGGACTGGACGACGTGGCACCGCTCGGCGGCGCGCGTGAAGCTGGCGGTCTCCGCCACCGCGAGGACGTAGCGCATCTGCTGGAGGTCCATGGATCCAGCGTGAATCACGATGGATATCAATGACAAGCATGTGTTGGACTAATGGATATCCACTGGGTGATCATGAAGTCAGCGGCGGGGCACGGCGATCGGTGACGGACCACCGACGAGCCACCGCCCGGTTCCCGGCCAGATCCCGCGGGGCCGGGCGCACCGGTCCCGTCGTACCACCACCGGCGCCCCGGCGCCCCGATCCAGCGGAGACCACCATGCGCGTGATCGCCCTCGACCACATCGTCCTGAACGTCGCCGACATCGAGCGTTCGCTGGCCTTCTACACCGGCCCGCTGGGGCTCGAACCGGTGCGCGTGGAGGAGTGGCGCGCCGGCAAGGTCTCCTTCCCCTCCGTGCGGGTGAGCCCCACGACCATCATCGACCTCTTCAAGGGACCCGACGGGGAGTCGCGCGGGTCCAACGTCGACCACATCTGCCTGGCGGTCGAGCCGCTCGACTGGCAGGAGGTCATCGACTCCGGCGTCTTCACCGTGGTGGACGGCCCCGGCAAGCGCTTCGGCGCCCGGGGCACCGGCCTCTCCCTGTACGTGAAGGACCCCGACGGCAACACCGTGGAGCTGCGCTGGTACGAGCAGGACGCCTGAGCACCCCGCGGACCCGGCCTCCGGTGCGCCCGAACTCCTGTTTCCGTCCGGTGACATACGCGACGAGGCTGTGACGATCAGCCGTGCAACGTCCCGCGGCCCTGGTGGGTCGAACGGGGTGGAAGTGCCGATCGGCATGGAAACAGCGGGAGTTGGGGGAGACGAATGAGCATGCGTAACCGAGGTGCCCTGGCCGCGACGACGGTCGGCCTGTGCGTGGCCGCCACGGCCGCGGCCGTGGCGGCACCCGCCGCCGCGGCGCCGTCCGGCGGCGGGGAGCCGCGCTTCCTCAGCGCCGGTGAACTGCCGCCGCACCCCTCGTCGGCGTGGCACGCAGGGCGGGTGACCGCGGGCCAGCCCGACGCCCTGCCGGTGTGCGCGGGCGAGGCGCTGCCGTCGACGTCGGTGCACCGCACCTTCTGGACCGACCTCGACACCAACGCCGTCCAGGTGACCGTGGTGGAGCGGAGCACCCAGCGGGCCAAGGCGTTCGCCGGGCTCCTGCGCGAGAAGCTCGACGACTGCGCCGCGCGCCTGGAGCGGGAGCACCCGGACGTCAAGGCGAAGCAGAAGTACTACGGCAAGCTGGACGTCGAGGAGGGCGCCTACGTCTACGGCCTGCACACCGCGTGGAACTCGGGGGCCTCGGACGCCAACCTCTTCGCGGTGGGCCGTGACGGGCGCACGGTGACGCTCGTCCGCTGGGGCCAGCTCGGCGACCTGTCGCACGCGCCGGTCAGCGGCTTCAAGACCACCGCCAAGAAGGCCGTGAACAAGCTCTACTGACCCCGACCCCCGCGGCCCCCCTCGGCGACTGCCGGTGGGGGCCGCCGAGTGACCGAACGGACCCGGGCAGGCACCGCCACGCGCGGCGGTGCCTGCCCGTTCTCGCGGGGGTCCGTTGGACACGACGGCTCGGGCCGTGTCGGATCACAGAGGCATGCCGGGGCCGGGGCTGGGGCCGGTGCCAGGGAGGGGGCCGGGTCCGGCGCCGGGGCCGGGACCAGGGACGGGACCGGGACCGGCGGTGGGGCCGGGGTCGCCCGGGCGGATGCGCCCGCGCCAGGCGCCGCTCTCCCCGGAGCGCTCGACGTGGTCCTTGAACCGGTGCAGATCGCCCTTCACCCGTCGCTCGATCATGCCCAGCGCGTCCGCGCCCTTCTCCGCGACACCAGTGGGCTCGACGTCCATGACCAGCTCCACGCGGGTACGCGTCGCGTCGAGCTGACGGAAGCGCACGGACCCCTGCTGCTGGGTGTCACCACCGATGGTCCGCCAGGTGATCCGGTCGTCCGGCATCTGGTCGACGATCTCCGTGTCGAACTCGCGCCGTACGCCGCCGATGCTCGTGGTCCAGTGGTTGTGTACGTCGTCGATCTGCCGGACCTCGTCGACGCCTTCCATGAACTTCGGGAACTCCTCGAACTGCGTCCACTGGTCGTACGCCCTGCTGAGCGGGACTTGTACGTCCACTGTTTCCTTGATCGTGCTCACACTGTCCTCCTCTGTGAATCTCCTCGGTGAATCCACGGAACTTTCCGGCGACTTCAGCTCGACTTCGGCCCGGATTCGGTTCGGCCGGTCTTCGTCGGGCGCTGGACAATTCAATGACCTTGAGTCATCGGTCGTATGTCATATGCGATGCCATACGCGCTGTCATACGCGGTGTCATCTACGGGCGTGGAAAGGGACATTGGCCCACGGCGCGTCTCCGACGGACGGCGCGCAGAGGCCGTCGCGGCGGCCCGGACGCCCCGTCGCGAGGCGACCGGGCCCGTGACACCGACCGCTGTCACCAGCGATACCAGCGGCTCCTGCGTCCACCCGTGCCCGCGGGGCGGACGATGAAACCGAGCACCCACGCCAGCAGCACGAGGGCGGCGAGCAGCCAGAGGAATTTCACGGCGAATCCCGCACCGAACAGCACGACGGCGATAAGAAGAACAAGCAACAAAGGCACCATGGTCCGTCACCTCCAGTACGGCGAGTTCCCTCGATCCCCGGCGTGACACAGGCCTGCCCGGGCCATTTTCGATGTGCCCGCCACGGCGCACGTGTTTCCCGTGTTTACGGCGAGGAAGCCCGGTGAGGCCCCGTCCCCGCCGCTGAGGCCCGGAGGCGCGCGGCTCCGGTGGGACGCCGCGCGCCCGCCTCCCGCGGCCCGGACGGATCAGACGGCCAGCGACACGTCGCCCGGGCTGTCGTCCGCCGAGTCGGCGGCGGGCCCCTCGGGCGGAAGCGACTCGGGAGCGGCGGCGGGCCGGGGGAGCGGGAACTCCTCCGCCCGGCGGCTCGGCCGCGCACCGGGCACCCCCGGCGCCCCCGGCGGCTCGGCGGCGCACCGGGCACCCCCGGCCTCCGCGAGCAGGGCGTCAGCGACGCTGAGCGCGTCGTCGACCCGGCTCACCCCGGTCAGCACGCACAGCGTGTAGCTCACGTCCTCCAGGGCACGCCGGGTCGCCTCGGTGGGCGGCGCCGCGATGCGCAGGTCGGCGTAACGGGCGAGCATGACTCTCAGTGTCTTGGGATCCGGCAACAACACGGTGTCCACCCCTTCTTCCCCTACGTCCTGCGCCTGCCCCGCTGGCATCGCGTTATATGGCCTTTGAGCTATTCCACACGTTATGTGTCACTGGCTGGGGGAAGGCGTGCCAGAGGGGGACGACGACCCGCTCGTCCCCAGTACCCCTAGTTCCGGTATCGATGCCACGGCCCGCGCCGGAGGCGTCGGTGCCCGACCCCAGTGAGGAGCGCACCATGGCTCGTACGACCACTCCGCGCTACACCGTCCCCGGCATCAGCGTCGAGGACGGCGGCAAGCTCATCGCGGCGCTCGCCCTCCGTCTGCACGCGCTGAACGATCTGCACCTCACGCTCAAGCACGTGCACTGGAACGTCGTCGGCCCGCACTTCATCGCCGTGCACGAGATGCTGGACCCGCAGGTCGACCGCGTCCGTGCCATGGCCGACGACGTCGCCGAGCGGATCTCCGCCCTCGGTGGCGTGCCGCACGGCACCCCCGGCGCCCTGGTGGCCGAGCGCACCTGGGACGACTACAGCATCGGCCGGGCGGACGCCATCGCCCATCTGGGTGCGCTCGACCTCGTGTACACCGGCGTGATCGAGGCCTATCGCGCCGCCATCGACGAGGTGGGCAAGCTCGATCCGGCCACCGAGGACATCCTGATCGAACAGGTGCGGGACCTGGACCAGTTCCAGTGGTTCGTCCGGGCCCACCTGGAGAGCGCCCAGGGCACCCTCGCCACCGGCGGCAAGGCCACCGAGCGCGAGGCCGCGGAAGCGGCCGGGAACAGCTGACCCCATCAGTACCACGTACGAGAACTAGTACCACGCACAAGAACCAGTACCACGCACAAGAACCAGTACCACCACGACAACCGGTACCACCACGAGAGGAGCCGCCATGCGTGTCGCCTTTCTCACCGCGCCCGAAGGCGTGGAGCAGATCGAACTGACCGAGCCGTGGCGGGCCGTCGAGGCCGTCGGGGCCGAGCCCGTCCTGCTGTCGACCGAGCCGGGCCGCGTCCAGGGGTTCGACCACCTGGACAAGGCCGACTCCTTCCCGGTCGACCAGGTCGTGGCCGAGGCGTCCGCCGCCGGCTTCGAGGCCCTGGTCCTGCCCGGCGGCGTCGCCAACCCCGACGCCCTGCGCCTGGACGACAAGGCGGTGGCGTTCGTGAAGGACTTCTTCACCGCGGGGAAGCCGGTCGCGGCGATCTGCCACGCCCCGTGGACCCTGATCGAGGCCGACGTGGTGCGCGGCCGCACCCTCACCTCCTGGCCCAGCCTGCGCACCGACATCCGCAACGCGGGCGGCACGTGGGTCGACCAGGAGGTGCAGGTGTGCACCTCGGGCGCCAACGTCCTGGTCACCAGCCGCAAGCCGGACGACCTCCCGGCCTTCTGCCGGGCCCTGACCGACGCCCTGGGCAAGACCGACGGCGCGGCGGGGTGAGCGCCGTCCCCGGAGCCTCAGCCGGTGGTCAGGGTGCGGTCGAGGAGCGGGAGCAGGCGGTCCCAGTGACGGCGTAGTGCGGCGGGGTCGAAGGCGTCGGTGTCGGACATCGTGAAGCCGTGGACGGTGCCGGGGTAGATCTCGGAGGTGTGGTCGACCCCCGCGGTGTCCAGGGCCTGGTTGAGCTCGCCGAGGGCCTCGGGCGTCATGTCGCCTTCGGCGTGGCCGAGGTGCACCCGCGCGGTCAGCGCGGCGAAGCCGTCGGTCCCGTCGGCGCCCGCGGGGCAGTGGAATCCGGCGACGGCGGCCACCTGGCCGGGATGGGCCACGGCGGTGCGCAGCGCCAGCAGACCGCCGATGCAGTAGCCGGTCACCGCGACCGGCCCGGCCACGACCTCGGGCCGGGTGGTGAGGAACCTGAGGTACGCGTCGGCGTCACGCACGGTACGTTCGCCGGTGTGCGCCTCGATCAAGGGCATCAGCTGGGCGAAGACCGCGGGCCGGGCCGCCTCTCCGATGTACGCGGGCAGTTCGATCACCGGCGTGGGGCCGTGCCGGTAGAGGAAGTTGGGGACGAGTACGTAGTACCCGTGTCCGGCCAGCTCGCAGGCCATCTCCCGCAGCACGGGCCGGATGCCGAAGCCGTCCGGGTACATCAGCACCCCGGGGTGTCGCCCACCGCCGTCGGGGAAGGCGGCGAAGGCGTCGGCTCGGCCGTCGGCGGTGGGTATGTGCAGCGTCTGGGTGGGCATGAGGTCTCCTGTCGTGGTTGACGTGTCGAGCTGAGATCAACACGACAGGAGGCGGAGCCCGCGCGACGGCGCCGGACCCTCGTTCCCACAGTGGGCCGCCAGCGGCCCGCACGGCGCTCAGAGGAGCGCCGGGTCACCAATCCGTGTGTGGCGCGGAGCCGTCCCGGTAGTCATCGCGGCCTAACGTAACCCACTGAACAGGGCCGATGCCAGGGGTGACCCGGGCGGACGTCACCGACGACGCCGCGGCCCGGCCGTGGGTCCGAAGACGCCGTCCACGACCGGTGCCAGCCCCTACGCGATGCCGCCGTTGCTCATCAGCAACTGACCGTTGACCCACTGGCCCTCCCTGGAGCACAGGAAGTCCACGAGGTGTGCGGTGTCCCGCGGAGTGCCCAGGCGGCCGAGCGGGGTGCTGCGAACGCACTCCTCCCGGACCTCCTCGGGCATCCACCCGGTGTCGATCGGCCCGGGATTGATCGCGTTGGCGGTCACGCCGAGGTGGGCGAGTTCGTGGGCGGCGGCCAGGGTGATGCGGTCCATGGCTCCCTTGCTGGCCCCGTAGGGAAGGTTGCCGACGGTGTGATCACTGGTGAGGCTGACGATCCGGCCGGTCCCCCGTTCCGCGGTGAACCGGCGGCCGAACTCGCGGATGAGCAGCCAGGTCGCCCGCGCGTTGACGGCGAAGTGCCGGTCGAAGCTCTCGACGGTGGTGTCGAGCAGCCCGGAGTCGACGGACTCGCAGTGACTCAGCACCAGCGCGGTGACGCTGCCCAGTTGCCGCTCGACCTCGTCGAAGACGCGCGCCGGGGCATCCGGGTCGGCGAGATCCGCCTCGATCGCGGTGGTGGACGCCCCGTGTTCGGCCAGCGACCGGCTGATCACTTCGGTCGCGCCGGACTCCCTGCCCCAACTCATGCGGTCGTCGTAAGGGGCCCAGTAGGTGAAGGCGATGTCCCAGCCCGACGCGGCCAGCCGACGGGCGATGCCCGCGCCGATCCCGACGGTGCGGCCCACCCCGGTGATCAGGGCGAGCGGGCGGTCGGCCGAAGAGCCTGGTCCGTGGGCCGACAGGTCCTGATCGATGTGTGTCGCCACGGTCCGTAATGGTTCACGAACGGCGACACGGCGTCAATCGGTTTCCTACGGCGCCGTGGTGGGGAACTTCGCGTACGTCGCGGACGCGAGCCGTGGGCTTGAAGCTGCCGTAGCGGCAGCCTCTACCGTCCTGAGCAGGGCCGGAGATTCCGGCCCGGTGAAGCACGTGTGAGGGAGGCGGCGATGGCCTGGTCGATCGCGGAGGTCGCCCGGATGTCGGGTGTGACGGCCCGGACCCTGCGGCACTACGACGAGATCGGACTGCTGCCACCGGCCTGGACCGGGTCCAACGGCCACCGCTACTACGAGGAGCGTCACCTGCTGCGGCTGCAGCAGGTCCTCGTGCTGCGGGCGCTGGGCGTGGGACTGCCCGAGATCGGCCGGATCCTGGCCGCGCGGGTCGACGAGGTGGAGGCCCTGCGGTGCCACCACCGTCGGCTGCTCGCCGAACGCGACCGCCTGAATGCCCTGGCTCGCACCGTCGCCCACACGATCACCGAACTGGAGCAGTCCAGGAAGGACGGCACAGACATGATCAGCATCACCCGTCCGGAGAACCTGTTCGAGGGCATCCGGTCCGCCCAGTGCATGAAGGCCCTCCACGGTTCACCGGAGCTGGCCGGGGCCGTCGAACGGCACAACTCGGCGCTGAGCGAGGCCGAGCGCGAGGCCGACGAGCGCGAGCGGACGGCGCAGATGATCCACCTCGCCGAGCTGCTCTCCGTCGGCCTGCCCGCCGACGCCGAAGCGGTGCAGGCCGAGATCGACACCCAGTACCGGACGCTGGCCCGGATCCGGGCAGCCACTGCTGAGGAGTACCGAGCGATCGGACGTACCTGCGTGGAGAACGAGCACTGGCACGCGTGGTACGAGGCGATCGCGCCGGGCCTTGCCGCATACCAGCGGGCCGCCATCGACGCGTACGCCGCGACACGCTTGCGCTGAGGCGGGACGGGGCCGCCGCGACGGGGGTGCGGCGGCCCTTCGGTCCGACCCCCGCCGCTTCAACGGCCGGACACATCAGGCTGGTTGGAGATGTCGGGACCGGGTCGCCGGGCGGTGCGGGAGACGCCCGTGGGACGATCGGGACGCGGGCCACGAGGAGAGGGGTGTCATGGCGGGCGAGGGGCAGCTGCATGTCAGCGCGGAACTGGCGGAGGTGCTGGAGCGGATCGACGCGCTCGGCGGGATGCTCGACGAACGGGCCCATGCCGCCGAGGAGTTGGGGAGGCTGCCGGAGGACACGGCGCGGGCGCTGCTTGACACCGGGATCGTACGGGCCGAGCTCCCGCTGAGCCTCGGCGGATACGAGTTCGCGCCGCGGCAGCTGATCGAGGTGGCGGAGCGGGCGAGTTACCACGACGCCGCGGCCGGGTGGACCATGTTCGCGCTGCAGATGATGACCGGGACCACCGCGGCGTACCTCGCCGCGGACGCGGCGGCCGAGCTGTTCCCCGACGTGCCCCGCGGCAAGTACGCGCTGCTCTCCGGGCACGGCACCCGCCCCGGCCGGGCCGTCCCCGTGGAGGGCGGCTACCGGGTCAGCGGCCAGTGGCAGTTCGCCTCCGGGATGGCGCACGCCACGCACATCCACAGCGCGATCCTGGTCGAGGGCACCGGCGAGCTGCGGGTCCTCGCGATGCCGAAGGCGCAGGTGACCCTCGACGGCAACTGGGACGTGCTCGGGCTGCGCGCGACCTACAGCGTCGACTACCACTGCGACGACGTGTACGTACCGCACGAGTACACCTACGTCGCCACCACGGACACCCCGGTGAACGGCGGTGCCCTCTACCGCCTCGGCCTGGTCAACATGGCGGCGATCGGGCACACGGGCTGGGCCCTCGGCGTCGGGCGGCGGCTCCTGGACGAGCTGAAGCGGGTCGCCGCGGCGCGGACCGGTTCGCGGGGCGCCGCGGTCGACACCTCCCAGTTCCACGCCGAGTACGCGACGGCGGAGGCCGGGCTCCGGGCGGCCCGGGCCTGGGTGTACGACGTCTGGCGGGGCGTCGAAGAGACCCTGGACCAGGGAGGGTTGCCGACCACGGAGCAGGACACCCTGATCCGCCTCGCCCTGAACCACACGACCTCGACCGCGTACGAGGTGGGCCGCACCGTGCACCGCTGGGCGGGCTCGGCGGCCATCCGCCGCGGCCCCGTCGACCGCTTCCTGCGCGACCTCGGGACGGGCACGCAGCACATCACGTCGAGCCCGGTCGTGCTCCAGAACTGCGGCAAGTGGCTGAGCGGCGCCCAGCCGGACGCCCGGTGGAGCTTCCTCGACCTGACCTGACCCCGGGGCTGTCGTGGGCCGGGGCCACTCAGGCTCCCGCCGGTACCCGGCGCTCCCGGCCGTCCCGAGGGCGCGGGGCCCCTGGCGCAGGTGTGTCGCTCCGTGGCGTGAGATGCGTGGGAGTCGTGAAGAGATTGCGTGCGAATCTTGGGATTCGGTCACCAGCGCGGAAAACTCGGAGCGCTCACTCGGCGCTTTCGAACAGGTCGGGCGCCGACCCATGCGATGGGAGACCGATCAACGATGTTCACTCTGGTACGGAGCAGAGTGCGGGTGGCCGCGCTCGCGCTCTCGGCAGTCGCGGCCCTCGCCTTCGGTGCGACCACCTCGACCGGCGCGGCGGCGGCCCCCGCTCCGGCTCCGGCGAAACAGGGGCCGACCTCGGTGGCGTACGTCGAGGTGAACGACAACAGCATGCTGAACGTCGGCAAGTACACCCTCGCCAAGGGCGGCGCCAACGTCTTCGACGTCGCCGTGATCTTCGCGGCGAACATCAACTACGACACGAGCAAGAAGGCGGCGTACCTGCACTTCAACGAGAACGTGCAGCGCGTCCTCGACAACGCCGCCACGCAGATACGGCCGTTGCAGCAGAAGGGCATCAAGGTCGTCCTCTCGGTGCTGGGCAACCACCAGGGCGCGGGCTTCGCCAACTTCCCGTCCCGGCAGGCGGCTTCGGCGTTCGCGAAGCAGCTGTCGGACACCGTCACCAAGTACGGCCTGGACGGCATCGACTTCGACGACGAGTACGCCGAGTACGGGAACAACGGAACCGGCCAGCCCAACGCCAGTTCGTTCGTGCACCTGGTGACGGCGCTGCGCGCGAACATGCCGAACAAGATCATCAGTCTCTACAACATCGGCCCGGCCGCCTCGCGCCTGTCCTACGGCGGCGTCGACATCACGTCCAAGTTCGACTACGCCTGGAACCCGTACTACGGATCCTGGCAGGTCCCCGGCATCGCCCTGCCCAAGGCGAAGCTTTCGCCCGCCGCCGTCGAGATCGGCCGGACCTCACAGAGCACGTCCGCCGCGCTCGCCCGCCGTACCGTCAGTGAGGGGTACGGCGTCTATCTGACGTACAACCTCAACGGCACCGACCGCAGTGCCGAGGTCTCCGCGTTCACCAGGGAGCTGTACGGCAGTGACGCCGTCTACACGCCGTAGGGCGACCGCCCGCCCCGGCCTGCGGTGCTCCCTCGGGGCGTGCCCCATCCCGTAGGCCGCGGACCGTGCGCGCCGCGCCTTTGACAACGATGTCGGAGGCGCGCCGTGCGCCCGGGGCCGGACGCTCCATCGCGGTCCGGCCCCGGGATCCTCAGCGTGACGTGCCGCAGAACTCGGCGTCGACGATCTTCGCCATCTGTGACGCGTCCCAGTCCGCGTTGAAGTTGTAGGCGAGCTGATGGCTGCCGTCCGCCGTGGAGACGACCATGGAGAGCCAGCCGATCATGCCGCCGCCGTGGCCCCAGAGCGTCGTACCGCAGCTCGTCTTGAGACGGGCGATGCCGAGGCCGTACCTCGTGTACGACGCTCCCGGGGTGGCGACGGTGGTCTTCATCTCCTTCAGCTGCTTCGGCGGCAGGAGCTTGCCGCGCAGCAGGGCGCGGTAGAACCGGTTCAGGTCGCCCGCGGTGGAGATGATGTCGCCGTCGGCCCAGCCCTGCGAGCCGTTCATCTCGGTGATGTCGTCGATCCGGTCGGGCGCCGCCGGGAACAGCTTGGAGTAGCCGCGGCTGCTGGGCCGGGGCAGGTGGATGCTGTTGCCGGGGTTGGAGGTGTGCTTCAGGCCCAGCGGCTCGATGATGCGGTCGCGGACCTCCCTCTCGTACGTCCTGCCGGTGGTCCTCTCGATGATCAGCCCGGCCAGGATGTAGTTGGTGTTGGAGTACGAGTGCTTGGCGCCGGGCTTGAACAGGGGCTTGTGGGAGAGCGCGACGCGCACGTGCTTCTTGGGCGGCAGGGTGTCGTACCGGTGGGTGAGGTAGCCGTCGCCCTGCAGGTACGTCCTGCGGTACTCGGGGTCGTCCAGATAGTCGTACAGGCCGCTGGTGTGGTTGAGCAGCTGCCGGAGGGTGATCTTGCGGCCGTCGTTGCCGTTGCCGCGTACGAGGCCCGGCAGGTGGCGCTCGACGGTGTCGTCGAGGCTGAGCTTCCCCTCGGACTCCAGCTGGAGCAGGACCGTCGCCACGAACGCCTTGGTGATGCTGCCCGCGCGGAACTTGTCGTTCTTGCCGCGCGGCTTGCCCGACGTCAGATCGCCCACGCCCGACGCCGCCTTCCAGACGCCACGGCCGTCGCGGGCCTGGGCCGTGACGCCGGGGATGCCCGCGCGCACGGCCGCGTCCATCGCGCGCCGCGTGGCCTCGTGCCCGGCCGCCGGACCCGGCCCGTCGGGTCTCGCCTGGGCGGGTGCCACGAAGGCGGTGGCCGCAAGCGCGGCCGCCACGACGCCCACCACGCCTGCCTTCGTGCTCTTGCGTAACGCCATTGCGTTCTCCTCACGTCGTCTGCGCACGTCTGTACTCCTGCGGCCCGAAAGGCGCCTCGGAGGTGTCACTCCCCGAGGTGCGCGAGGGCCGCTTGTGTACCGAGACCGCAGACAGGGCCGGAGGGGTTGAGAGGGTTCTGGTGAACAGTCCGGTGTGCGGTCCTTCGGGCTACTGGCCGACGCGCGGGCGGACATGCAGGTCGAGCCCGCTCGTCCCCGGCGCCTCGACACCGTCCAGGAGCCGCATGTCGTGGTCGTAGTCGCCGCCGACCAGGGTGCGGAACGGGACCGGCTCGTCCGTGAACAGCCCGTCGAGGCGCCGTCCGTAGGCCTCCCGCGCCGCGGCGAACTGCTCCTCGGTCATGGCGTTCGAGCCGTACACCGCGAACGGGTCGAGCGGCTGGGCCCCGGTGAACCAGAACAGGCCGTGCTGCAACGGGTGCAGGACGTCGTCGAGACGGCCGTGGATGCCCCGGTCGGAGAACGAGGTCTCCCTGGCCCCGGCCGTCACCGACAGCAGGGCGCGCCGACCCGCGAGCGGGCCCTCGCTGTAGGGCGGCGCCACCTTGGGGCCGTAGGCGAACCCGGCGGTGAACACCCGGTCGATCCAGCCCTTGAGGATCGCGGGCGCCGAGAACCACCACACCGGGAACTGCAGGATCACCGCGTCCGACCACAGCAGCTTCTCCTGCTCCGCCGCGACGTCCGCGGACAGGCGGCCCGCGAGCGTGGCGCGCTCGGAGGCGTCCATGACGTGGAGGCGCTCGTCCGGGCCGTGCTCCGGGAAGTCGTCGGCGTCGACGGTCGCCTTCCACTTCATCGCGTACAGGTCGGACACCCGCACCTCGTGGCCCGCGGCACGCAGGTGCTCGACCGCGAAGGACGAGAGCGAGGCATTGAGGGACCGGGCGTCCGGGTGGGCGCTGACGACGAGGATCTTCTTGGGCTGCTGCGGGGTGATCGTGTTCATGCCTCTACGGTCGTACGGACCGGCGCGGGCAGCCAGCACCCTGTTCAACCAGTGGATCGCCGATCCTGGTACTGGCAGGGCCACGCATACTGGAGCGCATGAACGGCGTGAACCACATCGAGCGCGTGCACGGCACCGGCACCGGGGGCGGCCCGGCGGAGCGCAGCGGCGACCCCGGGCGGGCCCTCGGCGGCTTCCTGCGCGCGCGGCGGGGGCGCGTCGCGCCGGAGCACGTCGGGCTCACCGGCGGGCGGCGCCGCCGCGTGCAGGGCCTGCGCCGCGAGGAACTGGCCCAGCTCGCGGGCATCAGTGTGGACTACTACGTCCGCCTGGAACAGGGCCGGGCCACCCAGCCGTCCCCCGAGGTGCTCGACGCGCTCGCCCGCGCCCTCGGGCTCGACGCGGCCGAGCGCACCCACCTCATCACCCTGGCCGACGCGCGGCGCGGCCCCGCGCCCGACATCCGGGCCAGTCCCCTGCTGCGCGGCATGCTGGACTCGCTCGCGCACTTCCCCACCTTCGCGACCAACCCCCGCCTGGACGTGGTCGCGTGGAACGCCCTCGGCGCCGAACTCCTCGGTGGCCTCGCCGAGCCGGGCCGCCGCGACCCCAACAACGCGCGGTTCCTCTTCTTCGACCCCGCGTCCCGGGACGTCTTCCCCGACTGGGAGCCACGGGCCGCGGAAGCCGTGGGCCAGCTGCGCGTCGCCGCGGGGCGCTACCCCGACGACGCGGAACTCGCCGCCCTCATCGCCGAACTGACCGACCGCAGCGCCGACTTCGCGCGCATCTGGGACAGCGGCGAGGTCGTCATGTGCGAGGCGGGCCGCAAGCGCCTTCGGCACCCGGTGGCCGGGCTGCTCACGCTGGACTTCGAGCCGCTGCACGTCCAGGCAGCTCCCGAGGTCACGGGCATGGTGGTGCACGTGTTCAGCGCGGGCGATGACCGCGAGGCCGCGGCTGGCCTGGCCCGCCTCGGTGACTATGTGTCGAGCCGGGCTAGATAGGCCTCCGCGCCGGCCGGGTCAAGCAGCCAGTCGCGGTAAGTGAGCGGATCGGCGTAGCCGTTGGCGAAGCGGTGGGCGGTCTCCGCGTGGTCGAAGGCGGCCCCGACGGCCCGGCGCACGTGCTCGGGCTGCGGATCGCGCAGCATCATGTCGGTGAAGGCGTGCGTGTGCCGGGCGGTCTCCCAGTACGCGGCGAACGTCTCGCGCATCCAGTCCTCGTCGAACGGCCGCCCGCCCCGCTCCACGACGGCCGCGAGGTAGTGGGACGCCGCCCGCGCCGCGTTGTTGGAGCCCTGCCCGGTGATGGGGTCGTGCACGGCGATGACGTCCGCCATGCCGAGGACGCGCAGGTCACCGCCGAGGCGCGCCACCGGGTGGCGGACCACCGGGGTGACCGCGCCGTACAGGGCGGCACCCGGGTCGGTGAGCTCCGCCGCACGGAAGCGCTCGTACTCCCAGGGCGCGTACGTCCGCAGCAGGCCGAGCGCCCGCCGCAGCCCTTCGGCGGGCTCGGGCCGGTCGCTCCAGCAGTCGTAGGCCCCGCCCCACCGCCCCTCGAAGAGCAGGATGTCGCAGGGCCCGCCGACCGTGAGCGCCCGCAGCACGATCACGTCGCCGGTCGGCGGCACACCCGTGTTGCGTACGTACGCGGCCGCCGGGTCGGTGTCCTCGTGGGCGCCGCCGTGCACGTAGAAGCAGGCGAGGGAGCGCTGCGGGCGGTCGAAGGCGGACCGGGCGTCGTCGCGGCCGAAGAGCGCCGACAGGTCGCCGCGGCCGGTGGCGAGCACGGTCAGTTCGTGCGCCGCGGCGAGCGCGGCCACCTCGGCGGGGCCGACCGCGCGGTACTCGACGCGCCCGCCGCGCTCCTCGAACAGCTCGAGCCAGGCCGCGAGCTTCACCCGCTGGTCCACGGAGCGCACCTCGTCGTCGAAGGCCGCGCTGAACCGCCGCACCGGAGCGTCCGGCTCGCCTTCCGGGTCCCAGTTGCTCAGCTCGAAGCCCGGCATCACCGGCGCGGTGTCGTCCCAGAACGCGAGGCCCGCCGCCCGCTCGATCGCCAGCGTGGGCCCGAACATGAGCTGCGTCGAGGTGACCCGCCCGCCGCGCACCTCGTCCGGCCGCCGCTCGGCGACGAGCGTGACGTCGTACCCCGCCCCGAGGAGCCCGAGGCCGAGCTGGAGCCCGGCTTGCCCCGCCCCCACGATCGCGATCCTGCGCACCTGTTCCTCCTGCCCCCGGGCCCGATCGGCCCGACACGGCTCAGTCGTACCCGCGGGAGAGACCGCGAAAGCCAGGTGCGACGAGGGCGCTCACTTGCGCGGGCAGAGGCGGTCTTCCAGGGTGCGGGGGAGTGGGTAGACGCGCTCCGTGGGGAACAGGCGTTGGGCCTTGGCGGCGTGGCCGTTCTGGATGAGGGCGGCGGCCTTGCGGACCTGGGGGGTGAGGTCGGTGAGGCCGACGATCCAGTCGTCGGTGAACGTGCGGATCAGGTGGCGGCCGATGCCGACCTGGATGCTGTAGTGGTTCAGCGCCGCCCCGCGCGGCGAGCGCTCCGGGTCCCACTGGACGTGCACGGTCGCCCGCGCCACGGCCGCCGGATCCGAGGTCGTCAGGACGGCCTGGGACAGCGCCTCCTCCCAGCCCTCGCGGCTCACGCGTACGGCCAGGACGCGCTCCTGACCGGACTTGCGGCCCCAGTTGCTGCGGTGCATCAACCACAGGAACGAGGGCTTGATCCACGTCATCCGGTGGAACGAGAACGGCGCGACGAAGCGGCCCGCCCGCAGCGCCGGGTCGGCGATCGCGGGCGAGTACGCCTGATAGAGCACGATCGTGCGTGCGTCGTAGTCGGCACGAATCTGGTAAAGGGATGACATGTGCCGCACCCTGCCATCCGCTCCGGCGGCGCGGCGACTCAATTTCCCCCGGGCGGGGGCCGGATGAGCGGCCCCCGGCTACGGGACGGGGCTGGTGATCCCCTCCGCGAGGCGGGCCCCCGCCGACGCGGGCCGGGGCGGAGTGAACAGGGAGACCCGGTGCCCGACCGGTACCGGAGTGCGGGGCACGGAGCGGCGGGTGGGGTCAGGGGTGCCCACGTAGAGCCAGCCGATGATGCGTTCGTGCGAGGCCAGGTCGAGGAGCAGGCGGGGGCCGGTGGAGTCGACCGAGGGGCCGGTGCGCCACATGCTGCCGTAGCCGCGGTCGTGGAGCAGGAGCATCAGCGAGTTGACCATGGCGCTGCTCGCGGCGAGCTGCTCCCAGTCCGGTACGCGGTGGTTGCGCTGCGGGACGAGGACCAGGGTGGCGAGGAGCGGGGCGCGCAGCGGCTTGCGCGCCTCGCGCTGGACGGCCTCCGCGTCGGCGGCACCGGACGCGAAGGCCGCGCCGAGCGCCGCCCGGCTCTCGCCGCGCACGAGGATCCACCGCCAGGGGCGGAGGTGGCCGTGATCCGGCGCGGTCGCGGCCCAGCCGAGCAGATCGACGAACTCCTCGTCGCTCGGGGCGGGGTCGATCAGCCGGTGCTGGCTGCGGCGCGTGCGTATCGCGGCTTCCAACTCCATCAGCGGTCGCTCCTCATGGTGGTCGGGCGTCCTTTCGTCGGGGCGGGACCTCGGTCCGTACCGGGCGGGAAGCGGCTCAGGCGCAGCGCGGCGGCAGCCAGAACGACCGCACCGTCCGCACCGCCGCGAGCCGGTCCCTGGCCATGCTGATCGCCGCGGCGGCGGTGCTGATCCGCAGGTGCCGCGACCGGTTGAAGATCTCGCCGAGCCGTTCCGGGATGAGCTCGGCGCGCTGCCTGACCCGGTCCATGTCGTGGCCCGCGGGGTGCAGTTCGTCGACCACCTGGATCAGGCCGAGCGCGTTGATGACGAAGTCCGGCGCGTAGAGGATGCCGCGTGCCGCGAGCCTGTCCGCGACCGTCGGCGCGGTGAGCTGGTTGTTGGCCCCGCCCGCGACGACCCGGCAGCGGAGCCGGTCCACGAGGTCGGCGTCGATGACGTTGCCGATGGCGTTCGGGCTGAGGACGTCCACGTCGAGCAGGTAGAGCTTCTCCCGGCTGACGACCTCTGCCCCGCACGCCCGGGCCACCTGCTCGGCCTTCTCCTGGTCGATGTCGGCCACCGTGAGCCGCGCGCCCCCTTCCGAGAGGAGCGTCGCGAGCCGGGCGCCCACCTTGCCGACGCCGTCGATGGCGACGTGTCGGCCCTCCAGGCTCTCGTCGCCGTCGAGGTGCCGCAGACACGCGCGGATGCCGAGGCTCACTCCGTACGCGGTCATCGCCCCCGACTCACCGGAGCCGCCCTCCTCGGCGTCGAGGCCGCGGATCCACTGGGACTCCTTGCGCATGACCCGGAGGTCGGCGGTGGTGATGCCCATGTCGCAGGCGGCGATGAATCGGCCGGAAAGACTCTCGACGGCCTGCCCGAAGGCGCGGAGCAGCGGCTCGGACTTCTCCACACCGGAGCCGCCGAAGATGACGGCCTTTCCGCCCCCGATGTCGAGTCCCGCGCACGCCGCCTTGTACGTCATGGCCCGGGAAAGCCGCAACGCGTCGCTGATCGCCTGGTCTTCGTCACGGTAGGGAAGAAAGCGGACGCCGCCGAGCGCGGGGCCGAGCAGCGTCGAATGAATGGCGATGACGCACCGGAGCCCTCCGGGGCCGGTACTGAAAAGAACTTGCTCGTGGCCGTCGATTTCGTCGAAAACACTCATGACCCACCCCAGAATTCCGTCCGGTACGGCCGGACCGGCGGCCCCGCCGTCAGGCGTGAACCGCCGGCCCGTCCGGCAGTGAACTATTCGGTCGGCTGAAGTCCTGACGAGAGCAGTGCCGCGTCCAGGACGTCCCACAGCGCGCAGAGCGATTCCAGGAAGTCCTCCACGCCCTGGGCGATCTGGTCGCTGTTCGACGCGTCCATGACGGACGACACGGCCTGGATCACATTCGCCTCGTGCTGCTGCTCGGCACCCGCGTCGCCCCAGTGCTCCGCCATGTAGTGCATTTCCGGCTCTTCGAGGTCGGTCTTGTAGTGACCGGAGTCGATGAGGGCGCGCTTCTCGCCGGGGATCAGGGACTGGTTGGAGATGATCTCAAGCGCGAGGGCCGTGCCCAGGTTGCGGACGGTGGTGTCGGCGTCGGAGGAGAAGCGGCGCTTGAACACCTCGATGGCGGCCGTGGCCTGAGCCGTCAGACCAGTCTCGCGGTCGTACCCGGGCAGCCCGGCGAGCAGCCGGTCCGACGACTCCTTGAGCCAGGCCTCGACCCGCTCGGTGTCGTACACGTCGTCGAAGACGGGGGCGCCGGTGCGGTTGACGATGTGGCCCGCCATCGTCGCGAGTTCGGGGCCGTGGCCGGACTCGCTGTCGACGATCTCCTCGATGAGGACGGCCTGCTCGTCCCAGCCGATGCCCCGCAGCGCGGTGGGGAAGTCGCCGCCGGGGCGGGTGGAGGCGCAGAACGACTGCACCTGGTGGAAGAGGGCGCCCGAGACCTCGGCTGTCGGGGGCCGCGCGGCCCAGTGGTCGTAGAGGGGGTGGTCGAAGACGCGGTGCGTCTTGATCCGGTCGATCAGCGTGTCGGTCGTCGTCATCGATTCCTACTCCGGTGAGGTGGATGGGGCCCGCGGGGAAGCGCGGATGCGCCGGGGAGGGCGGGCCGACGCCGCTCAGGCGTACAGCAGTTGGGAGGGGTCGATCTTGGGCACGGAGAAGCCGATCTTCTCGATGTGCTGGGCGATCGCGGCCTTGTAGAGCTCGCGCAGCTCGCCGTTGTCGTGCTGGCGCAGACCCCACTTGACGGCGAGGCGGCCGCGCCGGGAGTCGGGCCGCCCGAACATGTCGAGCGCCATCGGGTAGAACTTGTCCAGCGCCTTCTGTGCCCGGTCACGGGCCTGGCCGCCCGTGTCGTAGGCCTCCTGCATCAGGCGCTTGCCGTAGCCGAAGTGCCGGGCCTCCTCCTTGAGGATCGCGTCGGCCTCGACGCGCAGCGGCCCGTAGGTGCTCGTGGTCATTTCCTTGATCTGGAAGTGGCCTTCGAGCTCGCAGAGGAAGCTGAACGCGGCGCGCTCCTCCCAGACGGTGACCTGGGTGGTCATGCTCTCGGCCGGGAAATAGCGCCGGTCGGCCACGGCCTGGTTCACCATGTGCGAGGTGTCGATGCCGAGCGGCGTGAGCAGCTTGGCGAAGCGGCGGAAATGGTCCACCTCTTCCATGCCGAACTTGAGGCACACATAGCGCTCGTCGGCATTGGGCGCGAGGGGATAGAACGAATCGACGTAGGTGTCGCCTGCACTCAGCTCGCCCTCGCCATTGGCGAGCATCTGGTGTGTCAGTACCTCGTGGTATTCCTCGGGGAGTTCACCGACACTCTCCAGGTTTACAGTCTCCGAAAAGACGTCTCCCATACGAATCTCCTCCGGGTAGCCGAGAAATGGAGACTATCCGGCCGACTCGCGAGGTCGACAGGCCACGTTGGGGCCATATCGCTGGGGCACGATGGGGGTATTCCGGTGGCTCTTTGGTGGTACTCCGGGCGCATTCCGGGGCCCGGCTCGGGCCCGGCGGGTCGGGGGAGTGCCGGGCCTCAGGCGCCCTCGCGCCGCGGTGGCCGGATGTAGGTGAGGGTGTGGTGGGAGACGAGCTTGCCCGCCGTGTCGGTCGTCTCGGCCGTGCCGTAGACGATCAGGCGGCCGGGCCTGACGATGGTGGACTCGCAGATCAGGTCGGTGCGGGCCGGGCCGAGGAAGCTCGTCGTCATCTGCTGGGTGACGGATGGGTCGTCCTCGCCGAACAGCGACATGATCGCGATCCAGCAGGTCACGTCGGCGAGCGTCATGGCGCATCCGCCCTGCAGGACGCCGCCGGGGCGGAAGAGTTCGGGGCGCTGGGGGAGCGAGACCTTGGCGTGCCCCTTGGTGACGGCCTCCACCCTGAATCCCCACCAGGGGCCGAAGGGGCTGTTATCGAGGACAGCTTGGGCCGCGTCGACATCCATCATCGAAGGAACATAGCATCGTTCGGTATGTCGCCGCGCAGATCCAACGCAGAGCGCACCGAGGCCACCAGGGCCCAACTCGTCGCCACGGCACGTCAGTTGTTCGGTGAGCGCGGGTACTCCGCCACGACCATCGCGGAGATCGCGCGGAGCGCCGGGCTCACGACCGGGGCGCTGTACCACCACTGGCCGGGCAAGGAGGCGCTGCTGGTGGATGCCGTGCACGACATCCACCGGGAGCTCGCCGCGCGGATCCGGTCTGGGGAGGAGGTCGGTGCGGGGGCGGCCCGTGGGGCGGGCCGGGCCGTCGGAGGCCGTGGGGCGGGGCGGGCCGTCGAGGGGGCGCCCGTCCCGCTTCTCCTGCGCTCCGGCCTGGAGTTCCTCGGCTTCTGCGCCGACCCCGCGGTCGCCCGACTGCTCCTGCTCGACGCGCCCGCGGTCCTCGGCTACGAGCGGTGGCGCCGGATCGACGAGCAGTGGTGGCTGTCGTCGACGATCCGCCTGGTGGAGCGGGCCCGCCTCGAGCGTGGCGGCCCCGGCGGCGCGGAGGCGGGCGCCGACGGGTCCCGCCAGCTCGCGCTCGTACTGCTGGGCGCCCTGACGTCCCTCGGCCACGAGGTCGCGATGACGGGCCCCGCGACGGTCGTCAGCGCCGGACGGACCTATGAGGTGCTGCTCAAATCGCTTCTCTGCTGACCCGCGGCGGCGCGGCCGCGGGCCGTCTCATCCAGCGGGCCGAGCCGGGATACGAGGAGCGCGGCTTCCACGCGACTAGAAGCAGATAACTTTCCCATCGCGCGATGCACGTGTTTCTTCACCGTGTTCTCCGCGATATGCAGGGCGGAACCGATCTGTTTGTTCGTCATGCCGCCCGCGAGAAGGTGCAGTACGTCGCTCTCCCGTGAGGTGAGCGTCGACATAGCCCCGGAGGGCACCGGCGTAGAACCGGCGTCGCTGATATCGCGGATGCGTTCGCGCGGAAAGAGATAGGCGGCACAGCCGCGGTCGACCAGGGCGATCACGCTGGCGAATTCCTCCTGCAGGATCTCCAGGGCCATGAATCCGGCGACCTTGGCCCGTAACGCGTCCTGGACGGTGACGGCGGAGTCATGACACCAGAGCACGATGATCGAGACGTGCGCGCCGATGAGTTGGGCGAGACGGCGCAGGCCGTCCCCCGAGAGTTTGCGGAGATTGAGGAGGACGATGTCGGGGTCCAGACAGTCGACGGCGGTGACGACGCCGGGCATGTCCTGGGCCACGCCGACCACATCGAGTCCGGGAGCTTCCCTGCTCATCGCCACGAGACCGGATCGGGTCACGATGCGGTCATCGGCGATCAGCAGTCGTATCTGAGCCATGTGCGGCTTCCTTTTCCCCCGTATGGCCGTCCAGGGCCTCTGTGGAGGCCGGGCGTCAGAGCGGCCACAAGATCGAATAAGGTCAGATGGTGCCGACCTTTCCATGCGTCGCCATTGCCGTCGCTCTGGGCGGGAAAGGCGGCAATGTGAGCCATTTCCAGGAACCGTCGGCATAGCGCAGTTCTTCACGGCATCGGGTCGATCAACGCTGAACCGGTGCGGAGCGAGTGCGAAGCGCCACAGTGGAGGTTCGCGTGCGGGTTGTCCGACGCGCACCCCTCATTCGTCTGAGTTTTCGTGCCGGTATCCGGCCATGCGGGCCACCCCCGACTGCGCTAGGGCCGACGGGGAAAATCAGCCATGCGCGTGAGCGCCTCCGTCACACCCAAGATGCCACCCCTCGGCCGGACGTCAGGCTCACGGCGAGCGTACAACACGGTCACCTCCATGGGGAGATAAGAAGGAGATATTCCGGATTTGGCGATTGCGGGAGGTGCCCAGCTCGAATCGGTCATTCCCGCCCCGTGTGCGGTACAAGGAAGAGAGAGCGCGTTACGGACGATCTCGCTTCGAGGCAGCGGCCGTTCACCCCTTCCGCCGGGATTCCGGGGAAGCGCCGCACGCCCGTCCCGCAGGCGCCTACCGTGGAGTCCGCTCGTCGGCGCGGGCGCGCGTTGGCGTGCTGGGGCGGTGCGGAAGGGGCTGGGCGCCCATCTCCTGTGGCCCGGCGACGCCGACGGCTCCGCCGGTGACGGCCGGGTCCTGCGCGCGACCTGCCCGAGTCCCTGAAGACGCCGCCGACGGGGCGGTGACGCTGTCCGCGGCGGCGATCGCGGCGAGCGGCTGCACGTCGGCCTCGAAGCCCTTGGCGTCCATCCGGACCGGAACCACCCCGGGCCGGGAGTCCTCCTCGTCCCATCGGTCGGCCAACTCCGTCACCGCACACGTCCTCGTCGAGCTCGAACAGCGCCTCAGCCAGGATCCGCTCGCCGTCCTGCTGACGCGGGCGCCGTCCGCCGGACGGCTCACTCGTGCCGCCGTGTCCCTGTGCCTCGCCCTCCCGTCCGCTGTCGGCCGACCGCCGGTCCGCCCCGTCCGCACTCGCCTCCGGCTCCTCGTCGCGCGATGCCTCATCGGCGTAGCGGCGGACGTACACGATCGAAAGGGACGGGGGAGCCCTGCGAGCTGGCTTTCGGTCAACGCGTGCGGCCACTCGCCGCCCAGGGCGGCCCGTTGCGTGCCCGCGGGGCAGTGCGCAGGATCTGCTCCACGGGCGCGAGATGAACGCTTCCGGAGGGGTCGGAGGTGCTGACCATGCCGCACACGGCCCCGGTCCGGACATTGATCACCGCACTGCCGCTGCACCCCGCGCCCACCAGCCCCTCCGCGCGAGGCAGCCACGGCGCGTCGGGCTCCTCGCTGCGCAGATCCGTGCCCTGGTAGCGCAGGGTCGTGGACTGCCTCGCGTGGAAGCTTCCGACGGGGTGGCCGTACGTCCATAGGTCGTCGCCGATCTCCACGACACCTGACGCCAGGACCGGCGGGAGGTCGACGTCCGACGTGCGCGGCCGGAAACCAAGGAGCCGAACCGGTGCGTAGCTGCGACGCCGAGGGGCCCGTGCTCGGTCCGCCGCGTGGGGGCGCCGCCCGTCAAGCCGTCGGCTCGTCCTGGCGTCGGCGTACCATCTCGGTGATCCAGACGGGTGCGAACGGAGACGTGCAGCCCGGGGACGTCGGGTAGTCCTTGAGCACTCCCAGGCGCTCGCCGATGGCGATGGCGCGGGCGCGGTGGGCGGGGTGCTCGATGCCGATCTGGGCCAGGCAGTGGTTCATCGCCCACTGCAGGCGGTCGGGGGCGTCCTTCATCTCCGCCTCGATGACGTCGAGGAGCCCGGCGAGGTCGAGGCCCGCGGGCTTCTTCGCCACGCGTTCGGTGGTGAGCGCCCAGCCCGCGCTCGCGACCACGGGGTCGGCGTCGGCGGACCAGGCAAGGCGCAGCTCCTCGGCGTGCGGATTCTTCTTCACCACGTAGTTCACGAGCCAGTCGTGGACCTTGGGTGTGCGCGCCGCGCGCACCATGGCGTCCAGCTCGTCGCGGCTGAAGGCCTTCGGGCGGCAGATCAGGAGCGCGAGCAGCCGCGCCGCGGTGTCGTCCGTGGCCCAGAGCCCGGTCGCGAGTTCCTGCTGGGTCTTCAGGCGCTTCGCGAGCGCGCGCAGCTTGCCGAGGTTCACCCCGTGGTCGTCGCCGTGCTTCTCGTTCACCGCGCGCGTCTTCGGGTCCTCCAGCGCGGCCAGCTCGGCCATCACCTCGGCGACCGTCGTCCCGGTCGGCGTCGTCTCGGCCACCTCGGTCTCCTGTCCCTCAGGTACGGCTTTCAGCCTAGGCCGGAAGGCGGCGAGCGGCCCTGCGGGGATCCGCCACGGGTGGCGAGGCGGGCGTCCTGCCGTGCCGCGCGAGGGAGCGGCTGGGCCTGCGGATGCGTCCCCCGGGCCCGCAACTCGTCCCCGAACGAGTGAGGTTACGAGAGACACACGGTGCCCTCCGGTATGCCTGGCGGCGGCAATACCGCCCCCCACACCTCCCGAAAGGCCAGTCATGCGCGTCCGCCTCGCCCTCGGTGCCGCCGCGAACACCCTGCTCATCGCGGGCCTCGCCGCCGCCACGCCCGCCCACGCGGGCAGGTTCGACGACCTGACCGTCAACGGCACCGGCACGGTCGCCGCCGACGGCACCATCACGCTCTCCGGCACGTACCGCTGCCTGCCCGACGGCTCCCCGGGCCCGGTGTTCGTCAGCAGCACCCTCGTCCAGGGCGACGAGTCCACCGGCATCGGCGGCACCGCCGCCGTCTGCGACGGCCAGGTCCGCGAGTGGACCAACAGCAGCAAGGGCACCGGTTCCCACTACGAGCGGGGTGAGGCCACCGTGCGGGCCCACCTGATGAAGCTGTCCACGAAGAGCGGCCTGCCGATGCCGCAGCCGCTCGCCCACGAGGAGGCCCAGGTCGAGCTGAGCTAGCCGGAGACGTACGGCAACCGGCGTCATGGCGGTGGCCCGGCCCCTCTCCCGGGGCCGGGCCACCGCCATGACGTCAGGCGTCGAGCGCCGCCAGCTCCGCGTTGGCGCGCTCGGCGACCAGGGCGAGGACGCGCCCGGCGACGGCCAGGTCCTCGGTGGGTATGCCGCCCCAGACGCGGGCGGTGAAGGGGGCGGCCTCCGCTGCCGCGGTGGCGAGCAGCTCGCGCCCCGCGTCCGTGGGAAGGAGGTGCGCGCCGTCCGCGACGAGCAGCCCCTTGGCCACCAGCTCGTCGAGCGTGGCGCGGATGTCGGCCGGATCGGCCTTGAGGGTGTCCCTGACCTGTGCGACGAGGTCCTCCGGCGTCCGCGGGGCAGCGGCCGTGACGGCGGCGCGCAGGGTGATCTGCTGCTGGAACGTGACGCCGTGCCGGGCCAGGACGCGCTCCAGGACGCCGCGCGCGGCGTAGTGCGCCAGACCGAGGGCGCGGGCGTCGGCGAGGGGCGCGGTGGCGGCGGATGCGGTGGTGGTCATGGCGTTCTCCCCTGAGTGATCTCGTCGTTCGGTACGACGGAAGTGGTCGGCGCGGTCGGAGGGTGCGGCGCGGCCGGGGTGAGAGGTGCGTCGAGCAGGGTTCTGAGCTCGTCGGTGAACTCCCGCGTGCGCGGGGCGTCGAGGCCGCCGAGCGGTTCGAGGAGCTGCCCGAGCAACTCCTGGACCACCGCGATGGCCTGCCGGGTGACGGCCTGGCCCTCCTTGGTGAGGGCGAGCTGGACGGCGCGCGGGTCGCGGGGGTCGCGGGCGCGCTCGACGAGCCCGGCCGACTCCAGGGCGCGCGCCAGCTTCGAGACGTACAGCGCCTCCAGGCCGGTGTGGTCGGCGAGCCGCCGCTGACTGGGCCGCTCACCGTCGCGCTGCATGCCGTACAGCGACGCCACCAAGGAGTACTGCGCGTGGGTGAGGCCCAGCGGGGCCACCGCGCGATCGACCGCGACGCGCCATTTGTTGGCGAGCCGCCATACCAGGAAGCCGGGTGTGGGGCACGGTGAACCCTTGCTCATGCCCGATAGAGTACATGGCTACTATGTCCATGGCTACTATTTACTGGGCGTTCCGCCACGGCTGTGGCCTCGGCCCGGGACGGTGTCGAGCCGGGTGAGCCGCGGCCCGAGCGCCGGTGCGCCGCCCCCGGGCCCTCGTGTCGTACCGGAGGCCGGTTGGCCCCTGTCGGAGCCGAGCGCGGGGGAGTAGACCGGAGGTATGGCGCGGTGTGCGTCCGAGGCCACGGATCCTTCGTGGCCTTCGCAGGCTGTTGCCCGGGGGCGTCCCGGACGGAGGCGATGCCGACGGGGCGGCGGCCGCCACCGGGGGTGGTGGCGGCCGCGTGCGTCCGCAGGCGCACTCGGCCTGCGGACGCACTCCTCGACGGGTACCCAGGGGGCGTGGATTCCCTGATGGGCTCGGTACCCGGAGGCCACCGCCCGCTGCGGGTACCCGGTACCGGAACCGTCATGCGCCGTCGCCGCGGAGCCGTTCGCGGAGGGTCACGGGCCGCCCCCTTCGCAGACGAGCCGGGCGACCTCGCGGAGCTTGACGTTGTTCTCCTGGGAGTAGCGGCGCAGCACGTCGAAGGCCTGCTCCTCGGTGAGGCGGTGGCTTCCCATGAGGATGCCCATGGCCTCGCCGATGACGTGGCGGGTGGCGACGGCCTGCTGCATCTGGGCGTGGGTGCGGGCGCTGGAGAAGGCCACCGCCGCGTGGGAGGCGAGGAGCCAGCCGGCCAGCTCGCTGGCTTCGCTGAAGGCGCCGGGCTCGTGGGAGTAGAGGTTCAGCGCGCCGAGGTCCGCGTCCTCGGTGAACAGCAGGAAGCCCATCATGCTGCCCACGCCGAGCCGGTGGGCCCGCGGGGCGTAGGCGGGCCAGCGCGGCTGTTCCTGGCTGAAGTCCGCGATGCGGAAGACCCGGGCGCCGAGGGAGCTGCGGGCGGCGTCGAAGCAGGGTCCTTCCCCCACCTGCCCTTGGAGCCGGTCGCTGTCCACGACCAGTTGGTGGGTGGGGGCGAGCGTCTCCACGTCCTTGCCGTGCAGGACGAGGATGCCCGCCGCGTCGCAGCCCTCCACCAGCTCGGTGGCCGACGCGGTGATGCGCCGCAGGGTGTCGTCGACCGATGTCCGCGCCAGGAGATCCCGCGCCAGCGCCGCCATCTGCTGTGCGAACCGGGCCCAGTCCATGCCGCCTCCGCGTCTCGGCTACGTCCCGGATGAATCGATTACCCAGCTTTCCGCGCCGCCACAAGTGTGCGGGGCGCGCGGTGTCGGCCGCTGTCCCAGGGACGCGTCACGGCCGCCAGTACAGGGCGGGGTCCGGGTGGTCGGTGAACCCGAGGTCGCGGTAGAGGGGCTCGCCGTCGGGGGAGGCGTGCAGGTCGACGCGGGCGGCTCCCTGCTCGCGGAACCAGTCGAGCAGCCCCCGCATGATCGCGCGGCTGTGGCCGCGCCGCCGGTGGGCGGGGTCGGTGACCACGCCGAGGACGAAGCCGATCCGTCCGTTGCGCAGGTGCGGGCCCGGCAGCCGCTGCTCGATGGTGCCGATGCCGCAGGCGGCGAGCCCGTCGTCGCCCTCCACGACCAGGATGCGTACGGCGTCCGAACCCACCTGTTCCTTGAGGACCGTGGCGAGGTGGTGTCGCCACTCCTCGTCCTCTGCCGTGGGGTTGAAGAACTCACCGCCGAGGGTCTCGAACAGCAGCGCCCGCAGGCGCACGAGCTCCGGGACGTCGTCCCCCACTGCCTGGCGTATACGCGACATGTAATGACCCTATGGCGTGGTGAGTTCTTACGGCAAGGGGTGTCTTGTCAGTCCAGGAACGCCGTTACGGTGTCCACGAAGCGCTGCGCGTCGTCGAGCCACGGGTGGTGCCCCGCGCCCGGCTGCGTCACCAGCTCGGCGCGCGGGAACAGCGCGGCGAGCTCGGTCATGGCCGGGGGCGGGGAGTTGAGGTCCACCTCCCCGGCGAGCAGCAGGACCGGCGCGGTGAACCGGGCGAGCGCCACGCGGGTCTCGGCCGGACGGAAGGCGCCCTCCGCGCTGAAGGCCCGGACGACCTCGCTGTTCTTCTGCTCGGCGTCGGCGGCCTGGAGGGCCTGCGCGGCCTCGTCCCACCGGCCGTGCAGGAAGGGGGCGATGGCCTCCCAGGAGCCGCCCGTCGCCCGCCCCGCCGTGATCGCCTCCAGGGCCGCGTACGCCTCCGGGAACCAGGGCTCGTCGGCGCGCAGCCGCGCGGTCCTGCGGCGCACGTCCGCGCTGATCTCGATGCCGACGGCCAGGACGCTCGGCGTGATCAGGGTGAGCGTGCCGACGCGGTCCGGGTGCTCGCTCGCGTACTGAATCGCCACGTTCGCGCCCGCGCAGTGCGCGAGCAGGTCCATGGTCTCCAGGCCGAGGTGCTCGCGCAGCGCCTCGACGTCCGCGACGAGCCGGTCGCTGCGGCAGCTGCCGAGGTCCGCCGGGACCTCGGACCTGCCGGTGCCGCGCAGGTCGAGCGTGACCAGCTCCCGGTGCGCGGAGAGCCCACCGAGATCGCCGAGGTAGACGGAGTCCCGCATGCCACCGGGCAGGCAGACCAGCGGCGACCCGGCACCGGACACGTGGTAAGCGATCTTGGTTCCGTCGTACGAGGAGAACGTAGGCATGGGCGCGACCTTGTCAGGGGCGGGCGGGGCGGGCAAGTGGATTGGATGCTCGGGCCCGGGCCCCTGCCTCGGGTCAGGCGATCGCCCCGGCCACCCCGGTGCGGCCCTCCGGGACCCCGGCGATGGTCACGATGGTCTGGCGCCGGATGTCCTCGCCCAGGACGTCGGCCATCGCGTCGGTGATGGCGGTGACCAGGCGTGCGGGGGCGTCCGGTATCTCCGGGACGTGGTACGCGGCCTCGCGCATGCTGAGGGTGACGAGCGGCGCGTCCTGGTCGGTCGGGACGCCGCCGATGCCGCGGCGGCCCTGGGGGATGCCGATCAGGTCGACGCCGACCAGGCGGCGGAAGTCGGCGCCGTAGACCTCACCGACCGCGTCGGTCAGGGCGCTGATGAGCTTCGGTTCGACCGTGCCGTCGAGGGCTTCCTCGCGGATGTGCACGCTGAAGTGAGGCATGGGGAGGCTCCGTTCATGCTGTGCGTACGATGGAGTGGGGTTGGCTCTGTTAGTAAAACAGCTTTGTCATCAAAGGTAAATGGTGGAGTGTGGGATGGCGGCGTCCGAGGTGTCCAAGGCGTCCAAGACGCGTGGCGGCGGCGAGCGGGGCGCGAGTGAGGCGGGCGGTGAGCCGGGGCCGGAGGTGGCGCCGGGGGGAGTCGATGACGCCGTACGGTCCCTGTTGCTGCTCATGCCCCGGATGGTGGGCCGGGCCAAGAAGATCCCCGTACCGGAGGCGCTGCGGTCCTTCGCCCTCGCGCCGCGTCATCTCTCGCTGCTCTCCTACCTCCTCTTCGACGGGCCGCTGACCGTCAATGCGTTGGCCTCGCGGCTGGAGATCGCCCCGACCACGGCGAGCCTGCTGGTCGGTGACCTCAGCCGGAAGGGCATCCTGGAACGCCGCGAGGACGAGGCCGACCGGCGCCGCCGGATCATCGCCATCGCGCCCGAGCACCAGGAGGCGATCGCCGCGTGGCTCGCCCCCGGAGCCGCCGCGTGGCGCACGGCGCTGGCTCCGCTGACGCCGGATCAGCGGCGGATGTTCGTCGATACGCTCCTGGCGTACGAGGCGGCCGTGAGCCGTGAGCCGTGAGCCGTGAGCCGTAGGCCGTGAGTCGTCCTGTTGGGCGCGGCGGTGACGTCAACTGGCTTGGCACTAAGGTGAGACGGTGACTTCGCCCCCGAACGACCCGTCGGCCGACCTGCCGAAAGAGACCTCGGTAGACGCGCCGACAGACTCATCCGCAGGCCCGCCCACGGGCCCGTCGACCCTGATCGGCGATGACGACCGCGAGGCCGCGGCGGCGCGCCTCCAGGACGCGTACGCCGGTGGATACATCGCGCACGAGGAGATGGACGACCGCCTCCAGCGGGCGCTCACCGCCAGGACGCGGGAGGGCCTGGCGGCGGCGCTGGCCTCGCTTCCGGAGCCGAAGGCGGAGGCCGCGTCCACGATCGCCGCCGGCAGCGGGCGGATCAAGCGCCGGGGCGCGTGGCGGGTACCGAGGACTCTCAAGGTCGCGTCGCCGTTCGGCAAGGTGCACCTGGATCTGTCCCGGGCGGTGATCGAGCATCCGGTGGTGGACATCGAGCTGGCCATCGGCACGGGCAGGGCCAAGATCACGGTGCCGCGCGACGCGATCGTCGACATCGGCGCGCTGCAGGCCGGGTGGAAGGAGCCTCGCTACAAGGCCCCGCGGCGCACCGCCCCCGGCGGACCGACGATCCGGATCAGCGGAGCCATGGGCTTCGGGCGGCTGAGGGTCCGTCACGCCTGGCGCTGAGAAGTCGCCCGGGCGCGTGCATGCGTTGGGCGGATCTCGGTCACCTCCCCGCCGTCACCTCGCTACCGTTGCGGCGAGCATGCGGACGGGCCCTAGGGGGACCATGACGGACCATGCGTATGGGGCCCGGCTGCGGGACTACGCGCTGAAGGTGCTGCACGAGTGGCAGTTGGCTCCGACCTGGCAGCCCGGCCTCCAGCTGCGTGCCGCCTCGCTGAGCAACGCCAGGGACTACGCGGGGCGGTTCCTCCTGGAGCTGCTGCAGAACGCCCACGACGCGCACCCCAAGGACCGCGGCGACGGCCGGGTGCACGTCCTGCTCGACGAGGACGAAGGAGAGGCGGGCACGCTCTACGTCGCCAACGGAGGCACTCCGTTCACCTGGTCCCGAGTCGAGGCCGTGTGCAAGTTCGCCCGCAGCGACAAGCCGATCGGGGAGGGCATCGGCAACAAGGGGGTGGGGTTCCGCAGCATCCTCCAGATCACCGAGGCCCCGGAGATCTACAGCGCCGCGTCGGCGGGGCGGGAGCCCGGCCCGCTGGACGGCTACTGCTTCCGCTTCGCGCGCCGGGACGACCTGGTGGAGCTGCTCCAGGACGAGCGGACGGCGCGACGGGCGCACGGTGAACTGCCGCCGTTCCAGGTGCCGTTCCCGGTCGCGGAGGTGCCCGGGGTCTGCGCCGAGCTCGCCACCCTCGGGCACGTCACCGTGGTGCGCCTGCCGCTGCGCGGCGAGGCCGCCCTCGACGAGGTGCGGCTGCGCCTGCGGGAGCTGGCCGAGGCCAAGGCGCCGGTCATGCTCTTCCTCGACCGGCTCGCCGGGCTGACGCTGGAGTGGCGGGGCGGCGGTGAGGTGCGGCAGGTCCATGAACTCGCCCGTGCGGAGCAGCCGTTCGCCCTCCCCTCAGGGGAGCCCCTCCGGCCAGGGAAGCCCCTCCGGTCAGGGGAGCCCCTCCGGCGCGCCGCGCCCGAAGCGCTCCCGCCCCACCCCGCCGAAGCTCACCCCGCCGAGCCCCGCCCCGCCGAGCCCCGCACCGAAGTCACCCTCGCCCACGTCACCCTCGAAGGGACCGGGGACTTCCTCGTCGCCCGCGGCCAGGTCTCGCCCGAGCGGCTGCGGCGCACCGTCGCCGAGGCGACCGGCCTCGGCCTCCTCGACGAGGCCTGGCTGGAGTGGAGCGAACCCGCCGTCATCGAGGTCGCGGTGCCGCTCGCCGCGGGCAAGGCGCGCCGCGGCCAGACGTACACGTTCCTGCCGCTGGGCGACAGCGCGACCGCGCCCCTCGCCGCCCACGTCAACGCGCCGTTCTTCACCAAGATGGACCGGACGGGCCTCGACGCCGAACACCCCCTGAACGCCATGCTGTTCGACGCGCTCGCCGAGACCTGCCTCGCGGCCGCCGAGCGCCTGCGCGCGGCACCGGACCCGCGCCTGCGCCGCCTCGCCGTGGACCTGGTGAGCTGGGAGACCGGCAGGCGCAAGGCCACTCTCCTGGTCACGGCGGCCCGGCACGTGCACGGCCGCGAACTGGCCGACGTACCGCTCGTCCCCGTACTCACCGCCGAGGGCGCGCCCCCGCACACCGCCTGGGCCGCGCCCCGGCAGGCCGCCCTGTGGCCCGACCACGACCTGGCCGTCCTCACCGCGCGGCGCGCCCACGACGCCGGTGCCGTGGTCGCGGACCCGGACGTCGGCGGCGAGCGGCTCAAGCGCCTCGCCTCCGTGTGCAAGGCCCTCGGCTGCCCCTGGGAACCCGCGCCCGAGGCCCTCGCCGAGCACGTGGAGCGCATGATCGCCACGCTCCCGCTGCCCGGACCCGGCGACGCCGTCGAAACGTGGGACGACGTGTACGACGACATGGCGGCCCTCTTCCAGGACGACGGCACCGTCCTGCGCGGACGGCGGATCCTCCTGGCCGACGACGGGACACTGCGGCACGCGGGCGGCGAGGTGCGGCCCGCGGGCCGCGGCGGGCGCCGGGCCCGCCGCGAGGCCTTCTTCCAGCCGGTGCGCGGCGACCTCGGCGGCGAGGCGGACGCCCTCGCGGTCCCCGCCGTGCTCGGCAAGCGGCTCTTCTCCCTCCACCCCGGCCTGACCTGGACTGGCACGACGCGGCGCGCCCGCCGCCAGCCCGCCCGCTTCTTCCTCGAACACGCCGGTCTGGTACGCCCCTTCGACGTGAGAAGCCTGCTGGAACACGTGCGCGGGGCCCTCGCGGAGAGCAAGGACCGCAAGCTGCGCGACCAGGCACTCCGCTTCGTGTTCCGGCTGTGGCGCTCTCGCCGTACGACGAGCGGGATGGCCGTCGGCGGCCTGGGCCTCTACGTCCCCGCCGCCGACGGGACGCCGATCAGGGCCGCCCAAGCGGTCTTCGGCCGGGGCTGGGACGGCACCTGCGGGGACGACCTCGTCGTCGTGGTCGAAGCGGGCCAGGAGGCGTCCCCGAGCCTCAAACGGATCGCCAGGCGCCTGACCGCCCCGCCGGAGGCGTTCCTCAGGCGCGGCGAAACCGCCCAGGAGTGGCGGGAGTTCCTCCTCGAAGCGGGCGTGAGCGACGGCCTCTGCCCGGTGTACGCCGCCAACGCCGTGCGCCGCGAGTACGGCCAGGACCTGGTCGCCGCCCGCCTGGTGCGCCTGGCCAACGTGCCCCCGGGGGTGGCCGCGCAGTGGGAGCCGCACATCGGCAGGGCCTCCTCCAGCGCCTGGTACCCGCAGACGCCCTACGAAGGCAGCCCCGCCTTCTGGCTCCCGGGGCAGGACGTCGTCGGACGGCTCGGCGAGAGCGCCCGCCTCGCGTACGCGCGACTCGTCCTGCACGGCCTCGCCGAGTGGCCGGACCGGTACTTCACCAGCACGTGGTCCAGCGCGGGCAGCCGCAGGGACGACCGGGAGCGGGTGCGGACCCCGCTGGCCGCCTTCCTCAGGGAGCAGCCGTGGCTCCCGGTGCGCGGACGCGGCAGGACCGTGCGATTCGTCCGCCCCGCCGACGCCTGGTACTGCCCGCCCGGGCTCGACGAGGAGCCCTTGTACGCGCCGGGCGTCGACCGTCGCGTACGCCCCCTCATCGAGCCGCAGCAGACGGGCGTGCGGCTGCGCTCCCTGGGACTTCCGACGTGGGACGACCCCCGTGACAGCGCCCGGCTCGTCGCCGCGCTCGGGCGGCTCGTCGCCGACGGCGAGGTCGGCGGCGAGGACCGGCCCGCCGCGCAGCGCGCCAACGAACGCGCCTGGAAGCACCTCGTCAAGCAGACGTCCGCCGCCCTGCCGGACGACGCGTGCGTCCTCGCCGAGGCCGGGGAGCGGCTGATCGCGGTACGACTCTCCGAACTCGGCGGCCCGGCCACCGCGTCCTCCACGGCCGGGGAGGCGCCTGCCGCGTCCGGCGATGCGCCCTGCGACCACGGCGGCCCGGTCTCCGGCCCCGGCAGCCCGCACTCCGTGCTGTACGTCAGCGGGGAGCGCGAGAGCCTCACCGCGCGGCTCGTACGGGAGATGGGGCGGCCGCTGCTCGTCGTGCCCGGCGTCGCCGCCGAGGCCGCCGCGCGCCTCGGCCGCCCGGACGCGGTCCGGCACGTCGACGACGCCGCGTTCTCCGTGACCGTGGACGGCGAGGTCGTGAACGCGGCCGCCCTCGGCGAGCCCCTCGTCGAGGAGCTGCCCTGGCTCACCCTCGCGGCGGGCGTGCTCGCCGACCACGTGGCGGACGGGCCCCGGCCGAGCGACGCCGAACTCGCCGAGCTGACCGCCGCGGTCCGCCGGATCCGCCTGCACCGCTACCGCACCTGGGAGATCCGGCTCGACGGCAGGCCGGTCACCATGCCGGACCGGCTCGGCGGGGTCCTGCCCCTGCCCGACCCCAAGCACCCGCTGCTGCTCACCCGGGACGCCGACCCCGGCTGGGCGGAGACGGCCCGGCTCGCCCCCGCCCTCGCCGATCTGCTCGGGCACCGCGACTTCGGCATCCGGCTGCGCCTCGCCGCCCTCCACCTCGCCTCCTGCCACGCCGATCCACGCACGCCCGCGCCGGACGAACTCGCCGACGCCCTCGGCGTCACGCGCTCCCAGGTCGAGGAGACGGGCCGCCGCATCGACGGGGCGATCGGCGGGGTCCTGGAGCGCTGCTTCCCCTTCCTCGTCCACCTCCTCGGCTCCGCCGCGGCCGAGGCCCTGACCGTGCCGCCGCCCCGCGACACCAGGGAGTTCCAGAGCGCCCTCGACGGCTGTGCCGACGAACTGCCGCTGCCGCCCGAGGAGTTCATCCGCCTGGCCCGCACGGCCCGTGACCTCGACGAGCTGCGGCTGCTCCTCGACATCGACTTCGCCGCGTTCAACGAGACCCTGGGAGCCCTGCCGCGCCTCGGCCGCATCAGCCACGCCGAGGCCCACGAAGAGGCGGTGCGCGGGCATCTGGACCTGCACCGCAAGGCGCTCGTGAACCGGTTGCGCCGGGCCGCGCAGGGCGCCTTCGACGCGCGCGAGCCGCTGCCCGACTGGCCGGTGCTGCGCACCCTGGACTGGATCACGGCCCCGGAGTCGTGGGAGTACACCGTGGACACCGCCGACACCCCGCTGATCGCGGCCCACGTCGAGGCCCAGCTCACGCTGCGCCTGGGCGCGCCCGCGCCCCGCGAGGGCGCCCACCTGCCCCCGGTCGACCAGGTCCGCAGCGGCAACCGCCGTGCGGTCGCCGAGGCCGTCGCGGACCTCGTGGCCCTGGTGCGGGCGGCCCGGCACCCGCTGCCCGCACCCCTGGCCGGGGCGAACCCGGCCGAGGCCGTCACCGACCGCCTCGACGCGGCCGGAGCCCTGGACTTCCGGCTCCTCGAACCGGACGACGTCGTCGGCTGGCTCGCCGCGCTCGGCCACTGGCCGGACGGCATGCCCGCGACCGTCGACCTCGGCGCCCACGGGCTCACCCCGACCGCCCTGGACCGGGTGCGGAACGCGGCGGAGCACGAGCGCCGCGCACGGGAGCGCAGCCGACGCACCCTCTCCGTCGGCGGCAAGGACATCGACCTGCGCGCGGACGACCTCACCGACCTGACCGCCGCGCTCCAGGGCGCCCTGGACCGGGACGCCATCCCCGCCCTCGGCGGCGGCCGCGTCGCCTTCACCCGGCCCCAGGAGCTGCCGCCCGCCCGCCGCCCGTCCGGCGGCGGCCGACGCGGGCCCGGCGGCCGGGGCGGCGGCGCGGACGCCGGGCTCTCCCCGGCCCAGCGCGACGCCATCGGATACATGGGGGAGTGGTACGCCTACCACTGGCTGTGCCGGGGCTACCCGGATGCCGCCGACGAGACGAGCTGGGTGTCCACGAACCGCAGGCGGCTCTTCCCCGGCCCGGCGGGCGACGACGGCCTCGGCTACGACTTCGCGGTGGGCTCAGGGCCCCGGCCGTTGATGTTCGAGGTGAAGGCGACCCAGGGCGACGGCGGCCAGCTGGAACTCGGCGAGAGCGAGGTCCGCGCGGCCCAGCGGCACGCGGCCACCGACCGCTGGCGGCTCCTGGTGGTCACCTCGGTCCGGGAGCCGGGGCGGGTGCGCGTCCGCATGCTCCCGAACCCCTTCGGCAGGCGCGGCCGCGGCCGCTACCGCGAGGAGGGCGGCGCCCTGCGCTTCTCCTACCGGTGGTGACCGGAACCGCTCTCCATCCCGCCGCCCACCGCCCGCCCGAACGGATGCCTCCATCATCTAGTACATACGTACTGATAAATGAGTGAGGTAAGCCAGTCGGCGAATCGTGGGCTCCCCGATGGAATGTCGTGCGCTGACCGGCAGCTCAATGGCGGGCGAGGTGGGCCTGATGTCCGTATTGTGACCTTGATGGGATCGTTGTACAGTACGTATGTACTACTCAAGTGTGAGGGCTCGCGTTCAGGGTCCTGTCCGCACCGAAAGGCTCCGTCGTGAAGATCGCAGTTCTCGGTACCGGTGGCGGTGCCCGTGAGCACACTGCCAAGCTCGTCGAGCTCGGCCACGAGGTGTTCGTCGGCACCCGCGACCCGGAGGCCACCCTGGCCCGCACCGAACCCGACATGATGGGCAACGCGCCCTACGGCCAGTGGCTCGCCGACCACCCCGGTGTCACCCTGCTGACCTTCGGCGATGCCGCCGAGGCCGCCGACGAGGTGGTCATCAACGGCATCGACGGGCACAACGCCGTCGCCGCCCTGACGGGCATCGCGGGCAGCCTGAGCGGCAAGACCCTCATCGACTACGCCGTGCCGTTCGTGTACCAGCACACCTCGGAGCACCCCTGGCCCACGCCGTGGGGCGTCATGCCGAAGCTCGACCCCTGCGACACCGACAGCCTCGGCGAGCGGATCCAGCGCGCCCTGCCGGACGTGAAGGTCGTCAAGAGCTTCGTCACGCAGGAGCAGTCCACCGTCGTCAACCCGAAGGCGGTCGGCGACGGCGACCACACCATGTTCGTCGCCTCCGACCACGACGACGCCAAGCGGACCGTCACCGACCTGCTCACGTCCTACGGCTGGACCGACATCCTCGACCTCGGCCCGCTCGTCTGCTCGCGCGGCATGGAGATGTACGCCCACATGCACTCCGCCATCGGCTTCGGCCTCGGCCAGCGGTTCGGCGGCCACTTCGGCATCAAGGTCGTGCGCTGAGCGGCCCGCAGCCCACGCGACCGCGAGGACACGCCATGGCGAACGCTTCCATCTGGGCTTCGCCTTCGACGACGCGCGCGGCGGAGGAGCGCCTCCTCGAACTCGGCGTGACTAAGCCCGCGTTCCAGCCCGGCGGCGCGTACGGGACCGTCCTCCTCGACCCGTCGGGCCAGCGGTTCTGCGTCCACGGCGCCCGCTGACCCCCTCCATCAGCCCCAGGAACCCGCATGACTGCCCTGCCCGGCGTCACTGCCGCCGACCGCCGCGCCCGCCTGGCCCGGCGGCATCTCCTCACCGCCGCCACCAGGGTCACCTCGGCCCAAGAGGTCGCGTACGCCCTGACCGGGCTGCACGCCACCGACCCGGCGACGGTCTTCCTCGCGGCGGCCGCCCGGATGCGGACGCCCAGCGTCGCCGCCATCGACGCCGCGCTCTACGACACGGGCCCCCACGCCGAGCCGGAACTGGCGCGCGTACGGTGCATGCGCCGCACCCTGTTCGTGGTCCCGGCCGCGCTCGTCCCGACCGTCTGGCACGCGACCGCCAAGAGCAACGACCCGCACCGCGCCGACGCCACGGCGAAGCTGCGCGAGGCCCTGGGCTGGGACGAGCGGCGCCGCGCCGCCGTGGAGCGAGCCCTCCTCGACGCCCTCGCGGCGCGCGGCGAGGCCACCGCAGCCGAACTGGCCGCCGACGTGCCGGACTTGCGCGAACAGTTCGTCGTCAACCCCGGGAAGTCCTACGCGTCGCGGCAGCGGGCCGCCTCGCCGGTGCTCGGCCTGCTGGCCGCCGAGGGACGCGTGCGGCGCGCCCGGCCGGTGGGCTCGTGGACGTCCGGGCAGTTCCGCTGGGCGCTGGCCCGGCCGCAGCCGCCGCTGCCCGCCGCCGAGGCGCGGGCCGAGCTGGCCCGCCGCTATCTGGCGGCCTTCGGGCCCGTCACCGTCGACGACCTGAAGTGGTGGACGGGCTGGACGCTCACCGCCACGCGCGCCGCGCTCGCGGCCACCGCCGCGCAGGCCGTCGAGCTCGCCGAGGGCACGGGCCACGTCCTGCCGGACGACGTCGACCCGATCCCGGCCGCCGCGCCGGAAGCCGCGCTGCTGCCCGGCCTCGACCTCACCGCGATGGGCTGGCGCCACCGCGACTGGTACCTCGACCCGGCGTACACGTCCGAACTCTTCGACCGCAACGGCAACATCGGCCCCACGGTCTGGTGGGGCGGCCGCGTCATCGGAGCCTGGGCCCAAGGGTCCGACGGGCACGTGCGCCACCACCTCCTCACCGACCCGGGCCGCGAGGCCCGCACGGCCGTGGAGGACGCCATCGGCCGCCTGACCGCCTTCCTCGACGGCACCCGCGTCACCCCCAGCTACCGCACCCCCCTCGAACGCCGCCTCAGCGGCGGGGGCTCCGCGTCCGGTCCTGCCGGGTTGCGGGAGAGCGGCCCGTAACCCGGCAGGCTCGCCGCTACTCCTGCGACGAGCTTCGGCAGGCGTCCAGGGCCAGTTGGGCCGGGACGTACTCCCGCCGCAGCTCGTGGTAGCAGGCCCGGATGGTCTCGGAGCTGCCGTCGGCCGCGGTGAGGCAGGCGTGCGCCACCACGTCCTCGTCCACGTCGGGGTGCTGCTCCAGGACCTGGTAGAAGCAGCCCTGCGGCGTGGCGTTGACGGCCGGTGCGACGGCGACGGCGCCGCCGAGGGCAAGGGCGAGACCGCCGACGACGGCAGCGAGGCGCTTGAGCATCAGTTTTCCTCTCGGTTGACAGCGCGAGTTGGTCACTCAGCGCTATTGATCGCTACATGGCGTACCCGAGGGTTCCTTCAGTGACACGAGAGCCGTGGGGTGTGAAGAGGGCGAGCGGGGCGTAGGGGGCGCACTGCGGCGCGGGCCCGGTGGGGTGGCGGAGCGCCGGGACCGCGATTCGGCCAGGGCTCTGACGGTTCGTCATGGATCCTTTGTCCGAGACTCGTTGGCCCGTACCCCCTTGTGCTCCTTGTGGGTGATGGACACGTCCCCGCGCCGGGGGGACAGTTGCGACTCGCCAGCAACTCCTTACGCCCCTTCGCGTCCTCGGGCCGGGTGCCCCGCGCCCCGGGGGCCCGGCGCCGGACGCGAAGGGGTCCCACGGACGTTCCGCGCAACCGCGGAGAACGCAGGGATCCGCAGAACTACAGAAAGGGGAGCGGTGTGAGCGGCAGCCACGTAGGGGAGCCCGCGCCGCAAGTGGCCGGAGCGGGCCAGGACGAACCCGCGGGTCCGGGCGTGGCCCCGCCCAGCGCCCTGTCCGAGGGCGCGGACCAGGCGGCGGACACAGCGGAGAGCGCGGTGGCCCCCGCGGTGCTCGAAGCCGCCGAGGACGAGGCGGTGTGACCTCGGCGCGCGGACGCGGGGAGCGGCGGGACCACAGGAGCGGATAGGGCACGAGCAGCGGAAAGAGGGGATATGAGCACGGTTATCCGACGGGTCTTCAACGGCAACGGACGCGGCAGCTTCGTGCAGCCCATCAACTCGCCCGTCGCCTTCAAAGGGAGCACCATCGTCGCCTCCATCACCGAAGTCGACGCCAACGGCGACTCCTTCGTCGGCAGCGCGCGCATGACGGTGCACAACGTGGCGCCGAGGGACGGCCAGTACGTCATCTGGGTCAACATCGAGTGGCCGGATCCTCTGAACTACCGGCTCAACGTTCTTGTCAGCAACGACTAGCGCGGGCCGTGGCCCCGTCACGGGGGCGGGGCCACGGCGGCCCGGACGGCGCCTGTTCAGTCGATGACGGCCGTGGCCTCGACCTCGACCAGGTGGTCGGGCGCGTCGAGGGCCGCGACGCCGAGGAGCGTGCCCGGCGCCACCGGTGTCACCCCCAGCTTCGCGGCGGCGCGGGCGATTCCCTCTAGGAGGAGGGGCATCTTGTCCGGCGCCCAGTCGACGACGTGGACGGTCAGCTTCGCCACGTCGTCGAAGGTGGCGCCGACCGCGGCGAGGGCGGTGCCGACGTTGAGGTAGCACTGCTCGACCTGGGCCGCGAGGTCACCCTCGCCGACCGTCACGCCCGCGGCGTCCCAGGCGACCTGCCCGGCGACGAAGACCAGCTTCGACCCCGACGCGACCGACACCTGCCGGTAGGCGTCGACCTCCGGCAGCCCGGCGGGGTTGACGAGGGTGATGGCCATGATGCCTCCGAAACCAAGACGCGATTGCTCTCCAGTGGTTACTCGGGAACCGTAGGAGAACAGCCGCTGACGTGGAAGGACGCACTTTTCGGTGCCTGGGGCACCTCAAGGTGACCCAGCAGTTCGGACTCCTCGCCGGGGACGGCGCTCAGGCCCGCGAGTTGACCGCGCGTCACTCCTGTCAGTGCAGCTGACCGGGCTCGTAGCCACCGGCGGGCTGCTGGACCATGACGTTCCCCCGGTTGAAGGCGTTGATCAGTGCGATGGCGCACACCAGGGCCGCGAGCTGGTCCTCGTCGTAGTGCTTGGCGGCGTTCGCCCAGGCCTCGTCGGTGACCCCGCCCGCCGCGTCGGCGATCCGGGTGCCCTGCTCCGCGAGCTCCAGGGCGGCCCGCTCGGCCTCGGTGAACACGGTGGCCTCGCGCCAGACCGCGACCAGGTTCAGGCGCGTCGCGCTCTCCCCGGCGTGCGCGGCGTCCTTGGCGTGCATGTCGACGCAGAAGCCGCAGCCGTTGATCTGGCTGGCGCGCAGCTTCACCAGCTCCAGGGTGGCGGCGGGCAGGCCCGCATCCGCAAGCGCCCTGTCCGCCGCGACGAGGTGCCGGGCGAACCCGGTGGCGACGGCGTTGGTGAAGAAGTTCAGTCGAGCGGTCATCGTGTGCTCCAGGGTCGTCGTTGCGCTGACACACCCTTGGACGAGACGGCCGGGCCGGTCTGTGACATCCGTACGTGTGACGGCCGTCTCACCCCTCGCCCTGCCCGGGGGGGGCTACGAGCGGCCGGTGCGCGCGCGGACCGACCGCTCGTACGCCCGCAGCTTCTCGGGCGCCAGGATCCAGTAGAGCCCGTCGATCCCGGCGGGCCCCACCGTGACGCTCACCAGGGCGATGGCGACGGCGTCCTGGACGAGGAGCAGGCTGGGGCGGCCGTTGGCCTCGACCAGGGCGTACTCGGCCCCGGGGAAGAACTTCTTCGCGAAGGCGCTGATCCGCGCCACGCGCCCGGCACCCACGACCTCAAGGCGTGCCACGCCCCGCATGCCGTTGCCGTCCGCGTAGGAGACGACGTCGGCCGACAGGACGTCCTCCAGAGCGGCGACGTCCCCGTCGCGCGCGGCGGCGACGAAGGCTTCGAGGAGCCGCCGGTGCTGGGCGGCGTCGACGGGCTCGCGGCGCTCGGCCGCCAGGCGCTTGCGGGCCCGGCTCACGACCTGCCGCGCATTGGCCTGGCTGAGCCCCAGCATGCCCGCGATCTCGTCGTACGCGTAGCCGAACGCCTCCCGCAGCACGTAGGCCGCCCGCTCCACCGGGTTCAGCTTCTGCAGGACCAGCAGCACGGCCAGCTCGACGGCCTCGCCGCGCTCCGCGCCGACCTGCGGGTCCACGCTGGTGTCCACGGGCTCCGGCAGCCACGGCCCCACATACGCCTCGCGGCGCACCCGCGCCGACTGCGCCACGTTGATCGCCAGGTGCGTGGTGACCTTCGCGAGGAACGCCCCCGGCGCGACGACCGCGTCCCGGTCGGTGCCCTGCCAGCGCACCCACGCGTCCTGGACCACGTCCTCGGCCTCGCTCACGCTGCCCAGAATGCGGTAGGCGATGCCGAAGAGCCGGGGCCGCAGCCGCTGGAACGCGTCCGCCGCCTCCGCCAGCGCGTCGTGGGGGAGCGCCCGGCGCTCGTCCATCGTGCCTCCGCAGGTGTCGACCGCCGTACCCCTCGGACGCGCCCCTGCCGGTACCGGGGCGGTCCGCTCACCGCGATCCTACGGTGATCACGCGGGCAGGCCCGAGGGCCTGTCGTGTATCGGCCACGTATCAGGAAGCGCTTGATCGCCCATCGGATCCGGGCCCCTGCCGCGATGCGGCCGCCGTGTCCGGTGTCTGCCGTATCGTTCCTTTCGGGTCACCGGCCGGGCAGCCGCCGCCGGGACCGCCGTCGCCTCCCCGCCCACGAACAGGAGCCACCCGCCCGTGTCCTCGTCCGCGCCGCCCGCCGTACGCGTACTGCTGGTGGAGGACGACGACCTGATGCGCCGCTCCTTCACCGTCGCCCTGGAGCGCTACGGATACGCGGTGAAGGCCGCGCCCGACGGCCTCACGGGCCTCGAACTCTTCCGCGACGAGAGCTTCGACCTGCTGATCCTGGACGTGCTGCTCCCCGGTCTCGACGGGATCGGCCTGTGTCGCAGGGTCCGCGAGACCAGCCTCGTGCCCGTCCTGATGATGTCCGCCCGCGGCGACGGCCTCGACGTCGTCGCCGGTCTGGAGGCCGGGGCCGACGACTACGTGGTCAAGCCCGTGGACACCTACGTCCTCGTGGCCCGCATCCGCTCCCTGTTGCGGCGGGCGACCTACGCGCCCCACCCGGCCCCCGGGAGCGCCACGCAAGAAGGGCGCACGCTGGTGTTCGGCGACCTGACCATCGACACCGCGGGCATGGAGGTGACGCTCGACGGAAGCCCGGTGGCGCTGACCCCGACCGAACTGAAGCTGCTCCTGGAGTTCGCCGCGCGCCCCGGCGTCGTACTGGAGCGGCACACCCTGCTGCGCGACGTGTGGGAGTACGGCTGGGACGGCGACAGCCGGGTCGTGGACCTGTGCGTGCAGCGGCTGCGCAGGAAGCTGGGCCGGGACCGCATCGAGACGGTCCGCGGCTTCGGCTACAAGCTCCGGCCCTGAGCCCGTGCGTCCGCACCCCCGGCCCCGGCGGGGCCGCACCTCGCTGCGCTGGAAGATCGCCGCGCTCGCCGCGGCCACCGCCTTCCTGGTGGTGGCCGTGGTGGGTGTACTCGTCCACGTGTGGACGGAAGCCGACATCCGCGACCGGGCCCGGGCGCGAGCCCTCAACACGCTCTACTCGGCCATGGACGTCCACCGCCGCACCGGCACCCTGGCGGACGGCGCCGAACTCGACCCGGCCGCCCTGCCAGCGGCGCTCCGCCACCCCGCCGACGGCGACCGGCACGCGGCCCACGACGGGAGCGTCGAGGGCAACCTGGGGCCGAGCGTCTGGGCCGCCCAGCGCACCGGCGGCCCGGGCAGCCCCGTGCTCGCCGTGCGGGTCAACATGAGCCCGGAGCTGCACACCCTGCGCCGCCTCGACGCCACCATGGCGGTCGCCTCGCTGATCGCGCTCGCCGCGGCCGCGCCCCTGGCCGTCCACGGCGCCGGGCTGCTCGCCCGGCGGCTGCGGCGGGTCTCCGACACCGCGGGCCGCATCTCCGCCGGGGACCTCGACGCGCGCACCGGGCCCACCAAGGGCCGCGACGAGGTGGCCGAGATCGCCGCCACCGTCGACCGCATGGCCGACTCCCTCGGCGAACGGCTGCGCACCGAGCGCCGGTTCACCGCGGACGTGGCCCACGAGCTGCGCACCCCCGTCGGCGGCCTCCTGGCCGCCGCCGACCTGCTGCCGCCCGGCGAGACGGAGGACCTGCTCCGCGCCCGGGTGCGCGACCTGCGCGGCCTGGTCGAGGACCTCCTGGAGGTCTCCCGCCTCGACGCCGGGGCCGAACAGGCCGTCCGCGCCCGGGTGCCGCTCGGCGCCGTCGTCTCCGAGGCCGTGACACGCACCGGCTACGCCACCGAGGTCCTCGGCGCCGGTCCCCCAGACGCACGGGGCGCGGCGGGGGACCCGACCGTGGAGACCGACCCGCGCCGCCTGGAGCGCATCGTCAGCAACCTCGTCAGCAACGCCCACCGGCACGGGGCCGCTCCGGTGCGGGTCACCGTAGAGGGCCCCACGGTCGTCGTGCGCGACCACGGCCCCGGCTTCCCGGCGGACCTGCTGCGCCACGGCCCGCGCCGCTTCCACACGGGCGCGGCCGAGCGCGGCTCAGGCCACGGCCTCGGCCTGACCATCGCCCTGGGACAGGCCCGGCTGCTCGGCGCCGAACTCCTTCTGGACAACGCCCCGGACGGCGGCGCCGTGGCGACGCTGCGCCTGCCCGGCTGACCACCGCCGCGGCCCGCCCTACAGAACTGCCGCACACCGGCGCGGGCGCCGATACACGGTGGTCCAGGCCCCGATACGTTCCCCGGACACCCTTCGAAGTGCACCCGCCCGCACCCGAAGAGGAGCCCCGTTGACCGCCGACGCCCCTGCCCCGCACCCGACGCCGGGAATCGCGGCCGCCACCACCGACCTGTCGAAGGCCTACGGCAGCGGCGACACCCGGGTCTTGGCCCTCGACCGGGTCAGCATCGCCTTCCGTGAGGGCGAGTTCACCGCGATCATGGGCCCCTCCGGCTGCGGCAAGTCCACCCTGCTGCACTGCGCCGCCGGGCTCGACACCCCCACCTCCGGCTCCGTGCGCGTCGGCACCACCGACCTGGGCACGCTCGACGACCGTCGCCTCACCCGGCTGCGCCGCGACCGGATCGGCTTCGTCTTCCAGGCGTTCAACCTGCTGCCGACGCTGACCGCCCTGGAGAACATCACGCTGCCCCTGAGCCTCGCCGGACGCCGCCCCGACCCGCGGTGGCTGGACCGGGTCGTCTCCATGGTCGGCCTCTCACAGCGCCTCGACCACCGGCCCGCGCACCTCTCCGGCGGGCAGCGGCAGCGCGTCGCGGTCGCCCGCGCCCTGGTCTCGCGGCCCGCGGTCGTCTTCGGCGACGAGCCCACCGGCAACCTCGACTCCCGCACGGGCGGCGAGGTCCTTGGCTTCCTGCGCGACTCGGTGCGCGAGCTCGGCCAGACCGTGGTCATGGTCACCCACGACCCCGTCGCCGCGGGCTTCGCCGACCGCGTGGTGTTCCTCGCCGACGGCCGCCTGGTCGACGAGATGACCCACCCGACCCCGGAGCGCGTCCTGGAGCTGATGCCGCGCACCACCGCGGCGCACCCGCGGACGTCGGGCGCACGCACCGGCTGAACCGGCCCGGCCCCGGACCGAACCCGCCCCACCCGCTCGCGGCCACCGAGCCCAAGCCCCCCGGAAGTCACCCATGTTGAGAACAGCCCTGCGCGGCGTCCTCGCGCACAAGGCCCGGCAGCTCATGACCGTCCTCGCGGTCTGCCTGAGCGTCGCCTTCGTCAGCGGCGCCCTCGTCTTCGCCGACTCCACCACCGCCGCCCACCGCGCCGCCGCGTCGAAGAGCTTCGCTGGCATCGCGGTCACCGTGACCCCGAAGGCCTCCCCGCCCGGGGCCGCGGGCGCGCTCGACGACGCCCTGGTCGGCAAGCTGGCGGGCGTACCCGGTGTCGCGGCGGTGCGCCCGGCGGCCGACGGCTCGGCCACCCTGAACGCGGCGGACGGCACCCCACTGCGGGCCGGGAAGGCGTGGGCGAACCTGGCCGCCGCCTACGTGCCCGGCGCGGACGGCGAGGACGACCGCCATCCCCTGGCCGAGGGCCGCGCCCCGCGGCACAGCGGCGAACTCGCCGTCGACCGGGGCACCGCCGCCGCCGGACACCTCCGCGTCGGCGACATGGTCACCCTCGCCACCGACGGCCCGGTCATGACCAAGCGGCTCGTCGGCATCGTCACCACCCAGGACCCCCGGGTCACCGCGGGCGGCACCCTCGCCCTGTTCGACAAGGCCACCGCCCAGAGGCTGTTCGCGTCCCCCGGCCACTACACCGGCATCGACCTGTCGGCGGCGCCCGGCACCACGGCGCCCGACCTCGCCCGGCGCGTCACCGGCGTCCTCCCCGCCGACCGCGCCGAGGCCACCACCGGCACCGCCCAGGCCGCACAGCAGGCCGTCCTCGTCGACACCCTGACCCGGGGGTACGCGAAGCTGCCGCTGGTGTTCGCCGGGGTCTCGCTGTGCGTCGGCTCGTTCCTCGTCGTCAACACCTTCACCATGCTCGTGACGCGGCGCACCCGGGAGATCGCGCTGCTGCGGGCGATCGGCGCCTCCCGCCGCCAAGTCGCCCGCACCGTCCTCCTGGAGGCCCTCGCGGTCGGCCTCGTCGCGTCCACGGCGGGCTTCGTCCTCGGCCTCGGCGTCGCCTCGGTCCTGCCCGACGTGCTGAGCACCGGCGGGGACCGGCTGCCGCACGGCCCGCTGGTGATCGGCCCGGCCTCCGTCGTCGCGGCGCTCTGCGTGGGCGTCGGCGTCACCGTGCTCGCCGCGTGGCTGCCGTCCCGCAGGGCGGCGCGGATCGCCCCCGTCGAGGCCCTGCGCACGGCCGAACAGCCGCCCTCCGCCGCCCATTCCAGGGCCCGCGGCGCGGCGGGCCTCGCGCTCCTCGCCCTCGGCGTCGGCTGGCTCGTGTCCCTCTCCGGGGCGAAGGACGCCTCGGAGGACAATCTGCGGAGCGCGCTGACCGGCTGCGCCCTGCTCGTCGTCGGCCTGACCGTGCTCGCACCGCTGCTGGCCGCCCCCGTGATCCGGCTGACCGGACGGCTCACCGACCGCTTCGGCGTCCCTGGACGGCTCGCCCGGGAGAACGCCCTGCGCGACCCCCGGCGCACCGCGGCCACCGCCGCGACGCTCATGGTCAGCACCGCGCTGGTCGCCGGGCTCGCCGTCATCGCCCACTCCACCGGGCACGCCCTCGACCGCCAGGCCGCGGCCGGGCTCGGCGCCGACTACGTGATCGGCTCCCGCACCGCCACGGCCGCCGTCGACCCGGCCGCCGTACGGCGCGTGGCCGCGTCCCCCGGGGTGCGGACCGCGTCGGCCGTGTCGGACTCCACCGTCTTCGTCGGCGGCGGTGTCCGGGAGATCTCCGGCGTCGACCCGCACACCGTGGCCGACGTCCTGAAGCTCACCTACGTCAGCGGCTCCGGCAAGGACCTCGGGCCGGGCCGGATCGCGCTCTCCCGCACCCTCGCCCGGGAACTGGGAGTGAGCGCGGGCAGCGGCGTCGACCTCCGCCTGGGGCAGAGCCGCCGGGCCGAGCGGTACACCGTCGTGGGCGTCTACCAGGACAACCCCGTCGCCCGCGACGCGCTCGGCGTCCGCACGGAGGTGGCCCGGCACAGCCTCGTCCCCGGCTCCGTCCAGCGCGTCCTCGTCCGCACCGACGGCGACGCCGTCTCGAAGACCGTGGAGGAGCGGCTGCGCACCGCCGTGGGCAACAGCCCGCTGCTGACCGTGGACAACCGGAAGGAACTCATCCGCGAGGCCGCGGGCCCCCTGGCCGACCTGCTGAACGTGCTGTACGGGATGCTGGCCATCGGCGTCGTCATCGGCGCGCTCGGCATCGTGAACACCCTGGCCATGTCGGTCACCGAACGCACCCGCGAGATCGGCGCGCTGCGCGCCCTCGGCATGGACCGCGCGGAGGTCCGGCGGATGATCCGCGTCGAGGCGGTCACCGTCGCCGCGTTCGGCACCGCGCTGGGCCTCGCGGGCGGCCTGTTCGGCGCCTGGGCGGTCGGCTCACTGGCCAACGGCGCGCTGGAGAGCTACGCCCTGCGGCTGCCCTGGGGGACGCTGCTCCTCACCTGCGCGCTGTCCCTGGCGGCCGGAGCGCTCGCGGCCGCCGTCCCGGCCCGCAGGGCGGCCGCCCTCAGCCCGCTGGAGGCCGTGGCGGAGGCATGACGTCCGCTCGGCCCGCGGGCGGGGGCGCCCCGCCCGCGGGCCGCTTACCCGGTGCGGCGTCAGATGCGGCTGTCCTCGACGGCCGGCACCCGCGGGGTGGTGTTCACGTCCGCCGAGCGCGGGGCGCGCTGGGAACTCTTGGCGGCCGGGGACGGCTTGGTGCCGCAGAAGGCCGGTTCGAGGGTGTTCGTCAGGCCCTGCGTCACCGCGCTGTTGTTGGACGCGTTGGCGAAGACCACGACCGTGCGGTCGCCCTTGCGCGTGGAGAAGGACTGCGTCTGGTAGCCCTGGACGATGCCGCCGTGGCCGTAGACCTTGCCGCAGGACAGGGCGATCTCGCGCAGGCCGAGGCCGTAGCTGACCTTCGCCGTCGGCGTGGGCAGCACGGTCGTCATCGCGCTCCGCGACTTGTCGGAGATCAGCTCGCCGGAGTCGCCGGAGAGGAGCGCGGTCAGGAAGCGGTCCATGTCGGCGGCCGAGGAGATGACGGCGCCCGCGCTGCCGACCCAGGAGCCGTTCTGCTTCGTGGAGTCGAGCAGCGGCTTGGAGCGGTCGTCGTTCGTCAGGTAGCCGGTGACGTGCGCCCCGGAGATGGTCTTCTTCGGGACGACGTAGGAGGTCTTCTTCAGGCCCAGCGGCTTGATGATCTCCTTGCGCAGCACGTTCGCGTACGTGTCGCCGGTGAGGTGCTCGATCGCCATGCCCAGCACGACGTAGTTGGTGTTCGAGTACGCGTACTTCGTGCCCGGCGCGCTCTGCGGGCCGTGCTTGACCGAGTGCGCCACGAGGTCGGCGGGCTTGTACACGGTGTTGCGGATGCGCTTCTCGAACGCGTCGGTGGTCTCCTCGCCCGGCTGTTCGAGGAGGTCGTTGGTGTGGTCGTAGATGCCGGAGCGGTGCTGCATCACCTGGCGGACGGTCATGTTCCAGTCCGCGGGCAGGGTGCCGGTCGGGAGGTACGCGCGCACCGGCTTGTCCAGGTCGATGCGGCCCTGGTCGGCCAGGCGGAGCACGAGGGCGGCGGTGAACATCTTGGTGTTGCTGCCCACCCGGAAGCGCCACTCGCCGTTCATGGGCGTGCCGTCGAGCTTCGCCTTGCCGACGGCGACGGTCCGGTCGACGCCCGGGGTGTCGTGGTCCCGGATCACCGCGAAGGCGCCGGGCGCGCCCGCCGCGACGGTGCGCTCAAGCGCGGTCTGGACCCCCGCCGCGTCCGGCACCGGCTCCGCGGCCCGGTCGGTGGCCGACGCCTGGGCCGTGCCCACCGCCGCCAGCATCACACCGGTCACGGCCACCGTGGCCGTCCGTACGAACCCGCTTCTCACCATGGGAATTCCCCCCAGCTCGCCTGCGTCTCGAAGTGGTCGGGGCCCGCAGGAGCCCACATGTGATCGAGATCGTATAGGGCGGAAGGAGCGGGACGTTTCTGACGCGTCGTGAGGCCGGGTCCGTTGGTGCGGCGTTCAGCCGGGTGTGGCCCTCCGGCCGTGGGAAGGCTTCCTCACCGCGACGGTGAGGAGGCCTTCTCGCGTGCCCGTCAGCCTTCTTGCAGGCGCGAGCGCAGCAGCTTCTTGCCGAGCTCGGCGCCCTTGCGGCTGTCGGCCTGCGCCTTGCGGAACAACTCCGCGACCTCGGTGTCCTTGGCGCGCTCCGCGTCCTGGACGTACGCCTCTAGCCGCAGGGCGTTGCTCAGGCACGCCTCGACGTACCAGACCAGGTTGTAGTCCTTGTCCCGCGTGCCGGTGACGTCACCGGTCTCGGTGCCGCTGGTCATGCCGGTCCTCCCTCGTGTCGTGTACGGGGGCTGTCCTCGCAGCCGGGAGACCGTCGGGTACCCGGGGAGCCCTGGTGTACACGACCTCGTGCGGGGAGTTCAGTCGGCCGTGACCGGGCGGTAGCGCACGTCCACCGCGGCCGAGGGGTCGTCGCCGTCGAGCCGTTCGAGGCGTACGGGGGCGCCGCCGGGGTTGTCGAACAGCCGGATGCCGTCGCCGAGCAGGACCGGCGCGACGTGCAGGGCGATCTCGTCGATCAGGCCGCGCTGGAGCAGCTGGCGGCCGATCGAGGCGGAGAGGACCTCCAGGTTCCTGCCCCCGGCGGCTTCGAGGCCGATGCGGACCGCTTCGGCGACGTCGCAGCACAGGAACGTGACGCCGTCGGCGGGCTTCGCGTCCTCCGGATGGTTCGTGAGGACGAACACCGGCCCTCGCCACCGGCCGCCGTAGATGCCACTGGTGTCGGGAAAGGCGTCCCAGCCGTCCCTGCCACCCAGGACGGCGCCCGTCGTCCCCGCGTACTCGTCGACGAGGTCAGGGCGGAACGAGGTCCCCTCCATCCAGCCCACGGTGTGGTCGGGCCCCGCCACGAACCCGTCGAGGGACATCGTGAAGTGCCAGAGCACCTTCCCCGCGGCGGTCTGCCGCTCCGTGCCCCTCGGCGATGACGTGCCTGGGGTCTCGGCACTTCGCGGCGTCTGCGCGCTCGACATGATGGATTCCTCTCTGCAACGGCCCGTACTTCTCTGGACCCGCCTCGCCCCCGAAACTCATCGCCGGACTCGCACGGGCTTTCCACACGCCGCCCCTACGGGTGGTTCCGCGGCCCGTCCTAAGCGCTTTCGAGGCCGCTCCGCTCTACGCAGTGTCGGGGTCTCCCGGCGGGTCGGGAAGAGCGGAGAGGAGAACACCACCGTGCTCACAGTGTGGGGGTGGGTGTGCCTGGGAGTCGGCGCGAGCGCCGCGGTCGGGATCGTGGCGCGGGCCCACGCGTACCGGGTCCGCGAGCGGGTGCGGCGTGACACGATGACGGCCATGCTGCACGGTCTGTCACGCGGCGGCGGCTCCGCCGAGGTGACCGAACAGGATGGCGTCTCCTGGGCCGTCAAGGTCCGCGACGAGGAGCAGCGGTGAATGCCCGGACAGCCAGGGCAGCCCGTCGGCGCCGCGTTCGACGCCCTGTACAGGGACCTCCGGCCGAGGCTGCTCGGCAAGGCGGCCCTGGTGTGCGGGGGCATGCCCGCGCTGGCGCACGACGCCGTCCAGGAAGCCTTCTACCAGTGCTGGCGCCGCATGAACGACCCGGACGCGGAGCCGGTGCGCAGGTGGGACGCCTGGCTCACCACCACGGTGGTTCGCGAGGCGATCGACCTGTCCCGCCGCCACTCGGGCAGCATCCCTCTCGACGACGTCGACCGTCCTGCTCGCGCCCCCGAGCCGGCCGCGCTCATGGATGTGAAGGAGGGCTACCTCAAGGTGTGCCGGGCGATCGCGCGACTGCCCCTGCGGCAGCGCGAGGCCGTGGCGCTGCGCCATCTCGCGGGCCTGACCACGGCCGAGATCGCTCGGACGATGGGCATCGAGAAGTCGACCGTGCGCGCCCTCCTGAGCCAGGCGCGGCGCACGCTGGCGCCGTTGTCGCGGGAGCTGCGGAGCATGGGCCTGCTGGACGGGGAGCGAGGTGGAGAGCGGTGACGCACCGTCAGGACCTGAGTCCCGCCGGGCAGTCGGTCGAGCCTTCGACACCGGACGAGCTGTGGCGCGCGTTCTGGGCGACGGGCGAGGTGCGATGGCGCGACCAACTGGTCCAGCACTACGCGCCGTTGGTGCACTACCTCGCGGGCCGCGTGAGCGTCGGCGCGCCTGCCCCTGGGGAACGGGCGGACCTCGTCTCCGCGGGGATGCTCAGACTCATCGTCGCGATCGAGAGGTTCACCCTCGACCGGATGGTCAGGTTCGAGACGTACGCGGTCATCCACATCCGCGGGGCGATGTTCAACGAGCTGCGGAAGCTACCCGGCCGGTCGCCCATGGGCGACGCGTCGCTGGAGGAGCTGCTGGACTCCGGCGTCGAGGAGCACGACCTGCTGGGCGCCGTGGCCGAAGACCCCGCCGCGGCCGCCGAGGACCGCGAGCTGCTGCGGCTGCTCGCCCACGCCGTCAACGCGCTGCCCGAGCGCGAGAAGACCGTCGTCACGCTGTCCTTCTACGAGGGCCTGACGCGGGCCGAGATCGCGGACGTGCTCGGCCTCACGGCGCAGGCCGTCAGCCGCCTCCGCGCCAAGGCCCTCACCCGTCTGCGGGCGGCGCTCGCGGCTCCGGGCGACGCGGGCGGCGACCCGGTGCGGGACATGCTCCACGAGACCGAGCGGGCCCTGTCCCTGACGGTGACCGAGACGGACACCGAGGACTCGCTGGCGGCGCTGTGGCAGCGGATCAGGTCCGACGGTCAGGTGTGAGCGGGGGAGGTGCCAGGGGATGGGGCGGGGCGGTGCGATCGGGGCGGCGGAGGCCGAGGTACTCCTCGATGCATCAATTCCGCCACCGGCGTTCCGGCGCACGGCATCCGCGCAGGTCGTCCGAGGCCCCACAGACGCGTCGGTGGCCGCCGGGCGAGGGGGCGGCGGCGCGCAGGCGGGGCGGGCATGCATCAACTCCGGCGAGGGCCCGGATCCGGTGCCACCATGCTGCGCAACGGGCGTACGCCCGTTGCGCAGTTGGCCCCGCGCCCTTGGTGGCGCGGGGCCCGGGAACATCAGCACTCCGAGATCCAGAGGTAGTTCATGGACAAGTCGCGTCGACGCCTGCCGTGCGTCGTCCCCACGCCCCCGGCCCGGCCCACCGGCGAGCAGACCGTCATCGTCGTCGTGGTGCTCGTCCTCGGGGCCGCGCTCGCCCTCGCCGGACTGCCCGTCGTCGTGATCGCCGAAGCGCTGACGGCCGCGGGCCTGGTCGCCGCCCAGCTGGCCCGGCGCGCCCCGCTCGCGCCGGTCGAGCGGTGACCGGGGCGGCCGTGGGGCGCCCGGAGCGGCCGGTGGCCACCGCCAACGCGCGCCTGGAGGAGCTGGCGGAGTGGCTGCGTGCCCAGCGGCGCGCCGCGGGCCTCACCCACCGGGAGCTGGCGGGCCGCTCCGCGCACGCCTTCTGCGACACCACGTTCTCGCGGGCCACCAGTGGGACGCGGATCCCCCGCCTCCCGGTGGTGGAGGCGTACGCGCGGGCCTGCGGGGCCTCGGTCACCCACGCCCGGAGGCTGTGGCGCGCGGCCCGCTACACCGAGCACCGGCACCGGAACCCGGGCGCGCGCGTGCCGCGTCCTGACCGCGTGTACGACAAGGGCGAGCTGATCCACGCCCTGCAGCAGCTCTACTACAAGGCCGGGGCGATGCCCATGGAGGAGATGGAGCACCGCGCGGGGGACCACGGCGAACTGCCGCACAGCACGGTGCGGCGCATGCTGGCGGGCACGTCCATGTTCGACCTGCCACAGCTCTACGCGTTCCTGCACGTGTGCGACGTGACGGGCAGCGCGTGGGAACAGTGGGTCCTGGCCTGGAAGCGCGTCAAGCGCCACTGCGAGGTGCTGCACGCGGCCGACCGCGCCCTCCAGACCCACCCCCGCGGCCGCCCGGGCCCGCACGACCGGGCCCGGCCCGCCGGGGCGCCGCGACGGGCCGCGGGGGCGCCGAGTGCGTTCCCTCCGGTGGCCCTGGCCATGCCGCTGTTCCGGCCCGCGCCGGTGCCCGCGGCGGCCCGGCCGTCGCCGCGCCCGTGCGCCGGGCCTACGTGAGCCGCCGCCCGGGAGCCTCCTCCGGGGCGGGCCCGGTGATCCGCTTCTCGAACCAGTGGTGGGCGTACGGCTCGTCGTTGAAGGCGGCCACCTCATCGAAGCCGTAGGCGCGGTACAGGCCGATCGCCGTCGTCAGGGCCTTGTTGGTGTCCAGGCGCAGCCGGACGTGGCCGTGCCGCGCGGCCCGGTCCTCCAGCTCGGCCAGGAACCGGCGGGCGAGTCCGAGGCCGCGCACCTGGGGCGCCACCCACATGCGTTTGATCTCAGCGGGCGCGTCGGCGGGCAGCTTCAGACCGGCGCAGCCCACGGGTTCGCCGTGCAGCCGCGCGACGAGGAACACGCCGTGGGGCGGCCGGAGTTCCCCCGCGTCGGGCAGCAGGCTGAGCGCCGGGTCGAAGCCCGTCTCGAAGCTCTCCTGCATCTCGGCGAAGTACGACGTCAGACAGGAGCGGGCGTCCGGGTGGCCGGGGTCGACGGCGTCGAGGGTGACCGTCGCGGCGGTGAGCAGCCGCTCCACCTCGGCCATCGCGGCGACGAGCCTGCCGCGCTGCGCGGAGTTGAGCGGTTCGAGGAGAGCCCCGGCCAGGGTGTCGCTGTGCCGGTCGAGCAGGGCGCGCTCCGCGCGGCCCGCGGCGGTGAGCCGGACGGTGCGGACCCGCCGGTCGCGCGGGTTCGGCCGTACGGCCACGAGCCCGTCGGCCGCGAGGGCGCGGAGCAGTCGGCTCAGGTACCCGGAGTCGAGCCCGAGCCGCTCCCGCAGCCGCCGCACGTCCTGCCCGTCGTCGCCCTCACCGATCTCCCACAGCAGCCGGGCCTCTCCGATGGGCCGGTCGAGGCCCAGGTAGTGGTCGTGGAGCACGCCCACGCGCTCGGTGACGGTGCGGTTGAAGCGGCGTACTCGGGCGATCTGTGCGTCGTCAGCCATTCTCTGACTCTAGTCAGGGGAGTCGTGTCGCGGTGGGGGAACGGTGAGGTTCGGGGGCTCGGCGGGGCCGCGCCGGCGGCGCATGAGAGTCTCGGCGCCATGACGATCACGTACGAGTGGCGGGGCGACTTCGACAACGCGGCCGTCAACGCGCTGCACGCGGAGGGCTTCGGCCACCCGGTCCTGGACCTCGACTGGCTCGGCCAGGTGCGCCGCCACAGCCTCGGCTGGGTCTGCGCGCGCGACGGCGGCGACCTGGTGGGCTTCGTGAACGTGGCGTGGGACGGCGGTGTGCACGCCTTCGTCCTGGACACGGTCGTCGCCACGGGGCGCCGGCGCTCCGGGGTCGGCGCCGGGCTCGTCGCCGAGGCCGCCCGGCACGCCCGGGCGGCCCGATGCGAGTGGCTGCACGTCGACTTCGACGACGAGCTGGGGCCGTTCTACTTCGAGGCCTGCGGGTTCCGGCCCACGCCCGCGGGGCTCATCGCCCTCTGAAGGACCGGCGGGCGCGCCGTGACCGGCCGGGGCCGGGCGCCCGCCGTCCTCGGCCCGGTGCTCCGGCTCGCTCTTCGCGGCTCGCTCGTCGCGAAGAGCCCGGCGAACATCCAGGTGGCGCACGGCAGTTGGGCTCGCGTACACCAGGGTCGTGCCGTCCCGGGTCGCGAGCAGGTCGCGCATCACCTCCCGGAGCGCCAAGCCGTGCGGCTCCGGCCTCATCACCGCCGCCAGGGCGCGCGTCCAGTCGAGCACCCGGGCGCCGACCGGATGCCGTTCGCGGGTGTAGGTGTCGAGGAGCCCGTCCGGCGCGCGGCCGCGCACGGTCGCCGCGAGCTTCCAGGCGGTGCGCGGCCACGCTCTCGTCGTCCTGGACGACGTCCTCGACCGTGACGCCCCGCCTGATCTCCACGCCGAGCCTGTCCGCCCGCTCGGCAAGCACCGTCTCGACCGCTTCGAGGTTCGTGAACAGGCCGTCCGCCGCGGGCCCGGGGAGCCGGAACGGCAGGGCGGCGAGGTCGACCCCGGCCGGAACGAGCACGATTCCGGCGAAGTGGCCCACGCCACGGCGAGCCGGGTTCCTGCTCCCGTTCGAGCACCAGCACGGAGCAGCCCGAGGCCCAGGTCGCAGGCCAGGAAGAGACCGACCGGGCCCGCGCGTATGACAGCGGCTGGCGCCTGGTGCCGCGGCGGTGGTCGCTCACCGGCCGCCGATCGCCCGCAGCGACGGCCCCGCGTGCCGCAGCCGTGGCACGAGGAGGACGGCGGCCAGGCCCAGGTAGACGTAGGTCAAAACGAGGCGGGCGCTCTCCGCGGGGAGCAGGAACTGCGCGGCGAAGAGGCCGAAGAGCGTGGCCGCCTCCCAGAGGCGGAAGCGCAGGTCCAGCAGGATGACGACGGCGAGCACCGTCTGCGCGGCCGTCAGCGCGACCTCGTCCACCTGGCGCCCCACGAGCGGCATCCCGAAGCCGCCGCCTCCGACGAGATACGCCACGGGCAGTAGCCCGACAAGGAGCGTCCACTGGTTGACCTTGCTGGAGAGCAGCGCTCCGAGCCCGTCGTCCGCCCGCAGCCGCCAGGCGAAGACGACCGCGACGATCAGTTCGGGCGCCTCGGTGGCGAGCGGCGCGACCCACTGCACCAGCAGGAACCGGTCGACGCCCAGAGAACCGCCCGCCGAGATCAGCGAGGTGGCGAAGGGCTCGGCGGCGGCGAAGATCACCGCGGCCGCCGCGACGAACAGCGCCGTGGTCGTCAGCCTGCGCCGACGCCGGGGGAGCCGGGCGAGGCGCGCGGGCACGCCCGTGAACTCCTCGTCGTCACCGGGGCCCGAGCGGGCGACGCGCCACAGGTAGAAGCCGTACCAGGGGATGATGAGCAGCGGCACGTACCAGGCGATCTGCCGGGTCAGGGGCAGCACGAAGGCGAACACCGCGGCCACGGCGAGGAAGCCGATGTCCACGCGCCGGTGCGCCCCCAGCGTGGTGCTCGCGACGGCCGGGCGGGCCCCGCTCCTGCGGGCGGCCAGATAGCCCGCGAGGGCGACGAGGGGCCAGCCCACGCCGATCAGGAGCCGGTTGGCGCCGGTCATGTTCGCCGCCGCGTACGCCGCGTTGGCGGGGTCACGGCCACCGGTGTAGGCGAAGTACAGGTCCACGGCGTACTCCGGCAGGACGGCGATGAAGGCGAGCAGCGCCAGGGCGAGCGCGCCGGAGATGTCGGCGCGCGCGGTCTCCGCGGCCCACATCAGGAGCACGGCGGCGGCGAGCACGCCGAGGCCGAAGACCAGCATGCCCACGACGGGGCCGGGCGCGGCCCCGCCGAGGCGCAGCGCGACGGCCGGGGCCGCGCCGAGCGCCACCAGCAGGAGGCGGCCGCGCACGGCGGGCGCCCGGGGCGGGGCGGAAGGGGAGAGCGAGGTCAGGGTCATCGCGGCCTCCGTGGGCGATACCAGGGGGAAGGCGTGCGGCCGTCCTCCCGGCTGCGGCGGGGAGGGCTTTCCGGCACCCCTCCACACTCCCCGCGCCCCACCCGTCACACGAGGTATGTTCGAGAGCAATCATGGTCAAAAACGGACAACCGCCTGCGGTGCCGATCAGCGACATCAGCTACCGCAACCCGCACTGCCCAGCCCTCGGCATCGACGTACGGACCCTCGCCGAGGAGCGCGCACACCTGCCGGAGCAGGGTGGGGCCGGGCCGCAGCGCCTGGACTTCCACCTGCTCGTCCTGGTCACGCGGGGACACGGCACCCACATGGTCGATTTCGTCGGCCACGACTGCCGCCCCGGCACCCTGCTGTGGATCAGGCCCGGCCAGGTCCACGCCCACGCCCGTGAGCCGGGGCTGCGCGCCCGCCTCGTGCTGTTCACGCCCGACTTCCCGCCGCCCCTGCGGATCGGCCCGCTCCTCGACGACCCCTTCGCCCCCGCGCACTGGCGCACGCGGGGCACGGACCTCAGGGACCTCACGCGCCTCACCGACCTGCTGGCCACCGCCCACGACACGTACGAGAGGGGGCCGCGCGACCTCGGCACCGATCTGCTGCGCCACACCCTGGGGGCGCTGCTCCTGCGGATCGCGCTGCTGCCGGAGCCGGAGGGCGAGCCCGTCCCGGTCGGCCCGGGCGAGCTCTTCGGCCGCTTCCGTGCGGCCGTGGAGGAGGGCTTCGCCGCCGAGCGCTCCGTGGCGGCGTACGCCGTCCGGCTCGCCACCACGCCCAAGACGCTCACGCGGGCCTGCCTCGCCGCGACCGGGCGCCCCGCGAAGGCCGTCATCGACGCGCGGGTGGCCCTGGAGGCCAAGCGGCTCCTGGTCCACACCGATCTGAGCGCCGCCGCGATCGGACGGCGCCTGGGCTTCGACGAGGCGGCGAACTTCGGGAAGTTCTTCCACCGGACGACGGGGTGGACGCCCGGGGACTTCCGGACGGCCCCGGAGAGCGGAGCGCCCCCGGCTCCTCACCGCTGAGTGCCCCCGGCCTCGGCCCGGCCCGATGGCTCCGTCCGGGGCGGCTAGGCGGCTACGCCCCCGTCGCCCTCATGCCCGTCCACCGTCATGACGATCTTGCCCACCTGGCGGCCCGCCTCCATGTAGCGGTGCGCGTCGGCGACCTCCGCCAGCGGGAAGGTGCGGTCCACGACGGGCGTGAAGGCGCCGGTGCTGAGGCCGGAGGCGACGAACGCCTCGGCGCGGCGGAGCCGTTCGGGCACGGTGGTCAGCTCGTGCAGGGTGTAGGTGCGGATGTTCAGCGCGGGCATGCCGAGGTCGAAGCCGGGGTAGGGGGTGGCCTCGCCGCTCAGCGCCCCGTACAGGAAGAGCGTGCCGCCGGGCGCGACGACCTTCGCCAGGTCCACCACCCCCGGACCGGCGATGGCGTCGAAGACGAACTCGGCGCCCCGTCCGTCGTTGAGCGCGCGCACCCGCTCGACGACGTCCTCCTCCTCGGTGACGACGACAGCTGCGGCCCCCGCCTTGAGGAGTGCCTCCTTCTTGGCGCCGGTGCGGGTGGTGGCGATGGGAACGGCCCCCACCCGGCGGGCGATCTGGATCGCGGCGAGGCCCACGCTGCTGGAGGCCGCGGTCAGCACGACGGTGTCCCCGGCGCGCATCCCGCCGACGTCCACCAGGGCTCCGTACGCCGTCAGATAGGGCATCCACACCGCCGCGCCCGCGACCGCGTCGAGGCCCTCGGGGCGATGAAGCAGCGCGGCGGCCGGGACGAGCGCGCGCTCGGCGTAGACGGCGTAGTCGTTCATCGAGAAGGCGGGCACCACGCTGACCGCGTCGCCGGTCCGAAAGCCCGTCACCCCGGGGCCGACGGCCTCGACCACGCCCGCCGCCTCCGCGCCGAGCCGCGCGGGGAACTGACGGACCGTCTCGATGTAGTGGCCGCCGCGGAACAGCACCTCGGCGCGGTTGAGCCCGATCGCGTCCACGCGGATCAGCACCTCACCGGCGCCGGGCGCACCGACCTCCACGTCCTCGATCCGCAGCACATCAGCCCCGCCGTACTCGTGGAACCGCACCGTCCTGGCCATCACGCGCCGTCCTTCCCCCGGTTGAGGCGCCGCGCCGTGCGGCACCGTGGATCACCCAAGCCGAAAGTACGATGACTGTCAAACTTCGATGGTCGTCGTACTACCTGAACGCCCTCCGCGGGCCCCGCGCCCCGGCTAGCATCGTCGCCGACGGCGCCGATCGGCAGGTGGGAGCGGGGGATGCGGGGCGGCATGCGCTATCGGGCCGAGCGGATCGCGTTGGCCGTGATGGCCGGGGCGGGCATCGTGGTGGTGCTCGCCGATCTGCTGGGCTGGCTGGACGAGTTGGCGCCGGGCAGCACCCTGCCCAAGGTCACCCTGCTCATCCTGAGCACCGTCACGCTCTTCCTGCTCCTGGAGTTCGACCGGCTCAAGGTCCTCGACGACGTGCACGCGCAGGTGTCCAAGCTCGACATCGACACCCTCGCGCGGGAGTTGAGGCAGCGGCACTACGCCGGTGTGGTGCGGGTGCACGAGCGGTTCCCCGACGACAGGTTCGCCACGCTCGTGGACGGCGCGACGCGCGAGGTGGCCATCCTGCAGACGTGGATACCGAACCTCGACGAGTTCGACCGCGGTCTGCGCAAGGCCATCGTGGAGCGCCAGGTGCGGGTGCGCGTCCTGCTCCTGCACCCGTCGTCGCCCGTGGCCGGACTGCGCAGCGAGGCCCTGCGCACGGTGCGGGACCCCGCCCGCGACGGCGACGTCAGGGCCAACATCGAGCAGTGCCTGTCCACCCTCGCCTCACTGGTCCACGACGCGGGGGACGAGGCCCGCGCCCGCCTCGAGGTGCGCGTGTACAACTCGTTGCCGTCCGTCGCCGTCTACAAAGCCGACGAGCACTACCTGGTGAGCTCGTTCCTGCACGGACGGCTCGCGATCCGCTCCACCCAGATGGAGATCGAGGGCTGCGCCACCGTGATGGGCAGGGAGGTGCAGCGGGAGGTGGACACGCTCTGGAGCATCGGCTGTGCCGTGGACATGAGCGACTGGCGCGGATCCGTCGGAAGGATCAACCTGTGACCCCGGAAGAGAGAGCGCGGCCATGCAGCAGCAGAACGGATCGAACCGACGTGCGGGACGTGCCGGGGCGGCGGCCGTGACCGGCGTGCTCGGCGCGCCGGGCGCCGCGGGCGGACTCGACCGCCTCGACGCCTTCGAGGACGCCCTGGTCGAGCGGTTCGACCAGCACCCGGTGCTCGCGAACATCGCGCTCCTGCCGGACGACTCCTTCGCCGAGGTCCTGCTGCAACGCCGGTTCGTGTCCCTCGCGTTCACCCCGTGCTACGACCTGGCCATCGACCTCCTCAGCGACGAGGCGAGCCTGCGGATCGCCCGGGTCATCCTGCGCGAGGAGTACCCCGACAGCCACGGCCACACCCGCTCGCACCGCGAGGACATGACCGAGGACCTGCGCCAACTGGGCATCCCCCAGCGGAGAATCGTCACCTCGAAGCCCTCGGCGACCACCCGGAAGGTCATCCTCGACTCCCTGGAGATGATCGCCGAGGCGGGCGCCGAGCCGGACGCCGACGTGCGGATGCTGACGCTCCTGCGCTTCTGGGGCGAGATCCTGGTGTCCGTCGAGTACGGACGCCTGTGGGAACGCATGGGCCCCCTGCTCACCCGGGGCGGCGAGAACCGCTCGCGCTTCTACTACCCGCACCACTCGCACGACGCGAAGGCCAACCCGCTGGCCCGGGTCTCCCTGCTCTCCACCACCCACGCCGACCGCCTCGGCCGCCGCCTGAGCGAACTGCTCGCCCGCGAGCCCTCGTCCGACGGCTTCCAGGAGATGGAGGAGCGCTCCCTGCGGCTCAAGACGGACTTCTACGACCAGTTCCTGCCCGCCCTCGGGGGCACCGGGGCCTGACGCGGCACGGCCGGGGCCGCGAGCGGGAACCCCGGGTCCGGGGCCGTGACATACGCCAGCACCGCCTCGGCGTACGGCAGCTGATCAGCCGAGCCGAGCGCGATCTCGCCCCGCTCGACCGCCGCGGTGAAGTTGCGCCGGAAGTCCGGTCCGTCGAGGCACAGGCTGTCGAGGACGGCCCGGGAGAGCGTGATCGTCGCCTGCGGGGTGCCCGCGATGCGGTCCCTGCCCGGCACGTGGACCAGTACGCCGTGGCGCAGTGTGGTGGTGCACTCCTGCTCCAGGGCGCCGGTGACGCGCCACCGCAGGACGAGGGGGGAGCGCTGTTCGTCGGCGGCCCGGGGGCCGTCGAGGCGGCGGGCCACCGCGGCGAAGTACTGCTCGACGCTGAGGCCCGCGACGAGGTCGCCGGTGGCCTGCCGGGCGAACTGCCGCACGCCGACGGCGAGTTCGCGGGCGCCGCTGAGGCAGAGGTTGCGCCACGTGCCGCTCTGCGCGCCGTAGCCCAGCTGGCTGAGGGCCTTGGTCTGGAGCCGCCTGGCCGGGCCGCTCCGCTCGGGGCAGCCGAAGATGACGTGGTTGAGCAGCTCGGCGGCCCAGCGCGGGTCGCCCTGCTGATAGGCCTTGCGTGCCGCGCTGACCACGGCGTCGGGCCCGCCGATCACCTCCACGTACCGACGGCCCGCCTCGGCCTGCGGATACGTCCACAGGTGCGCCGGGTTGCCGTCGAACCAGCCCAGGTAGTGCTGATGGACGGCCTTCGCGTCCTGGCCGACCGGGCCGTGGCGGCCGCGCGTGTACCAGTGGTCCGCGAGGGCGGCGGGCAGCCTCAGCTCCTCGGCGATCTCCGGGCCGTTCCTGCCCCCGTTGATCAGCCGCAGGGTCTGGTCGTTCACGTACGCGTACACGTCGCGCTGGACGCTCAGGAGCTCGGTGACCCTCTCTTGGCCCCACACCGGCCAGTGGTGCGCGGCGAAGGCGACCTCCGCGTGCCCGGCGAAGCACTGCACGGCCTCGGTGAGGCGGCGCGACCAGGTGTGGGCGTCGCGCACCCGCCCGGCGGTCCGTGCGTGCGCCGCGCTGTCCGCCACGCACAGGGCCTTGAGCTGCGGGAAGTAGAGGTTCATGGCCGCCGGGTCCGTGGCGCGCGGGCCGCGCTGGATGACGATCCGGACGCCGCCCACGACCTGCCGGCACAGGCCCGGCCGCCAGGGGACGACGTCCTCGGCCGACCACTGGTCGCGCGGCACGGGCCCGTGGTCGGCGTCTCCCACGCTGACGGTGGGCGGGATCAGCGTCACCTCACCGGTGGAGACGGTCAGGCCGAGGCCCGAACCGGCCTGCGCGTACGGGTTCTTGTCGAGCCCGGCGGCGTACGTGTACGCGGCGCGGCGCGCCACGGCCGGGCCCGCGCCCAGCTGCTCCCCGGCCACGTGCTCCAGGAAGCCGTCGGGGGCGATGACCGGGATGTCGGGCACCTCGCCGCCGCACTCGTCGAAGAGGCCGCGTACGCCGCCGAAGTGGTCGACGTCGCTGTGGGTGTAGAGGACCCCGATGACGGGCTTTCGGCTTCCCGTGGTGTCGCGGTAGAGCTTGAGGGCGTGCTGCGCGGTCTCGTAGCTGGCCAGGGGGTCGAGCACGACGACGCCCGTGTCGCTCTCGACGATCGTCATGTTCGAGAGGTCGTAGCCGCGCACCTGGTAGAGGGCGTGCTCGGGCGTGCGCGCCACCAGGAAGAGGCCGGCGATGGCGGCGAGTTGGCTCCGGCGCCACAGGTGCGCGTTGACCGAGGGCGGCGGTGTGTCGCCGCGGTGCAGGAACGCGGATCCCGCGAAGTCCCACACCGGCGCGCCGCCGGGGGCGCGGGCCGGGACGGCGGGGAGGGGCGGGAGCGCCAGATGGCCGCGCGTGGCGTCCTCGAAGTCGTCCGCGTCCTGCCGGACGCGCTGCGCGCGGTTCGCTTCCGCGACGGACGAGGACACCTCGACGGGCTGGGGCATGCGGCTGCCTCCTCGGGGTTGGGGGTGAGGGCGGGGCGCGCGTACGGGACGTCGGCGCGGGGCGCGCCCCGTAGGCGAAGGACGCTAGTCAGATCCCTGAACGGTGAGCAAGGGGTTGATCGCTGAGTGTGAGCGGGCGGCGGTGACTCTGGCTGGAAGGCGCCCCGCGGGCCCGGCCGGGCGGGGCGTGCGGCCGCGCCCCGGGTTCCGCCGGGCGCAAGGCGCGGGCGCGGTCTCCCCGGTGGTCGCGTGTCCACGGCGGGCCGGTGCGAGGCGGGCCGGAAAGGGAAGGCTTCCCGTTTGCCACCCTAGGATCCCTAGGTTAAAACTAGGACCCCTAGGAAAGCGGGAGGACGCATGGTGCGGGCCGGGCTCACGGCGGAGTCGGTGACGAGGGCGGGCGCGGAGCTCGCGGACGAGGTCGGCCTCGACCGCGTGACGATGTCGCAGGTCGCGCGGCGCCTCGGGGTGAAGGACGCGAGCCTGTACTCGCACGTCCGCAGCCTGGAGGACCTGCGCGGCCGCATCGCGCTCCTCGCGGCGGACGAGAAGACCCTCCGCATCGCGGAGGCGACCGCCGGGCGCTCCGGCAAGGACGCGCTGATCGCGTTCGCCAACGCCTGGCGGGAGTACGCCCACGCGCACCCCGGCCGCTACACGGCGACGCAGACCCCGATTCCCATCGACCCCGAACTGGCCGCCCGGGCCGCGGGGCCACGCCGCGCCGTCGAGCTGACGTACGGCATGCTGCGCGGCTACGGCCTCGCCGAGCCCGATCTGACCGACGCGGTCCGGGTGCTGCGCAGCACCTTCCACGGCTTCGTCGCCCTGGAGGCCGCGGGCGGTTTCGCGCACGAGCGGTCGCCGCAGCGGACCTGGGAGCGCGCCCTCGACGCCCTGCACACCCTCCTGGAGCACTGGCCCCCGTCCCGAGAAGGAGACGACCCCCGATGACCGGACCGACCACCGGCAGCCTGCGCGTGCGCGGCGCGACCCTGCACTACGAAGTGCGCGGCCACGGCCCGCTCCTGCTGCTCATACCCGGCGGGACGGGCGGCGCTGCCGCCTTCGACGGCGTCGCGGACGACCTGGCCACCACCTACACCGTCGCCACCTACGACCCGCGCGGCATGTCCCGCAGCCCGCTGGACGACCCCGGCGCCGAGCAGCACGTGGCCGAGCACGCCGACGACGCCTACCGGCTCCTCGCCCGCCTTTCGCCCGCCGAGCCCGCCCGGGTCTTCGGCGCCAGCTCGGGCGCGATCGCGGCCCTGCACCTGCTCAGCACCCACCCCGAGCGCGTCACACGCCTCGTGGCGCACGAGCCGCCGCTGGTGGAGCTCCTGCCCGACGCGGCCGAGCACCGCGCGCTCATCGCCCGCGTACAGGAGACCTTCCACGCCGAGGGGCTGATGGCGGCCATGACCGTGTTCGCCGCCGGGCTCACGAAGGACGCCACCGGCGCGCCGAAGGCCGCGCCCCAGGCGCCGCCCGCACTGCCGCCCCAGGCGGCGGCGCGAGCCGAGCGGACGATGGCCGACCTGCCGTACTTCGTCACGCGCATCGTGCCGTCGTTCATGTCCCACACCCCGGACGTGGACCGGCTGCGCGCGCTGGCGGACCGCCTCGTGCTCGCGGGCGGCCAGGACTCGCCCGGCGAGCTGCCCCACCGCGCGACCGCCCACCTGGCCGAGCGCCTGGGCACCGACCTGCTGCGCTTCCCCGGCGGGCACACGGGCCTGACCACGCACCCCCGCGCGTTCGGCACCCTCCTCCACGAGGCGTTCCGCCCCTAGTCCGGTCAGGCCGCTAAATCCGTCGGAAGAATTCCACGGAAGGATGTCGAGAACCCGCGAGCGGCTCCGTCCCAGGAGCGGAACACGGCCACAATGGGCCGTACCTCACCCAGGAGATCACGATGGCCAAGTACCTGCTGCTGAAGCACTACCGGGGCGCCCCGGCGTCGGTCAACGACGTACCGATGGACCAGTGGAAGCCGGAGGAGGTCACGGCCCACATCCAGTACATGAACGACTTCGCCGCTCGCCTGGAGAAGACCGGCGAGTTCGTCGACAGCCAGGCGCTCTCCCCGCAGGGCACCTTCGTCCGCTACGACGGCGAGGGCCGCCCGCCGGTCACCGACGGCCCGTTCGCCGAGACCAAGGACCTGATCGCCGGGTGGATGGTGATCGACGTCGAGACCTACGACCGCGCGCTGGAGTTGGCCGCCGAGCTGTCCGCGGCCCCGGGCGCGGGCGGCAAGCCGATCCACGAGTGGCTCGAGGTACGCCCGTTCTACGGCGTGCGGCCCACGGCCACCGAGTGAACGAGTCCCTGCTGCGGGACCTCGTGCCCGAGGTGATCGGTGTGCTCGTCCGCCGCGGAGCCGACTTCGCGGCGGCCGAGGACGCCGTACAGGAAGCCTTGGTCGAGGCCGTGCGGGGGTGGCCGGGCGCGGAGCCGCGAGACCCCAAGGGCTGGCTGGTCACGGTGGCCTGGCGCAAGTTCCTCGACGCCGCCCGCGCCGACACCGCGCGGCGGCGGCGCGAGGAGCGCGCCGAGGCCGAGCCCGCGCCCGGCCAGGGCGGGGCGGTGGACGACACGCTCCAGCTGTACTTCCTGTGCGCGCACCCGTCCCTGACCCCGGCCTCGGCCGTCGCGCTCACCTTGCGCGCGGTCGGCGGCCTGACCACCCGGCAGATCGCCCAGGCGTACCTGGTGCCCGAGGCGACTATGGCCCAGCGCGTTAGCAGGGCCAAACGGACCGTCTCCGGAGTCCGTTTCGACAGGCCCGGCGACCTCGCCACGGTCCTGCGCGTGCTCTACCTCGTCTTCAACGAGGGCTACTCCGGCGACGTCGACCTCTCCGCCGAGGCGATCCGCCTCACGCGCCAACTGGCGGCCATGACCCGCCACGAGGAGGCCGCGGGCCTGCTGGCGCTCATGCTGCTCCACCACGCCCGGCGCCCGGCGCGGACCGGCCCCGACGGCAGCCTCGTACCGCTCGCCGAGCAGGACCGCGGCCGGTGGGACACCACGCTGATCGCCGAGGGCATCGCCATCCTCCAGGCCGCCCTCGCCCGCGACCGCCTGGGCGAGTTCCAGGCCCAGGCGGCCATCGCCGCGCTCCACGCCGACGCCCCGGCCGCCGAGGAGACCGACTGGGTGCAGATCGTCGAGTGGTACGACGAACTGGTACGCCTCACCGACAGCCCCGTGGTCCGCCTCAACCGGGCCGTCGCGGTGGGCGAGGCCGACGGCCCGCGGGCGGGCCTCGCCGCCCTGGCGGAGCTCGACCCCGCCCTGCCCCGGCACACCGCCGTCGCGGCGTACCTGCACGAGCGCGACGGCGACCTGGCGAGCGCGGCACGGCTCTACGTCGAAGCCGCCCGCTCGGCCCCCACCCTCCCCGAGCGCGACCACCTCACGCGCCAGGCCGCCCGGCTCAACACGCGCCTTCGCGGCTGACACCGCACGCCCCCCGCGCGAATTTCGGTTGACGCGCCGGGCCCTGGAACGTTCGGATGTCCTGCGCGTCCGCACACCCCCGCGCGCGTGGAGGAACCCGCCTCGGAAGGGCACCCATGAGCTCTGGCACCCCGCGCGTCGACGCGGATCTCGTACGACGGCTGATCGCCGCGCAGTTCCCGCGGTGGGCGGGCCTTCCCGTCGAGGCGGTGGACTCGGCCGGTACGTCGAACGTCATGTACCGGCTCGGCGAGGACCTGGTGGTGCGGCTGCCGCGCGAGTCGGGGTCCGCCGACGAGGTCGCCAAGGAGGACGTGTGGCTGCCGAGGCTCGCCCCGTCGCTCCCCGTGCCGGTGCCCGTGCGGCTGGGGGAGGGGGCACCGGGCGAGGGGTACCCCTGGCGGTGGGCGGTCTACCGCTGGATCGAGGGCGAGAACCCGGTCGTCGGCCGGATCGCCGAACCGGGCGCGCTCGCCACCGCCCTGGCGGAGTTCGTCCTGGCGCTGCGGGGCGTCGACCCCGCGGGCGGGCCGCCCTCGTACCGCGGCGGGCCCCTGAAGGACCGGGACGCGGAGACCCGCGGCGCGCTCGCGGACCTGCGCGGCGTCATCGACACGGCTGCGGCAGCCGCCGCGTGGGAGACGGCCCTGCGCGCCCCCGAGTGGTCCGGAGAGCCGGTGTGGATCCACGCGGATCTGCAACCGGGGAACCTGCTGCTCCACCGGGGGCGACTGAGCGCCGTCATCGACTTCGAGTGCCTGGGCCTCGGCGATCCCGCCGTCGACCTCATCGTGGCGTGGTACGTGCTGCCCGCCGACGTGCGCGACGCCTTCCGGGCCGCGCTGCCGCCGGACGCCGCCGCCTGGGCGCGGGGCCGCGGCTGGGCCCTGTCGATCGCCCTGCGGGAACTGAGCTACTACCGGGACAGGAACCAGCGCATGGCGACGGTGGCACGCCACGTCATCGCCGAGGTCCTCACGGACGCGGCACGCACCGCCTGACGCCGGGTCAGGTCCCCTCCGCCAGCAGGTCGTCCAGCTCGGCCGCGAAGAACAGGGCGGGGTCGAAGCCCATGCCGGTGAAGTGCCCGGCGAGTTCGAGCGACAGGACGCCGTGCAGCCGGGACCAGAAGGAGAGGGCGCGGTGCAGGACGGCGGGCGGGGCGGGGTGGTCCCCTGCCCAGGCCCGGTGGTCCTCCAGGTGGGTGCGGAACGGCGTCGCGGAGCCGTCCGGGGCGCGTGCCGCGCCCGCGTCGAGCAGGGTCGCCATGATCTCGGAGGCGATGCCGGTGATGTCCTGCGGCGCGTGGTAGCCGGGCACGGGCGTGCCGTAGACGAGGAAGTAGCGCTGCGGGTCCGCCAGGGCCCACGCGCGCAGGGCGTGCGCGAGTCCGGCGAGGTCGGCACCGTCGGCGGCGGCCGCGCGCACGGTGTCGGCGAGGCTCCGGTACGCGTCCCGGATGAGCTCCGTGATGAGCTCGTCGCGGCTGGCGAAGTAGCGGTAGAGGGCGGGCCCGCTCATGCCCATCCGCTTGGCGATCGCGTTGAGGGAGAGCGCGGAGGCCCCCGCCGTGGCGATCTGCTCCCAGGCGTGCTCCTTGACCTCCGCGCGCACCTGGGCGCGGTAGCGCTCCCTGGGGGTCTTCGCCCCTGCTTGAGGCTCCGCCTTCGCCATGGCCTGCCACCCTCCGCACCCTACGACTACATCTTCGCGATTTAGTTAGAAGCTATCACGCAAACTGTCGACCTCGGGCTTCCCGGTCGTGGTCGCACTGGTCGGCGTGGTGCGCCACGTCCGCGAACCGGCGGTGTGCTGCGCCGGGCGGGGATGCCATAGGGCTTGCCTATAGGGCCTGTTGACATTTCGTCTTTGCTCCGTCCTCCTTTCCGTACGTACGGTGAAACCGCTCGACGAGGCGCCCGCTACCGCGAATTCACCGCAGGGTCGCGTTCCGCGAACGGCATTCCTTCTTCCGTCGAGCATGGCAAGTCGCCATTGCAGGGACCATTGCAGGGAGAGGACCGGTCGCACATGACCACCATGGAAAACACGACAGGCGCGGCAACGCGTGAACTCGCGGGAAAGCGGGCCCTGGTGACGGGGGGATCCCGCGGCATCGGGGCGGCCGTGGTGCGGCAGCTCCTGGACGCGGGCGCCCAGGTGCTCACGACGGCCAGGTCGACGGCGGACGCGCTGCCCGAGGGAGCCGCGTTCGTGGCGGCCGACGTACGGACGCGGGCCGGTGCCGAGGCGCTCGCCGCGGCCGCCCGGGAGGTGCTCGGCGGGGTGGACCTGCTGGTCCACAACGTGGGCGGGGCGGGGCCGCACCAGGGCGCCCTCGCCATCCCCGACGAGGAGTGGCAGGACGCCCTCGACCTGAACTTCCTCGCCTCGGTACGCCTGGACGCGCTGCTGGCACCGGAGATGCGGGAGCGGCGCTCCGGGGCGATCGTGCACGTCTCCTCGGCCGCGGTTCCCACCGTGGCACCGCCGTTCCTGCACTACACGGCGGCGAAGGCCGCGCTGGAGAACTACAGCAGGGGACTGGCCCAGGAGTTGGCCCCGTTCGGCGTCCGCGTGAACGCGGTGATGCCCGGCCGGACAGCCACCCCCGGCGGCGAGCGGACCCGGGAGCAGTGGGCGCGCCTGACCGAGGGGCCGGGCCAGGACGTCACCACCCCGCCGCTGGGGCGGGACGGCGCGCCCGACGACATCGCCGACGCGGTGCTGTTCCTGCTCTCCGCCCGGGCGAGCTGGATCACCGGCGGCAGCCTCGTCGTGGACGGCGGCGAATTCCCCAGGGGCTGACGTCGCGAGCATTCCGCACAGTCGGCACGAAGAGGAGACGTGGCCGCATTCCCCGCGACGGCCACCGCGCATGAGTCGCTTTCCCCTTTACGCATTCCGATTTACGTATTCCGAGAGGACGCACGTCATGGAATTGAAAGGCAAGGCCGCGCTGGTCACCGGCGGCACGTCCGGTATCGGCCTCGCGGCGGCCCGGTCGCTGGCCCGCGCGGGCGCCGACGTGGTCATCACCGGCCGCGACGCCCAGCGCGGCGAGAACGCGGCGCACACCGCGCGGGAGGACGGGGCGGTCCGGTTCGTCCCTGCCGACGTGGCCGACCTGGACGCGGTGGCCGAACTGGCCCGCCAGAGCGGCCCCGTGGACATCCTCGTCAACAACGCGGGCGCCGTCCCCACCTCGCCCACCGTCGAGCAGGGCGTGGCGGACTACGAGCGGACCTTCGACACCAACGTGCGCGGTGCCTACTTCCTGGTCGCCACGCTCGTGCCGCACATGCTCCGAAGGGGCGGGGGCAGCATCGTCAACGTCACCTCGCTCGCGGCGCACAAGGCCTTCCCCGGTGCCTCGGTCTACAGCGCGTCCAAGGCCGCGCTCGACTCGCTGACGCGCACCTGGGCGGCGGAGTTCGCCGAGGGCGGCGTACGGGTCAACAGCGTCGCCCCGGGCCCGACCCGCACCGAAGGCGTCGTCGCCGCATGGGGCGAGGAGGGCAACGAGGGCGTGGCCAAGGAGCTGGGGCTCCAGCGCACCGCCGGGTCCCAGGAGATCGCCGAGGCGATCCGCTTCCTCGCCTCGCCCCGGGCGAGCTACATCACCGGCACCACGCTCCACGTCGACGCCGGAGGTGCCGTCTTCTGACCCGGGGGCGGCGTGTGACAGAGGCTCCGCGACCACCAGGGCCTGTCCGTGGTGCCGGACAGGCCCTGGCGCGGGGGAGGGCTCAGCGCTTCAGCGTGAAGGTGAAGTCGCTGGAGTGTCTGCCGCTCAGCCGGACCGCCGAGACCAGCTTCCCCTCCGCGATGAGCCGTTCGACCTCGGCCCGGGGGAGGCCGCAGCCCTCGGCGATCAGGCGTGCCGGGCGGACGGGGATCCGGGCCGCGAAGCGGACCGAGACGTCCAGCACCTCGTGGTCGAGGTGGTCCGGTCCGCCGGTGTCGAGGCGCCAGGCCCCGTCCCAGTCGAGGGCGACGCGGTTGCGGCGCCGCAGGGCCGGGTCCTGGAGCAATTCGGCCGCCAGGGAAGGGTCGTTGTCGTGCATCCGGTCGAGTAGGCCGGGGTGGAGGGAGCGCACGTTCGTCCGCTCCAGGACGGTGAGTTTCGCCGTGTCCCCGCAAGCGGTGCAGAGCACGAGGAGCCAGGCGTCGAGGAGCTTGTGGTGGGCGTTGACGCGGAACTTGCCGTTCGCCCGGAAGCGGCCGGACGCGCACGCGGGGCAACGGCGGAGGACGGTCGGCAGGCAGGTGGGCATGACCACCCAGCTATGGAGCACAGAAGGACACCGGTTTCAGTGAGAAGTCCGCAGCAAAAAGGAGCGCGGCACGCAGGCGCGACGCGCGACAGATCAGCTCTCGGCGGGTCTCACACGGTGTACAACGGCACGTCCTTGCCCAGACGACTCGGTTCGCCAGCACGGTAGGGCAGGACGGCGGCGCCGCTCCACCGGTTTTTCGAGCGTCTCACCGGCGGGAGGAGTCCGGCCGGGCGGCGAGCCCGGCGGAGGGGGAGGCGGTGCGGGGCGCCCGTGCCTGGCAGGCGTGCGTCCGACGCTGCCGGCGCCCGGCACCGCGTCCCGGCTGGCTCTGCCCACTCTCCCGGACCCCGGGCCGTCCCGGCATCCGTGACCTGCCACGATCGGTATACGTACGCGGCGCGCGAGGGCGGTGGCCCCGCCGCCTCGCCGGATGCGGTGGGCACGGCCGCATACGTACGTATGTCTGCGGTCGGTTCTCCAGCTGTCTGCGGTCAGTCCTCCAGCGCCGCCGGTACGTCGGCGCGCGAGGTGACGTCCAGCTTGGCGAGGATGCGCTCGACGTGGGTGTCGGCGGTGCGCTTGGAGATGACGAGGCGTTCGGCGATCTCCCGGTTGGACAGGCCCCGGGCGACGAGCGCGGCGACCTCGCGCTCGCGGGGGGTGAGGGCGTCGGCGGCGCCGCCCCGGCGGGCGTCGGGCAGGGGCCGTGCCGACGCGGGCACGTCGAGGTCGGCCCGCACCGCCGCGAGGACGTCCGTGCCCGTGAGCCGCGCACCGAGCCCGTGCCAGCGCGCGAACGCCGCTTCGCCCAGGGCGCCGCGCACGGCCCGCTGCACCGCCTCCTGCTCGTCCAGGAGCGAGGGCAGCATGGCCACCGGATCCCCGGTCAGGCGCCGCGCGCTCTCCGCGTACCCGAGCAGCCAGGCGGCGCGGGCGTACCGTTCCTGCTGGGCGGAGTGCCCGGCGAGCCCCAGACAGCACAGCGCGGCGACCAGCACGTCCCCGACCTCGCTCACGGCGTCGAGGGCCCGGCGCAGCGGCGGGGCGCTCTCGTCGTGCCGCCCGGCGAGCCACAGGACGATGCCCTGCACCATCAGCGTCGAGGCGTGCAGCTGCCGGTCGCCGGTGTGCTCCAGGTGGGCGAGCCCGGTCGCGCACAGCTCCAGGGCGCCGTCGACGTCGCCGAGGACGGCCCGGAGGAGGGCGCCCTCGTAGTGGACCACGCCGATGCCGAGCAGGTCCCCGGCCTCCACGATCCGCAGCCGCCCCCGCTCCAGCTCGGCCAGGCCCTCGTCGACCTCGCCGCACAGCGCGCGCATGGCCCCCAGATACGGCTCGGTGAACAGCACCACGCGCGGCTCGCCGCAGCGCACCGCCACCGCACGCGCCTCCTCGAAGAGGCCGGGCGCCGCCGCGAGGTCGCCGCTCCACACGGCGAGCACCCCGCAGAGGAAGAGGCCCCAGGCCCGCTCCGCACGCTCCTCCGGCACCAGATCGAGCCCCTTGTCGATCCAGTACCGCCCCTCCGAGAGCGTGCCCGCCGCACGCCAGAACGGCGCCAACTGCGCCGCGAGCCACAGCCCTTGCGGGGCGCGCCCCGGGGTGGTGAACGCGTACCCCAGGGCCGCCCGCAGATCGGCGACCGCCTCCCGCGCCTCCCGGTACAGAGCGGCCTGCGCCGGGGTAAGGAGTTCGTCCCACAGCCGCTGCCCCAGCTCCTGGTAGTGCGCGAAGTGCCGCTCCCGCACGCTCACCGCGTCGTCCGCCCGCCCCGTGCCGTCGGGGCCGTCGAGCCGTTCCCCGCCGTACGCGCGGATGGTGTCGAGGAGGCGGTAGCGGCCGGTGCTCCCGCCCAGGTGCTGCACCACCGACTTGTCGACGAGCCCGACGAGCGCCTCCAGGACGTCCCGGGCCGCCAGGCCGCCGCCCGCGCACACCCGCTCCGCCGTCGCCAGCTCGAAGGGGCCCGCGAACACCGAGAGGCGCGCCCACAGCAGCCGCTCCGCGGGCGCGCACAGCTCGTACGACCAGTCGATCGCCGTACGCAGCGTCTGATGCCGGGCCAGTTCCGTGCGGCGCCCGCCGGTGAGCACGCCGAAGCGCTGGTCGAGGCGCGCGACGAGCTGGGCGAGCGGCACGGCCCGCAGCCGTACGGCGGCCAGTTCGAGGGCGAGGGGAATGCCGTCGAGGCGCTCGACGAGGGCCCCCACCTGTGCGCGGTTGCTGTCGTGGACGGTGAAGTCCGGTACGACGGCGGCCGCGCGCTGCGCGAACAGCTCCAGGGCGTCGTCGGCCGGGAGCGGCGCGAGCGGCAGACACCGCTCGCCGGGCACGTCCAGCGGCTGCCTGCTGGTGGCGAGGACCGCCACGCCCGCGGCCTCCCGCAGCAGGACCTCGCAGAGCAGCGCGCACGCGTCGACGAGGTGCTCGCAGGTGTCGAGGACGAGCAGCAGACGGCGCGCCCGCAGATGCGCCACCACCGCGTCCAGCGGCTCCATCCCCGGCTGTTCGGGCAGGTCGAGCACGGCGGCCAGGGTCGCGGGCACGAGCTCGGGGTCGCGCAGCCCGGACAGCTCCGCGAGCCACACCCCGTCGGGGAAGTCCTCCATGACCTCGGCGGCCACGCGCAGCGCCGTGCGGCTCTTGCCGACGCCGCCGGGGCCCACCAGAGTGACCAGCGGAGCCCGCGCGAACGCCTCCTGGACCCGGGCGAGGTCGTCGGACCGCCCGACGAAACCCGTCCGCTCCACGGGCAGTTGCCCGCCGCGTCGCTGCGTGAAGCCGAATCCCATCCGCGGCCGACCTTCCCGTCGAGGTGGCGACAGGCCTCCGGAACGGCCTGCCACCCGCCTCCCACGGTCCCACCCCTGTGACGTGGTCCGCAGGGCAAAGCGGCGCGTCAGGGGTGATCGAGTTGAGTTCGAGGGCCGCCAGTTCGAGGGATCCCGGTTCGGGCGCCCCTCAGCGCGCGGTCGGTACCTGGTGGCCGCCCCAACACGCTGCGCGAGGCGATGGCGGTGACGGTGGGCGCGCTCGCCCGGACGTACGGGGTCGGCTGAACCGGCGTCGCGCTGCCGTACGCGGCTAGAGCTGGCGCAGGTGGTCCCGCAGGGCGCGGGCGACCTGTGCCATCAGGGCGTCGGCGCCGGGCTGGGCGGAGGCCGGGACCAGGGACTCGGTGAGGGCGGCGACGGCGAAGGTCTGGCCGTCGGCGTGCTCGACCACGCCGACCTCGTGGCGGAGGTTGAGGAGGGTGCCGGTCTTCGACGACCAGGTCGTCGCGTCGGAGCTGAAGTCGGGGGTGAGCCGGTGCCGGATCAGGTTGTTGCCCATGAGCTCGCGCACGCGCCCGGCCACCTCGGGGTGGATCGCCGACGGCGTCCACAGGGCCTGGAGCAGGTCGACGTAGGCGCGGGCGCTGCCGGTGTTGGCGCGGGTGGTGTCGAGCTGCGGCAGCCGGTGCCCGCGGCCGCTGGTGCCCGCGTCAATGGCCAGGGCGTGGGCGAGGTGGGCCTGCGCGGCGGCGAAGCGCTCCGTGGGGGTGTCGGACAGCTCGCGCGTGTCGTGCCGGACGGCGAACCCGCGCAGGCCGAGGTCGTCGAGGACGGCGGCGACCCGGGCGGGCGGGGTGAGGTCGAACAGCGCGTCGGCGGCCGCCCCGTCGCTCACGGACGTGCTCAGGTACAGCAGGTCGTCGATCGCGATGCGGGCGGGGTGACGGAAGCGGCTCACGCCGGTCGGGCCGGGCGTGGTGATCCGGCCGGGCCGCACGTCGAGCGCCGTCGCCCCGTCGAGCTCGCCGCGCCGGATGCGCTCCGCCGTCGCGAGGGCGAGCGGGATCTTGACCAGGGAGGCGGCGGGGAGCTGGGTGTCGGGTTCGAGGCCGAGCTCGGCACCGGTGTGCAGGTCCCGTACGAGGAAGCAGCCGTGCAGGCCGCCGTCGCTCAGCTCTTGGCGCAGCTCGCGCAGGAGCGCCTCGGGGTTCACGTGGTCTTCCCTTCCGGGGGGAGCGGCCGGGTGCCCGCAGTGATCGTCCGGGGCAGTGGTGCGGTCGGCTGGAGCTCGGCGGCTGCCGTCCGGGGTTCCGCGGGGACCGCCTGGATGGCGGCGCCGAGGCAGCGCGTGATGGCTTCGCCCAGGCGGGCCTGGAGGTGGTGCGGGTTGCCCTCCGCCGCGGCGGCGAGCGTGAACCCCCGGCTGAGCGCGAGCTCGCCGATCGGCCGCCAGACCAGGCCGAGTTCGGCGGCCTGCGCGGGGGAGCAGAGCAGCAGGTCGCGGCCGCCCAGGGCCTCGGCGGCGGCGCCCGTCAGGTCCGCCGCGGCGGCGAGCTGCGCGGGGCGCAGGCCGAGCGAGTCGCGCAGCCGGGTGAGCGGGTCGCGGATGTGCGGCACGTCGTCCTCGGGCTGGATCCACACGCGGCGGACCGGGCCGCTCGCGCCGCGGCCGAGCCGCAGCGTCTCCAGATAGACGCGCCGCACGCCGGGGTCGTCGGCGGTGGCGACGCCGAGCGGCACGGACCACGTGGCCTCGTCGGCGGGCACCGCGAGCAGCGCGGCCCGCACCTGCTGGGCGTGGAGCAGCTCCCGGCGCTGCGCCGGCGGGGCCACGCGCAGGTCGAGCGTCACCTCGTGCGCGCGTGCCTCGGCGACGAGCCGGGCCAGGGCGACGGTGGGGCAGATGCCGGGCACCGCGAGCCGCCACGGTTTGCGCCGCGCGGCCTCCGCCTCGTCGAGCAGCACGTCCGCGGCCTGCACGAGCTGCCTCGCCGTCGGCAGCAGGTCCCGGCCGAAGGGCGTGAGGACGGCCCGCCGCGAGGTCCGCTCGAACAGCGGCTCGCCGAAGCGCTCCTCGAGCGCGGCGACGCGGCGGCTGGCCACCGGCTGGGACATGCGGGCCGCCGCCGCTCCCACGGTGAAACTGCCGCGCTCACTGACGCTGACGAACGCCCGGCACGCTCCTACGAGATCCACGCCCGCACCCTATGCCAGATCGGCATGAAACCGCGCACAAGCGTATTGGACCGCATGGGAACCCCCGGGCCAGGGTGGTCCCGGCACTGATCACCACATGCCGGAACGGGGCCGTGCCGCTCCGTTCCCCGTGCCCCGCGAACGGGGCTCCTCGGAGGTTGACCATGCAGCACTCCCGCGTCCGGCGCGCCGCCCTCGGCGCCGTCGCCACCCTCGTTCTCGTCCCGCTCGTGGCCTGCGGCCAGGGCGACTCCCCGGCCTCGGCGGCCGAGCGGCCGACCGCGGACCGGAGCGAGCAGCCCGCGCGGAGCACCGAGAGGCCCGCGCCGAAGGCGGACGCCGCGTCGTACACCCGCGCGTTCAAGAAGCTGGAGCGCGAGTTCGACGCACGGCTCGGCGTGTACGCCGTCGACACCGGCACCGGCCGCGAGGTGGTGTACCACGACGGACGCCGCTTCGCGTACAACTCCACCTTCAAGGCCCTGGCCGCCGGGGAGACGCTGCGCACGTACGCGCCGGACAGGATGGACCAGGTGGTGAAGTACTCCAAGGACGACCTGGTCACCTACTCGCCCATCACCGAGAAGCACGTCGACACCGGCATGACCCTGCGCGCCCTGTGCGACGCGGCCGTCCGCTACAGCGACAACACCGCGGCCAACCTGCTGTTCGACAAGCTCGGCGGCCCCAAGGGCCTCGACGCCGCGCTGGAGCGGATCGGCGACGACGTGACCCGGATGGAGCGCGTCGAGCCCTTCTTGAGCCGGTGGGTGCCGGGCGAGAAGCGGGACACGAGCACGGCCCGCGCCCTGGCGAAGGACCTGCGCGCGTACGTACTCGGCGACGTCCTCGCCGGGCCCGAGCGCGCCCAGCTCGCCACCTGGCTGAAGACCAACACCACCGGCGACCACGTCATCAAGGCCGGGGTCCCCAAGAACTGGGTGGTCGGCGACAAGACGGGAACCGGCAGCTACTACGGCGCCCGCAACGACATCGCCGTCGTGTGGCGCCCCGGCGCCGCTCCCCTCGTCGTGGCGATCCTGTCGCACCGCGGCGACAAGGACGCCACCCCCGACGACAAGCTGATCGCGCAGGCGGCGTCCGTGGTCGCCGACTCGATGGCGTAGCCGCCACCAGGGAGCCCTTGATGAACGACACCGAAGGCACCACCTACGGCCGCGAAGCCCCTGCCCGCGAGGCCCGCAAGACCCGCGCGGCCGTCGCGGCGGGCGTGGCCGTCGCCCTCGCCGCCGGGACGGCGTACGCGACCGACCTCGGACCCTTCGCGGCGAAGAAGCCGAAGGCGCCGCAGGCCGCTCCCGAGGCCGCCGCGCAGGCACGGGCGTTCCTCGCCGACTGGTCGGCGGGCCGCCTGGCGCGGGCGGCCCGGCTGACGTCGAGCCCCGAACAGGCGGAGCGCGTGCTGCGCAACTTCACCACCGGCCTCGACATCGCCAAGCCCGTGCTGCGGGCGGGCGAGGCCACCGCCGACGAGGACGGCGCCGTGACCGTGTCCTTCACCGCCACGATGCCCGTCACCGGCCTCGGCACCTGGACCTACCGCTCCCGCCTGCCGCTGCGCGAGAAGGACGACGGCACCTGGGCCGTGGACTGGAAGCTGTCCGTCGTGCACCCGAAGCTGAGCGACACGGAGAAGTTCCGCCTGGAGCGCGAGGACACCGGCGCCGCCAGGGTGAACGACCGGAGAGGGGCCGCGCTCTCCGGCGACACCCACCCGTCCCTGGCGCCCGTCCTCGCCCAGCTGTCCGGCGCCGCCGGAGCCGGGCCCCGCGGTGCGATCCGGCGCGTCGACCGCGCCAGTGGCGCCGTCACCGGCACGGAGGCCACCTTCGGCGCGCGGCGCGCCCGAACCCCCAAGGAGCCGGTCGCCACGACCATCGACCCCGCCTGGCAGTCCGCCGCCGAACGGGCCCTCGCGGCCGGGGCCAAGGGCAAGGACGCCGCCCTCGTCGCCCTGCGCGTCGACAACGGCGAGGTCCTCGCCGTGGCCAACTCCCCGGCCACCGGCTTCAACCGCGCGCTGTCCGGCACCTACGCCCCCGGCTCCACCTTCAAGGTCGTCACCACCAGCGCGCTGCTCCTCAAGGGCGCCGTCGCACCCGGTGACACCGTGGACTGCCCGCGCTACCTCACCGTCGGCAAGCGGTTCCACAACGTGGAGAAGTCCGAGCACCGCGGCGCCACCTTCCGCGAGGACTTCGCCGAGTCCTGCAACACCGCCTTCATCGGCCTGCGCGGCAAGCTCGCCGACGACGGCCTGGGCGAGGTCGCGCGGCGGTACTTCGGCATCGGGCAGCGCTGGCGCACGGGCGTGCCGTCCTTCGACGGGGCCGTGCCCGCGCCCCGGGACGAGACGGAGAAGGCCGCGGCCATGATCGGGCAGGGCCGCGTCCTGGCCAACCCGCTGGTGATGGCGTCGGTGACGGCCACCGCCGCCTCGGGCACCTTCCGCCAGCCCACCCTCACCCCGGGGCAGAAGGACACGACCAGGACGAAGGCCCTGCCGCGGGAGGTGGTCGGCGCGCTGCGGTCCCTGATGCGGACGACCGTCACCGACGGCACCGCCCGCGGCCTGGCCGCGCTGCCCGGCGCGGTCGGCGCCAAGACCGGCACCGCCGAGGTCGCCGAGGGCACCCCGAACAACGGCTGGATGGTCGCCCACCGCGGCAACGTCGCCCTCGCCGCCGTCGTCGAGAAGGGCCGCACGGGCGGGGCCTCCGCCGGACCCGTCGTCAAGGAGGTGCTGGCGGCCGTCGACTCCGACCCCTCGTGAAGCCGTCGACCCCGCCCCCTCGTGACAGTCGCCGCCGCCCCCGCGTGACAGCCGTGTCAGCCGTCGTGTCAGGGCAGTGACAGGGGCGTGTCAGGCCCGGCCGCGACGGTAGGGGCATGAAGAGTTCGGCAATCGCAGTCTCGGGGCTGCGCAAGACATACGGCGACAAGGTCGTGCTCGACGGCATCGACTTCGACGTCGCCGCGGGATCGGTCTTCTCCATGCTCGGCCCGAACGGGGCGGGCAAGACCACGACGGTGAACGTCCTGGCGACGCTGGCCGAGCCCGACGCGGGAACGGTCCGCGTCGCCGGGCACGACGTGGCGACCGCGACCAAGGAGGTGCGCGCGGCCATCGGGGTCACCGGACAGTTCGCCGCCGTCGACGAGCTGCTCACCGGCCGCGAGAACCTGCGGATGATGGCTGACCTGAAGCGCGTGCGCTCCGGCCGCCGGGTGGTCGGGGAGCTGCTCGACCGGTTCGACCTGGTGGAGTCGGCGGACAAGCTGGCCGCGACCTACTCCGGCGGCATGCGCAGGAAGCTGGACCTGGCGATGACGCTGGTCGGCAGCCCGCGGATCATCTTCCTCGACGAGCCCACGACGGGTCTCGACCCGCGCAGCAGGCGCACGATGTGGGGGATCGTCCGCGAGCTGGTGGCCGAGGGCACCACCCTCTTCCTCACCACCCAGTACCTGGAGGAGGCCGATCAGCTCGCCGACCGGATCGCCGTGCTCGACCAGGGCCGCCTGGTCGCCCAGGGCACCCCCGAGGAGCTCAAGCGCCAGGTCCCCGGCACCCACGTCCGGCTCCGCTTCGCCGACCGGTCCGGGCTCGACGCGGCGGCGCGCGTCCTGGCCGGGGCCGCGCGGGACGAGCAGGAGCTGATCCTGCGGGTGCCGAGCGACGGCGAGTCGAAGTCGCTGCGGGCCCTGCTCGACCGGCTCGACCAGCACATGCTCAACGCCCAGGAGTTCTCCGTGCACACGCCGGACCTCGACGATGTCTTCCTCGCCCTGACCGGGCGCCCGAGCACGGAGGCGACCGCCCAGTGAGTACTGTCTCGACGGCCCTGACCGATTCGACGATCATGCTGCGCCGCAATCTGAAGCACACCCTGCGCAACCCGCTCGTGCTCTTCAACGCGGTGCTGTTCCCCATCGTGATCATGCTGTTGTTCGTCAAGGTGTTCGGCGGCGCGTTCGCGGTCGGTGAGGACTACATCGACTACGCGACGCCGGGCATGCTCGTGATGGCCGTCAGCTACGGCCTCGGCTCCACCGCGGCCGCCGTGCACGACGACATGGCGAAGGGCATCATCAACCGCTTCAAGGCCATGGACGTCTCCCGCGGCGCCGTCCTCACCGGCCAGGTCGTCGTCACCACCGTGCGCTGCCTGGTGGCCAACGCGGCCATCGTCGGCGTGGCCTTCGCCATGGGGTTCGACCCGGCCGCGAGCGCCGTCGACTGGCTCGGCGTGCTCGGCCTCGTCGTCCTGCTGACCTTCGGGGCCAGCTGGCTGACCGTCGCCCTGGGCCTGGCCGCCAAGAGCACGGAGTCGGCGGGCCTCGCCACCGTGCCGCTGATCATGCTGCCGTTCCTGAGCAGCGCGTTCGTCCCCGCGGACACGATGGGGGCGGGCGTGCGGCAGTTCGCCGAGTACCAGCCCTTCACCCCGATCATCGAGACCCTGCGCGGGCTCCTCGCGGGCGACCCGTCGACCGGCGACGCGCTCGCGGCCGTCGCCTGGTGCCTCGGCCTCGCCCTCGTCGGGTACGCGTGGGCCCTCGCCACGTTCAAGAAGCGAGCGTGACCTCCACAAGGCGGGACCAGCCGGTCCCCGCCGCCTCCTGGGCCGCCTCGGCGAACCGCGCGTCGCCGAGGCGGCTCCGCGCCGTCCGCTCGATCCGTACGACGTCGGGGTGGGAGCGGTCCGGCAGGCCCCGCACGTCCGCGCTCGCCGCGAGCAGGCGCACCGCCTGTTCGTACGCGTCATGACGCAGTGCCAGGTCCGCGACCCCGACGAGCACCTGCGCGATCAGCGGCGCGTGCCCCGACTCGGACGCCGCCGCGCAGGCCGCCGCGCGGTGTGCCCTCGCCTCGTCGAGGTCGTCGGTCAGATAGGCGAGCAGGTCGTGCGTCACCGCGCGGATGCTCGCCTGTTCCGCCTCCCGGCCGAGCAGGGCCGTCACGGTGGCGAGGTGCTGCCGGGCCTCCTCGGCACGGCCCTCCCACCGGGCGAGCTCCGCCTTCGCCAGGGCCAGCAGGGCGAGCGCGCCCGGCCAGGTGACGCCCTCCGCGCACCGCTGCGCCTCGGCGAGGGCGGCCGCGCCCGCGGCCTTGTCGCCGAGCAGCCAGTACAGCTGGGCCTGGCGCGACCGCAGCCGGATGACGTCCTCCCCTGCGCCGACCTCGGTGACGACCTCGATCGCCTCCTCGTAGTACGCGCACGCGGTGGCGAACTCGCCGCGCACGGCCATCCGTTCGGCGAGCTCGCTCAGGGCGAAGGAGATCCCGAACCGCTCGCCGAGCGCCCGGAACTCGCCGAGCGCCCGCTCCAGATACGCGTCCGCCTCCTGCCCCTTGTGGCCGAACACGACCCGGAACTTGCCCAGGTGGAGCCGGGCGAGGGCGCGCACCCAGGGGTCCTCGTCGGCGAGCAGCGCCTCCCACGCGGGCAGGAACGCGTCGGGCGCCCGCACCAGGCGCTCCATCGGGGCGACGAGCCCGATCGCCGGGTGGCGGTGCCCACCGGCCGGGGCGCTCTGGCTGAACCGGTACGCCTGGTGGATCCACTCCGCGGCCAGGTGCTCGTCGCCGAGGCCGGAGGTCACGAACATCGAACCCAGGGCGTACACCGTGGCCCGGTACGCGTCGGTGACCTCGCCGGGCGTCCCGGTGGCCGCGGTGATCAGCTCCAAGCCCTCGGTCTTGTGCCCGCTGAGCCACCAGTACCAGCCCGCGCCCGCCGCGAGCCGCATCGCCGCCTGGGCCTCGCCCGCCGCGAGCGCGCCGCGCATCGCCGCACTGATGTCGTCGTGCTCGGCCCGCAGCACGGCGAGCCACTCCAACTGCTCGGCGCGGCGCAGGTGCGGCTCCGCGGTCTCGGCGAGTTCGGTGCAGTAGGCCAGGTGCGCGCGCCGCGCCGACTCCGCCTCCCCGGCCTCCGCGAGCCGGAGTCCGGCGTACTCCTTGATCGTGCCGAGCATGCGGTAGCGGGGCGCGCCCTCGCCCACGGCGCGCAGCAGCGACTTCTCGGTCAGCGAGGTGAGCAGCTCCAGGACCTGCTCCGGCTCGACGGAGCCGACACCGTCGGCGGGGTGGCCCGCGCAGACCCGTTCGGCCGCCTCCAGGCTCGCCCCGCCCGCGAACACCGACAGCCTGCGCAGGACCGTCCGCTCGGCCTCGGTGAGCAGCTCCCAGCTCCAGTCGACCACCGCGCGCAGCGTCTTGTGCCGCGGAAGGGCGGTGCGGCTGCCGCTGGTCAGCAGGCGGAACCGGTCGTCGAGCCGGTGCGCGAGCTGCTCGACGGACATGGTGCGCAGGCGGGCCGCCGCCAGTTCGATCGCCAGCGGCATCCCGTCGAGGGCCCGGCACACGCGCACCATGGTCGCCAGCGTGGCGGCGTCGGCCGCGAGGTCCCGGCGCACGGCTGTGGCCCGGTCCCGCAGCAGTTGGACGGCGGGCGAGGACGCGATCGCGCCCGGGTCGGCGTCCGGCTCCGGCAGGGCAAGGGGTTCGACCGGCCACAGCGCCTCCCCGGTGATGCCGAGCGGCTCCCGGCTCGTCGCGAGGATCCGCAGCCGCCTGCACTCGCCGAGCAGCCGGTGGGCGAAGACCGCCGCGGACTCGATGACGTGCTCGCAGTTGTCCAGGACGAGGAGCGCGTCGCGCTCGCGGATCGCGGCGATGAGCCGGTCCGTCGGCTCCGCGCTCGGTGCCTCGCCGAGCAGGGTGTCCCGCAGGTCGAGCGCGGCGAGCGTCGCCTGCGCCACGTCGCCGTCCGCGCCGATCGCGGCGAGCTCCACCAGCCAGGCCCCGTCCGGTACGTCGCCGAGCAGGGTGCGCGCGGTCTCCGCGGCGAGGCGGGTCTTGCCCGCGCCGCCCGGCCCGATCAGGGTGGTCAGCCGGTGCTCGGCGACGAGTTCGCGGACCGCGCTGACGTCGGCGTCCTTGCCGACGAACGTGGTCAGCTCGGCGCGCAGATTGGTCCTGCGGCCCGCTTCGGCCCGCTCCCGCTTCCGTTCGTCGCGCCCGAGCTCGCCCCGCAACAGCGCGACGTGCAGCGCGGCGAGGTCCGGCGAGGGGTCGACGCCGAGCGCGTCGGCGAGGGCCTCCCGCGCGTGCTGGTACGCCTGGAGCGCCTCGCTGTCGCGACCGGCCGCGACGAGGGCGCGCATCAGGGCGGCGACGAGCCGTTCGCGCACCGGGTGCGCGGCGACCAGGTCGGTCAGCTCCGTGACCAGCTCCGCGCCGTGCCCGAGGGCGATCTCCGCGTCGACGCGCTCCTCGGTGGCGCTCAGGCGCAGCGCTTCGAGCCGGACGGCCGCGGCGTCGCACGCCTCGCTGTCCTGGAGGCCGATGTCCTGCAGGGCCGCACCGCGCCACAGGCCGAGGGCCTCGCGCAGCAGCCGCGCCCGCCGGGAGGCGTCCTCGGCGCGGGACTGCCCCGCGCCGACGAGGCGTTCGAACCGCACGGCGTCGACGGCGTCGGGCTCCACGCGCAGCCGATAGCCGTCGGGCTGTCCCTCGACCACCCCGTCCGGCAGCAGCTTGCGCAGCCGGGAGACCAGGCGTTGCAGGGCGTTCGTCGCGTCGGCGGGCGGGCGCTCCCCCCAGATCCAGTCGACGAGCGACGCCTTCGGGACCACCTGGTCCGGCTTGAGCGCGAGGGCGACCAGCAGCCCGCGCAACCGCGCGCCCGGCACGTCGGCCAAGACGCCGTCGTCCGTGCGAACCTCCAGTGGACCCAGCATCCTGATCTGCACCCGCTGATTTTGCCATGCACGCGGCTGGGCGACGCGTGGCCCCGTCAGCGCGCCAGGGCCGCCCGTGCGGCGGCCACGGCCTGCTCCGCGTAGCCGCGGCCGAAGAGCACGGCGTGCACGAGCAGCGGGAAGAGCTGGTGCAGGCCGACGCGGTCCCGCCAGCCGTCGGCGAGGGGCGCCACCTGCTGGTAGCCGTCGAGGATCCGCTCCAGGTGCGGGCAGCCGAAGAGGCGCAGCATCGCGAGGTCGGTCTCGCGGTGTCCGCCGTGGGCGGCCGGGTCGATCAGCCAGACGTGTCCGTCGGCGCCCCACAGGACGTTGCCGTTCCACAGGTCGCCGTGCAGCCGGGCGGGCGGTTCGGCGGGCCCGGCCAGCTCCGGGACGCGCGCGCAGGCGCGCTCGACCACGGCGGCTTCGGCGGGCCGCAGCGTGCCGTCGTCCACGGCGCGGCGCAGATAGGGCAGCACCCGGTGCGCGGCGTACCAGCTCGGCCAGTCGGTGCCGGGCACGTTGCGCATGGGCGCGAGCCCGATGTACGCCTCCTCGGGCCCCGTGGGCGGCGGGGAGCCGAAGGCGGGCGCGCCGGTGGCGTGCAGGGCGGCCAGTTCCCCGCCGAAGCGCGCCGCCGCGTCGGCGCTCGCCCGGCCGGGCGGCACGCGGTCGATCACCAGCCACCCACCGTCGTGGCCGTGCACGGTCGGCACGCGCACGGTCCCGGTGGCGGCGAGCCAGCGCAGGCCCGCCGCCTCGGCCCGCATCGCACCGGGCGCGTCGTCGTGCTTGACCACGACCACCCGCCCGCTGTCGAGGACGACTTCGGTGAGCACGGCCGACAGCGGCCGCTCGGCGGTCGCCGCGTGTCCGGTGAGCCGGGCCGCCACGGCGCCGGGGCCGTGGCCGGAGTCAGGGCGGGTGCTCATGGGGCTCCAGGGTGCTCGGGCGCGGGCCGCCGGGGCCGCGTCGACCCGTTCTGCGTCGGCTGGTTCGGCGTCGATGGGGACCGCGTCGACCGGTTCTGCGTCGGCTGGTTCGGCGTCGATGGGGACCGCGTCGACCGGGTCGGCGCCGTCGGGGTGGGGGGCGCCGCGCGCTGCCGCAGCACCGTGGTGGCGACCTCCACGAAGTCGGCCACCGGCCCCTCGCAGCCGCCCTCCGGCACGGCGAGGCACGTCTCGACCGGCGGGGCGTCCGTCACGGGCACGTGGACGAGGTCCGGCCGGGGGTAGGACCGCGCGACGCTCAGCGGTACGAGCGCCACGCCGTGCCCGGCGGCGATGAGCTCCAACTTCTCCTCGACCGAGGACGTGAGCCGCCGCCGCGCGTCCAGGACCGGCTCACCTTCGAGGTCCGCGGAGAGCAGCTCCGCGCGCCGGGCGAGGCGGTGCGTGACGGGCACGCAGGCGACCCGGGGCTCGCGTCCGATGGGGACGACGCGCAGCCCCGCCGTGTCGAACGGCCCGCGCAGAAAGCCCACGTGGGCCCGGCCGTCCCGCAGCGGGGCGTCGCCCTCCCACCAGCGCGACGGGACGAGGCCGACCTCCAGCTCCGCACGGCGCGCCGTGAACGCGACGATCGCCTCGGACACGTGCAGTCCGGGCGAGAAGGCGATGACAAGCCGCTGGGCCCCTCGGTCGGCGTCCCGCACCCGCCGCAGCGCCGCCTCGACGGACGCGGTGAGCCCGCGCGCCTCCTCGTGGAGCTGCCGACCCGCGGCGGTCAGCTCCACGCTGCGCGTCGTACGGACGAAGAGCGCGCAGCCCAACTCCCGCTCGAAGGCCCGGATCTGGCGGCTGAGGACGGGCTGGGCGATGTGGAGCCGCTCGGCGGCCCGGCCGAAGTGCCGGTGGTCCGCCACGGCGACGAAGTAGCGGAGCTTGCGCAAGTCAAGATCCATACCCTGAGCGTATCAATCGTCAACAGAAGGTATTGGACGGCGTGTTGGGCCGCGCCCCAGACTCGACGCATGATCGTCATCACCGCCCCGACGGGGGACATCGGCAACCAGGTCCTGCACACCCTCCTCGACGAGGCTCCGGCGCACGGCGAGGAACTCCGCGTCGTCGTACGGGACCCCGCCAAGCTCTCCGGGCCGCTGCGCGCACGCGTCGACGTCGTGCCCGGCTCGCACCGCGACCCCGAGGTCGTCGACCGGGCCTTCACCGGTGCGGACGCGGTGCTGTGGATCGTCCCGCCGAACCCCGCGACGCCGACCCTGGAGTCCGCGTTCACCGGGTTCACCCGTGCCGCCGCGCGGGCGTTCACGGCCCACGGCGTGCGGCACGTGGTCGGCGTCTCGGCGCTCGGCAGGGGCACGCCCCTGGCCGGGCGCGCCGGACTGGTCACGGCGTCGCTGGCCATGGACGACCTCATCGCGAGCACGGGCGTGGCCTACCGGGCGCTCGCCTGCCCGTCGTTCATGGAGAACCTCCTGGGCGAGGTGGGCTCCCTGCGGGACAAGGGGGTGTTCAGCGACACCTCCGCCGCCGACCGCAAAGCCCCCTCGGCCAGCACGCGGGACATCGCGGCGGCCGCCGCCCGCCTGCTGCTCGACCGGTCCTGGTCGGGCACCGGAGAGGTGCCGGTCCTCGGCCCGGAGGACCTCTCGCCGAACGACATGGCCCGCGTCATGTCCGAGACCCTCGGCCGACCGGTCCGCTATGAACACCGGTCGTACGACGGCCTCGCCGCCGAACTCACGGGCCACGGCCTCGGCGACGCGTTCGTCCAGGGCCTGATCGAGATGAAGCGCGCCAAGGAGGAGGGCCTCGACGACGGCGTGCCCCGGACTCCGGCGACCGCGAGCCCGACGACCTTCCGCGCCTGGTGCGAGCTGGTGCTGCGCCCGGCGATGGCCGTCTGAGGCCCGCCCGCCGACGGGGCCCGCGCGCGCCGCCGCGTACGGGACCCCTCCCGAATCCCGCGCAGGACACTGCCACGGCGTACCCGGACGAGGAACGAAAGCCCGATGGCGGACGCCCGCCGGAGGGGGACAGGCGTCCGCCGCACGGCTCCGTCGCCCGCGTGCGCCGACCGACGACGTCGAGATGGGCGGGCGGAGCGATGGCGGTTTCCCGGTTACGGACCGACGCGGTGACGAAGGGCAGCCTCGGCCCGGCCGTCATCGCCGAGCTCAAGGCGCAGCTGTGGCCGGTCGACTGCCAGAGCTGCGGCCGCCCGCTCGGGCGGTGGACGGCGGCCGCCCTCGAGGTGGCGGCACAGGACGCGGTCGCCGCCGCCGCGCTGCACCATCCGCGCTGCCGCCGCCCCGCCTGGCAGGACCGGCCGTTCGGCACGCCCGCCGAGCGGCCGCTCCTGTCCTGGCGGGCGAGCTGCACCCTGCTGCCCCCGGGCGGTGTGCCGACCTTCCTGGTGAACCCGTCGTACGAGTGCGCGCTGCTGCGCCGGACGCGGGACGGCGGCTGGCGCGTGGCCACGCTGGACCCCTTCGTGTCGCTGGGCCTCGCCCTGGACTTCCCGTCGAGGAGGCCGCCCGCGGTCCCGGCCCTGTCCGCCGCGATCGACGGGGACCGGATCTCCGTCGACGTGCGGCGCGACGGCGGCGTCGCCCACGCCTGGCACGACGTCCCGATCGGCGCCGACGTCGCCGCCGCGGCGCGGGAGTCGGGGGAGGTCCTGGTCGCCGTGACGACGCTGCTCGACGTGGGTCGGCCGTTCCCGCTCGACGCGCTGCTCACGCTGCTCGGCGGGCGCCGGGTGGCGCTCGGCCCGGCGCGGCTCACCGCCCTCCGCTTCTCCCGGTCCGCCCAGGCGCTCACGGCCGACGACTTCTCCGCGGACGTGCGCCGCAGTTCCTTCGCCCTCGCCTACGGTCTGATCAGCCTGTCCCGGCCGCCCGAGGACGCCGTCGTCGCGGCCGCGTTGGCCCTGTGCGAGGGCGACGAGAGGCCGGTGCGCGGGCTGCGCGGCCGGGCCAAGCTGACCGCGCTGTTCCTGGTGAGCCATCTGTACGCGCTCGGTTCACGGGGCGCCGGGCCCGGGGTCTACCGGGGCGGCGGTGTCCACGTCGTCGCTCCGGACGCCCACCGCGCCAAGGAGTACGTCGACTTCTTCGCCCCGCTCCTGGAGCGGACGAGGGCGATGACGGTCGCCCGCCTCGGCGCCGAGCCGCTGTCGCCGGAGGGCGGCGAGGCGTATCTGGCGGACATTGTCATCGGCACGGCCGAGGAGTTCGCCGCCGCCTGGGCCGCCTACCGCGACGCGGGCCCGGACTTCGCCCCGCACGCCGCCCGCGGCCATCTGGCCCTGCTCGTCGAGGCAGGCGGCGCGGAGCCGGGACCCGAGGCGTTCACGTGCCGCTACCCCAGGCTGGCCAGCGTGTGAGCGGGGGCGCCGCGTCGCTGAACTTCCCCCGGAGCAGGGGCCCTTCGGCGGTAGCCAGGGGGAGGCCCTCGCGTGGCGCCCGTCGTGAGTGAGGTCAGCCCTACCAAAGAAGTTCCCCGAAGGTGTGGGCCTTGGATGATCATTGCGACTGTATTAGGTTAGCCTTACCTAACCGATACGGGGGGAGTCGCCCATGCCTGACCACATACCCGGCGCCCGCGCCGCGCTCGCCGACAGAACCGCCCTGGTCACCGGGGCGGGACAGGGCATCGGCGCGGCGGTCGCCGAGGCGCTGGCTGCCGAGGGCGCCCACGTGGTGGCCACCGACCGCGACGCCGACGGCCTCAAGGAACTCGCCGCCGCCTGGGCCGCCGACCCGGCCCGGCGGGACGGGGGCGCGGGCGCCATCACCGCCCAGGTCATGGACGTCACCGACGCCGCGTCCGTCGAGGCCGTGGCCGCCGACACCGAGCGCGCGCACGGCCCGGTCGACATCCTCGTGAACGTGGCCGGAATCCTCCGCCCCGGGCCCGCCGCCGAACTCACCGACGCCGACTGGGCGGACACCTTCGCCGTGAACACCAGCGGCGTCCTGCACACCGCACGCGCCGTCACGCCCCGCATGGCCGCGCGCGGCCGGGGCAGCGTCGTCACCGTCGGCTCCAACGCCGCCGGGGTGCCCCGCACCGGCATGGCCGCCTACGCGGCGTCCAAGGCCGCGGCCGCCATGTACACCAAGTGCCTCGGCCTGGAGCTCGCCCGCAGCGGCGTGCGGTGCAACGTCGTCGCCCCCGGCTCGACCGACACCGCCATGCAACGCGCCCTGTGGACCGACGAGAGCGCCCCCCGACGGGTCATCGACGGCGACCCCGCCACCTACCGCACCGGCATCCCGCTCGGCCGCATCGCCGAGCCCCGGGACATCGCGGACGCCGTCGTCTTCCTCGCCTCCGACCGGGCCCGCCACATCACGATGCAGGAGCTCTACGTCGACGGCGGCGCCACCCTCCGCTGACGCCCCACCGCCCGCACCACCCCCGCGCCGCACCCGCACCCGCACACCCATCGCGTCCGTACGCCCGCACACCCACGGACCGTGAGAGAAACGGAGACCCTCGTGTCGACGGCACCCGATGTCGCCCCCCATGCCCCGGCCCCGATCACCCCCACCGGGGCACTGGACCAGGCCCGCCGGGCGGTGGAGGCCGACCCGGACCACCCCGCCGTGGGGGCCGCCACCGCGCTCCTCGCCGCCTACGCGCCGGGCGCCCGCTTCCTCGGCACCCCCACCCGCACCCTGCTCGGACAGGGCGTCCACAGCGAAGTGCCGCACGACACAAGACCGTTGGCCGCGCGCGTCGCGCACACCCTGGCCGCCGCCCGGGAGGCGGGCGTCGACGCCCCGGTCGTCATCGGCGCCGTGCCCTTCGACCAGGACGCCCCGGCCGCGCTCGCCGTGCCCGCCGTCCTGCACAGCGCGCCGCCGCTGGCCGCCGACCCGCTCATCGCCCTGCCCGCCCAGGCCCCGGCCGCCGCCGACTGGCGCATCCGGCAGGTGCCCGCGCCCGAGCACTACGGCAAGGCCGTCGCCGCCGCCGTCGACCGCATGTGGCGCGGCGAGTTCAGCAAGGTCGTGCTCGCCCGCACCCTCGAACTCGACGCCCTCGACAGCGCGGAGCCGGTCGACGTCGCCGCGATGCTCCAGCGCCTGGCCCGCCGCGACCCCAGCGGCTACGCCTTCGCCCTGCCCACCGGGCCCGAGCGCACCCTCATCGGCGCCAGCCCCGAACTCCTGGTGTCCCGGCGCGGCCGCCAGGTCGTCGCCAACCCGCTCGCCGGGTCCGTACCGCGCAGCGCCGACCTGGCGGAGGACGTGCGCCGCGCGGCGGCCCTGCTGCGGTCCGCGAAGGACCTGCACGAGCACGCCGTCGTCGTCGACGCCGTCCACCAGGCGCTCGCCCCGTACTGCGCGGACCTGACGGTCCCGGCCGCGCCCACCCTGATCCGCACCGCCGCCATGTGGCACCTGTCGACCACCGTCACCGCCACCCTCGCCAGGCCGGAGACCTCCGCGCTCCACCTCGCCTGCGCCCTGCACCCCACCCCGGCCGTGTGCGGCACGCCGACCGCCACCGCCCGCGAGGTCATCCGCGACAGCGAGCCCTTCGACCGCGGGTTCTTCACCGGCATGGTCGGCTGGGGCGACGCCTCGGGCGACGGCGAGTGGGTCGTCACCATCCGCTGCGCGGAGGCCGAGCGCACCTCCCTGCGCCTGTACGCGGGCGCGGGCGTCGTCGCCGCGTCCGAGCCGGAGGCCGAGACCGCGGAGACCGCCGCGAAGTTCCGTACGTTCCTCGCCGCCGTGGGGGCCGAGCTGTGAGCACCGAGACGCCCCTGACCGCCCGGTCCCTGGCGCCCACCTGGCCCGAGGAGTTCGCCGCCCGCTACCGCGCGGCGGGCTGGTGGCGCGGCGAGACCTTCGGCGGCATGCTGCGCGAGCGCGCCGCGGCCCACCCGGACCGGACCGCGATCGTCGACCCCGCCACCGACCGCCGCTGGACGTACGGCGAGCTCGACGCGCGCGCCGACCGGCTCGCCGCCGGAATGCTCGCCCGCGGCATCGCGCCCGGCGACCGCGTCGTCGTCCAGCTCCCCAACATCGCCGAGTTCTTCGAGGTGGTCTTCGCCCTCTTCCGGATCGGCGCCCTTCCGGTGTTCGCGCTGCCCGCGCACCGCGAGACGGAGATCGCCTACTTCTGCCGCTTCACCGAGGCCGCCGCCTACGTCATCGCCGCCGAACACGGGGGCTACGACTACCGCGCGCTCGCCGCGACCGTCCGCGCCGAGGTGCCGACGCTGCGGCACGTGTGGGTCGCCCAGGGCGAGCCGGGGGAGTTCACCGCCCTGGACGACGTACGCGCCGACACCGGCGGCCCCGTGGACCTCACCGGGCCCGCGCCGCGGGACCTGGCCTTCCTCCAGCTGTCCGGCGGCAGCACCGGCGTGCCCAAGCTGATCCCGCGCACCCACGACGACTACCTCTACTCCCTGCGCGGCTCCAACGACCTGTGCGGCGTCGACGAGCACAGCGTCTATCTGTGCGTGCTCCCCGCCGCCCACAACTTCCCGCTGTCCTCGCCCGGAACGCTCGGCGCGCTGTACGCCGGAGCCCGTGTCGTCCTCAGCCCGCGCCCCGACCCCGAGACCGCCTTCGCGCTCGTCGCGGCCGAAGGCGTCACCCTCACCGGACTCGTGCCGCCGCTCGCCCTGCTGTGGACCCAGGCGGCCGCCACCACCGCCCACGACCTGAGCAGCCTCGACGTCCTCCTCGTGGGCGGCGCCAAGTTCAGCGAGGAAGCCGCCCGGCGCGTCCGCCCGGCTCTCGGCTGCACGCTCCAACAGGTCTTCGGCATGGCCGAGGGCCTGGTCAACTACACCCGCCTCGACGACCCCGAGGAGGTGATCGTCACCACCCAGGGCAGGCCGATCTCCCCGGACGACGAGATACGCGTCGTCGACGACGAGGACAACGACCTGCCGCCCGGCTCCACCGGACACCTCCTGACCCGCGGCCCGTACACCATCCGCGGCTACTGGAACGCCCCCGAGCACAACGCCCGCTCCTTCACCGCCGACGGCTTCTACCGCACCGGGGACATCGTCCGCCTCACCGACACCGGCCACCTCGTCGTCGAGGGCCGCGCCAAGGACCAGATCAACCGCGGCGGTGAGAAGATCGCGGCCGAGGAGGTCGAGAACCACCTCCTGGCCCACCCCGCCGTCCACGACGCCAACGTCGTCGGCGAACCCGACCCCTACCTCGGCGAGCGCACCTGCGCCTATGTGATCCTGCGCCCCGGAGCCGAGCCGCTCAAGCCCGTCGCCGTGAAGCGCTTCGTGCGCGAGCGGGGCCTCGCCGCGTACAAGGTCCCCGACCGCGTCGAGTTCGTGACCGCCTTCCCGCACACCGGCGTCGGCAAGATCTCCAAGAAGGACCTCAGGGCGGCCGCCGCCGAACGGCCCGCCGCGCCCTGACGGGGCCCGCCCCTTCGTACCCGACCCACCGATTCGCACCCCACCCGGACGGAACGCACCGCACCATGGCCCTGCCCCGCATCACCCCCTATCCCCTGCCCACCGCGGCGGACCTGCCCGCCAACCGCGTCGACTGGACGGTCGACCCGGCCCGCGCCGTGCTCCTCGTGCACGACCTGCAGAACTACTTCCTGTCCGCGTACGACACCGAGGCCGCACCGGTCCCCGAACTGCTGCGCAACGTGGGCGCCTTGAAGGAGCGCGCGGCCGCGCTCGGCGTGCCCGTCGTCTACACCGCGCAGCCCGGCGGCCAGACCCCCGCCGAACGCGGCCTCCAGCAGGACTTCTGGGGCCCGGGCCTGCCCGACGACCCGTGGGCCGCCGCCATCGCCGGGCCCGTCGCCCCGGGCCCCGGCGACCAAGTCCTCACGAAGTGGAAGTACAGCGGGTTCGTCCGTACGTCCCTGGCCGACGACCTCCGTGCCCAGGGCCGCGACCAGTTGGTGATCGTCGGCGTCTACGCCCACATCGGCGTCCTGATGACAGCGTGCGACGCCTGGATGCGCGACATCCAGGCCTTCGTGGTGGCCGACGCCGTGGCCGACTTCTCCGCCGACGACCACGCGATGGCCCTGCGCTGGGCCGCGGGCCGCTGCGCCGTGGTCACCACCACCGACGAGGTCCTGGCCGCGAACCAAGGCTTCCCCAAGGGGAGTTAAAAGAATTCCCACTGGTCTGCACCTTGACTGGTATAGACCAAGCCGGGTTGACTGCGCCCCAGTCCGTCTCGACCCCCCCAGCGTGGCTCGCTGCCGCATCGAGGAGTGATGAGATTGAACGAGCGCAAGCCGAACAGAGGCGTCGCCGCCCGGGCCCGCGAACGCGCCCGGCGGCTGCGGCCGTTGCTCGCGGCGTCGGCCGCCACCGGCGTCGCGGCCCTCCTGGCCACCCTGATGCCCGCGTCGTCGGCGGCCGCCGCCCCGGCGGCGGCACCCGCCTGCGCGGGCGCCTGGGACTCCGGCGCCGTCTATACGAACGGCTCCACCGTGTCGCACGGGCAGCGCAACTGGCAGGCCAAGTGGTGGACCAAGGGCGAGACCCCCGGCACCACCGGAGAGTGGGGAGTCTGGGTGGACAAGGGGGAGTGCGGCACCGGAGGCGGGAACCCCGACCCGAGCGGCTTCGTCGTGAGCCAGGCCCAGTTCGACCGGATGTTCCCGAACCGGAAGCCCTTCTACACCTACCAGGGCCTGGTCGACGCGCTGAAGGCCTACCCCGAGTTCACCAAGACCGGCAGCGACACCGTGCGCAAGCGCGAGGCCGCGGCCTTCCTCGCCAACGTCAGCCACGAGACCGGCGGGCTCGTCCACGTCGTCGAGCAGAACCAGGCCAACTACCCGCACTACTGCGACAAGAGCCAGCCCTACGGCTGCCCCGCGGGCAACGACGCCTACTACGGCCGCGGCCCCATCCAGCTCAGCTGGAACTTCAACTACAAGGCCGCGGGCGACGCGCTCGGCATCGACCTGCTGCACAACCCGTGGCTCGTCGAGCGCGATCCGGCCGTCGCCTGGCAGACCGGCCTGTGGTACTGGAACACCCAGAAGGGCCCGGGCACCGTGACGGGCCACCAGGCGATCGTCGACGGCCACGGCTTCGGCGAGTCGATCCGCAGCATCAACGGCACCCTGGAGTGCAACGGCGGCAACCCCGCCCAGGTGCAGAGCCGCGTCAACCGCTACAAGGAGTTCGTCCAGATCCTCGGCACCACCCCCGGGGACAAGCTGAGCTGCTGACATCCAGCCGAGCCGCCGGGCCTCGCCTCCAGGGGGCGCGGCGGCTCGGGCGCGCGCCCGCGTCTTTCCGTCGTTCTGCGCGCGTTCGCCTGGGGAACGGGCCGCCGTGCACCCATACTGTCCGCCGTGCGAGTTGCGATGATGACAGCGGGCTCACGGGGCGACGTCGCCCCGTTCACCGGACTCGGCGCCGGACTCGTCCGGGCCGGACACGACGTGACCTTGGTGACGCACGCCCTGTTCGAGCCCCTGGTGCGGGGCTCCGGCGTCCGCTTCCACCCGCTGCCCGTCGACCCGCGGGCGGAGCTGCACTCCGAGCGCGGCCAGGGCCTGCACCGCAGCGGCACCGGCGCGGGCAAGCTGCTGCGGGCCATGGCGATGGGCAGGGCCGTCGTGGGCCAGTTCACCGACAGCCTCATCGAGGTGGCGCAGGCCAGCGACGTCCTGGTCCTGGGCGGTGTGGTGGCCCCCCTCGGCTGCGCCGTCGCCGAGGGCCTGAAGCTGCCGAGCGTCGGCGTCAACCTCCAGCCCATGCACGCCACCCGCGCGTTCGCGCCCCCGCTGGCCACCATGCGCTCGCTCGGCCCGGTGGGCAACCGCGTGGCCGGGCACGCGGTCACCGCCCTCATCGAGCAGATCTTCACCCAGGCCGCCCGCGAGGCACGTCGTCGGCTGGGGCTTGCGCCGCTCGGCGTCGCGGCCGCACGCCGCGCCCGCGAACAGCGGGGCTGGCCGGTCCTGTACGGCTTCAGCCCCCGGGTCGTGCCCCGGCCCGCGGACTGGCGCCCCGGCCTGGACGTCGTCGGCTACTGGTGGCCGCACGACCTCCAGGACCGACTGCCCGCCGAGGTGGAGGACTTCCTGGCCGCGGGCGCCGCCCCGGTCTACGTCGGGCTCGGCAGCGCCACCGTCCCCGACCCCGCCCGCCTCTGCGGCCAGGTCGTCGGCGCCCTGCGCGCGGCGGGCCTGCGCGGCGTGATCCAGCGCGGCTGGGCGGGCCTGTCCGCCGACGGTGACGACATGCTCACCATCGACGACGTCCCGCACCGTCTGCTCTTCCCGCGCACCGCCGCCGTCGTGCACCACTGCGGCGCGGGCACCACCGCCGCGGGCCTGCGCGCGGGCGTCCCGGCCGTGCCCGTCCCCATCCAGTTCGACGAGATGTTCTGGGCCGACCGCCTCACCGCCCTGGGCGCGGCCCCGTACCCGCTGCCCCTGCGCCGACTGAGCAGCGAGCGCCTCACCCACGCCCTCATCCGGGCGACGGGCGACCCCCGCCACCGGGAGCGTGCCCAGCTGGTGGCGGACCACCTCGCCACCGAGGACGCCGTCGCTCCCGTACAGGCCCTGTTGCGGCGCGTCGAGAGCGGCGCGTGCCTGTCGTAGCGCCCGCCCGCTCAGCCGACCGAGAACTGCGGGGTGCGCTCCCGCCACGGAACGGCCTGCTCCAGCTGCGCCGCCACCTGGAGCAGCAGGTCCTCGCGGCCGTGCGCGGCCACCAGCTGCACGCCGATGGGCAGGCCCTCGCGGCTCTGGCCGAGCGGAAGGCTGATCGCCGGGTTGCCCGACACGTTGAACGTGGCGGTGAACGGCCCGTACGTGAACAGGCGGTGCAGCCACGAGCGCGCCGAGTGCCCCTCGTGGTCGTAGTCGAGGGTCCCGTGCGGCGCGGGCAGCCGACCGAGGGTGGGTGTCAGGAGCAGGTCGTGCTCCTGGAAGAAGCGGCCGATCGAGCGCGTCACCTGGTTCTGCGCCTCGGTCGCGGCCATCACGTCGAGCAGCGTGAAGTCCTCGGTCTCGGCGAGCACGCGCCGCGACACCGCCTCCAGCTTCGCCGGGTCGGGCCTGCGCGGCGCGCCGCGCAGCACCGCGCCGCCTGTGGTGACCACCGTCAGCATCGCCGCCTCGACGACGGTGCCGCCGTCGACGTCGGGACCGGCCTCGGTCACCACGTGGCCGATCCACTCCAGGACCTGGCCCGCGGTGACCGCCGCGTCGGCGACCTGGGGATCGACGGTGCCGCCCGTCCACGGCACGGTGGTCAGGGCGATCCGCAGGCGCCCCGGGTCGGTGCGGATCGCCTCGGCGTACGGCCGCGTCGGCGGCGGCGCCTGGTACTTGTCGCCGACGGCGGGCGCGCAGACGGCGTCGAGGAGATGGGCGGTGTCCCGCACGGTGCGCGTGACCGCGAACTCCACCAGCTGCCCGAAGGCGATCTCACCGCTGGTCGGCCCGCACGGCGTGCGCCCCAGGCCGGGCTTGAGCCCGACGAGGCCGCACGAGGAGGCCGGGACGCGAATGGACCCGCCCGCGTCGTTCGCGTGCGCCAACGGCACGGCGCCCGCCGCGACCAGGGCGGCCGCCCCGCCGCTCGAACCGCCCACGCCGCGCCGGGGGTTCCAGGGGTTGCGCGTCGGGCCGTAGCGCACCGACTCGGTGGCGAAGCTCAGGCCGAACTCGGGCGCGGTGCTCTGCCCGAGCGCCACCAGGCCCGCGGCGCGGAACCGGGCCATCAGATCGTGGTCGACCACGGCGTACGCGCCCTGGATGGAGCGGCTGCCGATGGTGAACGGCACGCCCTGCGCGAAGGGCCCGCTGTCCTTGATGACGAACGGCACCCCGCCGAAGGGGCCTTCGGGCTCATGGGCGAGGGACGGGTCGAACAGCGGCTGCGTCAGCGCGTTGAGCTCGCCGTCGGCCTGTTCCAGGGCGCGCCGCGCGCAGGCCTCGACCTCGGCCGCGCTCACCTCGCGCGTCCGGATCAGCTCACGGAGGCCCACCGCGTCGAAGGACGCGTACTCGTCGAGCTCCAGCGCTCCCAGCTCCTTGCTCTGCCCGCTTGGTCGTCTGTGTCGTGTGCGCTCGCGTACTGCGCTCGCGTACGCGGAAGCCTCAGCGGCCCGGGGCCGGGGCCGCGAGGTGGTCGGTGAGCTCGCGGGCGACGGCCTCGGTGTGCTCGCCCAGGAAGAAGTGCCCGCCGGGGAGGACGCGCAGCCGGAACGGCGCCACGGTGTGCTGGGCCCAGGCCCTGGCCTCGGCGACGTCGACCAGCGGGTCGCTGTCGCCGGTCAGCGCGACGACCGGGCAGTTCAGGGGCGGCCCCGGCCGGTAGCGGTAGGTCTCGATGGCGCGGTAGTCGCCGCGCATGGCGGGCAGGACCATCCGCAGGACCGCCTCGTCGGCGAGCAGCTCCGCGTCGGTGCCGCTCAGCCGTCGCAGCTCCTCGACGAGCCCCTGGTCGTCGCGCAGGTGCACCCGCTCATCGCGGTGGCGCGACGGCGCCCGGCGCCCGGACGCGAAGAGGCCGCGCAGGATGACACCGCTTTCTTCCAGGCGCCGGGCCACCTCGAAGGCGAGCGTGGCGCCCATGCTGTGCCCGAAGAACGTCAGCGGCCGGTCCGCCCAGGGCCCGAGCTCATCGGCCAGACGGTCAGCCAGGGTTGATATGTCCGTGATGCACGGTTCCTTGAGGCGGTCCTGCCGACCGGGATACTGCACGGCCAGCACGTCCGCCGCCCCGCTGAGCGCGGCGGAGAGCGGGAAGTAGTACGTCGCCGAGCCGCCCGCGTGCGGGAAGCAGACGAGGCGGGCGCCCGCCTCCGGGGCCGGATGGAACCGCCGGACCCAGGCGCTGCCGGTCGATGCCACCACGGTGCCTCTTCTCCGCTTCGTGCCGGTGGTGCAGGTCAGCCGGGTGGTACCCGGTCCCGCTGGTGGTGCTCGCGCGGGAGTGGTGCGCGGGCGAGGGCTACCTTAAGCTCCCCGCGCCCCCGACGTGACACCGGAGGGGGTCCGGGTGCACTGAGGTATATTTCGAGCCACTGCGATGACCGGCCCGTGACTCCGTCCCCGCAGCTCGTACCCCCTCGATCCTCGGTCCACCATGAATTCCGGACAGACGGAACTCGCGACGGCGGGTACGGGCCAGGAAATTGGTGCTTGACGGTCGGCCCATTCGTGACGCAGTGTTGCGTGACAGTCGTCAGTGAGTAGGCGAGTAGGACGACTGCTCGACGATTAGGAAACGCCGGGCACGGGGGACGGGGCGTACGTACACATGGTTCAGCAGCGCAACGATGTCATTCGTCATGCTCGCCTCTCCGACATGCCCCGACTTCTCGAACTTGAGGAGCTGTGCTGGGCCGAGCCGCTGCGGGTCTCTGAAGAAGTCATCCGCCGACGCCTTTTCTCCCATCCCGTCGGTCAGTTCGTCGTCGAGTCCGACGGCGCGGTGCACGCGGTCATCTACTCTCAGCGCATCGGCAGTCCGGACGACGTGTTCGCGGCGACCTTCGACACCGCCGACCGTCTGCACCGGCCCGAGGGCCCGGTCGCCCAGGTCCTCTCGCTGAACGTCGACCCTTCGAAGCACAGCTTCCGTTTCGGCGACATGCTCCTGGAACACCTGCTGACCTGCGCCGAAGAGGAGGAGTCCATCCGGACGGCGGTCGGTGTCACCCGCTGCCGGGACTTCGGCAGGCACCCGGAGCCGGACCTCGCCGCGTACCTCCGCGCGACGAACGCGCAGGGCCGCTGCCTCGACACCGTCCTGCGCATGCACCAGCTGCACGGCGCCGAGATCCGCGCGCTCGTCCCGGGATATCGGCCGGGGGATCTGGTCAACGAGGGAAACGGCGTACTCGTCGTCTACGACCTGTCGGTCCGTCAGGAACGAGTGCGAATTCTCCAAAGCGAAGGAGAGAAGTCCACGGCGGCCCCCATTCCGCCGGGCGGGCAACTCGCCGTAGAAATACGGGAGTTCTTCGACGTTATACTCGGCGTTGACTACGAGGGAATCGAGCATCCGCTAGAAAGCCCTCTCTTCGAGCTGGGATTCGACTCGGCGGGGCTTCTGGATCTTCAGGAAAAGATCGAGTCCCGATACGGAATTTCGCTCGCCCCCCTCTTCTTCTTCGAGCACAACACCGGCGCCTTGATCATTTCCTATCTGGAAGATCTCAGGGAGGGAGAAACAGGCCACACACCGGACGCCTCACCGTCCCCCGCGGCCACACCGCCCGCGGCCGCCTCCCGTGACGTCGCGATCATCGGAACCGCGTGCAGGCTGCCCGGCGGCATCGAGGACCGCGCCGGACTGTGGGAGCTGCTCGCCTCCGGCACCAGCGCGATCGGCACCCTGCCCGAAGGGCGCTGGCAGTGGCCCGACGGCACCGGGCCCGACACCCACCCCGGCATCGACCGGGGCGGCTTCGTCACCGACGCCGGGGCCTTCGAGGCGGCCCTGTTCCGCGTCACCCCGTACGAGGCACGGCACATGGACCCGCAGCAGCGCTGGACGCTGGAGCTGGCCTGGGCCTGCCTGGAGGACGCCGGATACGCGCCGAGCGGCGTCGCGGGCACCCGGACGGGCGTCTTCGTCGGCGCCAGCGGCTCGGACTACCAGCGCGTCATGGACACCCGCGGCCTGCCCGTGCGCGCCCACAGCGGACTTGCGACCTCCATGGCCGTCATCGCCAACCGCGTCTCGTACTTCTTCGACCTGCGCGGCCCCAGCGTCCAGCTCGACACGGCCTGCTCCAGCTCCCTCGTCGCCGTGCACACGGCCCTGCGCGCGCTGCGCGCGGGGGAGTGCGACACCGCCCTGGTCGCCGGCGTCAACGTACTGGCCCACCCGGCCAACAGCGTCGCCTACCACCAGGCGGGCATGCTGTCGCCCGACGGACAGTGCAAGACCTTCGACGCGTCCGCCAACGGCTATGTGCGCTCCGAGGGCGGCGTCGCCCTGCTCCTGAAGCCGCTCGCCGCCGCGCTCGCCGACGGCGACCCGGTGCACGCCGTCATCAAGGGCAGCGCCACCAACCACGGCGGCCAGGCGGGCGGCCTGACCGTGCCCAGCGCCGCCCTCCAGGCGAGCCTCGTCGAAGCCGCCCTCGCCGACGCGGGCCTCGCCGCGCGCGACATCGGCTATGTGGAGGCGCACGGCACCGGCACCGCCCTCGGCGACCCCATCGAAGTCCAGGGGCTCACCAAGGCGTTCGCCGGGAGCGACGCGCCCTGCGCGCTCGGCTCGGTGAAGACCAACCTGGGCCACCTGGAAGCCGCCGCGGGCATCACCGGACTGCTCAAGACGGTCCTCGCCCTCCAGCACCGGCAGCTGCCCGCCACGCTGCACTACGAGCGCCCCAACCCGCACATCGACCTCGACGCCTCGCCGTTCTCCGTCGTGACCCGTCTCTCCGACTGGGACCTCGACGGGCGCCCCGTCCGCCGCGCCGGGATCAGCAGCTTCGGCTCGGGCGGCAGCAACGCCCACGTCGTCGTCGAGGAGTTCCCGCGCGCCGGGGCCGCGCCGCACGCGACCGACGGCCAGGGCGGCGCCCCAGAGCCCGCGATGGTCGTCCTGTCCGCCCGCAGCACGCCCCAACTGCTGCGCCAGGCCCGGCGTCTGCTCGACCACCTGCGGCGGGAGCGCCCGGCCGACGCCGACCTGACGGACATCGCGTACACCACGCAGGTGGGCCGCGCGGAGCTGCCCGAGCGCCTCGGCCTCGCGGTGACGAGCGTCGCCTCCCTCGGCGCGCTCCTCGAAGACTTCGTGGCGGGCGCCGACGCCTCGCCCGCCGTGCTGCGCGGCCGCGCCGAGCGGGACGCCGTGCCCACCGCCGCCCCCGGCGCGGCGGCCGAGGACATCCTGGCCGCGTGGGTGCGCGGCGCCCGCGTCGACTGGGAGGCGTGCCACGCGGGCCGGGCCCGGCCGCGCCGCGTCCCGCTGCCCACGCACGCCTTCGACCGCGACCACTACTGGCTCGGCGACGAGCCCGCCGACGAGCCCGCCGCCGACCGGCCGCGCGCCGCGGCGGACCGCCCCGCGTCACCGGCGCCCTCCACCGCGGACCGGTCCACCGCCCCGGCCGCGCCCCGGCACCCCCTGCTCCAGCACGCGCTCCAGGACACCGACGCCCTCGCCTCCTTCGCCTCCGCCTTCACCGCCGAGGACTTCTTCCTGCGCGACCACCGGGTCGCGGGCGATCCCGTGCTGCCCGGCGTCGCCTCCCTGGAGATGGGGCGCGAGGCCGCGAGCCGCACGCTGCCCGCCGCCGACAGCGGGGACTTGGGCCCGGCCGAGGTGCTCCGCCTGGAGAACGTGGTGTGGTCGCGCCCCCTCGCCGTACGCGACGGGACGCGGACGGTCCACACGGTGGTGACGGCGGGCGCCAACAGCCCGACCACCGGCGGGGGTTCGACCCCCGAGAGCGCCCCGGTCGCCTTCGAGATCCGCGCCGCCGACGTCGTCCACGCGCGTGGAGTGGCCTCGCGGGTACGGACGGCCCCGCCCGAGCCCCTCGACCTCGACGCGCTGACGTCGCGCACCGACGCCGCCACGCTCGACGTCGACGACTTCTACGCCACGCTGCGCGCCACGGGCCTCGACTACGGCCCCGCGCACCGGGCCGTGCGCGAGCTGCGCCTCGGCGACGGCGAGGTCCTCGCCGCGCTCACCGTGCCCGACGAGGTGGCGAGCACCCTCGACGCCTACGTACTCCACCCCAGCCTGCTCGACGGCGCGCTCCAGGCGGCCTTCGCGCCGGACGCCCACGCGGCCGAACGGAGCGGCCTCGCGCTGCCCTTCGCCCTCGACCGGATCGACGTCCACGGGCCGACGCCGCGCACCGCCTACGCCTGGGTCCGCGCGGTGCCCACCGCCTCGCGCCAGGTGCGGCGCTGGGACCTCGACCTCTGCGACACCCACGGAAGGATCTTCGCGCGGCTGCGCGGCTACTCCATGCGCCAGACCACGGAGCCCGCCGCCGAGCCGGGGGCCACGCACGACGTGACGCTGTTCCGCCCGGTGTGGCGCGCGGCCGACACCCCCGACCGCCCCGAAGCCCCCGCCTACACGGCGCGGCTCGTGCTCGCCTGCGGCTTCGACGCCCAGCTCGGCGAACTGCGCGCGCTCGCCCCCGAAGTGACGTTTCTGGAGCCGCCCGAGCGGGCCGCCGACCGCCCGGTGGCGGACTCCGTCGCCGAGCACGCCGTCGAATTGCTCCGTGCGATACGAGGCCTGCTCATCGGCAAGCCGACGGGCTCCGTGCTCCTCCAGGTCCTGACCCACGCCGAGGGCGAACAGGCGCTTCACCAGGCCCTGTCCGGCCTCCTGCGCACGGCCCGCCTGGAGCACCCCGCCCTCCTCGGCCAAGTCCTCGCCGTGCCCGCCGACGCGACGGCGGCAGACCTCGCCGAGACCCTGGAGACGGAGAGCCGCCACCCCGGCGACCAGCGGATCCACCGCGGCGACGGCACCCGCGAGGTGCTCGCCTGGGAGCCCCTGGACGAGACGGCCACGACCGGGGCGCCGCCCGTGCAGTGGCGGCCCGGCGGCGTGTACCTCATCACCGGCGGCGCGGGCGGCCTCGGCCGGATCTTCGCCAGGGACATCGCCCGCCGCGCCCCAGGAGCCGTCCTGTGCCTGACCGGCAGGTCCCCGCTGGGCCCCGCGGTCGAGGCGGAGCTCGCGGCGCTGCGCACCGAGGGCGCCTGCCCCGAGTACCACGTCCTCGACGTCACCGACGGGCGCGCCACCGAGCGCCTCGTCCGCAAGCTGACGCGGCGCCACAAGGCGCTGCACGGCGTCCTGCACGCCGCCGGAGTCCTGCACGACGCCTTCCTCCAGCGCAAGACCGACGCGGAGTTCCGCCGCGTGCTCGCCCCCAAGCTCGCCGGATGCCGCGCCGTCGACGAGGCCACCAAGGGCCTCGACCTGGACTTCTTCGCGCTGTTCTCCTCAGTCATGGGCGCCACCGGCAACGTGGGCCAGGGCGACTACGCCGTGGCCAACGCCTTCCTCGACGCGTTCGCCCACCACCGCGGCACTCGCGTCGCCACCGGCGAGCGCAAGGGCCGCACCCTGTCCGTCGCCTGGCCGCTGTGGCACGGCGGAGGCATGGGCGCGGACGAGGACACGCGCCGGGCCCTGTGGCTGCGCGGCGGCTTCCTGCCGCTGGCCACGGACGCCGGGATCGACGCCTTCCACCGCGCCCTGGACAGCGCCGAGCCCCACGTCGTCGTCTGGGCCGGAGACCGCGCGGCGGGCGAGCGGGCCCTCCTGGACGCGGCGCCCGCCCCCGAGGCCGCCCCTGACGCAGGGCGGTCCGCCCCCGCCTCCGCACCCGACGAACGGGCCCTGCGCGCCCGCACGGTGGAGTTCCTCAGGGCGGAGCTCTGCCGCCTCACCCAGCTGCCGCCGGACGAGCTCGACGACGCCGAGCCCCTGGGCTCGTACGGCATGGACTCGATCCTGGCGACCGAGCTGACGGCGGGCCTGGAGACGACGTTCGGCTCACTGCCCAAGACGCTGCTGTTCGAGTACCACACGCTCGCCGAGCTCGGCGGCTACTTCCTCGGCGCGCACCGGCCCGTCCTGGAGGCGATGTTCGCGGACGCCCCCGAGCGGGCGGAGCGGCGGCCCGACACCGTGGCGCGCGCGACGGTCACCCAAGAAGCCCCCACGCCCGAGGCGCGCCACGCCGCCCCCGCCGGGGAGGACTCCGCCCTGGACATCGCCGTCATCGGCCTGTCGGGCCGCTATCCCGAAGCGCGGGACGTACGCGAGTTCTGGGAGAACCTGCGCGCCGGACGGGACTGCGTCGTCGAGGTCCCCGAGGACCGCTGGGACTGGCGCGAGTACTACGAGCAGGACCGCACCGTGCCCGGCCGCCACTACAGCAAGTGGGGCGGCTTCATCGGCGAGGTGGACCGCTTCGACCCGCTGTTCTTCAACATCGCGCCCCACGAGGCCGACTATCTGGACCCGCAGGAGCGGCTGTTCCTCGAACACGCCTGGACGGCGATGGAGGACGCGGGCTACACCCGCGAGCGCCTCGGCCGCGCCACCGGTGACGGCGCCGCCGGACGGGTCGGCGTGTACGCGGGCGTGATGTGGGGGCAGTACCAGCTGCTGTTCCCGGACGGCGGCGCGGGCCGCGGCAACCCCCACGCCCTCGGCAGCAGCTACGCCAGCGTCGCGAACCGCGTCTCCTTCGTGCTGAACGTGCACGGCCCCAGCATGACCGTCGACACCATGTGCTCGAGCTCGCTCACCGCCGTCGAGCTGGCCTGCCGCGATCTGCGCCGGGGCCGCACCGGGCTCGCCTTCGCGGGCGGCGTCAACGTGACCGTGCACCCGAACAAGTACCTCGGCCTGAGCACCGGCCAGTTCATCTCCAGCCAGGGCCACTGCGAGAGCTTCGGCGTCGGCGGCGACGGCTACATACCCGGCGAGGGCGTCGGCGTCGTCCTGCTCAAGCCCCTGCGCGACGCCGAGCGCGACGGCGACCACGTCTACGGCGTCATCAAGGGCAGCGGCGTGTCCCACGGCGGGCGCACCAACGGCTACACCGTGCCCAACCCGCGCGCCCAACAGGCCGCGATCCAGGACGCGTTGAGCGAGTCCGGCATCGACCCGAGGGCCATCAGCTACGTCGAGGCGCACGGCACCGGCACCAAGCTCGGCGACCCCATCGAGATCACCGGCCTCAGCCAGGCATTCACCGCCGCGTCCCCGGACGGCGCGGGCGCCGCGGGCCCCTGCTACCTCGGCTCGGCGAAGTCCAACATCGGCCACTGCGAGAGCGCCGCGGGCATCGCCGGGCTCACCAAGGTCCTGCTCCAGCTCCAGCACGGCCAGATCGCCCCGTCGCTGCACTCCGCCACGCTCAACCCCCACATCGACTTCTCCCGTACGCCGTTCGTCGTCAATCAGGAGCTGCGCGACTGGGAACGCCCCGTCGTCGACGGGCGCCCGCAGCCGCGGATCGCCGGTGTCTCCTCCTTCGGCGCCGGGGGCGCGAACGCGCATCTCATCGTGGCCGAGCACACCGACCGCCGCCCCGCCCCCGCCGCGCACGGCCCGCAGCTCTTCCCGCTCTCGGCGAAGGACGAGGACCGGCTGCGCGCCTACGCCGAGCGGGTGCTGCGCTTCGCGAAGGACACCGCCCACCTCGCCGACGTGACCCCCGCGGACCTCGCGTACACCCTCCAGACCGGACGCGAAGCCATGGACGAGCGCCTCGGCGTCGTCGCCGACTCCTTCGCCGCGCTCGCCGAGAAGCTGGAGCGCCACCTGGCCGGTGACACCGCCGTCGACGGCGTCTGCCGCGGCAACGCCAAGCGCGACCGGAAGGCCCTGGCCATCGTCCCCACCGAGGAACTCGCCGAGACCGTCGCCTCCCTGGCGCGGCGCGGCAAGGCGGCCGAACTCCTGGAGCTGTGGGCCCGCGGCGCCGCGCCCGACTGGCAGGCCCTGCACGCCGCCGCGGCCGTCACACCGCGGCGCATCAGCGCGCCCACGTACCCGTTCGCCCGCGACCGGCACTGGGTACCGCAGGCCGCGCCCGCCTCTCCCGCGACTGCCGGGGAGCCGCCCGCCGCCCCCACCCCTTCCGACGAGTCGTCCGGTACGCGGCTCTTCCTCACCAAGCGGTGGCGCCCCGCCCCGTCCACACCCGGTCTCCCCGGTCCGTCCGGCGCCCTCGTCCTGCACGACCCCGCCACCCGGCACCTCGCCGAGCGGATCGCCGAACTGCTCGACGGCGCCGTGCTGGTGGACGTGACGGCTCCTGACGCGGACGGCCTCGTCGACCGGCGAGCCGCCGCGTGCGCCGCCCTCATCGACCTGACCGGGACTGGCGACGACATCGATCGCATCACCAAGGACAGCCCCTCCGGGCGTACGCTCACGCTGCTGCGGCGCGTCCTCGACGCGAAGGCGTCGCGCGACATCCGGCTGCTGTTCGTGACCCAGGGCCTGGAGAGCGTCCATCCGGCCGCGCCCGGCGCCTCGCGCCGCGTCCCGCTCGCGGGCGCCGCCCGCGCCGCGCTCTACCGGCTGCTCCAGAGCGAGTACCGAAGCCTCACCTCCCGCCACGTGGACCTCGACCCCGCCGTGCGCGACGCCGCCGCCCTCGCGGCCGTCGTCCACCGGGAGCTCCTCGACGACGGGCGCGCGCCCGAGGTCTGCCACCGCGACGGCACCCGGCTCGCGCCCGTGCTCGCCGCGTCCCCGACACCCGCCGGGGCCCGGCGCACCCCGCCCGCCTTCGCTCCCGACGAGGTCCTGCTCGTGACCGGCGGCACCCGGGGCATCGGGCTGCTGTGCGCGCGGCACTTCGTCGCCCGCCACGGCGTACGACGGCTCGTCCTGACGGGCCGTGAGGCCCTGCCGCCGCGCCACCTGTGGACGGACCCGGAGGCCTGCCCGCCCGCTGTCCGGGCGAAGACCGACGCCGTCGCCGCCCTGGAGGCCCAGGGCGTCGAGGTGCGGGTGCTCGCGCTGCCGCTGGACGACGCGGACGCGGTCGCGGCAGCCGTCGCCACCATCGGGTCCACGCTCGGGCCGATCGCGGGCGTGCTGCACGCGGCGGGGCTCGTGGACACGAGTAACCCGGCGTTCGTCCGCAAACCCGTGGCCGACGTCGCCCGCGTCGTCTCACCCAAGATCGACGGCACCGTGAACCTGCTCGCGGCCCTCGACCCGCGCGCCCTGCGCTTCGCCGTCCTCTTCTCCTCGGTCTCGGCCGCCCTGCCGACCCTCGGCGCCGGGCAGAGCGACTACGCCATGGGCAACGCCTTCATGGACTACCTCGCCCACGCACGCGCCCACGACCTGCCCGTCACCAGCGTGCAGTGGCCGAGCTGGCGGGAGACCGGCTTCGGCGAGGTCACCAACAAGGCGTACACCGACACGGGCCTGCTCAGCATCACCAACGCCGAGGGCCTCGCCTTCCTCGACGAGATCCTCACCGCGCCGCGCGGCCCCGTGGTCATGCCGGTCCGGGTCGACGCCGCCCGCTTCGACGCGGCCGCCCTGCTGGACGCGCGCCCGACGGCCCCGGCCGCCCCAGCGCCCCGCGCCCGTACCGTCGAGGTTCGGCAGGACCCCGCCGCGGGTGAGTCCCTCGGGGCGCGGCTCACCGCCTTCCTCAGCGACACCTTCAGCGGGGAACTCGGCCTCAAGTCCGGCCAGTTGGACCCGGACACCTCGTACGCCGACTACGGCGCCGACTCGATCCTGCTCGCGCAGATCCTCCAGCGGATCCGCCAGCGCCTGGACGTGCCGCTCGACCCGTCGGTCCTCCTGGAGTACCCGACCCTGAGCGAGCTCGTGACCTGGCTGCTCGACACCTATCCGACGGAGGTCGCCGCGCGGTTCGGCGCCGAGCCGGAGCCGACGCCGTCCGCCGCCGTGCCCGCCCCTGCCGAGGCGCGCGCCACGGATGAGGACACGGATGAGGACACCGCTCGTGCCGGTGACCGCAGGGTCGCCGTGGTCGGCATGGCCTGCCGACTGCCCGGCGCACCCGGTCTCGACGCCTACTGGGAGCTGCTGTCCGAGGGCCGCCGCGCCGTGCGCGAGGTGCCCGCCGAGCGCTGGGGGCTGCCGACCGGCTTCCGCGCCGGGCTCATCGACGACGTCTACGGCTTCGACGCCGGGCACTTCATGCTGCACGACGAGGACGTCCGCGCCATGGACCCGCAGGCGCTCGTCCTTCTGGAGGAGAGCCTCAAGGCCGTGCACCACGCCGGTTACCGGGCGGCCGACCTGGAGGGCTCGCGCACCGGCGTGTACGTGGGCGCCCGCAGCGGACAGCGCCCCGACGGCACGCTGGTGGACGGCGCCCGCAACCCCATCATGACGGTGGGCCAGAACTACCTGGCGGCCAACGTCTCCCAGTTCTTCGACTGGCACGGCCCGGCCATGGTGATGGACACCGCCTGCTCGTCCGCCCTGACCGCGATGAAGGTCGCCACCGACGCGCTGGCCGCGGGCTCCGTCGACCTGGCCCTGGTCGCGGGCGTCAGCCTGCTCGCCGACCCCGAGGCGCACGAGCTGTTCCGGCGCCGCGGACTGCTGCGCGAGGACGGCGCGTTCCACATCTTCGACCGCCGTGCGGGCGGCGTCGTCCTCGGCGAGGGCGCGGGCGTCGTCCTGCTCAAGCCGCTGGCCGCCGCCGAGCGCGACGGCGACACCGTGTACGCCGTCGTCGAGGGCCTCGCCGTCAACAACGACGGCCGCACCGCCGGGCCCGCCACGCCCAACCTCACCGCCCAGAAGCAGGTGATGCGCGAAGCCCTGCGCCAGGCGGGCTGCCCCCCGCACCAGGTGGGCCACCTCGACGTCAACGGCTCCGGTTCCGAACTCACCGACCTCCTGGAGCTCAAGGCCATCCACGAGGTGTACGGCGCGGAGCGCACCGCGCCGCTGCACGTCGGGTCGATGAAGCCCAACATCGGGCACCCGCTGTGCGCCGAGGGCATCGCCGCGTTCATCAAGGTGGCGCTGATGGTGCACCACCAGCGGACGGTGCCGTTCCTGTCGGGCGAGCAGCCCATGGAGCACTTCACGATCGACCCCGACGTGCTCCGCCTGCCCCGGCGCGCCGAGCCGGTGGACCTGGCGTACGCGGCGGTCAGCAGCTTCGCCGACGGCGGCACGAACGGGCACGTCATCCTGGGCCGCCCGGCAGCCCCGCGCCCCGGTGAGGAGCGACGGCGCCCCCTGGCGCTCCCGGAACTCGACCGCCGCGACGTCCGCACCGGCGCATCCGTCACCGACGCGCGGGTGTGGACGCGGCGCGTCGACGCCCGTGACGCCGTCGTCGACGGACACCGCGTCTACGGACGGCGGTTGCTGCCCGGCCTCGCCTGGATCGACCTCCTGTACGGCTGCTGCGCGGACCTGGCGCCCGACGCGTCGCCCGCCCGGCTCGTCCTGCGCGACCTGTCGATCTACCGGCCGCTCGCCGTGGACGAGGGCGCCGCCGTGGACCTGCGCGTGGAGGCCCGCGCCACGGCCGCCGACGCCTGGCGGATCACCGTCACCGACGCCGCACGGCGCGAGGGCGAGGCCCCGGCCCCGTACGTGACCGCCGATGTCCACCTGACGGACGTCCCCACCGCCTTCGACGCGGAGGTTCCCGCCGACGTCCTCGACGCGCTGCGCGCCCCCGGCGAGGACGCGCGCGACCTCAGCGAGATCTACCGGAGCTTCCGGTCCCAGGAACTCGTCCACTCGGGCGCGATGAAGGCCGTCGGCTCCGTGCGCACCACGCCCGACGGCATCTGGGTGAGCGTGGCGGTCGACGAGGACTTCCTACTTCACGACTGGATAGAACGTTCGTTCCAGCCGGTACTTATTGACGGGAGCGCGGTGGCGGCCAGCGCCGTCGCCCTGGGCGGCGAGCCGCGGCTCTTCCTGCCCCTGCACTACGCCTCGTTCCGGGCCACGGGCCCGCTGGGCCGCGCCTGCCACACCCGCGTGCGGCGGGACACGATCACACGCGGGGACGAACTCCTCACCTTCGGGATGGAGTTCTTCGACGACCACGGGCGCAAGCTGGCCGAGCTGACGGGCCTGACCACGAAGGCCGTGCGCGACGCGGGACACATCGACCCCGCGCGGGAAGCGGCGCCGGTGGCCGTCGCGGCAGCCGAGCCCACGGTCACGGCCGTGCCCGTGGGCGCACCGGCGGCCGACGCCATGCAGACCCTCGTACGGTCGGTCGTCGCCGATCGGCTCGGCGTGCCCGCGGACCGGATCGACACGGGCGCGAGCTACTACGCGCTGGGCCTGGACTCCGCGACGCTGCTGCGGGTCGCGGCGGAGCTCGGGGAGCGGCTCGGCACGCGGCTCGCGCCGACGCTGCTGTTCGAGCACGCCACGGTGACGGCCCTGGCCGGGTATCTCGCGCGCCACCACCAGCCGGTCGGGCCCGTGGCGGCCATGCCTTCCGCCGCCCCCGCCCCGGTCCCCGCCGTGCCCGACCGCAGCGGGACGCGGGACATCGCCATCGTCGGCATCGGCGGCCGGTACCCGAAGGCGCGCGGCATCGCCGAGTTCTGGGAGAACCTCAAGGCCGGGCGCGACTGCGTCGGCGAGGTGCCCGAGGACCGCTGGCCGCGCGACACCTTCGACGGCGAGCGCACCCCCTCGGGGCGGCCGGTGTCCCACCTGGGCGGCTTCCTGGACGACCCCGACTGCTTCGACGCGGAGTTCTTCCAGATATCCGACGCCGAGGCGGCCCGGCTCGACCCGCAGGAGCGGCTGTTCCTCGAAGTGTGCTGGGAGGCCGTCGAGGACGCCGGATACACGCCCGCGGGCCTCTCCGGGGACCAGGACGGCGGACGGCGGAGGACCGTCGGCGTCTTCGCCGGGGTCATGCACAAGGACTACGTCCTGGTGCAGCACGACGCGGCGGACGGCGACCCGGCGGGCCCGCCCCTGGCGCTGAACGCGGCGGCCGTCGCCAACCGCGTCTCGCACGTCTGCGACTTCCGCGGCCCGTCCCTCGCGGTCGACTCCGTGTGCGCCTCGTCGCTCAACGCCGTGCACCTGGCGGTGGAGAGCCTCAGGCGCGGCGAGTGCGACGCGGCCCTCGCGGGCGGGGTGAACCTCTCGCTGCACCCCGCCAAGTACGGCACGTACGGCAGCCTCGACCTGCTGGCGGGCGACGCGCCCGCCCGCTCCTTCGGCGCGGGCGGCGACGGCTACGTGGCGGCGGAGGGCGTCGGCGCGGTGCTCCTGAAGCCGCTGGACCGCGCGCTGGCCGACGGCGACGCCGTGTACGCCGTCATCAAGGGCACCGCGGTCAACCACTCCGGCCGGACCCCCGGCATGCGGGTGCCGTCCGTCGCCGCGCAGGCGGAGCTCATCGAGACCTGCCTGGAGCGCGCCGGGGTCGACGCGGGGACGATCGGCTACCTCGAAGCCCACGGCACGGGCACCGAGATCGGCGACCTCATCGAAGTCCAGGGGCTGCGGCGGGCGTTCGAGAAGCACACCGACGCCAAGGGCTTCTGCGCCCTGGGCTCGGTCAAGTCCGCCATCGGCCACGCCGAGGCGGCGGCCGGGATCAGCGGGCTGACCAAGGCGGTCCTCCAGCTGCACCACCGGACCCTGACGCCGCTGGTCGGCGCCGCCGCGCCCAACCCGTACCTCGACCTCGCCGACTCGCCCTTCCGGCTCCAGACGGACCTGGAGGAGTGGACGGTGGACGCGGGCAGCCCGGGCACGCCGCGCCGCGCCGGAGTGAGCGCGTTCGGCGCCACGGGCACCAACGCGCACGTCGTCGTCGAGGAGGCGCCCCCGGTGCCCGACCAGGCCCTGAGCGGCGCGGCGGCGGGCCCCGTGCTCGTCCCGCTGTCGGCGACGGACGGCGACCGGCTGCGCGCCTACGCGCAGAAGCTGCTGCGCTTCCTGGACACCAAGGAGGGCGCCGCGCTGGCGCCCGCGGCCCTGGCCCACACCCTCCAGACCGGCCGGGTGGCCCTGGCCGAGCGGGCGGTGATCCTCGCGCACGACCTGGGCGAGGTCCGCGAGGGCCTGGAGGCCGTGGCGGGCGGCACCGGGACCGACGGCACCGGGGTCCAGGTGTGGCGCGGCCGCGTGACGGAGACGACCGCCGAGTCCCGGCTCCTCGACGAGGACGACGTCCGCGCGGAACTCGTCGGCCGGTGGGCGGCGCAGGGCAAGTGGGGCAAGGTCGCGGAGCTGTGGCTCGGCGGCCACGCCGTCACCTGGCCCGCTCCGCCCGGCGCGGCGGCTCCGCGGCGCGTGCACCTGCCCACGTATCCGTTCGCCAGGCGGCGCCACTGGGTCACGACGACCGCCCCCACCCCGACGACCGCCCCCACCGTGGCGGCATCCGCCACCGCGGCCCCTGTGCCGGGCGCTGTCCACTGGCGCTTCGTTCCGGACGGCGCGGAGCCGCCCGTCTCCGTCCACCGGGCCGAGCCCCCGGCTCAGGAGAAGGCGCGCGGCTATCTGCGTCAGCTCGTCGCCGCCCGCGTGGGACGGCCCGCGCGGGACATCGGCGCCAACGCGGGGCTGATCGAGCTCGGCCTGACGTCGCTCGGCGCCGTCGGCCTCAGCAAGGACCTGGCGGCGACGGTCGCGCCCGGCTTCGTGCCCAGCGCCCTGTTCGAGTACGGCACTGTCGCCGAGCTCGCCGGGCACCTGGCGGACCGGTGGCCCGCGGGCCTGAAGCGCCTGGTCGCCACCCGCCCGGAACAACGGCCTACCGCGCCCGACGTCCTGGACGTCCTCGAGTGCCTGCGCGCCGGCGCCCTGCACCTCGACGACGCCATCGCGCTCCTCGACGAAGAGAGTAACGAGAAGTGAAGCACGAGCTCAGCGCCCTCATCGCGGACTACAAGGCGGGCCGGGTCGGCGCCCGTGAGGTCGGCGACCTCCTGCGCGCCCTGCGCGACCAGGCGCAGGAGCCGCGCCCCCGGGCCGCGGAGGCCCCGCGCCCCGCCGGGGAGTTCGCCTACCCGCTCTCCGAGGGCCAGCGCGGACTGTGGGCGCTCCAGCGGGCGTACCCGGACATGGCGGCGTACAACGTGCCGCTGTGCTTCCGCGTCAGCGGCCTGGACGTGGCCGCGTTCCAGGACGCCTGCCGGGCGCTGCTCGTGCGCCACCCCGCGCTCAGCACGGTGATCCGCCAGGAGGCGGGGGAGCCGACGCAGTCCGTCGACCCGGCCCGCCCGCTCGACTTCGCGCGGGTCGACCTGACGGGCACCGCCGACGAGGGCGAGGCGCTGGCCGTCGTCGAGCGCGCCAGCAAGCAGGTGTTCTCGCTGGCCGGGACGGCAGAAACGATCACGCGGGACGGCGGGGGACTGTTCCGCGTCCGGGTCTTCGACCGCCCCGGCGACGAGTCGCTGATCCTGATCGTCGTCCACCACATCGTCTTCGACGGCACGTCGGCGACGCTCCTGATGAGCACGCTGTTCGAGGAGTACGAGGCACGGGCGGGCGGCGCCCCGGCCGGAGACCGCACCCCGGACGCCGAGGCGGGCGCGGGCTTCCACGACTTCGTCCGCGAGGAGCGGCGCGCCCTGGCCGGGCGCGGCGCCGAGCGCCTTCCGTACTGGCGCAGCCGGCTCGCCGCGCCCCTGCCCGTGCTCGACCTGCCCGCCGAGCGGCCCCACACGGCGCTCGCCGACCGCTTCGCCGGGAAGACCCTCGTGACCGAGGTGCCCGCGGAACTGGCCGCGCGCGTGTCCGAGTTCGCCACCGCCCGCCGGACCTTCGTGTCCACGGCCATGCTCACCGCCTACGCGGCGACCCTGGCGACGTACTCCGACGCGGCCGAACTCGTCGTCGGGATGCCGGTGAACGAGCGCGAGGGCGACGCCCTCGCCCGCACCGTGGGCCTGATGATCAACATGGTGCCGGTGCGCGTCGCGCTCCCCGCCGACGAGCCTTTCGACCGGCTCGTCACCCGCGCCCAGCGCGACGTCTCCGACGACCTGCTGCACGGGTACCCCTTCCCGGCGCTCGTGCGGGAGCTGGCGCAGGACACCCCGGCCGGGCGCTCCCCGGTGTTCCAGACGGCGTTCGTCTTCCAGGACGTCCTCGACGGCATCGCCGATGCCGAGCGGCCCTACCGGCTCGTCGAGGAGCTGCACCAGGAGGGGGAGTACGAACTCTCCGTGGAAGTGTGGCGCAGCGGCGGGGGCTACGCCCTGTACTGGAAGTACCAGCCGGAGCTGTACCGCCCCGCCTTCGTCCAGGAGCTGGCGGACCGCTTCCTCGACGTCCTGGCGGCGGTGTGCGACGACCCGCACACGACGGTGGCCGCGCTGCGGCGGCGCGGCGGCGAGCGGTGCGTCCAGGACCTCGTCGAGGAGGCGGCGCGCCGCACCCCGGACGCGGTCGCCGTGGCGGGCCAGGAAGAGGTCCTGACGTACGAGGCGCTCAGCGCCCGCAGCGACGCGCTCGCCTCCTGCCTGGCGGCGCGGGGCGTCGGGCGCGGTGACCTGGTGGCCGTGCTGCTCGACCGCTCGCCCGAGCTCGTCGTGACCCTGCTCGGCGTCCTCAAGGCGGGCGCCGCCTACGTCCCGCTCGACCCGGAGCTGCCCGCCGCCCGGCTCACCGACATCGTCACGGACAGCGGCACCCCGCTGATCGTGACCCAGGCCCGGCACCAGGCCCGCGCCCGGGGCCTGGTGGAGGGCGCCGCCGCGCCCGGCCTGTTCGTGCTCGACGAGGAGCGGGCCGCGCTCGCGGCCGCCGTCGGCTCCGGACCCGTCGCCGCCGCGGTGACCGCCGACGACCTGGCGTACGTCATCTACACCTCGGGCAGCACGGGCCGCCCCAAGGGCGTGATGATCCCGCACCGCGGCTTCACCAACCTGCTCGGCTCGCTGCGCCGCGAGCCCGGCATGGACGCGGCGGACACGCTCTTCGCCGTGACCACCGTCAGCTTCGACATGGCGCAGGTCGAACTGCTCCTGCCGCTGGTGTGCGGGGCCCGCGTGTACGTCTGCGACAGCCCGACGATCAAGGACGTGGAGCGGCTCAAGGAGCGCGTCGCCCGGGTGCGGCCCACGGTCATGCAGGCGACCCCGGCGACGTGGAGCATGCTGTTCCACTCGGGCTGGCGCAACCCCGAGGGCGTACGCGTCTTCTGCGGCGGCGAGGCGCTGCCGCGGACGCTCAAGGAGTTCTTCCGCGACACCGGCACCGAGGCCTGGAACCTGTACGGGCCGACGGAGACGACCGTGTACTCCACCGGCGGCCCGGTCCGCCACGACCGGCCGACCACCATCGGCAGGCCGGTCGCCCACACCCAGGTCCACATCCTCGACGAGGACCTGCGCCCGGTGCCCCACGGCGGGACCGGCGAGCTGTGCATCGCGGGCAAGGGCCTCGCGAAGGGCTACGTCAACCGCCCCGAGCTCACCGCGGAGAAGTTCGTCGACCACGCCTTGGTGCCCGGCGGCAAGCTCTACCGCACCGGCGACCTGGCCCGCTGGACCGAGGACGGCGAGATCGACTACCTGGGCCGCAAGGACTTCCAGGTGAAGATCCGCGGCTACCGCATCGAACTGGGCGACATCGAGTACCACTTGGGCCGCCACCAGGACGTCGCCGAGTGCGTCGTCGTCGCGCGCGGCGAGGACGGAGCCAAGCAGCTCGTCGCCTACTACGTGCCGCGCGGCGCGGCCGCCCGCGCCGACGCCTTCAAGGAACACCTGCGCGCGCTGCTGCCCGCGTACATGGTCCCGGACTTCTACGTCCCGCTCGACACCGTCCCGCTGACGGGCAGCGGCAAGGTCGACCGCACGGCCCTGATGCGACGCGAGGTGTCCGCCGCGCCCGCGCCCGTCACACCCGCGCTCGCGCCCGCCGGGGAGGCCGCGCGGCCTCCCCGTGACGTCGAGCGGGACGTCCTCGCCTGCTGGCGGGACGTGCTGAAGCTCCAGGACCTCGCCCCGGACGCCTCCTTCTTCGAGTCCGGCGGCAACTCCCTGTCGGCCGTGGTGCTCGCGGACCTGATCAGCCGCCGCCTCGGCGTCGCGTTCACGGCCGCCGACCTGTTCAAGTACGCCACCGCGGCCGCCGTCGCCGCGTACGTACGGGAGCGGACGCCGGACGCGGAGGACCACGCGGGCGAGGCGGCCGTGCCGGAGCCCGTCGCGTCGGCTCCCGCGCCGGAGACCGCGTCGCTGCCCGACGACGCCGTCGCCGTCGTCGGCATCTCGTGCCGCTTCCCCGACGCCCGCGACCACTGGGAGTTCTGGGAGAACCTCAAGCGCGGCCACGCCTCCGCCGGACGCTGGAGCGAGGCCGAGCTGCGCGCGGCGGGCGTGCCCGAACGGGTCCTGGACGACCCGGACTTCGTGCCGCTGCGCTCGGGCCTCGACGGCAAGGAGGAGTTCGACGGCGCGTTCTTCCGGCTCTCGCCCCAGCACGTCGAGCTGATGGACCCGCAGTTCCGCCAGGTCCTGCTGCACGCCTGGAAGGCCGTCGAGGACGCGGGCCGCGACCACCGGCAGATCCCGAACACCGGGGTGTACGTCTCCACGGGCAACCACCACTACGGCGCCCCCGACGACTCCGGCGACACGCCCGCCGCGGTCATCGAGGACCCCCGGCAGTACCTGTCGTGGGTGATGAGCCAGAGCGGCACCGTCGCCTCGATGGTCTCCTACCAGCTCGGCTTCGGCGGGCCGAGCATGTCCGTGCACTCCAACTGCTCCTCCTCGCTGAGCGCGCTCGCCCTCGCGGCCCGCGCCGTGCAGTCCGGCGAGACGGACTTCGCCCTGGTGGCGGCGGCCTCGGCGAACAGCGTCGACGGCCTCGGCTACGTCCACAAGGCGGGCCTCAACCTCTCCGGCGACGGCCGCGTCAAGGCCTTCGACGCGGACGCCGACGGCATGGCGGGCGGCGAGGGCGTCGTGGCCCTGCTGATCCGCCGCGCGGCCGACGCCGTCGCCGACGGCGACCACGTCTACGGCCTGCTCCGCGGCATCGCCACCAACAACGACGGCGGCGACGCCACCGGCTTCTACAGCCCCAGCGTCAACGGCCAGTCCCGGCTGATCCGCCAGGTCCTCGACCGCACCGGCGTCGACCCGCGCACCATCGGCTACGTCGAGGCCCACGGCACCGGCACGAAGCTCGGCGACCCCGTGGAGGTGGCCGCGCTCACCGAGGCCTACCGCGCCTCCACGGCCGACACCGGCTACTGCGGCATCGGCTCGGTGAAGACGAACCTCGGCCACCTCGACACCGCGGCCGGACTCGCCGGGGCGCTCAAGGTGCTCCTGAGCCTCTACCACGGCCAGCTCCCGCCCACGCTCCACTACCGCGAGCCCAACCCCCAACTGCGCCTGGACACCTCGCCGTTCCACGTCGTCGACCGGCTGCGCGAGTGGCCCAGGGGCAAGACGCCGCGCCGCGCCGCGCAGAGCTCCATCGGCCTGGGCGGGACCAACGCCCACGCGGTCTTCGAGGAGTACGTGCCCGCCGCACCGGCACGCCCCGACAGCGAGGGCACGCCGCAGCTCGTGCCGCTGTCCGCCCGTACGCGCGAGGACCTCGTGCGCGCGGCCGCCGAGCTGCGCCGGCACCTGACCGGGCCCCGCGCCGCCGCGCTGCGCCTCGACGACGTCGCGCACACCCTGCGCACGGGCCGGGTCGCCATGGCCTGCCGCGTGGCGTTCGTGGTCCGCGACCTGGGGCAACTCGCCGCCGAGCTGGAGGCGTTCGTCCAGGACCCGGACGGCGACGACACCGCGCGCCGCTTCGCGGGACCCGCCGGGGGATGCGTCGCGACCGACCGCGACGCCACCCGCAAGCGCACCGCGCAATTCGCCCGCAGGCTCGCCGACGGCAAGCTGAAGAAGGCGGCGAAGGCCTGGGCGCGCGGCGCCGAAGCCGACTGGAGCCCGCTCGCCGGGCAGCGGCCCGCCCGCCGCGTGAGCCTGCCCGGGTACGCCTTCGCCCCGGTGCGCCACCCGTACGTGGCCCGTGCTCCGCGCACCACCGCCCCCGGCCCGGACGCGGTCCCCGGCACGCCGCACGCGCACCCGCTGCTGCACGAGAACGTGTCGCGGCTCGACGGGCAGCGCCACCGCTCGTCCTTCTCCGGCGACGAGTACGTCCTGCGCGACCACGTCGTCGACGGCAGGAAGCTGCTGCCCGCCGTCGCGAGCCTGGAGATGGCCTGCACGGCTCTGCGGCAGGCCCTGCCCGCGGCGGCCGGGCGGCGCACCGTCCTGAAGAACGTGACGTGGGCGCGCCCCGTCGTCGTCGGCGACGCGGGCAGGCAGGTGGAGTTCACCCTCACCCGCGACGACGCGGCACCTTCCGGACCGCTGGACTTCGCCCTCCTGACGGACGGCGACCAGCCGTGCGTCCAGGGCCGCGCCACCACCGAGGAGGCCGCGCCGCCGCCCCGCGTCGACGTCGACGGGCTGCGCGACCTGCTGCGGCTGCGGCCCCTCGCGGGCGAGGACGTCTACGCGCACATCGCCCGCGCGGGCGTCGCCTACGGCCCCGGCTTCCGCCTCGTGCACGTCCTGCACCGGGGCGAGCGCGACGGACGCCGCGAGGTGCTCGCCGAGCTGCGCCTGCCCGCGCACCTGCGCGCCACCGCGTCGGCGTACGCGCTCCACCCGAGCTTCCTCGACGCCGCCGTCCACGCCTCGCTCGGCCTGGACCCGGCCTTCGACTCCGCCACGGCCGAGGGGGCCACGGACGGGACGACGCGGGTGCCCTTCGCCCTCGACCGGCTCGACGCGCACGCGCCGTTCGGCGAGACGATGTACGCCTGGGTGCGTCCGGCGGCGAACCGTTCCACGGCGGCGAACCGGGGTCGCGACGTCCTCGACATCGACCTCGTCGACCCGACAGGCCGGGTCTGCGCCACGCTGCGGGGCCTGGCCTACCGCGCCCTGGCCGCGCCCGACCGCCGCGAGCCCGCCCGCGCCTCCGAGCTGCGCACGCTCCTGCCGGTCTGGGAGCCCCGGCACCCCGCCGAAGCCCCCGCGCCGGACAGCCCGCGCGGCGCGGTGCTCGTCCTCGACGCCGACCGCAGGCTGCGTGCCGAACTCGCGGCGCTCCACCCCGGCCACCAGCGCGTCGACCTGCCCGAGGGCGCGTCGCCCGAGGCCATCGCCGGGCTCGTCCGCACGGCCTGCGCCGCCACCGAAGGACGGATCGCCCGGGTCGTGTGGGTCGCACCGGCCGAGACGCCCGAGGGCATGGTCCAGGGCCAGGAGCGCGGCGCGGTCGAGGTCTTCCGGATCGTCAAGGCGCTGCTCGCCCTCGGCCACGGCACGCGCGACCTGGCCTGGTCCCTCTACACGTTCGGCACCCAGTCCGTCCGGGACCGGGACGCGGTCGCAGCCACGCACGCGAGCGTCCACGGCCTGGCGGGCAGCCTCGCCCGGGAGCACACGCGCTGGACGATCGACCTCGTCGACCTGCCGCACCCGGACTCCGGCGACCGCGTCGGCGACCGCCTGGGGGAGGAGCGGCACCTCACCGGGGTGCGGCCCGGCACCACGGTGGCCCTGCGCGGCGGCCGCTGGTTCTCCCAGGAGCTGCTGCCCACCACCGCCCTCGAACCGGCCGCGGGCCCCTACCGGCACGGCGGCGTCTACGTCGTCATCGGCGGCGCGGGCGGCATCGGCGAACTGTGGAGCCGCTCCATGGTGGAGCGCTACCGGGCCACGGTCGTGTGGATCGGGCGACGCCCCCTGACCGGCGAGGTCGAGCGGCGCCTCGCCGACCTCGCCGAGCGGGCCCGCGCCGCGGGCGCGGCGGCCCCCTCCTACGTCCAGGCCGACGCGCGCGACCACGCGAGCCTGCTTGCCGCGCACGCGCGGATCAAGCGGGACCACCCGCGCGTCGACGGCGTCGTGCACTCGGCGATCGTCCTCGCCGACAAGACCCTCGCGCACATGGACGAGGACCGCTTCCGCGCCGCCCTCGCCGCGAAGGCCGACGTCGGCGTCCGCGTCGCCGACGTGTTCGGGGCCGAGCCGCTGGACTTCCTGCTGTTCTTCTCCTCCGTCGAGAGCTTCGTACGGGCGCCCGGACAGGCCAACTACGCCGCCGGATGCACCTTCAAGGACGCCCTCGCGCACGCCCTGCGTCGCCGCGGCACCGTGGCCAAGGCGGTCAACTGGGGGTACTGGGGCGTGGCCGGTGTCGTCAGCGACGCCTTCTACCGCGAGCGGATGGCCGCCGCCGGAGTCGACTCGCTCGACCCCGACGAGGCGTTCACCGCCCTGGAGTCCTTCCTCGCGGGCGAGCACAGCCAGGTCACGCTGATGCGCACCTTCGGCGACGAGGCGCTGCGCGGCCTCGCCCTGGACGAGCACCAGGGCGTCCACCGCCCGGGGCTGCCCTCCGTACGCGACGCCGTGGTGTCCGCGCACCGCGCGCCGCACGGCGAGGTGGAGCGCCTGCGCGGCCTCCTGCCGCACCCACGCCTGCGCGAACTCACCCTGAACCTGCTGTACGTGACGCTCCGTGACCTCGGCGCCGCCCACCCGGACGGCACGGGCCACCGCGTCCTGCCCCAGTACGCGCGCTGGCTGGAGGAGAGCCACCGGCTGTTCGCCGCGGCCGGACCCGCCCTCGCCGCCCCCGACCTGGACGCCGCCGCCCTGTGGCGCCAGTGGCGGGCCGAGCGCGACGGCTGGCAGCCAGGAGCCAACCAGCGCGCGCAGGTCGACCTCGTCGAGTCCTGCCTCCAGGCCCTGCCGGACGTCCTGACCGGCGCGCGCCAGGGCACCGAGATCCTCTTCCCCGGCTCCTCGCTGTCCCGCGTCGAGGGCGTCTACCGGGGCGACCCGGTCGTCGACTACTTCAACGACCAGCTCAGCGTGGTCCTCGCCGACGCCGTGCGCGCTTGGGGCGCGGCCGCACCGGGACGGCGGCTGCGCGTCCTGGAGGTCGGCGCCGGAACCGGCGCGACCAGCGTCAGGGTCCTTGAGGCCCTGGAACCCTTCGGCGACCGCATCGCCGAGTACCACTACACCGACCTGTCCAAGGCGTTCCTGTTCCGCGCCGAGGAGCGCCTCAAGCCCCGCTACCCGCACCTGACCACCGGCATCTTCAACGCCGAGCACGCGCCCGGGCCGCAGGGCATCGACCTCGGCGGCTTCGACATCGTCGTGGCCACCAACGTCCTGCACGCCACCGCCGACATCTCCCGCACCCTGCGCAACGTCAAGGCGACCCTGCGGGCGGGCGGGCTGCTCTTCCTCAACGAGATGAGCCGCAACACCCTGCTCGCCCACGTCACGTTCGGCCTCCTGGACGGCTGGTGGCGGTACCGGGACGCCGCCCTGCGCATCCCCGGCAGCCCCGTGCTCTCCGCCGAGAGCTGGCGCGAGGTCCTCCAGGACGAGGGGTTCCGCACCGGCGCCCAGCCGGACACCGAGGCCCACGTACTGGGGCAGATGCTGCTCGTCGCCGAGAGCGACGGCCGCTTCCGCACGGCCGAAGGACCCAAGGACCGGCCCGCGCCCCCCGCGACGGCCCCCGTGGCGGCTGTGGCGGCGCCTCCCGTGGACGACGAGGGCGAGCTGCGCGCCCGTACCGCCGACTACTTCGAGCGGCTGCTGCGCGAGGCCCTGCACCTGGCGGCCGGGGAGCTCGACCCGGCCAAGGACCTGCACGACTACGGCCTCGACTCCATCCTCGTGTCCGGCATGAACAGCGCCGTGGCCCGGGACTTCGAGGACGTCAGCAGCACCCTGTTCTTCGAACTGCGCACCCTGGACGAGCTCGTGGAGCACTTCGTGGAGCGGCGCCGCCCCGAGCTGAGGGCGCTCTTCGGGCTCGACGCGGCAGCCGCCCGAGACGCACGGGCCGAGACGCCCCAGGCGCTCCAGGCACCCCAGGTGTCTCAAGCGCCCCAAGCGCCCCAAGCCTCCGCGGCCTCCCTCGCCGACCGGGCCGTCGCGTACGTCACCGGCCTCGTCGCCGAGACCCTCAAGCTCGACCCCGAGCGGCTCGACGCGGACGCCGACCTCTTCGCCCTCGGCCTGGACTCCATCCTCGTGGTCCAGCTGAACAACACCCTCGGTCGTGCCTTCGAGGACCTCAGCAGCACGCTCTTCTTCGACCACTCGACCGTCCGGGACGTGGCCGGGTACTTCGCGACCACGCACACCGCGCGCCTGGCCGAGGTCCTGGGCGTGGACTCCCGCCCGGCCGCCCCGCCGACCGCCCGGGCCCTGCCCGCGCGCCAGGACGAGGAGACCCGGCCCGCGCCCGAGGCCTCCCACGACCCCGCGCCGCGCCCCTGTGGCGACATCGCCGTCGTGGGCCTCGCCGGGCGCTACCCCGGCGCCGACAGCCCCGCGCGCCTGTGGGAGAACCTGGCCAGGGGCGAGAGCGCGACCGCGCCCTACCCGGCCGACCGCTGGTGGTGCGACTGGCAGGACCGGGAGCGCCCCTGGGGCGGCTTCCTCGACGACGTGGCCTCCTTCGACGCCGCGTACTTCGGCATCGACGAGCGCGAGGCCGCGGCCATGGACCCGCAGGAGCGCCTGTTCATCGAGACGGCGCACGGCGCCGTGCAGGACGCGGGCTACACGCCCGCGGCCCTCGCCGGGCACGGCCGCGTGGGCGTGTTCGTGGGCGTCATGAACGCCACGTACAACGGCCGCACGGCCTACTCGTCCATCGCCAACCGCACCTCGTACCTCTTCGACTTCCAGGGCCCGAGCGTGGCCGTCGACACGGCCTGCTCCGGGTCGCTCACGGCCCTGCACCTGGCCGTGCAGAGCCTGCTCTCCGGCGACAGCGCCTGCGCGGTGGCGGGCGGCGTCAACCTGCTCCTGGGCACGGACCACTTCGACGTGCTCCAGGAGCACGGCCTGCTGTCGTCCGGCGAGCGGTGCCGCCCCTTCTCCGAGCACGCGGACGGGTTCCTCGCCGCGGAGGGCGTCGGCGCCGTGGTGCTGCGCCCGCTCGTCGACGCGGTGGCCGCGGGCGACCACGTCTACGGCGTGATCAAGGGCAGCGCCGTCAACTCCGGGGGCCGCACCAGCCGTTACAGCATGCCGAGCCTGGACGCGCAGCGCGACGTCGTCACCCGCGCCCTGGCCAGGGCCGGGGTCACGCCCGACACGGTCAGCTACGTGGAGGCGCACGGCACGGCGACCCCGCTCGGGGACTCCCTGGAGATCTCCGCGCTCAGCCGCGCCTTCGCCGGTGACCGCCCGGGGCAGTACTGCGCGGTCGGCTCGCTCAAGTCCAACCTGGGCCACTGCGAGAGCGCCTCGGGCGTCGCGGGCCTCACCAAGGTCCTGATGCAGCTGCGCCACCGCTCACTCGCGCCCTCCATCAACGCCGAGGACCTCAACACCGGCATCGTCTTCAAGCAGTCGCCGTTCCACGTCCAGCGGGAGCTCGCCCCCTGGAACCCGGTCGACGCCGCAGGCCGCCCCCTGCCCCGGCGCGCGGGCATCTCCTGCTTCGGCGCGGGCGGCTCGAACGCACACCTGATCATCGAGGAATACGAGGACATGGCGGACGCAGCGGACACGGCCGACGGCGAGGCACGCCCCACCGAGGCGGCGGCCGACGAGCCCTGCCTGGTCCCCCTGTCGGCGCACACGCCCGAGCGGCTGCGCACGGCCGCCGGACGGCTGGCCGCGCACCTGCGCGACGCGGAGCGCGCGGGACCCCCGACGCCGCTGCGCGACATCGCGCACACCCTGCAGACCGGCCGTGACGAACTGCCCGTGCGCCTGGCGCTCGTCGTCCGCTCCACCGCCGAACTGGCCACCGCGCTCGCGGAGTTCAGCGCCGACGGCGTCGCGGGCCCCGACCGGTACGCCGACCTCACCGACGCCGGTACGAGCGCGTCGGCGGTGGGCGGCGCGACCGGTGACCCGCACGCGGCGGCCCGGAGCTGGCTGACCGGAGCGCGCGTCACCTGGAGCGAGCTGTACACCGGACGCCCGCCGCGCCGCGTCAGCCTGCCGACGTACCCCTTCGCGCGGCGCGAGCACTGGTACGCGCCCGCGCGGAGCGACCACGCGCGCGTGGAGCCGGTCCGGGCCGAGAGGCCCGAGACCGCGCGGCCGGAACCCCGCCCCGAGGGCACCACCTTTGACGTCCGCGCCTGGCTGCGCGCCGCGCTCGCCGATGAGCTGGACACCGCGCCCCACGAGGTGGCCACCGACCGGGAGTTCACCGCGCTCGGCATGGCGTCGATGGGCCTCGTGCGCCTTGCCCGGCGGGTGCGGAGCGAGCTCCACGCGGACTTCGCCTCGGCCGCGCTCTTCGAGCACCGGACCGTCGACGCCCTGGCCGCCCACCTCGACGGCGTACGCCCGCGGACGGCTCCGGAGCTCCCGGTGGACGAGCCCGCGTTCGTGCCGCACCCGCTCTCCGAAGGGCAGCGGGGCCTGTGGAGCCTCCAGAAGTCCGCGCCCGGGGCGAGCGTGTACCACGTGCCGCTCTGCTTTGCGGTGGCGGATCTCGACCTCCCGGCCCTGCGCGCCGCCTTCGACCGCGTGCGCACCCGCCACCCGCTGCTCACCGCCGTCGTACGGCAGGACGGCGACCGGCTCGTGTTCGCCCGGCCCGAGGCCACGCCGCTCGCGGTCACCGAGCACGAGCTGACCGCGACGGACCCCGACGAGGTGCGCGCACGGCTGCGCGCGCACGCCAGGGAACCCTTCGACCTGGAGAACGGGCCGCTGTGCCGCCTGAGCGTCTTCCGCGACGCCCGGGGCACCGACGCCTGGGTCCTGCTGAACGCCCATCACCTCGTGCTCGACGGCGCCTCCGCCGTGGTGCTCGTGAAGGACCTCCTCGCGGCCTACCGAGGTGCCGCCCTCGCCGCCGACGAGCCCGCCCCGTACGCCGAGTTCGTCGCCGAGGAGGCCGCCCTCCTGGCCGGGGACGAGGGCGCGGCCCGGCTCGCCTACTGGCGCGAGCAGCTGGCGGCGCTGCCGCCCGCCACGGCCCTCCCCACGGACCGGCCGCGCTCCGCCCCCGACCGGGGGCGGCACGGCGCCACCGAGGCCGTGCGGCTCCCGGCGGACCTTGGCGACCGCCTCGCGCGGTTCGCCCGCGAGCGCGGCGTCTACCCGTCCGCGGTGTTCCTGGCCGCACACCAGGTCCTGCTGCGCCAGTACGCCCAGCAGGACGACATCGTCGTCGGGATGCCGGTCAGCACCCGGCCGGGCCGCCGCTTCGACGGCACCGTCGGCCACTTCGTCACCATGGTGCCGGTCAGGAGCCGGATGTCCGGCGGCGCCACGTTCGCCGAGCTGTGCGCGGACGTCCAGGGGACGCTGCTCGACGCCCTCGCGCACGCCTACCCGTTCGGCCCGCTGGTCCGCGAGCTCGGCCCGGGCGCGGCCGACGGCTCCGCGCCCGTGTTCCGGCACGCCTTCATGTACCAGGACTGGCACGAGGACGTCACGGCCAAGGCCCCCGGCGTCCGTTACGTCGAGGGCATCCACCAAGAAGGCGAGTACGAACTCGTCATCGAGGTCATCGCGCCCCACGCCACCGACGACTCCTACACCGTGAAGGCGAAGTACGACCCCGCCCTGTTCGACGCCACGACGGTGGACCGGCTGCTGCGCCAGTACGTCCACCTCCTGGAGTCCGCCCCGGGCACGGACCCGCGGCAGCGGCTCGACGACTGCTCGGCGGCCTCGCCGCAGGAGCTGCACACGCTCACCGTGGAGTGGAACGACACCGCCGTCACCCAGCCCGAGCGGTGCGTCCACGAGCTGTTCGCCGACCAGGCGGCCCGCACCCCCGACGCGGTCGCGCTCGTCGCGGGCAGCGAGTCCGTGACGTACGCGCGCCTGGACGAGCGCACCCGGCAGCTCGCCACGCGGCTCCGCCGCCTCGGCGTGGGCCCCGGCCGACTCGTCGCCGTCCACCTGGAGCGCTCCGTCGACCTCGTCGTCGCCCTGCTCGCCTCCCTGCGCGCCGGGGGCGCCTACATCCCCCTCGACCCGGACTACCCGCGGGACCGGATCGCCCACATCCTCGACGACGCCGCGCCCGCCGTCCTGCTCAGCCACAGCGCCCTGCACGGGCGCCTCGCCGACCAGGGCCGGGCCGGTCAGCGGCTGCTCCTGCTCGACGACCCGGACGCCGACCCCGCGGCCGAGGCGCCGGGCACCGGCTCCGGCGACGCCGCGCCCAGCGGCGAGGACCCCGCGTACGTCATCTACACCTCCGGCAGCACCGGCCTGCCGAAGGGCGTCGTCGTACCCCACCGCGCGCTCACCAACTTCCTGTGCGCGATGGCGAAGCGGCCGGGCCTCGGCGCGGCCGACCGGGTCCTCGCGGTGACGACGCACAGCTTCGACATCGCCGCCCTGGAGCTCTATCTGCCGCTGGTCACCGGCGCCGAGTGCCACCTCAGCGACCCGGCCACCGCGCGCTCGGGCGACCGGCTCGCCGCGCTGATCGCGCGCGTGCGGCCGACCGTCATGCAGGCGACCCCCGCGACGTGGACGATGCTGCTGCACGCGGGCTGGACCAACGCCGAGGGCCTGCGCGTGCTGTGCGGCGGCGAGGCGATGTCCGAGACGCTCAAGGAGCGCCTCACGGCGCTCGGCGGCGAGGTGTGGAACCTGTTCGGGCCCACCGAGACCACCGTGTGGTCCACCGTCGCCCGCGTCGAGGCGGACCGCCGCGTCACCATCGGGCACCCCATCGACAACACCCGGATCCACATCCTCGACCAGCGCGGCCGCACGGCCCCGGTCGGCGTGCCCGGCGAGCTGTGCGTCGCGGGCGACGGGCTCGCGCTCGGCTACCTCAACAAGCCCCAGCTCACCGCCGAGCGGTTCCCCGCCGACCCCTTCACCCCGGGCGGCAGGCTGTACCGCACGGGCGACCTGGCACGGCGCCTGGCCGACGGCGCCATCGAGTGCCTGGGCCGGATCGACTCCCAGGTCAAGGTGCGCGGCTTCCGAGTCGAGCCGGGCGAGATCGAACACGCCCTGGCCCGGCACCCCGCCGTGCGCGAGTGCGCCGTCGTCACCAGGGCCGAGCCCGCGACCGGCGCCACCCAACTCGTCGCGTACTGGACCGGCACAGCCGCCACCGCGCGCGAGCTGACCGACGAGCTGCGCCGGACCCTGCCCGCGTACATGGTGCCCGCCTTCGTCCTGCCGCTCGACGCGCTCCCACAGACCCCCAACGGCAAGGTGGACCGGCTCGCCCTGGCACGTCGGCCGATCACCCTGCCGGACGGGCCCGCCACGGAGCGGAGCACGACCGCCAGCAGGACGGGCACGGCCGGTACCGTCCGCGACGGTGACGTGCACGTCCGCGACCGTGACGTACTCGCCCTGTGGCAGGAGGTGCTCGGCGTCGCCGGGCTGCGCCCCACGGACGCCTTCCTGGACGCGGGCGGCAACTCCGTCCTCGCGGTGGTGCTCGCCGACCGCGTCACCGAGCGCTTCGGCGTGCCCTTCACGTCGGCGGACGTCTTCGGCTGCGTGAACGCCGCGGGCACGGCCGCCCGGCTGCGCGCGGACCTCGGCGCGGAGCACAGGACGGACGCCGCGGACACCCCCCGTACCGAACAGGCTTCCCCGGACCTGCCCGCCGATCTCGACGGCGCCGTCGCCGTCATCGGCGTGTCCGTCGGGCTCCCCGGCGCCGACGACCACCGCGCGTTCTGGCGCAACCTCGTCGCGGGCACGGAGAGCGTCGAGCTGTGCACGCCGGAGGAGCTGCGCCGCCTCGGCGTGGACGAGCGCCTGATCCAGGACCCGGCGCACGTGCCGGTCCGCGCGAGCATGCGCGGCAAGGGCCTGTTCGACCACGCCTTCTTCCAGGTCTCCGCGCGCGACGCCGAACTGATGGACCCGCAGGCGCGCCAGCTGCTCCAGCACGCCTGGAAGGCCGTCGAGGACGCGGCGTACCTGCCGGAGGACATCGCGGACGCGGCGGTGTACATGTCCACCGCCAACTCCCTCTACCAGGCGCCCGTCACGGGCCCCGGCGCCCGCCGCGACTCCGAGGCCCTCGTCGGCTTCCTCCAGGCCCAGCCCGGCAGCGTGCCGACGACCGTGTCGCACCGGCTCGGCCTGCGCGGACCGAGCCTGTTCGTGCACAGCAACTGCTCGTCGTCGCTCGCCGGTCTCGCCCTGGCCTGCCAGGGCATCCAGTCGGGCCAGACCACGCACGCCCTGGTCGGCGGCTGCGCGATGTACGGCGAGGAGACCGTCGGCTACCTCTACGAGGAGGGCATGACGCTGTCGCCCGACGGGCACTGCAAGCCGTTCGCGGCGGACGCCCGCGGCATGGTCGGCGGCGAGGGAGCCGTCGTCGTCCTCCTGAAGGACGCCCGCGCGGCCGTGCGCGACGGCGACCACATCCACGCGCTCGTACGCGGCGTCGGCATGAACAACGACGGTGCCCGCAAGGCCGGTTACTACGCGCCGAGCCTGACGGGCCAGAGCGAGCTGATCGCCTCCGTCCTCGACCGCGCCGGGGTGCGCGCCGACTCCGTCCGCTACCTGGAGGCCCACGGCACGGGCACCGTCATCGGCGACCCCGTCGAGGTGAACGCCGTGGCCGAGGCGTTCCGGCGCCACACCCGTGCCACCGGCTTCTGCGGCATCGGCTCGGTGAAGGCGAACCTGGGCCACCTCGACGCGGCGGCGGGCCTCGCGGGCCTCGTCAAGTCCGCCCTCGTCCTGAGCCACCGCACGGTGCCGCCGACCATCAACCACACGGCGCCCAACCCGCAGATCGACTTCGCGAACTCCCCGTTCCACGTGGTGGACCGGCTCACCCCGCTGCCGCCCTCGACGACGCCGCTGCGCGCCGCCGTCAGCTCCTTCGGCATCGGCGGCACGAACGTCCACGCCGTGCTCGAAGAGGCCCCGCCGCGCGCGGGCCACGGCTCGGGGCTGCCCGGACCCCACCTCGTCCCCCTGTCGGCGCGGACCCCCGACGCCCTGCGGCGCTACGCCCGCGACCTGGCGCGGCACCTCACCGCCGAGCAGGACGCGCCGGACCTCGCCGACGTCGCCTACACCTTCCAGGTCGGGCGCACCGCCATGGCCTGCCGGGCGGCGTTCGCGGCCGAGACCGTGGCCGAACTCGTCGCCGCCCTGGAGGACTTCGCCGACCGCGCGGCGGCGCCCGCGCAGGCGCCCGCCGTCCTCGACGTCCTGGACGACGAGGACCGCCGCGCCCTGGTGGGCCAGTGGCTCGCCGAGCGCAGGCTCGACAAGGTGGCCCGGCTGTGGGAGGCGGGCGAGAGCGTCGACTGGCGGCAGCTGTACGCGGACGGGTCGCGCCCGCGCCGTCTGAGCCTGCCCGCCTACCCGTTCGAGGGGCAGCACTTCTGGCTGCGCGCGGAGCGGCGGGGCCCGGCGGCGGAGCACGCGGCCGACGCCGTCGCCCCGCACCTGTTCGAGGAGCGCTGGGTGGCACGCGAGGCCACGGCGGTCGCGGACACCGGCGCCCGGCGCGTGGTCGTCGCCTTCCTGTCCGACCCCGCGGCGCAGGACGCCTACCGGGCCGCGACGCTCCGCCACGCGCCCGGCACCCGCCTGGTCTTCCTCGCCGAGGCTGGTGCTGGTGCCGGGGCTGAGACCGGAGTCCCCGAGCTCGCACGGACCGGGTCGGCCGACCCGTCGGTGCACCGCGTCGACCCCGCCGACGAGCACGCCCTGACGCGGGCGCTCACCGCCGTCGCCGAGGCCCACGGCCCCCTCGACGCCCTCCACTACCTGTGGCCCACCGAGCGCGCGGTGGGCCGTCCGCCGCTGCGTGAACTGGCCGACGTCGGCGCGCTCGTGCGGGCCGTGGCCGCCACCGGCCGCCCCGTCCCCGACGTCCTCGTCGCGGGCCACTTCGACGACGCCGTGGGCCAGGCGGCCCTCGACGCCCTGATCGGCTACGAGCGCTCCCTGGCCGGGCCGCTGCCCGGCACCGCGCTGCGCGTCGTGCTGCACGAGGGCGCCGCGCCCGCGAGCCGCTGGGCGGAACTGCTCCTGACCGAGCAGCACCAGGAGCGGCGGGCCGCCGCCCTGTACCGGGGCGGGCAGCGCCACGTCTGCGAGGTGCGGAGCCTGCCCGGCACCGCAGCGCCCGCCCCGGCCGCGCTGCGCGAGGGCGGCACCTATCTGATCACCGGCGCCTTCGGCGGCCTCGGCCGCCGCGTCGCCGAGCACCTGGCCCGCGCCTACCGCGCGAACCTCGTGCTGCTCGGCCGCTCGCCGCTCAGCCCCGCCGACGAGACCTGGGCCGCGGGGCTCGGCGAGCACGGCGGCACGGTCGTGTGCCGCCGCGCCGACGTCACCGACGAGGACGCCCTCGTCGAGGCGCTCAGCACCCTGCCGCCCGCGCTGCGCGCCATCGACGGCGTCGTGCACGCCGCGGGCACGGCACAGCGGCTCGCCGTGACGGACGCGACCCGCGACGCCGCGCTGGGCGTCCTCGCCGCCAAGGTGGACGGCACGCTCGCCCTCGAACGGGCCCTGGCCCGCACCCGGGCCGGGCGCGCCGCGGAGTTCGTCTGCCTCTTCTCGTCCAGCTCCGCGACCCTCGGCGACTTCGGCAGCTGCGACTACGCGGTCGCCAACCGCTTCCAGTCGGCGTACGCGCGCGCCCTCGCCGAGCGCGGCGAGCGACGGCTGCTCGCCGTGGCCTGGCCGCTGTGGGAGGACGGCGGCATGGGCGCGGCCGCCCAGCGCGCGGCCGACCACGACCACGTCACCGGCTACCTGTCCGCCAGCGGTCAGCGGCCCCTCGCCGCCGACGCCGCGCTCGCCGTCCTCGAACGGCTCCTCGCGCAGCGGTCGGGACCGGCCGCGCCCCTGGTCCTGCACGCGCCCGCCGAGCGGGCCAGGGCCCTGGCCGAGCGGGCGGTCGCACCCGCGCCGCGCCGCGCGGAACCGACGACCCCCGCACCGGACCCGGCCCCCGAGTCGGCCTCCGCGCGGGAGTCGGCCGTGGCGCACGACCGGCGGCGCGCGGCCCTGGCCGACGCGGTCCGCGAGGTCGTCGCGCACGTCCTGAAGTCCCCCGTGGACCAGCTCGACGACGACAGCGGCTTCCACGACCTGGGCCTGGACTCCATCCGCCTCACCCAGCTCGCCCACCGGCTCGCCGAGCGCCTCGGCACCTCGCTCCAGCCGACGGTCCTGTACGACCACCCGTCCGTACGGCGCCTGACCGACCACCTGGTGCACGACACGGGGGTCCAGCTCCCTGAGCCAGTCGGCCCGGTCGAGCACGTCGAGTCGGCCGAGCCCGTCGCGGCCCCGGCGGACTCCGTGCCCCGGCGGCCCGCCGCCGACGCCCTCGCCGTCATCGGCATGAGCGGCATCTTCCCCGGCTGCCGCGACGTGGACGCCTTCTGGGCCGCGCTCGCCGACGGCAAGGACCTCGTCCGCGAGCTGCCGCCCGTCCGCTTCGGCGCGGCGCCGGCGGCGCCGGGGGACGAGGGCGCCCCGGAGCCCTACCGGTGGATGGGCAGCATCGACTGGGCGGACGAATTCGACGCCGCGTTCTTCGAGATCGCCCCGAAGGAGGCGCGCGCGCTCGACCCGCGCCAGCGCCACCTCCTCCAGGAGTGCTGGAAGGCGCTGGAGGACGCCGCCCTCGGCGCCCAGGAGCTGGAGGGCCTGACGGTCGGCGTGTTCGTCGGCGTGGAGCAGGGCGACTACCAGCTCCTCGACGGCGCGGGCGGCAACCTCACCTCGCACCACGACGGCGTCCTCGCCGCGCGCCTGTCGTACTTCCTCGACCTGAAGGGGCCCGTCCTCGCGGTCAACACCTCCTGCTCCTCGGGCCTGGTGGCCCTCCACCAGGCGCGGACGAGCCTGCTCCAGGGGGAGTGCGACATCGCCGTCGTCGCGGCGGCGAACTTCGTCCTGACCCCGCAGGCCCTCGCCGCCATGAGCGACGCGGGCATGCTGTCGGCCTCCGGCAAGTGCGCCACGTTCGACCAGGACGCCGACGGCATGGTCCCCGGCGAGGCGGTCACGGCCCTGGTCCTGCGCCCGCTGGCGGACGCGGAGGCCGCGGGCGACCCCGTGCGCAGCGTCATCGCGGCCAGCGGCCTCAACTACGACGGCCGCACCAACGGCATCACCGCCCCCTCGGGCGAAGCCCAGCGCGCCCTCCTGGAGTCCGTGTACGAGCGGGGCGGCATCGACCCGGCGGACATCGGCTACGTCGTGACCCACGGCACCGCCACGAAGCTCGGCGACCCGGTCGAGGTGGGCGCGCTGCGGGCGGCCTTCGCCCGGCACACGGACGAGCGCGGGTTCTGCGCCCTCACCTCGACCAAGCCCAACGTCGGCCACACCTTCGCGGCCTCCGGCCTGGTCGGCCTGATCTGCCTGTCGGAGGCGCTGCGCCACCGCGCCATCCCGCCCAGCCTGCACTGCGAGCGCGACAACGAGTTCATCGACTGGAGCGCGAGCCCCTTCTACGTCAACAAGGCGGCGAAGGAGTGGCCCGCCCCGCGGCACGGCCACCGGACGGGCGCGGTCAGCGCGTTCGGCATGAGCGGCACCAACGCCCATGTGGTCGTGCGGGAGTACACCGGCCGACCGGTCCCGACCGCCCCGGCCCAGCCCGCCTACCTGCTGCCGGTCTCCGCCAAGACGGAGGCGGCCCTGGAGGAGATCGTCGACGGCCTGCTCGACCGGATCGCGAGCGGCGCCCTGACGGACGCCGACCTGCCCCGGCTCAGCGCCACGCTCCTGACCGGACGCCACCACTTCCGCTACCGCTACGCCGTGGTCGTGGGCTCCCTCGACGAGGCCGCCGCGCTCTGGCGCGCCCGGCGCCGCGCGCGGACCGCTCCGGCCGGTGCCTGCTTCGAGGGCGTCGTGCCGCGCGGCTTCACCGCGTCGGCGCGGGACACCGACCGGCTCCGGGCCGCGGCCGCCACCGCCCGGGACACCGGGCTCGACCCGGCCGCGCGGCGCGCCGCCCTCGTCGAGGTCGCGCGCGGCTACGTCGCGGGGCACACCGTCCCGACCGCCGTCGCCCGGCCCGACGGACACCGCGTGCCGCGCCTGCGGCTGCCCGCCTACCCGTTCGCCCGGAACCGCTACTGGGTGCGCGCCGAGCAGCCCGCCCAGGCCTCCGCCGACGTACCCGCGACGCGGCCGGAGCGTGCCTCCGCGCCGTCCGCGGCGCAGCCCCGCAAGCCCGTCGTCCTGCGGGACTTGGCGGACATACCGCACCGGATCGACACCTCGGACGCCTCGCCCGCCGCCGCGCGGCCGCAGGTGGCCCTGACGCCGCTGACGCCCGCGTCACCTCAGACCGCCCCGGTGCCCGAGGCCGCGGCGGCGCGCCCGGTCACCCGTGACCACGACGTCCTGGAGGACCTCAAGGCGGCGGCCGCCCTCGACTTCGGCGGGATGGTCGCGACCCTGAACCGCACCGGCGTGATGGTCGAGCGGCTGATCCCGTACTCCGAGGAGTTCGCCGCGTACGCGGGGGACAGCGGCGGGGAGGCCCTGGACCTGGGCTGCGCGTACGGCGTGGCGAGCATCGCCGCCCTGGAGCGCGGGGCCCGCGTCGTGGCGCTCGACATGGAGCACAAGCACCTGGACATCCTCGGCCAGCGCGTTAACGACGAGGCCCGGGAGCGCCTGTCCCTGCGCCAGGGCATGCTGCCCGACGTCGACTTCGAGGCCGGGCGGTTCACCGCCGTGCACGCCAGCCGCGTGATGCACTTCCTCGCCCCGGACGACTTCCGGCTCACGCTGCGCAAGATGTACGACTGGCTGGCGCCGGGCGGCAAGGTCTTCCTCAGCTCGGACTCGCCGTACTTCGGCTACTGGGCGTCCAAGGCCGCCGACTACGAGGCGCGCAAGGCCGCGGGCGACCCGTGGCCCGGCTACATCGACGACGTCGCCGCGCACTTCGAGGCGGCCCACGTCGTCGGCGGTCCGCCGCTGATCAACGCCATCGACCCCGACGTGTTCCGCAGGGAGTGCGAGGCCGCCGGGTTCGTCGTGGAGCGGGCCGGGTTCTTCGGCGCCGTGGGCGTGGACCGGGAGTCGTACGGGGCGCCCGCCCCCGACATGGAGCACGTGGGCGTCATCGCCCGCAAACCGGATGAGTCGGCCGCTCCGCCCGCCGCCACGGCCACGTCGGCCGACGGCAACCGCATCCACTACCGGGTGCGCGGCGACGGGCCGACGGCCCTGGTCCTCATCCACGGCCTCGGGTGCGACGCGTCGTACTGGGACCGCCAGCTGGAGCACTTCGCGGACCGGTACACCGTGATCGCGCCGGACCTCGCCGGGCACGGCGGCTCGGGCAGGTCCCGGCGGCGGTGGACCGTCGAGGCGTTCGCCCAGGACGTCGTGGCCGTCGTCGAGCAGGAGGGCCTCGACGACGTGGTCCTCGTCGGGCACTCCCTCGGCGGGCCCGTGATGCTGGCCGCCGAGCGGCTCCTGGGCGGCCGGGTCCGCGGCCTGGTCGGCGTCGACACGCTGCACAACCTCGAGCCCAAGGCGCTGACCGCCGAGCAGCTCGACCGGTTCGTGCGCACCTTCAGCGAGCAGCCGGTCCAGGCGCGGGAGCTGTTCCTCGACGGCGCCCGCGACGACCTCGTCGCCCTGGTCGCGCGCACCCGTGAGGAGACCGGTGCTGCCGTGGTCACCGCCGCGTTCCGCGAGATGCTCACCTATCTCCAGGACGTGCCCAAGCACGTCGACGTGCCGCTCGTCCTGATCAACTCGACGTCCTGGATGCCGACGAACCTGACCGCCGCGCGCCGCTACGGCGTCGAGGTGGAACTGGTCGACGGCGTCGGGCACTTCGTGATGCTCGAGGCGCCGCTCACCTTCAACGCGACGTTGCGGCGCCATCTGGAGCAGATCGCTCCGGGCGTCACCGCAGGTCAGAACGAGAGTGAGCCCGGTGCTCCGGTGGAAGGGGCCGATTCCTGATGCCCGCGCCACGTATTAAGATCCACGCGAAAAGCGACCTGCATCGGTACCTGCGCGACACGCTGGCCGTCGTCCTTGGAACCGAAGTGGCTCCGAGCCGTGACGACGCGTCCCTCGTGGAGCTGGGTCTCGATTCGTTCGGCTGCGCCCAGTGGCTGCACGAGGTCAACCGAACCCTCGATCTTTCCGTCACCGTGGCCCAGGTCTGCGGTCACCCCACGTTCCGTACGTTGTCCGCCCTGTTCGAGGGCGCCATGGGAGAACAGATGAGTGCCACACCCCCTGGGTCCTCGGCCGCCCGCGGCACGTCCGCGCCGGGGCGCCCGGACATCGCCGCGCACCTGCGCCAGAGCCTCGCGGCGGAGCTCGAACTCGACGCGGCGGACATCGACGACGAGGCGCCCTTCGTGGAGCTGGGCCTCGACTCGATCACGGGTGTCACCTGGACCCGGAAGCTGAACACGCACTTCCAGCTGTCGCTCTCCGCGACCCAGGTCTACAGCCACCCCACGGTCGACGACCTCGCGGGGCACCTCGCCGAGCTGCTCGGCGCGGGCGAGGCGGGCCCGGCCCCGGTCGAGGGGCCCGCGCCGGTGGCCGCGTCCGCGCCGGTGGCCGCGTCCGCGCCGGAGCCCGCGTCCGCCGAGGCCTCCGCCCCCGCCGACGCCCCCGCCCCCGAGGCCGCGCTCGCCGCATGGCTGCGGGCCAGCCTCGCCAAGGAGCTGGAGCTCACCGCGTCCGAACTGGACGACGAGGCGCCCTTCGTGGAGCTGGGCCTCGACTCGATCTCCGGCGTCACCTGGACCCGGACCCTCAACACGCGGCTGCGCCTTTCGCTGTCCGCGACCACGGTGTACGGACATCCGACGATCAGCGACCTGGCGGGGTACCTGACGCGGGAGCACGGCGTCGCGGCCCCCGACGCGGGCGCGCCCACCGTGGCAGCGGAGCCCGCGCCCGCCCCCGTCGAGCCCGAGCGCCCCGTCACGCCCGCGCCGGAGCCCACGCCCGCGCCCGCGCCGGAGCCCATGCCCGTGCCCGCGCCGGAGCCCACGCCCGCGCCCGCGCCGGAGCCCATGCCCGTGCCCGCGCCGGAGCCCACCGCCGAGCCGACCCCCGACCCCGGCGCCGAGCCCGCCACCGCCGCCGGTCCCCAGCGGGCCCCCGGCCTCGTGGACATCGCCGTCATCGGCATGTCCGGCGCCTTCCCCAAGGCGGCGGACCTCGACGCGTTCTGGCAGAACATCCTCGACGGCCGCGACTGCATATCCGAGGTCCCGTCCTCGCGCTGGCCCGTGGAGAGGTTCTACAACGAGCGGCCCGGCGTGCCCGGCAAGTCCGCCAGCAAGTGGATGGGCGTCCTGGAGCACGCGGACCGGTTCGACCCGCTCTTCTTCTCCATCTCGCCCGGCGAGGCCGCGGCCATGGACCCCCAGCAGCGCGTCCTGCTCCAGGAGAGCTGGCGCTGCGTCGAGGAGGCGGGCTACGACCCCGACGACCTCTCCGGCACCCAGTGCGGCGTCTTCGTCGGCTGCTCCGTGAACGGCTACGGCGCCACGGCCGACGCGACCGGCCTGAGCGCGCACCAGAACCTCGGCACCAACAGCGCCATCCTCGCCAGCCGCGTCTCCTACGCCCTGAACCTCAAGGGCCCCTGCCTGTCCATCGACACCTCCTGCTCGTCGTCGCTCGTGGCCATCGCCCAAGCCTGCGACAGCCTCTGCCTCGGCGACAGCGACACCGCGCTCGCGGGCGGCGTCTGGGTCATCCCCGGCCCCGGCGTCCACGTGGCCATGAGCCAGCTGCGGGCCCTGTCGCCCGACGGCCGCTGCTACGCGTTCGACGAGCGCGCCAACGGCTTCGTCCCGGCCGAGGGCGTCGGCGTCGTCCTCCTGAAGCGGCTCGCCGACGCACAGGCGGACGGCGACCGGATCCACGCCGTCATCAAGGGCTGGGGCGTGAACCAGGACGGCAGGTCCAACGGCATCACCGCCCCCAACGCCGAGGCCCAGGCCCGGCTCCAGAAGCACGTGTACGACAAGTTCGGCATCGACCCCGGCGACATCGAGCTCGTCGAGGCGCACGGCACCGGCACCGCCCTGGGCGACCCCGTAGAGATCGACGGCCTCGTCGACAGCTTCACCGCGCGCACCGACCGCCGCGGCCACTGCGCCATCGGCTCGGTGAAGAGCAACATCGGCCACACCGCGTGCGCCGCGGGCGTCGCCGGAGTCCTCAAGGCCACCCTCGCCCTGGAGCACGCGACGCTGCCGCCGACCGCCCAGTACGAGCGCCTCAACGAGCACATCGACCTGGACGGCACGCCCTTCTACGTCAACACCCGGGCGCGCGCGTGGCGCCCCGCCGACCGGCCGCGCCTGGCCGCCGTCAGCTCCTTCGGCTACAGCGGCACGAACGCCCACGTCGTCCTGGCCGAGGCCCCCGAGGCCCCCGAGGCGGCCCCGGCGGCCGAACACCCCGACGGCTCCCGCCTGATCGCGCTGTCCGCCCGCACGGCCGACCAGCTCAAGGACCGGGCCCGGCAGCTCGCCGCCCACCTCGAAGCGCACCCCGGCCTGAGCCTGCGCGACGTCAGCCACACCCTGGGCCGGGGCCGCAAGCACTTCCGGCACCGCCTCGCGTTCGTCGCCGACACCACGGCGGGGGCCGCCGCACGGCTGCGCACCTGGCTGGAGACCGGCAGCGCGCCGTCGGCGTACACCGGCGACCACAAGCCCCAGCGCCCGGCCCGGCCGGACGTGCGGGCGGCCCGGGAACTGACCGACCCGGCCCGGCTCCTGACGCTCGCCGAGGAGTACGCCCGGGGCGCGGCCGTCGCGTTCGAGCTCCTGTACGCGCCCGACCGGCGCCCGGCCCGCGTCTCCCTGCCCACGTACCCGTTCGCGCAGGACTCCTACTGGCTGTCCGACGAAGCCCCCGCGGCAGCAGCCGAGGCCCCGCACCGCCAGGACGCCCCCGGTGACCTGCTGGTCCTTGAGCCCTGCTGGACGCCGCTGTCCACCACGTCCGACGGCGAACCGGCCGAGCGGGTCGTCTGGCTCGTCGGCTCCGGAGCCGACGCGGCCGGGAAGGCGCTGCGCACCCGGCTGCCCCGCACCGTCGTCCTGCACACGTCCGAGGTGGCCGCGGACCGTCCGCTGGACGTGGCGTACGCCCGTCTGACGCGGGACGTCCTGGGCGAGCTGCGCACCCTGATCGCGGCCGGGGACCTGCCGGACGGCGGCCTCACGCAGATCGTCGTCCTGGGGCACGGCGTCCCGGCCGCCCGGGTGCTGACCGGCGTGTCCGGGCTGCTGCGCACGGCCGCCCTGGAACACCCGTGGCTGCGCACCCAGCTCCTGGAGCACCTCGACCCCTTCGACGCCGCCGACGAGCGGTCCGCGGCGGCGCTCGCCGAAGCCGTCGAGGCGGGCGCCCGCGCCCACACCGAGCCGCACGTCCGGCAGCAGGGCGGCCTGCGGTACGCCAGGCGGCTCACCGAGGTCGAGGCGCGGCCCGCGCACGGGGCCGCCGCGTCGCCGTGGCGCGACGGCGGCGTCTACCTGATCACCGGCGGCACCGGCGGGCTCGGCCGCCACGTCGCCCGGGAGCTGTCCCGCTCCCTGCGCAGCGGCACGGTCGTCCTCGTCGGACGCGCCACGGCCGACGACGCACGGCCGCGCGTCGCTGCCCTCGCGTCGCCGGGCGTCACCGTCGAGTACCGGCAGGCGGACGTCACCGACCGGCAGGCCGTCGACGCGCTCGTCGCGGACGTCGTGTCCCGCCACGGCGCGCTGCACGGCGTCGTGCACTGCGCCGGAGTGCTCCGCGACGGCTACCTCGCCACCAAGAAGGACGGGGACCTGGCCGCGGTCCTCGCCCCCAAGACCACCGGCCTGGTCAACCTCGACGAGGCCACCGCCGCGCAGCCCCTCGACCACCTGGTCGTCTTCTCCTCCACGGCGGCCGCGCTCGGCAGCCCGGGGCAGGGCGACTACGCCGCGGCCAACGCGTTCCTCGACGCCTACGTCGCCCACCGCGCCGACCTCGCCGCGCGCGGCCTCAGGTCCGGCCGCTCCGTGTCCGTCGGCTGGCCGCTGTGGGCCGACGGCGGCATGCGGCTCGACGACGGCGCCCTCGAAGGGCTGCGCGGGATCGGCGTGACGCCCCTGCCCACCGAGGTCGGCCTCAGGGCCCTGACCGAGGCGGTCGCGGGCGACTCCCGCCACACCCTCCTGCTCTGCGGCGACCGCGCACGGCTGCTCGACCGCCTGTCCGCGCACATCACCACGGAGCGGCCGCTGCCCGCCCCGGCCACGCGGGCGCCCGCCACCGAGGCACGCCCCTCCCGCGACGCGTGGGAGCGCACGCTGGTCGCCGCCGTCTCCGAGCAGCTGAAGGTCCCCGCCGAGGAGATCGATGGGGACGGGGAGTTCGGTGAGTACGGCTTCGACTCCATCAGCCTGACCGAGCTCGCCCGGCGGCTCAACGACGACCACGGGCTGAGCCTCGCGCCCACCGTCTTCTTCGAGCACACCACCGTGGGCGCGCTCGCGGCCCACATCGCCGAGCACGCGCCCACCACGCCCGCCCCGGTGGCCGCGGACGCCGCACCCGACCTGGACGCCTTCCGCCAGGCTGTGATCGCGGAGGTGTCCGGGCAGCTGAAGGTCCCCGCCGAGGAGATCGACGGGGACGGGGAGTTCGGCGAGTACGGCTTCGACTCCATCAGCCTGACCGAACTGGCGAGCCGTCTCGGCGGCCGGTTCGGCACGCACCTGGCGCCCACGGTGTTCTTCGAACACCGGACCGTGGACAGCGTGGCGGCCCACCTGGCGGCCATGGCACCCGCACCGACGGCTCCGGCCACGGAGGCCTCGTACGCGAACGAGCCGGACGACATCGCGTCGTACGAGGAACAGCCGCAAGAGGCACGTCTCCCCGCCGAGCCCGTCGCCCACGAGTCCGCCGCCGAGCCCATCGCCGTCATCGGCATGAGCGGCAGCTTCCCGCAGGCGCCCGACCTGTCGGCGTTCTGGGACAACCTGCGCGCGGGCAAGGACTGCATCACGGAGATACCCGAGGACCGCTGGGACTGGCGCGCCCTGGAGCAGGACCCGGACGTCCCGCGTGGCAAGAAGCCCGTGCGCTGGGGCGGTTTCCTCGACGGCGTCGACCGGTTCGACCCGCTGTTCTTCGGCATCTCGCCCCGCGAGGCGCGCACCATGGACCCGCAGCAGCGGCTGCTGCTCACCCACGCCTGGCAGGCGCTCGAGGACGCCGGGTACGCGCCCTCCGGCCTGGCGGGAAGCGACACCGCCGTCCTGATCGGCACCGCGCCGAGCGGCTACGGCAGCCTCGTCATGGGGGAGCGCGCGGGCGAGGACGGCTACGCCGCGACCGGCGTCTCCGGCTCCGTGGGCCCCAACCGCGTCAGCTACCTGCTCGACCTGCACGGCCCCAGCGAGCCCGTGGAGACGGCGTGTTCGAGCTCGCTCGTCGCGCTGCACCGCGGTGTCGAGCTGCTGCGCTCGGGCCGCAGCGGCCTCGCGCTCGTCGGCGGCGTCAACACCATCGTCAGCCCCGACCTGCACATCGGCTACAGCCGCGCGGGCATGCTGTGCGAGGACGGCCGCTGCAAGACGTTCTCCGCGCGGGCCAACGGTTATGTGCGCGGCGAGGGCGTCGGCGTCCTGGTCCTGAAGCCGCTGCGCCACGCCCGGCGCGACGGCGACCGGATCCTCGGCGTCATCCGCGGCAGCGCCGTCAACCACGGGGGCCGCGCCCACTCCCTGACCGCGCCCAACCCGCGCGCCCAGGCGGACCTCCTCAAGAGCGCCTACCGCGACGCGGGCGTCGACCCGCGCACCGTCACCTACGTCGAGGCGCACGGCACCGGCACCGAACTCGGCGACCCCGTCGAGCTGAACGGCCTCAAGAGCGCCTTCGGCGAGCTGTACGCGGAGACGGCGGGAGCGCCGGGCCACCTCGACGCACCGGCCCGCTGCGGCCTCGGCTCGGTCAAGAGCAACATCGGGCACCTGGAGCTGGCTGCGGGCGTCGCCGGAGTCATCAAGGTGCTGCTCCAGATGCGCCACGCCACCCTGGTCGAGAGCCTGCACTGCGCGGACCTCAACCCGTATCTGGACTTCACGGACAGCCCGTTCGAGGTCGTCCGCGAGCGGCGGCCGTGGCAGCGGGTCCACGACGCCGGGGGCCGGGCGCTGCCGCGCCGGGCGGGCGTCAGCTCCTTCGGCTTCGGCGGCGTCAACGCGCACGTCGTCATCGAGGAGTACGCCGAGGAGTACGCGGAGGAGCACGACGAAGGCCACGACGCGGCCGGTCACGGACACGAGCGGCACCACCGCTCCGAGGAGCACGGGGGACACGCGGCCATGGCATCGCACGCCGACGCGCACACGGGCACCGCGCCCCCGGCCGGCACGCCCGCCCCGGCCGTGGCGCTGATCCCGCTGTCCGCGCGCACCGAGCAGCAGCTCGTCGCCCGGGCCCGCGCGCTGCGCGACCACCTCAGGGCCGGACACGTCGCCGTCGGGCGCCTCGCCGACCTCGCGTTCACCCTCCAGGTGGGCCGCGACGCGATGGAGGAGCGGCTCGCGGCCCAGGTCACCTCGCTCGCCGACCTGGAGCGCAGGCTCACGTCGTTCGTGGCGGACCCGGGCGCCCACGAGGGCTGGCACCGCGGCACGGTCTCCCGCGGGACGGGCGGCACCGCGCAGCCCCGCGCCCGCGATCTCAAGGCGGGGGAGTACGACCGGGCCCTCAGCGCGTGGGCGGCGGGCCACCCCCTGGACTGGCGGAGCCTGTACGCCCCGGGGGCCCGGCCCGTGCGGATCGGCCTGCCGACGTACCCCTTCGCCGAGGAGAGCTACTGGGCGGGGCGCGGCACCGCGCCCTCGGCCGCGCGCGCGGACAGCACGCCCGGCGCGCACCCGATGCTGCACCACGCCCCGGACGGCACCCCGACGGCGTACCGCACCGTCTTCGACGGCTCCGAACCCTTCCTGAAGGACCATCAGGTACGCGGTCTGCGCGTCCTGCCGGGCGCCGCGCACCTGGAGATGGCCCGCGCGGCCGTCGCCCGCACCGCGGCGGCGCCGGGCCGCGTCCGGCTCAGTGACGTGGTGTGGCTGCGGCCCGCCGCCTGCGCCACGGAGGACGGCCTTGACGTGCGCCTCGACCTGAGGCCGACGGGCCCGGACGCCTACGCGTACACGCTCCACACCGTCGGCCCCGGCGGCGAGCGGACGCTGTCCAGCCAGGGCCGCGCACAGCTGGCCGAGGCGCCCGCCGAGCGTCCGGCGCTCCCGCTCGCGGACCTGCGCGCCGCCTGCGCCGGGACCTCCTTCACCGCCGCCGACCTCTACGCCCTGTACGACCGCGTGGGCATGGAGTACGGCCCGGCGCAGCGCTCCCTGGCGACCCTGGCCGTCGGCACCGACACCGCGGGCCGCCCCCAGGCGCTCGCCGAACTGCGCCTGCCCCGTGCCGCGGAGACCACCGCCGCCTACGCGCTGCACCCGAGCATCCTCGACGGCGCCCTCCAGGCCACGATCGGCCTCGGGCTCGGCGGCGACGGCCACGGCGCCGCCCCCGCGCGGCCCGCGCTGCCCTTCGCCCTCCACGAAGTGGACGTCCTGGCCGCCACCACGGCGACGGCGTACGCCTGGATCCGGTACCAGGACGGCAGCCGCCCCGGTGACGCGTCCGCGAAGCTGGACATCACCCTCCTCGACACCGAGGGCCGGGTGTGCGCCGAACTGACCGGCCTGCTCGCGCGGGTGCTCCCCGCCGAGGCGGCCCCGGCCGCCACGGAGCGCCCCGCGCCCCCCGCCGCATCCGACGCCACGCTCGCCGGGCGCGCGCTGCCGTATCTGCGCGACCAGCTCGCCGCGGCGCTCGAAGTCGACGCCGAACGCCTCGACGTGGACACGCCACTGGAGTTCTACGGCATGGACTCCATGATGGCGATGGAGCTCACCCACCACCTGGAGGGCACCTTCGGGGAGCTGTCCAAGACGCTGTTCTTCGAGGTCCGTACGGTCCGCGCGCTCAGCGAGCACTTCGCCGAGGCCTACCCCCGGCGGCTGCGCGCCGCGCTCGGCGCGACGGCCCCCGAGGCCGAGGAGCGGGCACCGGCACCGGCTCCGGCGCGGACCACGCCCGCGCCACCGCGCGCGGAGCACGTCACCGACATCGCGATCGTCGGCGTGAGCGGCCGCTACCCGCTGGCCGACGACCTCGACGCGTTCTGGCGGAACCTGCGCTCCGGCCGGGACTGCGTCACCGAGGTCCCGGCGGACCGCTGGGACCCCCGCGACCACGAGGGCACGTCCCGGTGGGGCGGCTTCCTCGACGGCGTCGACCGCTTCGACCCGCTGTTCTTCCGCATCTCGCCGCGCGAGGCGGAGTTCCTCGACCCCCAGGAGCGGCTCTTCCTGGAGACCGTCCACCACACCCTGGAGGACGCCGGGTACACCGGCGAGACCCTGTCCCGGCAGTCAGCCGACCCCGACGCCGGCGCGGGCCTCCTCGCCGCGGGCAAGGTCGGCGTGTTCGTCGGCGTGATGTACGAGGAGTACCAGCTCTACGGCGCCCAGGCGCAGGCGCGCGGCCACCGCGTGGCGCTCTCCGGCAGCCCCTCGTCCATCGCCAACCGGATCTCGTACTTCTACGACTTCCACGGCCCGAGCATGGCCGTGGACACTATGTGCTCGTCCTCGCTGACCGCGATCCACCTCGCTTGCGAGGCGATCAGGAGCGGCCAGTGCGCGGCGGCCGTCGCGGGCGGCGTCAACGTCAGCGTCCACCCGAACAAGTACGTGATGCTGAGCCAGGGCAAGTTCACCTCAAGCGACGGCCGCTGCCGCAGCTTCGGCGAGGGCGGCGACGGCTACGTGCCCGGCGAGGGCGTCGGCGCCGTCCTGCTCAAGCCCCTGGAGCGGGCGATCGCCGACGGCGACCAGATCCACGCGGTCATCAAGGGCACGGCCCTCAACCACGGCGGCAGGACCCACGGCTTCTCGGTGCCCGACCCGGTGGCCCAGGGCGACGTCATCACCCGCGCGCTCGCCCGGGCGGGCGTCGCGCCGCACGAGCTCAGCTACCTGGAGGCGCACGGCACCGGCACCTCCCTCGGCGACCCCATCGAACTGACCGGTCTGGTCAAGGCGTTCGGCCGCACCGCCGGGGCAGTCGGGCCCACCTGCGCGATCGGCTCGGTGAAGTCCAACATCGGCCACTGCGAGAGCGCGGCGGGCATCGCGGGCGTCACCAAGGTGCTGCTCCAGATGCGCCACGGCGAGCTGGTGCCCAGCCTGCACGCGAGCACGCTCAACCCCCATCTGGACTTCACCGGGACGCCGTTCACCGTGCAGCGCACCCTTCAGCCGTGGCGCGGGCCGCGCGTCGCGGGCGTCTCCAGCTTCGGCGCGGGCGGCGCCAACGCGCACGTGGTCCTGGCCGCGTACGAACCGCAGGCCGACCCCGCCCCCGCCGCCGCGCCGCGCCCCGTCGTCGTACCGCTGTCGGCCGCGACCGAGGGCCAACTCGTGGACGTCGCGCGGCGGTTGCGAGCCCGCGCGGACGAGCTCGGCGAAGGCGACCTCACCGCGCTCGCCCGGACCCTGCAGACCGGCCGCGTCGCCCTGGAGGAGCGCCTCGCGTTCACCGCGGACTCCCTGGAGTCCGTCCGGCGCACCCTGGACGCGTTCCTGGCCGACCCCGCCGCGACGGGCGCCTGGGCGCGCGGCCGCGTCCGGCCCGACCAGCCGCCCGTCAAGGCCGACGGCACGGCCACGGAGCCCCAGGAGTACGCGGCCCGCTGGGCCCGTGGCGAAGCCGTCGACTGGGACAGGCCGTACGCGGCGGACGGCACGGCCCGCCCGCGCCGCCTCAGCCTGCCCGGCTACCCCTTCGCCCGCGAGCGCCACTGGCTCGACCTGGAGAGCGCGCCGGGCGGCGAGCCCGCCACGCCCGACCACGTGCTCCTCACGCACCCCGTGTGGGAGGCGGAGGAGGCGGGCGCCGCCACGGCCGCACCCGTGGCCGAGCGCCACGTGATCCTCGTCGGAACCTTCGCGCCGGGCGAGGAGTCCGCGCTGTCCACGGCCCTGACGGCCGCGGCGCACCTGGAGACCGTGGCCCTGGCGGACGACGCCCCCTTGGACGCCGCGTACCTGACGGCGGCACGGCGGGTGTTCGCCCGGGCCCGCGCCCTGCTGACGGACGGCGTGCGCGGCACAGCCCTGCTCCAGGTCGTGCTCGTCGGCGACGTGAGCCAGGAGGCCGCGGGCCGGGCCGCGTTCACCGGCCTCAGCGGACTGCTGCGGACGGTGGCCCTGGAGAACCCGAGGCTGCGCACCCAGCTCGTGGACTGCCTCGACGGCGCCGCGCCCGCCCGCGTCGCCGAGCGGCTGCGCGCGGAGACGGCCCCCGAGACGGCGCCCGAAGTCCGCTACCGCGCGGGCCGCCGCGAGGTCAGGCGGCTCGCGGAGCTCCCCCCGGCGCCGGACGCGGGCACCGCCCCGTGGCGCGCGGGCGGCGTGTACCTCATCACGGGCGGCACCGGAGCCCTCGGCCTCGTCACGGCCCGGGACATCGCAGCGGCCGCCCCGGGCGCCACCGTCGTCCTGACCGGGCGCTCGGCGCTCGGCGCCACCCAGCGGCAGGCGCTCGACGAACTGCGGGCCGCGGGCCTGACCGTGGACCACCAGCGGACCGACGTCACCGACCGCGCCGACGTCGAACGCCTCGTGGCGCACATCGCGCGGACGCACGGGCCGCTCACCGGCGTCGTGCACGCCGCGGGCGTGCTGCGCGACGCCTTCGTCGCGCACAAGACGCCGGAGGAATTCGCGCGCGTCCTCGCGCCGAAGGTCGCGGGCCTCGTCCACCTCGACGAGCTGACCCGGGACCAGCCCCTTGAGCTGTTCCTGTGCTACTCGTCGACGTCCGGCGCCCTGGGCAACGCGGGCCAGGCCGACTACGCGGCGGGCAACGCCTTCATGGACGCCTACGCCGCCCACCGGGGCCGCCTCGCGGCCGCCGGGGCGCGCCACGGCCTGACCCTGTCCCTGAACTGGCCCCTGTGGGCCGAGGGTGGCATGGGCGTGGACGCCGCCGCCGAGGAGCGGCTGCGGCGGATGGACCTCGTCCCGCTGGACACCCGGAGCGGCCTGCGGGCCCTGCACACCGGGGTCGCCGCACGCCGCACCGGCCTCGCCGACGGCCAGCTCCTCGTGGTCGCCGGGCGGCGCGACGCGGTCCTGCCGCGCCTGACCGCGCGACCCGCGCGGGCAGCCGCGCCCGAGCCGCACTCCGAGGCCGAGCCGCGTGCCGAGGCCGCGCCGACGTCGCCCACCGGTGCGGCGGGCGACGACCGGGCCCTGCTCGACCGCACCCGCCGCCATCTGCGCGCGCACCTGGCGGCGGGCCTCAAGCTCGGCGCCGACCGGCTCGACGCGGAGGTGCCCCTGGAGCGCTACGGCATGGACTCCGTCGTGGCGATGAACCTGATCGCCCAGCTGGAGGCGGACTTCGGCACGCTGCCCAAGACCCTGTTCTTCGAGGTGCAGACGGTCCGCGACCTGGCCGAGTACTTCGTGGCCGAGCACGGGGACGCGCTGCGCGCGCTGTTCGGCGAGCCGACCACCGCCGCGCCCGCACCCGCGCCCGAGTCCACAGTCGCACCCGCTCCCGCACCGGCAGCACTGGCACCGCCCGCCCCCGAGCCCGCGCGGCAGGAGCCGACCCGGCCCGCCCGGGACCCCCACGACGAGGGCGTCGCCATCATCGGCCTGGCCGGACGCTACCCGGGCGCCGCCGACCCCGACGCCCTGTGGGGCCTGTTGCGCACCGGCGCCGACTGCGTCACCGAGGTCCCCGCCGACCGCTGGGACCACGACGCGGTGTTCGACCCGGACCGCGACGCGCCCGGCAAGAGCTACGGCAAATGGGGCGGCTTCCTCGACGGCGTCGACCAGTTCGACCCGCTGCACTTCGGCATCTCGCCGCGCGAGGCCGAGACCATGGACCCGCAGCAGCGGCTGTTCCTGGAGACGGTGTGGCAGCTCCTGGAGCAGAGCGGTGTCACCCAGGAAGCCGTCGAGCACACGTACGGCCGCCGGGTCGGCGTGTACGTCGGCGCGATGTACCAGATGTACCGGGCCGACACCGCCGACGTGGTGCGCTCCGCCCTGACCTCGGCGGCGTCGTACAACCTCATCGCCAACCGCGTCTCGCACTTCTTCGGCCTGGAGGGCCCGAGCCTCGCCGTGGACGGCATGTGCGCGTCCTCGGCGGCCGCCATCCACCTGGCCTGCGCCGATCTGCTGCGCGGCGACAGCGAGCTGGCGATCGCCGGTGGCGTGAACCTGACGGTCCACCCCGACAAGTACCGGGCGCTGTCCCGGGCGGGCCTGCTCGGCAGCCACCCCGGCAGCCGCAGCTTCCGCGACGGCGACGGCTATCTGCCCGCCGAGGCGGTGGGCGCCGTGCTGCTCAAGCCGCTGGCCGCCGCCCGCAGGGACGGCGACACCGTCCTCGCGGTCATCAAGGGCAGCGCCTCGCTGCACGGCGGCCGCGCGGGCCAGTTCATGGCGCCGAGCCGCAGGACCCAGGTGAACGTGGCCCGCAGGGCCCTGGAGAAGGCGGGCTGCGACCCCGCGTCGATCGGCTATGTGGAGGCCGCGGCCAACGGGTCCGCGCTCGGCGACGCCGTCGAGGCGGGCGCGCTGCGCGAGGTGTTCGCCGACGTCACCGAGCCGATCGCGCTCGGCTCGGTGAAGTCCAACCTGGGCCACCCCGAGGCGGCCTCCGGCATCGCCCAGCTCACCAAGGTCGTCCTCCAGCTGCGCCACCGGGAGCTGGCACCCCGGGCGGCGGTCGGCACGCCCAACGCCGAACTCCGCCTGGACGAGGGCCCGTTGCGGCTGTGCGAGACGCTGACGCCGTGGGAGCCGCGCCCCGGGGCGCCCCGGCGCGCGCTGCTCAACTCCGTCGGCGCGGGCGGCAGCCACGTCAGCCTCGTCGTGGAGGAGGCACCGGAGCCCGAGCAGGCGGCGGCGCGGCCGCAGCCGAGGCAGCCGGAGCTGATCGTCCTGTCCGCCGGTGACCCCGAGCGGCTGCGCACCGCGGCCCGCCTGCTGCACGACTTCGTCGAGCGGGCCGACGTCCCGGACGCGGACGCCGCCGCCTGGCTCGCGGACGTCGCCCACACGCTGCGCACGGGCAGGGAAGCCCTGGCCGAGCGCCTGGCGTTCGTCACGGAGTCCCGCGCGGGCCTGCTGCGCGCGCTCGCGGAGTTCCTCGCCGACCGGTCCGAGTACGCCCAGCTGTACCGGGGCAACGCGGAGGCGGGCGCCGCCACCCTGGGCGACCTGCTCGCGGGCGGCCACGGCGAGGCGTTCGTCCGGGCGCTCGTCACCGACGGCGAGCTCGACCGGCTCGCCGAGCTGTGGGTGCGGGGCGGCCGGATCCCCTGGCGAGGCCTGTCCGCGGGGCAGGGACGCCGACTCGTGGCGCTGCCGACGACGGAGTTCCGGCGCAAGCGGTACTGGGTGGGCCACACCGGCACCCCGACGACGGCTCCCACGCCCGACGCGGCTCCCACGCCCCCTACGTTCCCCACGCCCGACGCGGCTCCGCACACCGAGCTGCCCGACCCCCTCACCGACCCCGACCCCGAACCCGACCACGACGACGGCAGCCACGACGGCGACATCCTGCGCTACCTCGCGGACTACTTCAGCGACGCCCTCGGCTTCGCCCCCGGCGAACTCCCGCTGGACAAGGACCTGCACAGCCTGGGCGCCGACTCGGTCCTGTGGGTGCGCCTGCGGCGGGCGGTGGAGGCCGACCTCGGCCTCACCCTCACCACGCGGGAGATCGTCGAGCTCACCACCCTGGAGCGCATCGCGGACCGGCTCGCCGCGAAGCGCGGAACCCCGCGGCCACCCCACGTACCGGACGTACGCGAAGCACGGACCAAGGCACTGGAGGAGTTCCGCCAGGGCCACGTCGGACTCGAAGAACTCAAGTCACTCATGAAGGAAGCACCGGGCGCGTGAACGAGGATCAGATTCTGGCGGGCTTCAAGGCGGGCCTCTACACCGCTGAGGACGTGCTCGCGTTCTACGAACGACTCCAGGACTCCGCGCAGGCGGGCGTCACGGACCGGCGTGCCCTGTCCGAGGGCCAGAAGGGGCTGTGGCTGCTCCACAAGCTGCGGCCCGCGTCGGACGTGTACAACGTGCCCGTCTGCTTCCGCACGTCGGCGCCGTTCGACGTCGACGTGTTCGCGGAGGCCTTCCGACAGGTGACGTCCCGGCACACGCTGCTGCACAGCGTGGTCGTCGAGGACGAGGGCACCCCGTACCTGGTGCGGCGCCCGGACGGCGAGGAGGCGCCCTTCCGGCACCAGAGCGTGCCGCACGGGCTGCCCGACGACGTCCTGCTCGCCCTGGCGCGCGAACAGGCCAAGGCGCCCTTCGACCTGCACCAGGAAGGACCGGTCCGGGCCGTCGTGTACACGGCGGGCACGGCCGAAGCGCCGCGGACGCTCGTCCTGCTCGTCGTGCACCACCTGGTGTTCGACGGCGCGTCCACCCCCGTGCTGCTCCGCGACCTGCTCCACACCTACGACACCCTGCTGCGGGGCGACGCCCCCGAGCCCGCGTCCGCGCGGCACGACGCCTACGACGCGTTCGTGCGCTGGGAGGCGGACTTCCTCGCGGGCGCCGACGGCGCCCGCCACCGCGCGTTCTGGCGGGACACCCTGGCGGGCGACCTGCCCGTGCTGCGCCTCGGCATCGAGCGCGCCCCCGCGCCCGGCACCGCCGTGGTCGGCGAGACGGTCACCCTGCCGCTGCCCGCGGCCCTCGCCGCGCGGGTGCGCGAGGTGTGCGCGGACCACGGCGTCAAGCCCGCGGTGCTCTTCCTCGCCGTGTACGAACTGCTCCTGCACCGCTACAGCGGCGAGCGCGACCTCGTCGTCGGCGTGCCGTCCCTGGGCAGGCCGGACGCCACCTACGACGAGGCGGTCGGCTACTTCGTCAACATGTTGCCCGTGCGCCACGGCGTGCGCGGCGACGTGTCGTTCACCGACTTCGTGCGCGACCTGACGCTCGTCATGGCCGACGGCCTCGACCACGCCGCGTACCCGTTCCCGCGCATGGTGCAGGACCTGAACCTGCGCACGGACCCCGACACCTCCCCGGTCTTCCAGGTCTCGTACGTCTTCCAGAACCAGCGCATGATGCGCCTGACGGACGGCGACGTGCACGGCCTGGACCTGGCCCGCTCGCTGCGGTTCGTGGAGGAGATATCCCAGGAGGGGGAGTTCAAGCTCCACCTGGAGGTCGTCGAGCACGCCGCCGACGCCTACACGCTGCACCTCAAGTACGACGCCGCGCGCTTCGACACGGCGGACGTCGAGCGCTTCCTCGGGCACTACGAGACCCTGCTGCGCGCCCTGGTCGACGCCCCCGGACAGCTGCTGTCCGAGGCCTCGCACCTGTCGGACGACGAGCTGCGCCTCTTCGACGCGTGGAACGACACCGCCCGCCCCTTCTCCGCGGAGCGCGGCCTGCCCGACCTCCTGGCCGACGCCGTCGCCCGGCACAGTGAGCGCACCGCCCTCGTCTACGGCGAGCGCTCCCTGACGTACGCGCAGTTCGCCGCGCGCACCGACGCCCTGGCCGCCGAGCTGCGCCGCCACGGCGTCACCGCGGACACGGTCGTCGGCATCTCCATGGAACGCTCCCTGGAGATGGTGATCGCCCTGTGGGCGGTCATGAAGGCGGGCGGCGCCTACCTCCCCCTGGAGCCGGAGTACCCGGCCGAACGCATCCAGTACATGATCGAGGACTCGGGCGCCGCCCTCGTCCTCACCCAGTCCGGCACCGACACGTCCGCCCTGAGCGGGGCGCGCACGGTGCTCCGCCTGGACGCCGAGGGACGGCCGCTCCCCGGCGGCGCCCCGGGCGCCCAGGACGTGGGCGCCCCCGCCCGGATCGCCCCCGGCGACCTCGCGTACGTCATCTACACCTCCGGCTCCACCGGCCGCCCCAAGGGCGTCATGGTCGAGCACCGGGCGGCCGTCAACCGCGTCGAGTGGATGCAGAACGAGTACGCGCTGACGCCCGACGACGTCGTGCTCCAGAAGACGCCGTTCAGCTTCGACGTCTCCGTGTGGGAGTTCGTCTGGCCCCTGATCACCGGCGCGCGCCTGGTGGTCGCCGCACCGGGCGGCCACAAGGACCCCGCGTACCTGGTGTCGCTCATCCGGGCCGCCGAGGTCACCACCGCGCACTTCGTGCCGCCCATGCTGCGCCTCATGCTCGACCACGAGGGCTGGGCCCGCTGCACGTCGCTGCGCCAGGTCTTCTGCAGCGGCGAGGCCCTGCCGCCGGAGCTGCCCGCGCGCCACTACGCCCAGCACCGCGCGCTGCTGCACAACCTGTACGGCCCCACCGAGGCCGCCATCGACGTCACCCACTGGGCCTGCCCGCCCGACGCCGCGGACCGCACGGTGCCGATCGGCCGCCCGATCCAGAACATCCAGCTGTACGTCCTGGACGACCTCGGCCGTCGGCAGGCCGTCGGCTGCGCGGGCGAGCTGCACATCGCGGGCGTCGGCCTGGCCCGCGGCTATCTGAACAACCCCGGCCTGACCCGCGAGCGCTTCGTGTCGAACCCGTTCGCGGCGGACCCGGACGCCCGCATGTACCGCACGGGCGACCTCGTCCGATGGCTGCCGGACGGCACCCTGGAGTACCTCGGCCGCATCGACAACCAGGTCAAGCTGCGCGGCTTCCGCATCGAACCCGACGAGATCGAGGACCGCCTCTCCCGCCACCCCGCGGTGCGGGCCTGCGCCGTCGTCGCCCGCGAGGACAGCCCCGGCAACCCGCGGCTCGTCGGCTACGTGGTCCTCGACGAGGCGCACCCGCAGGCGCACCCGGGGGAGCTCCACGACGCCCTGGTGCGCCACCTCGGCCAGGCGCTGCCCGAGTACATGGTCCCGGGGGCCCTGGTCCGCCTCGACGCCCTGCCGCTGACCGCCAACGGCAAGCTCGACCGGAAGGCACTCCCGGCCCCCGACGCCGACGCGTACGCCGTGGCCGGTGACCGCGTCGCTCCCCGCACGCCCACCGAGCGGACCCTGCTCGCGGTCTGCGCGGGCCTGCTCGGCTTCGACGAGGAGCGCATCGGCGTCCACGACAACTTCTTCGCCCTCGGCGGGCACTCCCTGCTCATCCCCAAGCTGACCGCGCGCCTGCACGACGCGGGCCTCGACTGCGAGCTGCACAGCGTGTTCGCCGCCGCCACGCTCGCCGACCTGGCCGAGGCCATCGACGCGGCGCATGCCCCGGAGGACCCCGACGCGCCGGACGCGGCCCCGGCGGGGACGGCCTTCACCGCCCCGCCGAACGGCATCCCCGCGGACTGCGACCGGCTCACCCCCGACATGCTCCCCCTGGTCTCCCTGACCGAGGACGAGCTGGCGGCGATCGTGGCCGCCGTGCCCGGCGGCGCCTCCAATGTCCAGGACGTGTACCCGCTGGCGGCCCTCCAGGAAGGCATGCTCTTCCACCACCTCAAGGAGAGCGGCCGCGACCCGTACGTGCTCTCCGGCGTGTTCTCCTTCGAGAGCAGGGCCCACCTCGACGGCTTCGTGAGCGCCCTGCGCGCGGCCGTCGCCCGGCACGACGCGCTGCGCACGGCGATCCTCACCCAGGGCCTTTCGCGGCCCGTCCAGGTCGTGGTGCGCCACGCCGACCTCGACCTGGAGGAGTTCGAGGTGCCCGCGGGCCGCGACGCCGAGGACGAGATCCGCGCCCTCCTGGCCCGGCCGCAGGCGATGCGCCTCGACCGCGCCCCGCTGATCCGGCTGCGCGCCGCCCGGCAGCCCTCCACGGCCACCTGGTACGCCGCGCTCAACCTGCACCACGTCATCGACGACGCGACCTCGCTCGGCCTGCTGTTCCGGGAGGTCGTCGCCCATATGACGGGCCGCGCCGGGGAGCTCGCCCCGCCCGCGCCGTACCGCGACTTCATCGCCCAGGTGCAGCACCGCGCGCGCGAGCACGACCCGGCGGACCACTTCCGGGACCGGCTCGGCGACGTCACCGAACCCACCGTGATGTTCGGGCTCCAGGACGTCCACGGCGACGGCCGCGGCGTCCTCGACCTGCGCCGCCCGCTGGACGCCCGCCTCGGGGAGCGGATCCGGGCCTGCGCCAAGGAGCTGCGGGTCAGCCCGGCCACGCTGTTCCACGCGGGCTGGTCCCTGGTCGTGGCGGCGTGCGCGGGCCGCGACGACGTGGTCTTCGGCACCGTCATGTCCGGCCGCCTCCAGGGCCCGCGCGGCATCGAGCGCATGCTCGGCAACTTCATCAACACCCTGCCCGTGCGCGTCGACCTGACGGGCACGAGCGTGCGCGACCTGGTGAGCGCTACCGACCGGACCCTGCGCGACCTGGTGCGCCACGAGCAGACCCCGCTGGCCGTGGCCCACGGCCACAGCGCCGTGCCCCCCGAGACGCCGCTGTTCAACGCGATCCTGAACTACCGGCACCTGGAGTCCGACGACCGCGTCGACGACTCCGAGCTGGAGCGCGCGGGCGTCAAGTCCCTCGCGGGCGTCATCGAGCGCAGCAACTACCCGATCGCCCTGTCCGTCGACGACCTCGGGCACTCCTTCTCGCTCGACGCGCAGATCGACCGGGCCCAGGACGCCGCCCTCGTCATCGGCTACCTGGAGACCGCCATGGAGGGCCTCGTCGACGCCCTCACCACCGAGGGCGCCGAGCGGCGCCCCGCCCTGGGCCTGCCCGTCCTGAGCGACGCCCTGCGCCACCGGGTCCTCACCGAGTGGAACGAGGCGCCCGCGGCCGAGCCGGTGGCCCGGCCCCTGCACGAGGGCTTCGAGCAGACCGCCGCCCGGACCCCGGACGCGGTGGCGGTGGAGTTCGAGGACAGCCGTCTGTCGTATGGGGAGTTGAATGCCAGGGCGAACCGTCTCGCGCGGCATCTGCGTGGTCTGGGGGTGGGCCCGGACGTGCTGGTGGCGCTGTGCCTGCCGCGCAGCGAACACCTCGTGGTCGCCGTCCTCGCGGTCCTGAAGGCGGGCGGCGCGTACGTGCCCGTGGACCCGGCCTCCCCGGCGGACCGCCTCGCGCACATCCTCGACGACAGCGCACCTCGCGTCCTGGTCATGGACGGCGTGCTGCCCGAGGGCCTCGCGGTCCCGTCGGTGCCGGTCGTGGACGTCCGCGCGGACGCGGAGCTGTGGGCCGGTCTGTCGGCCGACGACGTCACCGGCACGGGCGTGGGCCCCTCGCACGCGGCCTATGTGATCTACACGTCGGGTTCGACGGGTGTGCCCAAGGGCGTGGTCGTCGAACACCGCAATGTGGTGCGCCTGTTCACGTCGACGGACGACTGGTTCCGCTTTGACGAGCAGGATGTGTGGAGCCTCTTCCACTCCTTTGCGTTCGACTTCTCCGTCTGGGAGATCTGGGGCGCGCTGTTGCACGGCGGCCGTCTCGTGGTCGTACCGCAGGCGGTGACGCGGAGCCCGGAGGACTTCTACCGGTTGCTGTGCGAGACGGGGGTGACGGTCCTCAACCAGACCCCGAGTGCCTTCCGGCAGTTGATCGCCGCACAGGGCGAGGACGCCCGGCCGCACGCGGTGCGCGTGGTGGTCTTCGGCGGCGAGGCCCTGGAAGTCGCCTCGCTCAAGCCCTGGCTGCGCCGCCCGGTCAACCAGAGCACCCAACTGGTCAACATGTACGGCATCACCGAGACCACCGTGCACGTCACCTACCGGCTGATCACCGAGGCCGACGCCGACCGCACCGTGAGCCCCATCGGCGAGCGCATCCCCGACCTGCGCACCTACGTCCTCGACGGACACGGCCGCCCCGCGCCCATCGGCGCCGTCGGCGAGCTGTACGTCGGCGGCGAGGGCGTGGCCCGCGGCTACTTGAACCGGCCTGAGCTGACGGCCGAGCGGTTCCTGGAGGACCCGTTCCGCGCGGAGCCGGGCGCACGCATGTACCGCTCGGGCGACCTGGCCCGCTGGCTGCCGGACGGCTCCCTCGAATACCTGGGCCGCAACGACGACCAGGTGAAGATCCGTGGCTTCCGGATCGAGCTGGGCGAGATCGAGGCCCGCCTCGCCGAACACCCCGCCGTCCAGGACGCCCGCGTCCTGGTGCGCGGCTACGACGACCAGGACCAGCGCCTCGTCGCCTACGTCGTCCCGTCGCCCGACCACGCCCCGGCCGTACGCGAACTCCTGCGCCTGGACCGCACCGAGCCGGAAGCGCTCGCGCGGACCTACGAACTGCCCAACGGCATGACGGTGTTCCAGCAGAACAGGAGCGAGACCGACTTCGTCTACGACGAGATCTTCACGCACCTCGAATACCTGCGGAACGGCATCACCATCGAGGACGGCGACACCATCCTCGACGTGGGCGCCAACATCGGCCTGTTCACGCTCTTCGCGGGCAGCCGCTGCCCCGGCGCCCGGATCCACGCCTTCGAGCCGATCCCGCCCGTCTTCGACTCGCTGCGCCGCAACGTCGCGCTCCACGGCATCGACGCCAAGGTGCACGACTGCGGCCTCGCGGCCGAGGCGAAGGAGGAGACCTTCACCTTCTACCGCCACAACACCGTCATCTCCTCCAGCGTCACCACCGCCGAACAGGCCCACGACCTGGTGCGCTCCTATCTGCGCAACCAGGAGGAGCTGACCGAGGAGGGCGCGGCCGACACCACCGCCGGGGACGACCTCGTCGACGCGGTCGTCGACGCCCGCCTCGACAGCGAGCAGTTCACCTGCCGACTGCGCACCCTCTCGGACGTCATCGCGGAGGAGTCCCTCGACCGGATCGACCTGCTGAAGGTCGACGTCGAGAACGCCGAGTACGAGGTGCTCAAGGGCATCCACTGGCGCGACTGGCCGAAGATCCGACAGCTCGTCGTCGAACTCCACGACGTCGACGGGCAGTTGGAGAAGGTCGTCACCCTCCTCAAGGCGCTCGGCTACGACGTCGTCTGCGAGCAGGACAACCGCCTGCTGCGGGGCACCACCCTCTACAACGTCTACGCCCGCCGCGCCGACGGCCAGGGCACCCGGCGGGCGGCCGAGTCCGTTACCGCGACCCCGCGCTGGTCGGGCCGGGCCGCCCTGGTCGCCGACCTACGGGACAGGCTGGGCGCGGCGCTGCCCGAGTACATGGTCCCGGCCGCGCACGTGCTGCTCGAAGAGCTGCCCCTGACCCAGAACGGCAAGCTCGACCTGCGGGCCCTGCCCGCCCCCGAGGACCGGCAGCGGCCCGCCGGGCGCCGCGTCGCGCCCCGCACCGAGGCCGAGCGGACCGTCGCGGGCGTCTGGGCGGAGCTGCTGCGCGCCGACGCCGACGACCTGGACGTCGACAGCGACTTCTTCGCCCTCGGCGGCAACTCGCTGCTCGTCACCCGCCTCGTCAACCGCCTCGCCCAGGCGACGGGCGCCGAACTCACCGTGCAGGCCGTCTTCGAGGGACCGACGCTGGCCGCGATGGCCGCCGAGCTGGAGCGACGCGCGCCCGTGGCACCACAGGGCGGCGCCGTCGACGTCGCCGCGATCCTGGAGAGCATCGACTTGATCGAGAACATGAGCGAAGAAGAGCTGGACGCCTGGGAAGGCCGGATCAAGTGACCACGACGCCGACGATGAGCACCCCGAGCAACGGCACCTCCCTCGACCTGATCCGGAAGATCAAGTCGCTGCCCGCCAACAAGCAGCGCGCCCTCATCGCGATGCTGAGGAAGCAGGGCGTCGACCTGTCCGCCCTGGAGGCGATCGGCCCCCGCCCGCACACCGGGGACGAGCCGGTCCCGCTGTCCTTCGCCCAGCAGCGCCTGTGGTTCCTGGCGCAGCTGGACGGCACCAGCGCGTACTACAACATCCCGATGGCGATGCGGCTGAGCGGCCCGCTCGACCGCCCCGCCCTGTTGCGCGCCCTGGAGACGATCGTCCAGCGCCACGAGGCGCTGCGCACCCGCTTCGTCGAGCGCGACGGCGTGCCGTACCAGGAGATCGGCGACGGCCGCGACTTCACGGTCGGCGAGGAGGACCTGACCGACCCCGCGGAGCTGCCGTCGATCTGCGAGCGGGAGGCCGTGGCCCCCTTCGACCTCGCCCGCGACTCGCTGATCCGCGTCCGCCTCCTGCGCGAGTCCGAGCGCCAGCACGTCCTGCTCGTGACCATGCACCACAGCGTCTCCGACGGCTGGTCGCTCGGCGTGTTCTTCCGCGAGATGGTCACGCTGTACGAGGCCTTCCAGGCGGGCGACGCCTCGCCGCTCGCACCCCTGCCCATCCAGTACGCGGACTACGCGCACTGGCAGCGCCAGTGGCTGGTCGACGAGGTGCAGGAACGCCAGCTCGGCTACTGGACGCGCAGGCTCGACGGCGTCGACCCGCGCCTGCCCCTGCCCGCCGACCGCACCCGCCCGGCGATCAAGACCTACGAGGGCGCGCACGAGCGCTTCCACCTGCCCGCGGAGCTCCTGCGACGGCTGAAGGCCCTCGCCGAGCAGCACGACGTCACGCTCTACATGACGCTGCTCTCCGTCTACGCCCTGCTGCTGCACCGCTACAGCGAGCAGACCGACATCGCCATCGGCACCCCCGTCGCCAACCGCCAGCGCATCGAGTCCGAAGGCCTCATCGGCTACTTCGCCAACACCCTGGTGATGCGCGCCGACCTGTCGGGCGACCCGGCCTTCACCGACCTGCTCGGCCGGGTCAAGGACGTGGCGCTCGGGGCCTTCAGCCACCAGGACGTGCCGTTCGAAGCGGTCGTCGACGCCTTGCAGCTGGAGCGCAGCCTCAGCCACTCGCCCCTGTTCCAGGTCGCGTTCGTGCTCCAGGAGGCGCACACCGACCGCGAGGTGCGCCTGGGAGACCTCGACGTCTCCCTCATCGAGTTCGACTTCGACATCACGAAGTTCGACGCGACGCTCGACCTGCGCGAGACCCCCGACGGTCTGATCGGCGCCTTCGAGTACAACACCGGCCTCTTCGACCGCGAGACGGTCCAGCGCTTCGTCCGGCACTACACCGCGCTGCTGTACGCCGTCGTCGCCGCACCGGGGGAGCGGCTCTCCCGGCTCAGCACCCTCGACGCCGCCGAGCGCCGCCAGGTGCTCACCGAGTGGAACGAGGCGCCCGCCGCACCGCCGGTGGACCGCTGCCTGCACACCTGGTTCGAGGAGGTGGCGCGGCGTTCCCCCGACGCGGTGGCGGTGGAGTTCGAGGACAGCCGCTTGTCGTACGGGGAGTTGAACGCGCGGGCGAATCGTCTCGCGCGGCATCTGCGGGGTCTGGGGGTGGGCCCGGACGTGCTGGTGGCGTTGTGCCTGCCGCGCAGCGAACACCTGGTCGTGGCCGTCCTCGCCGTTCTGAAGGCGGGCGGGGCCTATGTGCCGCTGGACCCGGCGTCCCCCGCCGACCGCCTCGCGCACGTGCTCGACGACAGCGTGCCCCAGGTGTTCGTGACCGACGGTGTGCTGCCCGAGGGCCTCGCGGTCCCGTCGGTGCCGGTGGTGGATGTCCGTGCGGACGCTGAGCTGTGGGCCGGGCTGTCGGCCGACGATGTCTCGGGTGCGGGTGTGGGTCCTTCGCACGCGGCCTATGTGATCTACACGTCGGGTTCGACGGGTGTGCCCAAGGGTGTGGTGGTCGAGCACCGCAATGTGGTGCGCCTGTTCACGTCGACGGATGACTGGTTCCGTTTCGACGAGCAGGATGTGTGGGCGCTGTTCCACTCCTTCGCGTTCGACTTCTCCGTCTGGGAGATCTGGGGCGCGCTGTTGCACGGTGGTCGCCTGGTGGTGGTGCCGCAGGCGGTGACGCGGAGCCCGGAGGACTTCTACCGGCTGCTGTGCGAGACGGGGGTGACGGTCCTCAACCAGACCCCGAGTGCCTTCCGGCAGTTGATCGCCGCGCAGGGCGAGGACGCCCGGCCGCACGCGGTGCGCGTGGTGGTCTTCGGCGGCGAGGCCCTGGAAGTCGCCTCGCTCAAGCCCTGGCTGCGCCGCCCGGTCAACCAGAGCACCCAACTGGTCAACATGTACGGCATCACCGAGACCACCGTGCACGTCACCTACCGGCTGATCACCGAGGCCGACGCCGACCGCACCGTGAGCCCCATCGGCGAGCGCATCCCCGACCTGCGCACCTACGTCCTCGACGGACACGGCCAGCCCGTACCGGTGGGTGTCGTGGGGGAGTTGTACGTCGGTGGCGAGGGCGTGGCCCGTGGTTATCTGAACCGGCCTGAGCTGACGGCCGAGCGGTTCCTGGAGGACCCGTTCCGCGCGGAGCCGGGCGCACGGATGTACCGCTCGGGCGACCTGGCCCGCTGGCTGCCGGACGGGTCGCTGGAATACCTGGGCCGCAACGACGACCAGGTGAAGATCCGTGGCTTCCGGATCGAGCTGGGCGAGATCGAGGCCCGCCTCGCCGAACACCCCGCCGTCCAGGACGCCCGCGTCATCGCCCGCGAGGACACCCCGGGCGACCGGCAACTCGTCGCCTACACCGTCCTGCGCCCCGGCGCGCCCGGCTCCGGATCGCCCGAGCAGGAGGCCGACCACCGCGCCGAACTCGCCCGCCACCTGCGCAGGACCCTGCCCGACTACATGGTCCCCAGCGCCTTCGTGGCCTTGGAGCGCCTGCCCATCACCGGCAACGGCAAGCTCGACCGCAAGGCCCTGCCCGCACCCGGCATCGAGGCCTTCGCGCAGCGCGCGTACACGCCGCCGAGCACGGCCACCGAGCGGACGCTCGCCGCCGCCTGGGCCGAACTCCTCGGCTTCGACGAGGACCGCATCAGCGCGCACGACAACTTCTTCGCGCTCGGCGGCCACTCCCTGCTCATCACCGTCCTCATCGCCCGGCTCAAGGAGCGCGGCCTCGACGTCGCCGTGCGCAGCGTCTTCAGCAGCCCCACGCTCGCCGACCTCGCCGCCGACATCGACCGCGCGGGACCGGCCGCCACCGGCTACACCGTGCCCGCCCCTGCCGTCCCCGAGGGCTGCGAGCGGCTCACGCCCGAGATGCTGCCGCTGGCCGGGCTCGACCAGGCCGCCGTCGACGCCGTCGTGTCCCGCGTGCCCGGCGGCGCCCCCAACGTGCAGGACGTCTACCCGCTCGTGCCGTCGCAGGAGGGCATCCTCTTCCACCACCTGATGGACCCCGCCAACGACCCGTACGTCATCCCCATCCTGCTCACCGCCCCCGACCGGCAGACGTGCGACGCCTTCGTGGCCGCCCTGCAGGCCGTGGTGGACCGGCACGACGTGATGCGCACGGCCGTCGTCACCGAAGGCCTCGGAGAGCCCGTGCAGGTGGTCCTGCGCGACGTCCGCCTCGACGTCGAGCGGCGCACGCTCGACGCCGCCGACTCCGCTGCGGCCGAGGAACAGGCCCGCGCCTGGCTCGCGGACCCGGGGAGCATGGCCCTGGACCGGGCGCCGCTGCTGCGGCTCGCCGTCGCCGCCGACCCGCACTCCGCCCGGCACTTCCTGCTGCTGCGCGTCCACCACCTCATCGAGGACGCGACCTCGCTGCGCCTCATCCTCGAAGAGCTCGCCGCCCACATGGCGGGCCGCGCCGACGAACTGCCCCCGGCCCCGGCCTACCGCGACTTCGTCGGCCACACCCTGCACCAGCTCGCCGCGGCCGACGCCGAGGCGTACTTCCGCCGCGAGCTGGGCGACGTCACCGAGCCCACCACGCCGTTCCAGCTCGTCGACGTGCACGGCGACGGCAGCCGGGTGCGCGACCTGCGCCGCTCCCTGCCGCCCGGCCTCACCAGCCGCCTGCGCGAGCAGGCCCAGCGGCTGCGGATCAGCCCCGCCGCGCTCTTCCACGCCGCCTGGGCCCTGGTCACGGCGGCCACCAGCGGACGCGACGACGTGGTGTTCGGCACCGTCCTCTCCGGCCGCCTCCAGGGCGTGCCCGGCGTCGAGCGGATGCTCGGCAACTTCATCAACACCCTGCCCCTGCGGGTCCGCCTCGCCGACCTCAGCGTCAAGGACCTGGTGGCCGCCGTGGACGCCTCCCTCAAGGAGCTCATCGCCTACGAGCAGAGCGCCCTGACCCTGGCCCAGCGCTCCAGCGGCCTGGACGGCGACGCCACCCTGTTCAGCTCGATGATCAACTTCCGGTACTTCGAGCCGCGCCAGGGCGACCTCGGCCCGGCCACCCTGGACGACCTCGGCATCCGCTGGCTGGGCTCCCTCGACCGCACCAACTACCCGGTGGGCGTGTCCGTCGACGACACCGGGACCGAGCTGTCCCTCAACGCCCAGGTCGACGCCACGCTCTCGCCCGATGCCGTCCTCGGCTATGTGGAAGCGGCGGTGACCGGCCTCGTCGACGCCCTGGCCACCGACGACGGCACCGGCACGCGCGCCCTCGACATCGACGTGCTCCCGGCCGCGGAACGCCACCGCCTGCTGACCGAGTGGAACGACACCGACCGGCCCTACCCGGACGACCACTGCCTCTTCGAGCTCTTCGAGGAGCAGGTGCGCCAGCGCCCCGACGCCATCGCCGTCGAACACGGCGAGCGGCGCCTCACCTACGCCGAGACCAACGCCCGCGCCAACCGCGTCGCCCACTGGCTGCGCGCCCAGGGAGTCGGCCCCGACACCCTGGTCGGCCTGTGCGCCCGCCGCTCCCCGGAGCTGGTGACCGGCCTGCTCGGCATCCTCAAGGCGGGCGGCGCGTACGTCCCCATCGACCCGGCCTACCCCCGGGAGCGCGTCCGCACCTTGGTCGCCAACTCCGGCGTCGACATCGTGCTCAGCCAGTCCCACCTCCCGTCCGAGGCGCTCGACGGCGCCGACGGCGGCCAGCGGCCCCAGGTCCTCCACCTGGACACCGGCGAACGCGCCGGGGACGGCACCCAGCTGCTCGCCGACCGCCCCGAGCACGACCTGACGCGCGCCGAACTCGGCCTCACGCCCGAGCACCTGGCCTACGCCATCTTCACCTCGGGCTCCACCGGCGTCCCCAAGGGCGTCCTCGTGGAACAGCGCGGCGTCGTCCGTCTCGTACGCAACCCGGACTACTTCCCGACGGACCCTGACACCGTCGTGCTCCACCACTCCTCGATCTCCTTCGACGTCGGCTCCCAGGAGGTCCTCGGCCCGCTGCTGTGCGGCGGACGGCTCGTCCTGCACGACGGCGACTCCAAGGACGTGGGCGCGCTCCTGGACCGCGCCGAGCGCTCCGGCGTCACGATGATGGCCCTGTCCGCGGCCTTCCTGCCCGCGTTCGCCGAAGCCGCGCAGGGGCGGCGGCTGCCGCTGACCTACCTCGGCGTCGGCGGCGAGGCCTTCTCCGCCAAGGACGTACGCCGCCTGTACGCGGCCCACCCCGGCCTGACCGTCGTCAACGCCTACGGCCCGACCGAGAACAGCATCGCCTCCACCTGCCACGTGATCCCCCGGGACATCGCCGAGGACGCGGTCATCCCCATCGGCAGGCCCATCGCCCAGTCCACCGCCCACGTCCTCGACGCGCACCTGCGGCCCGTGCCGCTGGGCGTCGTCGGCGAGCTGTGCGTGGGCGGCGCGGGCGTCGGCCGCGGCTACCTCGGCAACCCGGAGCTGACGAAGGAGCGGTTCGTCGACGACCCCTTCGCCACGCGGCCCGGGGCCCGCCTCTACCGCACCGGTGACCTGGTGCGCCGACTGCCCGACGGCGCCCTGGAGTTCGTCGGCCGCGTCGACGACCAGGTCAAGGTGCGCGGCTTCCGCGTGGAACTCGGCGAGATCGAGAACGCGCTCCACGCGCACCCCGCCGTGCGCGGCGCCGTCGTCACCACCCTGGCCAGCGGCGAGACGAAGAAGCTCGTCGCCTACGTACGGCCCACGACCACCTGGCTGGACGCCACCGCGCGCGAACAGAACGCCGACCGCCTGGAACAGTGGCAGGACCTCTTCGAGGACCAGTACGGCACCGACGCGGACGAACAGGCGCACCCCACCGACAACCCCGGCGCCCCCGGGGACGACCTCAACCTGGTCGGCTGGAACAGCAGCTACACCGGCGACGCCATCCCCGAGCACGAGATGCGCGAGTGGATCGACGGCACCGTCCGCCGCATCGAGGAGCTGCGGCCCCGCAGGCTCCTGGAGGTCGGCTGCGGAACGGGACTGCTGCTGTTCCGCTACGCCGGAGCCTGCGAGGCCGTGCACGCCGTCGACATCTCCGCGTCGGCCCTGGCCGGAGTGCGCCGCGGCGCCGACCGCCGCGGCTGGTCGCACGTCACCCTCGCGCAGGGCGACGCCCGGAACGTGCCGGTGCCCGAAGGCCGCACCGCCACGGAGAAGTTCGACACCGTCGTCATCAACTCCGTGGCCCAGTACTTCCCCAACCGCCTCTACCTGGAGGAGGTCATCGAGCGGCTCCTGCCGCTCGTCGCCGACGGCGGCCGGATCCTCCTCGGCGACATCAGGAACCTCGACCTGTTCTCCGCGCACGTCACGGCCGTGGAGCGCAGCCGCCTTTCCGCACGCACCTCCGTCACCGCCCTGGCCCGCCAGGTGCAGCGCCGCCGCCAGCAGGAGACCGAACTCCTCGTCAGCCCGAGCTACTTCGCCGCGCTGCCCCGGCGCTTCGCGGACATCGGCTCCGTCGACATCGCCGTCAAGCGCGGCACCGGCGGCAACGAAATGCTCAGCTACCGCTACGACGTGGTCCTCACCAAGGGCGCCGCCCCCGCCCCCGAGGACGACCTGCCGTGGCTGACCGCGGCCACGCCCGACGAGGTGCGCGCCCTGCTCGCCGACGGCACCCGCACGCGCTTCGGCGTCACGGGCCTGGACAACCCGCGCGTCGCCGACGACGTCCGCGCCGCCGAGAGCCTGCGCGGCACCACCGCCCAGCAGCACGTCGAGCCCCTGGGCGCGAGCCGCCTCACGGACGCCGCCGCCCAGCGGGTGCGCGACCTGGAGGACGTCCTGACGTACGCCGAGGAGCTCGGCTACCGGGCCGCCCTGACCTGGTCCCAGGACCGCCTCGACGGCCTCGACCTGATCCTCGCCAAGGGGGAGCGGCCGACCGCCCTGGCCCGGACCGCCTACAGCGCGACCCACCTGGCGAACGTGCCGCAGATCGCCACCACCGGCCAGGCCCTGACCCGGGAGCTGAAGGACCACCTGGCGGGCCGCGTCCCCGAGTACATGGTCCCCAGCGTCTTCGTCGCCCTCGAAGAGCTGCCGCTCACCCCCAACGGCAAGGTCGACAAGCGGGCCCTGCCCGCGCCCGACGAGGCCGACGTGCACAAGGAGGTCTACGTCGCGCCGCGCACCGCCACCGAGCGCGCGCTGTGCCGCCTCGTCCAGGACGTCCTCGACCTCGACCGCGTCGGACTCCAGGACGGCTTCTTCGACCTCGGCGGGCACTCCCTGCTCGCCACCCGGCTCACCATCCGCGTCAAGCAGGAGACCGGCAAGGAGCTGCCGCTCCAGTCGATCCTCGCCGGAGCCACCCTCGGCGAGCTGGCCGCCGCACTCGACGCGTCGAGCGGCGGCGCGGCCGACGAGACCGTCCCGCTGGTGCCCGTCACCGGCCCCGGCGACGAGAGCCCGCTCTCCTTCCAGCAGAGCGAACTGTGGTTCCTCAACCCGCGCGCGCACCTCGGCTCGTCGTACGACAACGTGCAAATGGCCTACCGCGTCATCGGCCCCCTCGACCGGCAGGCCTACGCGCGCGCCTTCGAAGGGCTCGTGGCCCGCCACGCCGTGCTGCGCACCAGCTACCTCAAGCGCGGCGACACCTACGTACAGCGGGTGAACGACACCACCGGCTTCTCCGTCGCCTTCGAGGACGTCACCGGTGACAGCGCGGTCGCCGAGTACCTGCGCGCCGAGCGGCCGCGGCCGCTCGATCCCGAGGACCGGCACATGCTGCGCGTGCACATCCTGACCCTCGCGCCGCACGAGCACGTCGCCGTCGTGACCCGGCCCTGGGGCATCTTCGACGGCTGGTCGACCGGCGTGTTCATCGCCGAACTCAACGCCCTGTACCAGGCGCTGAGCCGCGGCGAGGAGCCCTCGCTCCCCGAACTCCCCGTCCAGTACGCGGACTTCGCGCGCTGGCAGCACCGGGCGGTCGACGCCGACGCCCGCGCCCGGCAGGAGGCCTACTGGCGCTCCCAGCTCGCGGGCCTGCCGCCGCGCACCGCGCTGCGCACCGACTACCAGCGGCCCGCGGTGAAGTCGTACCAGGGCTCGTCGGTCGAGGTGAACGTCCCCGCCGCGGTGCTCGACCAGCTCAAGCGGGTCAGCAAGGAGCGCGGCGGCACGCTCTACCTGACGCTCCTGGCGGCCTTCGCGACGCTGCTCGGCGGCCACACGGAGGACCGGGACCTGGCCATCGGCTCGCCGGTGACCAACCGGCCGCGGCCTGAGCTGGAGCGCCTCGTCGGCTACTTCATCAACGTCCTGGTCATGCGCCTGGACGTACGGCCCGAGCAGGCCTTCGACGACCTCCTCGCCCAGGCCCGGCGCGTCACCGCCGCCGCCCACGAGCACAAGGACGTCCCGTTCGCCGATCTCGTGAAGGCCCTGGTGCCCGAGCCGGACCCCGCGCACTCGCCGCTGTTCCAGGCCATGTTCAACCTGGTGCCCGCCGCCGAGGCCGCGCCGCCGGACCCCGGCGGCCTGGGCTTCGTGCCCCTGCCCACCGACAGCGGCACGGCGAAGTTCGACCTCAACCTCGTCGTCCGCGAGACCCCCGAGGGTCTGCGCGGCTACCTGGAGTACAGCACCGACCTCTACGCCAGGAGCACGGCCCGGGCCCTGGCGGCCACCTATGAGAGGTTGCTGCTCAAGATCGTCACGCAGCCGGGCGCGAGCCTGGCGCGGCTGCGCGACGCGGCGGCGGACGGCGGGCTCGGATGAGCACCGACCACGCCCCCGCCCGCCCCACCCGTCCCATCCCCACCAGCGAAAGCCCGCACATGACCAAGGACAAGACCTTCGCCCTCATCGTCGAAGCCGTCCGCGAGATCCTCCCGGAACTCGCCGACCACGACTTCGCCGAGACCGACACCCTGGACGCGCTCGGCGCCAACTCCATGGACCGCGCGGAGATCGTGATGACCGTCCTGGAGGAGATGGACCTGGACATACCCCTCGTCGACACCCACGGGCCGCAGAACCTGGGCGAGCTCGCGCGGCACCTCAGCGACACGGCAGCGGTCAAGGCCGGGTGACGTGAGCGACTCCGCAGGGCTCGTCGTCACCGGCATCGGCGTCACCACCGCCGTGGGCCGGGGCAAGGACGCCTTCACCCAGGCACTGTTCGCCGGAGAGCACCGGTTCGCCGTCATGGACCGGCCGGGGCGGCAGTCCGGCACCCGCTTCGTGGGCGCCGAACTGCCCGCCCAGGCGCCACCCACCCGGCTCGGTGCCCGGGAGCTGCGCACCGCCTCGCTCACCGGGCAGGTCGCCCTCGCCACCCTCGAAGAGGCGTGGGCCGAGGCGGGCCTCGACGGGTACGACCCGGACCGGGTCGGGCTCGTCATCGGCGGCAGCAACCTCCAGCAGCGCGAACTCGTCCTGGCCCACGACCGGCACCGGGCCAAGCCGCGCTTCCTGCGGCCCAGCTACGGCCTGTCGTACCTGGACACCGACCTGTGCGGCCTGTGCACGAGCGCCTTCGGGATCCGTGGCCTCGCCCACACCGTGGGCGGCGCGTCGGCCAGCGGACAGCTCGCGGTCATCGAGGCCGCGGAGGCCGTCGCCTCCGGCCGCGTCGACGTGTGCGTCGCCCTGGGCGCGCTCGCCGACCTGTCGTACTGGGAGCTGCTCGGCCTGCACGCGATGGGCGCCATGGCGGGCGAGGAGCACGCCGAGGCGCCCGCCGCGGCCTGCCGTCCCTTCGACAAGGGGCGGTCCGGCTTCGTCTACGGCGAGGCCTGCGCCGCCCTCGTGATCGAGCGCGGGGGCGCCCGCCCGGACGCCCCCGCCCCGTACGCGCGGATCGGCGGCTGGTCGGTGCGCCTGGACGGCAACCGCAACCCCAACCCGTCCCTCGCGGGCGAGACCGCCGCGATCCGCCAGGCCCTGGACCGCGCCGGACTCACCGCCCGGGACATCGACTACGTCAACCCGCACGGCACCGCGTCACCGACGGGCGACGAGACCGAGGTAGCGGCGCTCAAGGCCTGCGGCCTCACGCACGCCGCCGTCAACGCCACGAAGTCGATCACCGGCCACGGCCTGACGGCCGCCGGAGCCGTCGAGGCGGCCGCGACCCTGCTGCAGCTGCGGCACGGGCGCCTGCACCCCACGCGCAACCTCGCCGAGCCCGTCGACGACGCCCTCCGCTGGGTGCGCGAGACGGCCGTCGAGGCCGACATCCAGCACTGCCTGAGCCTGAGCATGGGCTTCGGCGGCATCAACACCGCACTGTGCCTGAGCGCGTGCGCCGCATAGAGAGCAGAACAGTCAACCCCATGTCCCGCGTCGGTATCGAAGCGATGAACGTGTTCGGCGGCTCGGCCGTGCTCGACGTCATGCAGTTGGCGCGGCACCGCGAGCTCGACCTCGCGCGCCTGAACAACCTCCTGATGAAGGAGAAGACGGTCGCGCTGCCCTTCGAGGACCCGGTCACCTTCGGTGCCAACGCGGCCCGGCCGCTCCTCGACCGCATGAGCGAGGAGGAGAAGAACAGCATCGAACTCCTCATCACCTGCACCGAGTCGGGCTTCGACTTCTCCAAGTCGGCGAGCACCTATCTGCACGACCAGCTCGGCCTCAGCCGCAACTGCCGCATGTTCGAACTCAAGCAGGCCTGCTACGCGGGCACCGCCGGGCTCCAGATGGCCTGCAACTTCATCCTCTCGGGCACGTCCCCCGGCGCCAAGGCCCTGGTCATCGCCACGGACATCTCGCGCTACATCCTGGAGGACGGCGACGACGTGGCCGCGCAGGACTGGGCCTACGCCGAACCCAGCGGCGGCGCGGGCGCGGTCGCCCTGCTCGTCAGCGCCGAGCCGCACGTCTTCCAGCTCGACGTCGGCGCCAGCGGCACCTACGGCTACGAGGTGATGGACACCTGCCGCCCCGCCCCCGACAGCGAGGCGGGCGACGTCGACCTCTCCCTGATGTCCTATCTCGACTGCTGCGAGCAGGCCTACCGCGCCTACGAGGCCAAGGTGGAGGGCGCGAACTACCGCGACACCTTCCAGTACCTCGCCTTCCACACCCCCTTCGGCGGCATGGTCAAAGGCGCCCACCGCACCATGATGCGCAAGGTCGCGGGGGCCAAGGGCGCCGAGGTCGCCGAGGACTTCGAGCGCCGCGTCGCGCCGGGCCTCAGCTACTGCGGCCGCGTCGGCAACATCATGGGCGCGACGGTCTTCCTCTCCCTCGCCGGGACCGTCTGCAAGGGCTCCTACCCCGACCCGCGGCGCATCGGGCTCTTCTCCTACGGATCCGGCTGCTGCTCGGAGTTCTACAGCGGCGTCGTCACCCCCGACGGCGCCGAGCGGCTGCGGGCCATGGGCATCGAGGACCACCTCGACGGGCGCTACCAGCTCTCCCTCGACGAGTACGACCAACTCCTGCGCGAGAGCGCCTTCGTCCGCGTCGGCACCCGCGACACCGTCGTGAACCAGGACTTCGTCGCCAGGACCGCGCCGCGCGGCGCCGGCTCCTCGCCGCGCCTCGTCCTGCGCGCGATCAAGGAGTTCCACCGGGAGTACGCATGGATCGACTGACCTACTCCACCCTGCGCGTCCGCGAACAGGGCAGCGTCCTCTTCGCCCGGATCCACCGGCCCGAGGCGGGCAACGCCATCAACGCCACGCTCGTCCACGAACTCGACGACGTCTTCACGCGCGCCGCCGCAGCGGAGCACACCACCGTCGTCGTCCTCGAAGGCCTGCCCGAGGTCTTCTGCTTCGGCGCCGACTTCGGCGTGATCAGCGACGCGGCACGCACCGGCCGGGACACGTCCTTCGACCCGGAGCCGATGTTCGAGCTCTTCCGGCGCATGGCCTACGCCGACGTGCTCACCGTCGCGCACGTGCGCGGCAAGGCCAACGCGGGCGGCGTCGGCCTCGTCGCCGCGTGCGACGTGGTGATCGCCGACGAGAGCGCGACCTTCAGCCTCTCCGAGCTGCTCTTCGGCCTGATCCCGGCCGTCGTGCTGCCCTATCTGATCCGCAGGACCGGCTTCCAGCGCGCCCACTACCTCGCCGCCACCACCCAGACCATCGACGCCCGGCAGGCCCACGAGTGGGGGCTCGTCGACGCGCTCGGCACGCCCAGCGACGCGCTCCTGCGCCGCCACCTCCAGCGCCTGGGACGCCTGTCGAAGAAGGGCGTCGCGCGCTACAAGGCCTACCTGCGCGAGCTGTCCCCGCTGACCGAGCGCACCAAGGACGTCGCGCTCGCCACCAACCGCCAGGTCTTCGGCGACCCCGACAACGTACGGGCCATCCGGCGCTACGCCGAGGAAGGCGTCTTCCCCTGGGAGAGCGCCTCGACGCCGGACCCGGACCCGGACCCCGGCACGGCCCCGGCGGCCCGGCCCGCGCCCCTGCCTCCGCCCCGCCCGCAGCCGTCCCCGAGCGAGACCACCGTGGAACCACAGCACCCGCACCCCGCCACGCCGCCGCCCGCCCTGTCGCCCCGGGCCCTCGGCAGCCCGCACTTCCGCGCGGCGCACGGCGTCGACTACGCCTACGCGGCCGGAGCGATGTACAAGGGCATCGCCTCCGTCGACCTCGTCACCGCGCTCGGCAACGCGGGCATGCTCGGCTTCTTCGGCACCGGAGGCCTCCCCCTGGACGAGGTCGAGGACGCGATCACCCGCATCAAGAAGGGCCTGGACCCCGGCCGAGCCTTCGGCATGAACCTCCTCAACAACCCCGACGACCCGGACCTCGAAGCCCGCACCGTCGAGCTCTATCTGCGCCACGGCGTGCGCTCCGTCGAGGCGTCCGCCTATCTGCGGCCCACGCTGCCCCTGGTCCACTACCGCCTCGCGGGCCTCGGCACCGACGCCGAGGGGCGGCTGCGGCAGGACCACCACATCATCGCCAAGGTCTCGCGCACCGAGGTCGCCGAGCACTTCCTGCGCCCGGCCCCGGAACCCCTGGTGCGCCGCCTGCTCGACGACGGGCTCATCACCCCCGAGCAGGCCGCGCTCGGCGCCCGCCTGCCGCTGGCCCAGGACCTGTGCGTCGAGGCGGACTCCGCGGGCCACACCGACGGCGGCAACGCCTACGTCCTGATGCCCGCCATGCGCGCCCTGCGCGACCGCGTGACGCGCGAGGAGGGCTACCCCACGGAGAGCGGCGAGGCCGCCGTGCGCGTCGGCGCGGCGGGCGGCATCGGCACCCCCGACGCGGCCCTCGCGGCCCTGACCCTGGGCGCCGAGTTCCTCGTGACCGGCTCCATCAACCAGTGCACCGTGGAGGCCGGGACCAGCGACGCCGTCAAGGACCTGCTCCAGGGCCTCGGCGTGCACGACACCGAGTACGCGCCCGCCGGTGACATGTTCGAGGTCGGCGCCCGCGTCCAGGCCGTCAGGAAGAGCACGTTCTTCCCCGCCCGCGCCCAGAAGCTGTACGAGCTCTACGTACGCCACGACTCCCTCGACGACCTCGATCCGCGCACCCGGGCCACCCTGGAGGCCAAGTACTTCAAGCGCTCGCTCGACGAGGTGTGGGAGGAGACCCGGACGTACCTCGCGCGGCGCTTCCCCGCCCGCCTCGCGGACGTCGAGCGCAGCCCCAAGCAGAAGATGGCCCACGTCTTCCGCTGGTACTTCGTCCACTCCACGCGCCTGGCGCTGCGCGGCGCCGACCAGCGCGTCGACTACCAGATCCACTGCGGCCCCGCGCTCGGCGCCTTCAACACCTGGGTGCGCGGCACCGACCTCGAACCGTGGCGCGGCCGCAGGGTCGACGTCATCGCCGAGCGGCTGCTGCGGGAGACCGCGGCCCTGCTCACCGAGCGCCTGGCCACCTACGGCGCCCTGGCCAACGACAGCACACCACCCACGCCCCCCACCGCCCCCGGCGGACCGGCACCTCTCGCGACGGCTGAGTGATCACATGACTTCCGTGTACGTATTCCCCGGGCAGGGCTCCCAGCGCAAGGGCATGGGCGAGGAGCTGTTCGAGAAGTACCCCGACCTCGTGGCCCGGGCGGACCGGCTGCTCGGCTACTCCCTGCGCGACCTGTGCGTCGACGACCCCGACCGGGTCCTCAACCGCACCGAGTACACCCAGCCCGCCCTCTACGCGGTCAGCGCCCTGCAGTACCTCGACCACGTCGACTCCGGCGGCGCCCCGCCCGCCGTCGTCGCCGGGCACAGCCTGGGCGAGTACAGCGCCCTGTTCGCCGCGGGCGCCTTCGACTTCACGACCGGCCTCGACCTCGTGCGCAGGCGCGGCGAGCTGATGAGCCGGGCCCCCAAGGGCGCGATGGCCGCCGTCGTCAACCTCGACCAGGAACGCGTCGCGGAGATCCTGGCGGCACTGCCGTACTCCGGCATCGACATCGCCAACATCAACTCCCGGCAGCAGTGCATCCTCTCCGGCACCTACGACGAGGTCCACGCCCCGGACGTCCGCGAGGCCTACACCGAGGCGGGCGCGCGGTTCATCCCCCTCAACGTGAGCGCGGCCTTCCACTCGCGCTGCATGGCCGACGTCCAGGAGGAGTTCGCCCGCCATCTGTCGGGGGTCGACTTCCGCCCGCTGCGCATCCCCGTGATCGCCAACTGCACGGCGCGGCCGTACCCCACGACCGGCTACGCCGACCTCCTCGTGCGGCAGATATCGAGCCCCGTGCGGTGGTACGAGTCCGTCTCCTGGCTGCTGGCGCGCGGCCACGACGACTTCCGGGAGATCGGCCCCGGCACCGTCCTGACCAAGCTCACCGGCAAGATCCGCGAGGAGCCGCTGTCCTTCGAGGAAGCCGCGGCCCCGCGGCCCGCGGCCGCCCCCGCCCCCCACCGGCCGCTGCGGCGGCCCGAGGTCGTCTTCCTGTACGGCGGCCAGGGCACGCAGTACTACCGCATGGGGCAGGAGCTGTACGACACCCACCCGGCGTTCCGCGACGCCATGGACCGGTGCGGCGCGCTGTACGAGGCGGCCCAGGGCACGTCCCTCGTGACGGCCCTGTACGACCCCTCCCGGCGCGGCCAGGACTTCGACGACATCCTGCTCACGCACGCGGCGCTCTACAGCATCGGCTGGAGCCTCACCGAGGCCCTGCGCGCGGAGGGCTTCAGCCCCGACGCGGTCCTCGGCCACAGCCTCGGCGAGTACGTCGCGGCCACCGTCGCCGGGGCGATGTCCTTCGAGGACGGCCTCGACCTCGTGATGAAGCAGGCCCACCTCCTTCAGGCGCGCTGCCGCCCCGGCGGCATGCTGAGCGTCCTCGCCCCGCCCTCCCTCTACCAGCGGCGGCGCGACCTGTTCGCCGGACTCGCCCTGGCGGGCGTCAACTTCACCGGCGAGACCACCGGCAACTTCGTCGTCAGCGGCGCGGCCGAACGCGTCACCGAGGCCCGTGCCGCGCTCGACGGGGAAGGGGTGATCGCCGTCCGGCTGCCGGTGCGCCACGGCTTCCACTCCGGCCTCCTCGACGACGTCCGGCACGAGTGCCGGAGCCTGGGCCGCGCGGTCACGGTCAACTCGCCGAACCTGCCGGTCTATTCGTGCGCGTACGCAGGAGAGCTGGACGGCGCGGCGCTGACCGGCTGGGACGACTACACGTGGGACGTGATCCGGGGGCGCGTGCGCTTCGACGAGCTGATGGCCACCGCGTTCCGCGACCCGGCGCGCCACTACTTCGTCGACCTGAGCGCCAGCGGCTCCTTCGTCAACTTCCTCAAGCACGGCTACGGCCCCGACTACCGGGGCGCGTTCGCCATCAACCAGTTCGGCAACAACGCGGCGTCGATGCGGAGGCTGCGCGAGGGCCTGGAGGACGTCACCAGGACGGCGCCCGCCCTGGTCTGACCCAAGGCATGGCACAGGGGGCCCACCGCCGCGCGGTGGGCCCCCTGACGCCTTTTCGGGCGGGGAGTGCGGGTCAGCCGACCGACACGGGCAGCGAGGCCACGCCGCGCACGTTGATGCGGCCGTTCCAGGACACGTCACCGGCCAGGGACAGGTCCGGGAACCGCTTCAGCATCCGCTCGAAGGTGATGCTCGCCTCCAGGCGCGCCAGGGCCGCGCCGAGGCAGTGGTGCGAGCCGGAGCCGAACGCCAGGTGGGCGCGGGCGCCCTCGCGGTCCAGGCGCAGCGTGTCCGCGTCCTCGCCCCAGCGCGCCGCGTCGCGGTTGGCGGAGGCGAGAGCGGCGACCACCATCGCGCCCGCGGGGATCTCGACGCCGCTGAGCACGGTCGGCTCCAGGGTGATGCGCCGGCTCGACTGCAACGGGCTGTCGTAGCGCAGCAGTTCGTCGACGGCGCCTGGCATCAGGTCGGCGTCCGCGCGCAGGGCGGCGAGCTGCTCGGGGTGGCGAAGGAGCGCGAGGGTGCCGTTGGCCAGCAGGTTCACGGTCGTCTCGTGGCCCGCGATGTACAGCAGCTGGATCTGCGCGACCAGTTCGTCGTCGCTGAGCTTGTCGCCGTCCTCCTCGGCCTCGATCAGGGCCGTCATGAGGTCGTCGGCGGGGTTGCGCCGCTTCCAGTCGATCATCTCGGCGGTGAGGACGGCCAGTTCCGCGTCCGCGTTCTCGATCTCCTGCATCACGGCCGGGTCGGCGACGGGCTCAAGGGAGCGCACGATCGTGCCGCTCAGCTCCCGGATCCGCTCGTGGTCGGTGGGCGGGGCGCCCAGCATGTCCGCGATCACCGTGAACGGCAGCGGCGACGCGAGCGCGGGCACCAGGTCGGCGCCGCCCTCCTCGGCGATCCGGTCGAGCATGCCGTCGACGAGCTCGCCGATGCGCGGCGCGAGCGCCTGGATCGACCTCGGCGTGAACGCCTTCTGCACCAGGCGCCGCAGCCGGGTGTGGTCCGGGGCGTCCCGGTCGATCATCGAGAAGCCGTCGATGAGCGGCGTCTTGCGCGACTCGTCCTTCTGCCGCAGGTTCTCCAGCGCGCCGGAGTTCACGTTACGCAGTTCGACCGACGCGCCCGAGCGCAGCAGGCCGAACACGTCCTCGTACCGGGTGACCACCCAGAACCCCAAAGGGTGCGGATAGACGGGGGCGACTTCGCGGAGCGTCGCGTACTGCGAGTAGGGGTTGTCGGTGAACCCCTCGGCGAAGGGGTTGAACAGCGGTATCTGTTCCTGAGGGAGAACGCCCCCGGTCATCTCGTGCTCCTTGTGGTGGCACCGGCGTGAGGGACCCCCCGGCGGGGATCCGCATGGGATGCACCGCCTTGGCCCTCGGCCCCGGTTGGATGAGAGTTCGCAGGTCACAGTAGTGCCGCCGGGAGGACCGGCGGCACGTGACAGGGAAGAGAGCAGGAGAGTACCCGGCGGGGCCTGCCGGGGACTAGGCCGCCCAGTGGGCGGGGCGCTCCAGCGGGTGGGGGACCTTCGTCCGGGCGTCGCCCCGCGCGGCGTTGAGCTGGGGCTGGGTGAGGAACAGGGCGCCGCGCAGGTCCGCCCCGCACAGGTTCGTGTCGCGCATGTCCGCGCCGATCAGGTCGGCCTCGCGCAGATCGGCGTCGGACAGGTCGGCCGCGATGAGCAGGGCGCCGCGCAGGCTGGCGCCGCGCAGCTTCGCGCCGCGCAGCCGCGAGCCCATGAGGTTGGCGCCCCGGTGGTTCTTCTTGCGCCCCGGGACCGCCGCCCGGGCCAGTTCGCTGGCGCGCAGGAGCAGTGGGTTCACCTCGCCCCGCAGGGCGTCCACGTCGACGGCCATCAGGGTCTCGACGGTGTCCCGGGTGAGCGCGTCGATCCGCTCGTACGCGCGCCGCAGGTCGCGGTGGACGGGCCGGGCCGCGGGCAGGTCGAGGGCCTGCGCGGTGTACTTCAGGAGCTCCTGGAGCTGCCGGACGACGGGGAAGACCTCGTACATCGCGCGGGCCGAGTCCGGCTCTTCGCGCCAGCTGACGCCCTTGAAGGTGACCTGGGAGACCTTCTGGCCCGCGCCGAAGCAGTCGAAGACCGTGCAGCCGTTGTAGCCCTTGTCGCGCAGCCGCTCGTGGATGCCGCAGCGGAAGTCCTCCTGGAGGTTCCCGCAGGGGGTACCGGCGGACTTGTTCACCGGGAAGTCCGACGAGCGCGAGAAGGGCAGCGCCACGCAGCACAGACCGAAGCAGTTCCCGCAGTCGGCCTGCAGGTCGGTCTGGGCGGCGTGCGAGGTGCGCTCGGACAAGGCGGTGGCTCCTGATGCGGTGGGCGGCGGCGTACGGCGGTCGTACGCCTCCATTGTCCCTCGTACGCGGACGGTGACGGGACGCGGCCCCGGAGTGCGCGCGGAGGGAACGGACGGCCGGACGGGGGCGCTAAGGCGCCCCGGCCCCGAGGTCAGTCCTTGTCGGCCTGCTCCGCCTTCTTGGCCTTCAGGCGGGCCGCCTCCTTGCGGACCTCGGCCTGCGTGGCGCGCTCGCGCTCCAGCCACTCGGGGCGCTCCTCCTTCAGCGCGTCGATCTGCTCCGTGGTGAGGGCCTCCGTGACGCCGCCACGGGCGAGGCCCGACACGGAGACGCCCAGCTTCGCCGCGACGACGGGGCGGGGGTGCGGGCCGTTGGCGCGCAGGTCGCGCAGCCACTGGGGCGGGTCGGCCTGCAGCGCGTTGAGCTCGGTCCGCGAGACCACGCCCTCCCGGAACTCGGCGGGGGTGGCTTCGAGGTACACACCCAGCTTCTTCGCCGCGGTGGCGGGCTTCATGGTCTGGGTGGAGTGGTGCGACGTCATGGGACAAGGGTATCGAGCGAATGCGCGACCGCTGACCACGGCGGGCCCGCGGCGGCGGCGCCCGCCGGTGCGTCGGCCACTGACTACGCCCGGTAGTCTGGCGAGGTGACAGGCTCGGAAGACTCTCCCGCGTTCCGGCTCGCCTACGTCCCCGGGGTGACGCCCTCGAAGTGGGTGCGCATCTGGAACGAGCGGCTGCCCGACATCCCCCTGACCCTCCTCCAGGTGACCGCGCCGGAGGCCTGCGGGGTCCTGCGCGCAGGCGAGGCCGACGCGGGGTTCGTACGGCTCCCGGTCGACGGCGAGGACCTCAGCGCGATCCCCCTCTACGAGGAGACGACGGTGGTCGTGGTCCCCAAGGACCACCTCTTCGCGGCGGCCGACGAGGTGGCCGCGGCGGACCTCGACGACGAACTGGTGCTGCACCCGCTGGACGACACCCTGGACTGGGAGCACCCGCCGGGGCGCCCCGCCATCGAGCGCCCCGCCACGACCGCCGACGCGATCGAGCTCGTGGCGGCGGGCGTCGGCCTGCTGGTCGTCCCCCAGTCCCTGGCGCGACTGCACCACCGCAAGGACCTCACGTACCGCACGGTCACGGACGTCCCCACGTCTCGCGTGGCGCTGTCGTGGCCGCAGGAGGCCACGACGGACATGGTGGACGACTTCATCGGCATCGTCCGCGGCCGCACCGTCAACAGCACCCGGGGCCGCCGAGCCGACGCCGAGCCCAAGGAGAAGCGCCCGGAGAAGGGCGGCCCGCGACGGCAGCAGGCCGGGGGCAAGGGGAGCGGCCGGGGCTCGGGCAAGGCGGCGGGCAAGCCGTCCGCCAAGAACGCGCGCCGCGGCTCCGGAGGCCCGAAGGGCGCCAAGGGCGGCAAGCCGCGCCGCAGGCCGTAGCGGCCTGGGCGAAGCCGCCCGTCACCAGGGCTGGTTCCGCAGGAACGCGGCGGCGTGGGCCGCCTCCGCCTCCCGCGCCTGGTGGGAGCGGACCAGGGCCCAGCAGCCCACCGCCGCCACCGCCGTGGCGAGGACGACCAGGCGCCAGGTGGCGACGGGCGCGGCGGACGCGGTGGGATCCGGGTGGGTGGCGAGGGTGATCCCGAGGACCAGCGGTACGGCCAGCGCCAGCGCCCAGCCGCCGAGCACCGACGAGGCGAGGCGGTGCGGCAGCACGAGGCCCGCCCAGAGCAGCACGGCGAGGGTGCCCACCACGGCCGCCGCACCGCTCATCGGCCCCGGCACGGCGATGCCCGCGGCGACGGCCCCCGTGACGGCACCGGCCGCCACCGGAATCAGGCGGCGCCGGTCGAGGGAAGGCGCCCGCCGTCCGCCGTGCCGCGCCAGGTGCGCGGCGGCGAGCAGGCCGACGGCCCCCGCCAGGAGGTAGGGCCCGCTGTTGAGCCAGACGTCGTGGCCGGGCGCGTCGAAGTGCCTGTGCACGCCGTTGATGACGAAGCCGCTGGTCAGAGCGAGGATGCTACTGCCTGCCAGGAGCCCGGCCCAGGCGCGCCGCCGCGTCGAGACGAGACTCGCCCAGGAGCCGACGAGCAGCGCAAGGAAGGGGAGGTGGGTGAGGACCAACAGGGCGTTGAGCACCCCGTCGTCCCCGAAGGGCTCACCGGCCGCGATGGTGGCCCAGGGGGACGCGGGGCCGGAGGCGTCGGGGGTGTGGCCCGCGTCGATCCACCACGTCTCGAAGGGGCGCGTACGGAACACCAGGAGGCCCGGCCCGGTGAGCACGGCGTGCCCGTCGAGCTGGAACCAGGACAGGACCCACAGGCCGACCGTGCCGAGGCCGAGGAGCCCCGGCAGGACGGGGTACGCGAGGGAGGCGGGCCGCGCGGGCCGCCACGGCGGCATCCGCGGCGGTGTCGGCAGGGGCGCGGGCACGGGCGAGACGCTCGCCACGGGTGCCGGACGCCGGGGCGCCGTCGGGGCGGCCAGCAAGGTGGTGGCGCGGCCCTCCGCGATCTGCCGCAGCTCCGCGGCGGCCTGTGCGACGTGCGGCCGGTCCTCCGGGTTCTTGGCCAGCAGGGAGTCCAGGACGGCCGTGAGGGCGGACCCGGCGCGCCGGGGCCTCGGCGCCGGGTCGGAGAGCACCGCCGCGATGGACTCCACCGCGGCGGGCCGGGCGAAGGGCGACACGCCCTCCACCGCGTGGAAGAGGGTGACACCGAGGGCCCACAGGTCCGTGGCGGGCACGGGCGTCCCGCGGATCTGCTCGGGCGCCATGTAGGCCGGGGTGCCGAAGACGCTCGTCGTGGTGGTGACCTCGCTGGAGAGCCGGGCGATCCCGAAGTCGGCCAGCTTGACGCGGCCGCCCGCGAGGAGCATCACGTTCTCCGGCTTCACGTCGCGGTGGATCACGCCGAGCGCGTGGGCGGCGCCGAGGACCTCGGCCAGCTGCGCCCCGATCGACGCCGCCCGGGCGGGCGGCAGCGGGCCCTCGCGGGCCACGAGCGCGGCCAGGGTGGTCCCGCGGACGAGTTCCATGACGATGACGACCTCGGCGCCGGAGCGCACCACGTCGTACACGGTGACGGCGCCCGGGTGATTGAGCTTCGCGGCCGCGCGGGCCTCGCGCAGCAGCCGCGCGGTGGCCTTGGTGTCCAGGGGCGTGGCCCCCTGCCCGGGCCCGCGCACGTGCTTCACGGCGACCTCGCGCCCGAGGAGCGTGTCGACGGCCCGCCACACCACTCCCATGCCACCCCGCCCCAGCTCCTCGATCAGCTGGAACCTGTCACCGAATGGCTGCCCGCCCTCAACCATCGCGACCCCCCGGAACGCGCCCCCTGATACTCGCTGGGTCATCATCCAGCCACTGGCGACTTCCCGCAGCCCATGACCGAAGTTGCACGGTAGAGACCGTTCCTGAGCGCCTCTCAGGCGTCCCGTGGGCCTGCCGCACAGCAGCAACGGGCAGGCGGCGCAGGGGCACCGGCCGCGCCTAGCCCCGGGGGAGAGTCTCCAGGGTCGGGCGGATGGTCTCTTCGGCCTTGTGGGGGTAGGGGAAGCCGTGGGTCTCGGCCACCTCCTTGGCCAGGCGGGCGAAGAGGTCGGCGGTCGCGCGGGCGGCGCGCAGGGCGTCGGCCGCGGGGAAGCCGCCGAAGATGTCGGGCAGGCGCTCCCACACCTCCGGTGCGGCCCACTGCCGCATGCGGGTGCCGCCGTACCAGACGTCGTGGTCGGTGCCCTCGCGGGTCAGGGCGTGCCACTCGATGACGCTCTGCAGGAGTTCCTTGGTGGTCCAGTCACGGGACTTGGCCACCCACAGCTCGCCCCGGGCGAGACAGCGCGGCAGATGCGCCATCTCGAACCAGAACTCCGCGCAGAGCTCCGCGAACTCCTCGGCGTCGGGGAGCTCCGCCGCCACCTCGCCCGTGGGGGCGGGCAGGCGGGCGGCGGCGCCGTCGGGATCCCACAGCACCTCGTAGCCGCGCTCGTGCAGGTCGTCGAGGCCGTCCGCGGCCATCGTCGCGAGCAGGCCGACCGGCACCACCTGGAAGTCGACCTTGACGTCCCCCTCGAAGAGCACGAGCAGCGCCGGGTTGTCCCACGGCCCTTCGAGGCCGACCCGCACCACGACCGGTCCCAACTCCTCGACCCATGCGCCGCCTTCGTAGCGGTCGGGGTCGGTGGTGTACAGCTCGATGTCGTGGTCGGAGAAGGCGTCCACCGTCCCGTCGCGCCGCGCCCGCGAGCCCGTCCGCAGCACGGCCCGGACGTCCTCCCGGCCCCGCGCCCACTCCCGTACCCGCTCGACGATCCTGTCGTCCCCGGATGCAACGATCATGCTGTCACGTTACTGCGTCGCCGTCGGCGGCCCGGCCCCCCTCCCGGACGGACGAGTGGACGCACGAGTGGAGGAAGGGGCACTCAGCCCGGGATCCACAGGGCGCCCGTCGCGATGAGGACGCCACACACGTACGTCGGCACCAGGTGGGGGGCCCGTCCCGCAGGTCCTCCAGGTACGGGGTGAGCTCCGCGCCGAGGCCGAGCTGCGGGCCGACGTCGCCGAGCAGCCGCCACCAGGCCGCGCCGCCGTGCGGCAGTGTCCGGCGCTCCACGAGGAGCCGGGCTACGGACCGGCAGCCACACGAGCAGCGGCACCGCGTCCGTGGTGTCGGGCCCGCCGAGCCGGTCCGTCGCCCGGTCACTGACGGGGCCCGACGTCAGGAGCACGGGTACGGCCACGGAGGCCAGGACGGGCAGAGCACCGTCGGCGCGGCGAGCAGCGCGAAGAACGCGCCGCTGAAGGGGAAGGCCGCGCCGACACCGGCGTTCCCGGAGAGGACGAGCGCGGCCGTCTCCCAGGCTGGAGGCGACGGTCGCCGCGTACGCGGAGCCGCCCCGGCGGCGGCCGAGCAGCGAGCTGAGGATGTCGATCATCCGCTGCCTGAGGCCGGTGCGGGTGAGCAGTTCGCTGACGAGCAGGCCCGCCTGGAACACATGGGCCTCGTACGGCGCGAGGCGCTCAAGGGTTACCGCGTCGCCCCGCTCTTCACCGAGCGCGAGCTGGTCAAGCTGGGCCGCCGACGAGCGCTTCCACCCGCGCATCGCCGCCCACGGAACTGGGTGCGTCCGAGGCCGAGTCACCGGCGCGCGAGCACAGGGCCGTCCACGAGGCGATGGCGGCGGGGGACGCGGAGGGCGCGGCGAAGCGGATGCGGCGGCACATCGAGAACGCGAAGGCCCGCGCCCTGACCGACCGCCAGGCGGTGGAGACGGCCTGACGACCGGTCAGGACCCAAGGGCGCGGGTGCCGTCGCTCAGATCCGGGGGACTTCGACGAGCTGGTCGCCGTCGGGTACGTCCGTGACCGTGACGCGGTCCGTCGGTACGCCGAGCCCCCGCGCCACGGCGGCCGCGATTCCGGCGGCGTCCTGCCCGGTGGGCACGGGCACCTCCTCGCCCTCGCCGTAGCTCTCGATGGCCTTGGTGAAGTAGCCCGGGTGCCAGGCGCCGACCGCGCCCCGCACGTCCACGGAGGCCACCGCGCGGCCGCCCGCCACCGCCTTGATCCGGTCCAGGATCTGGTCCGAGCGCAGTTCGCCCGGCACCTGGAAGAGGCTCGCGTGCGCGCCCACCGCGCCGCCCGACCGCAGCTGGACCGTGAGGGTCAGACAGCTCGTGACGCTCGGGTACAGCAGGCTGCCGCCGGGCCCCGCCTCCTTCACCTGCCCCTCGGTGACCACGGTCCGCGCGGGGGCGGACACGGGGGCCGCGAGCGGGGCGGCGGCCCGCGCCCCGCCGCCGTCCCCCGCGTGGGCCGGAGCTCCGGCCATCAGCGAGGCCGTGACGGCGAGAGCGGCCACCACGAGGGACGGCCTGGCGGAGGGGGCGTACGACGGGACGCCTGTACGGAGGGACAAGAAGAACTCCTGGCTGAGAAATCCGTGACAACGGACCGCGGCCCACTGGGCCACGGCCGACCGGCCACTCTATGGTGCGGGTCGAACCCCGGGGTGGGGCGGGGCGCGCTTCCGGAGGCGCGCCCCGCCATGAGTCACCCCCTTGACCGGTGACAGGCGGCGTGGGAGGGTCAGGCCACACACTGGTGGACGTGACCGAACGGAGTTCGACCATGGAAGGCCAGAACGCCATCGACAGTGCCGCCGCCGCCCGGCAGGAGCGCTTCGGCAAGCTGCCCGAGCGCATCCGCTTCGAGGACATGGTCGAGGTAGAGACCGCGACACCGGACGACCCGGCCCGGCACGACTACAACCCCGAAGGCTCCTGGAAGACCTTCAACTGCCTCGCCGCGGACCTGGGCCTCTGAGCCCCAGGCGCCGGAAGTGACGCTTCCCCTCCCTCGCCGTCTCACCTCCTCCGCCACCCGCGCGCGGTAAAGCCGCGCGGCGAGTCCGCGTCCGCACCATCGACGCGCTCGACCGCGAAGGGAAGACTGTGGCCAGCGATCCGTACACGTAGCCGCACCTCTCAGGCGACCCCACGTGACACGCGCTCAGTGGAGGACCGACATGACGCTTCCCCCAGGCCAACGTGCCGTCGACGGATTCCCGCGCTTCGGTACGCACCTCCATCACCCGCCGCCGCCCGTGCCCGCGGAACCGGCGATCGCGATCGGGGGAGCCCTGGCCAAGGGCGCGAGCCTGACCCTGGGCGACCTCGCCGAGCTGCCGCGGCGCGAGCTGGGAGCCGACTTCCACTGCGTCGCCGGGTGGTCGGCCACCGGCCTGCTGTGGGAGGGAGTCCCGTTCGAGACCGTCTACCGCGCCCACGTCGTGCCGCTGCTCGCGCCGGACGCCGTGATCAGTCACGTCGTCTTCGAAGGCCTCGACGGCTACCGGTCGGTCGCGCTGCTCGAAGACGCCCTGGCCGAGGACGTGCTCATCGCCGACCGCCTCGACGGGCGGCCGCTCGACGGCGACCACGGTGCTCCGCTGCGCCTCGTCAGTCCCAGCCAGTACGGCTTCGTCAGCACCAAGCACCTCTGCCGCATGGAATTCCACACCTCCGCGCCGCCGGACCCCGACCGGTGGTCGCCCATCGCGGCGCACCCCCGAGGGAGGGTCTGGCAGGAGGAACGCCACCGCCGCCTTCCCGGCCGGGTCGTACGCCCCGTCTACCGCGGGCTGATCGGACCGATCCGCGCGCTGAGCGCCCGAGGCAGCCGCACCCGGCCGCGCTGAGGGAGCCGCCCGGCGGACGGCGAAGCCGCGACCTCACATTCCGCCGGGCTGCCTCGTCGTACTCCTGGGACCAACCACCTCTCGCCTGCCCAGGAGTGACCACCATGCCCACCATCACGGACCTCAGCGAGCTGACCGGCGACTACGCCTTCGACACCGCGCACACCCGGATCCGGTTCGTCGCCCGGCACACGATGTCCACCCGGGTGCGCGGGGAGTTCGCCGAGTTCGAGGGCGGCGCCCTCCTGGACGGGGACCGTCCGGAGCGGTCCAGCGTCCGCCTCACGATCGGCGCGGCCAGCATCCAGACCCGCAACAAGCAGCGCGACGACCTGCTGCGCGGCAAGTTCCTGGACGCGGACAACCACCCGGCCCTCACCTTCACCTCGGTCCACGTACGGCAGGTCGACGGCACCCGCTACAAGGTCGCCGGGGAGCTGACCATCCGGGACGTGACCGCGCCGGTCACCCTGGACATCGCCCTGGCCGACGCCGCCACCGCCCCCGACGGCGGCGTCCGGCTCGGCTTCACGGGCGGCGCCACCATCGACCGCCGCGACTGGGGCGTGAACTGGAACGGCATGACCGCCCTCATGGTCGGCCCGAAGGTGACCCTGGAGTTCGACGTGACGGCGGTCCGCAGGTCCTGACGCGCACGGCAGCCTCCCGCGCTCATCGCCTCCCCGGCGGTGTCCGTCATGCTCAACTACCCCTCTGGATCAGGGCGTTGACCTATCATTGACACGTGCTGGCCACACGGGGGCCGCAGCAGTGGGCGGCGTGTCAGTGGGGGATCGATGGACCGCATACCACCGTACGCAGGCATGGACCGCTTCGTCGGCGCCTTCGACAAGCTGGTGGTGCAGCCGCGGCGCAGCCGCAGCCGCCTTCCCGCCGTGCTGCTCACCGAGCCCGGCGGCGGCTTCGCGGGGCGGCGGATCGTGACCGGGCTGCGGGCGCGGCTGCGCGGGGACAACGTGATGCTGGCGCCGCACGCCTGCGTCCCCCCGGCCCCGGACGGCCACGACGCGCCGCACCTGGAGCTGTTCGAGCAGATCACCCAGCAGCTGACGGACTCCATGCCGCCCGGCGCGGGACGCCTGAAGCTGCCCGGATACCGGCTCCTGCACGCCGTCCTGAGCGCCCCCCGCTTCGAGGGGCCCGTGGAGCGGCGCCACCACGCCCTGCGCGACCACTGCTACGCCGACCACCGCCAGTGGTCACCGCTGTCCGCCGCGCTGTGGCGCCTCGGCGGCGGGGACCAGACGAGCGGCGCCGGCTTCATCGAGCTGCTGTGGAACTTCTTCTCGGGCCCCCTCTTCCAGCAGCTGCCCTGCGCCCTGTTCGGCCTGCGCGCCACCCGCCGGATCCTCGGCCACGGCCGCAACCGCCGCTGGTACGCCCAGTGGTACCGGCAGCAGCACGGCTCCCCGCCCACGGACTTCTTCCGCTCCGCACTCGACCTCGTACCCCACGACCACGACGCCCCGGACGCCCCCGACCCCGAGCAGGTCGACCGCGTCCTGATGCACGCGCTCCTCGCCGACCTGGACGCGGCCGCGCGGCCGCGCCGGTTCAACCCCTGGCGGCGCCGCCGTACGACACGGTTCGTGGTGCTCTTCGAGGAGCTGGGCCCGGCGGACTCGCGCACCCAGCGCTTCGTGCGGGAGCTGCGCACGGCGTCGGCGGACCTCGGCACCACGTCGGTGTTCGTGGTGGCGGCCGGCGTCCGCTCGCTCGCCGCGCGCGTCCCGGACATCGAGCCGTCCGACCTGGCCCACGCGGGCGCCGAACTCGACCTGATCGTGGAGAGCGGGATGCGACCGGAGCGGCCGAGCGGGATGACCGTGCCCGCCCCCGCGCAGGACGCGCCGCCGGACGAGCGGGCCGCGTACTGGCTGCGGCACCAGCCCCGGCTCGTGCCGCCCGCCCAGCGCTTCTCGCCGGGCACCGAAGTGGTGGGCACCGTGGGGAGCCTGGCGCTCGCCCTCGTCGTCCTGGCCGGGCTCTTCGCCTGGCGGCCCCTCGACCGGGGGGAGCGGGACGCCTGCGCGGGAAAGACCTTCCTGGGCACCGACGGCACCTGCGTCGGCGTGGCGGAGGGCGCCAAGGGCTTCGGGAGCAGCAAGGACGACCAGGGCGTACGCGACGCCCTGCGGATGATCGAGGCGCAGAACAGCCAGCTCGACGCGGCCGCCCGGGACAAGGAGGCCGCGGGCGGCGGCGCCCGGCCCCGCACGGTCGTCTACCTCGGCCCGCTCAGCGGCGGCCGGGGAGCCCAGGACCCGGTGCGCGGGGGCACCCTGCCCGAGCTGCGCGGCCTCGCCCTCGCCCAGGCCCGGATCAACCAGCTCGCGCGGGCCAGCCACGACCGCGTACCCCTGCGCGTCCTGACCGCCAACGCGGGGGACCGCTTCCAGGACGCCGAGAAGGTGGCCCAGCAGATCGCGCAGCTCGCCCGGCGCGACCCGGCCGTCGTGGGCGTCGTCGGCTTCGGGCAGAGCAGGCCCGGCACCCTGGACGCCATCAAGGTGCTCAACCAGGCGGGCCTGCCCATGGTCGGCACCTCCGGCACCGCCGCGGAGCTGCTGCGCACCGGCCGCCCCTACTACTTCCAGCTGGCCCCCACCAACGCCCGCCTCGCCCAGGTCATGGCCGCCTTCACGCGGCAGGCGAGGACGGTGGCCGACGGGTCGCGCACCGCCCGGCGGATCGAGCTGGTCGCCGACCCCACCGACGTGTACAGCAACGACCTGGCCAGGGAGTTCCTGAAGTCCGCTGGCCGGACCCCGACGACCGTGTGGGAGCACACCCCGCAGGACGACACCGGCGGCCCCCGCGTGGCGAACGCCGTCCGCGGCTCGCTCGCCACCAGCGCCCCCGACCTCGCCCGGCAGGTGTGCGGGGCCGTCGTGAAGGAGCCGCGCACGGCGCTCGTGTGGACGGCGCGGGCGAACGAGTTCACGGCCTTCCTCGACGAGATGAACCGCCTGAGCGGCGAGTGCCCGCGCCTGACCGTCCTCGGCGGCGACGACGTCACCAACTCCCTGCTCCAGGGCGAGCCCCCGCGGCGCCGCTTCCCCGGTCTGACCCTGTACTACGTCGCGCACGGCAGCGCCCCCGAACTCCGGCGCGCCGCGGGCCGTTCGGCCATCGAGGCCCAGGAGTTCCTCCAGGCCTACGACCGGGTGAACCGCCGCCACCAGTGGGGCGGGGCCATGCGCGCGGACGGCCACCCCGTGCTCGCCTGGGACGCCCTGCGCTATCTGTCCGAGGCCGTGGACGAGGCCCGTGCCACCCTCGGCGGCAACGAGGACCGGCTCGGCGCCGACCAGGTGCAGTCCGTGCTCTACCAAGGCCTGGGCGGCGGCGGCTTCAACGGCGCCACCGGCCGCGTCGACGCCTCCGGCGCGGCGGGCGGCGGCCGCTTCACCCCCGACAAGCTGGTGTTCGTGATGAGCGGCGACGGCCGGGCGAAGGCGGTCTGCGGCGCCATGACGAAGAGCGTCAACGCCAAGACGTGGGGCGAGCGCTTCGCCTGCCCCGCGGCCTGACCGGCGTCCGGGCGGACGGCTCCGGCGTAGCGTTCACTGCCGCTTGCGCTTGCTCGACCGCATGGACCACAGGGTGATGGCGATGCCGACCAGTGCGAGGAGAAAGAGAATCTTCATGGTGTGCGAGTGCCCCCGATGGCCCGGTCCAGTACGCCGCAAGCCCGACCGATGAGGTCGCGCCCGGCCCAGTATGCCGAGGAGCGCGCCAGGCCGTGGTCCGTGGGGTACCGCCGACCGGAATAGGTGGGGTGGCGGACGGGCCCGCCCTATGGGGCTCTGTGTGTATGCGTACTTCTGTGGAGCCGTGCCCCCGCCGCGGGCGGCTGGCGTGTGCTGTGGTGATGGCGGTCGTGGGAGCGGTGGCCGGTGCGGGGGCGGGCCCGGCGGCGGGCGCCGGGGCGCCGGAGCCGGTGCCCGGGCGGGCCGAGTTCGGGCCAAGGGGCAGCTGGAGTCCCAGCAGTTCACGGTGCCGGACGGCGTGACCAAGGTGACGTTCCACCTGTGGGGAGCCGGGGGCCCCGGGGGCGGCGGATCGGGCGGAGGCGGCGGCGGGGAGAAGACGGCTCTGTCGACCTCGCCGATGTACGGCGGCAGCGGCGCGGGCGGGGCGGGCGGCAGCGGCGGCTCGGGCGGCGGCGGAGGAGGCAGCGGCGCCGTGACCGTGTGCACGCTGCCCGTCAAGCCGGGCACCACCTTCGACGTGACGGTCGGCACCGCCGTCGCCGAGGGCGGCCAGGGCGGTGGCGGAGGCAGCGGCGGGGGCGGGGGGTCGGAGGGCAGCCTCTTCTCCAGTGGCGGCTCCGGCTCCCGCGGCGGGACGGGTGCGGACGGGGGTGTGTCGGGAGGTGGTGGCGGCATCTATGACACGACCAGGGTGTCGTCCCCGGTCCTGCGTCTCCCTGACCTCGACGAGTTCGGCTTCCCCACCCTCCCCGACCCCGTGGAGCCGGACCCCACGGCCCCCGAGCCCGACGACTTCTTCGCCGACATCACGGCCCGGGGCGGCCACCCCGCGGGCGGCGGCAAGGGCGGCGGCGGTGGAGGCGGCGGCGGGGGCGGGGAGAACGGGAAGGTCGGTCAGAGCGGCGGCGCCGGTGGCGCGGCGGGACAGCCCGGAGCGGTCGGGGACCCGGGTGGCGGTGCCGATGGCGGCGAAGTCCTGCTGCCGTGCTTCGCCTCCACCGAGGTGCAGCAGACGGCGTCCCCCGGCAATCCCGGGAAGGACGGCACCGGCGGCACCCCTGGCGACGCGGGCAGGGGCGGCGCTTCGGGATCGGGGAACAACGGCGGACGGCGGGCTTCCGGAGGCCGGGGCGGCGAGGGAGGCGCCGGCGGCACCGGCGGGGCCCCGCCGACCGTCGACGTGACCCCGCCCGCCGGAACCGGGACCGGGGGCGACGGCGGGACGGGCGGCACCGGCGGCACGGGTGGCGCCGGTGGCCCCGGAGAGGACAGCGCCCGCGACGAGACCGGCGGCAGCTCCGGCGCCGCGGGCTCCCAGGGCACCTCGGGCGGCACGGGGGGCGGGGGCTACGTCATCGTGACGTGGTAGCCCGCGCCCACGCGGCGCCCGGGGTCCTGGTGGACGTACCGGCTCAGAGGCGGGTTCCGGGCACCGGTCGCGGGCCGCCGTACGCCGCCGCCATGGGGGGAGCTTCCGTGGGTGACGAAGTCGTGGATGCCCGCCAGGTAGGCCCCGCGTTCGACCAGCCCGTCGCGGTCGGTGTCGAGGGCGTCGAAGGCCGCGTCGACACCGCTCTCGGCGTTGCCCGCGGCCGTGCGCGGGCGGGTGAACTCCTGGCGGTTCAGATGCCCGTCCGCGTCGGCGATGTCGAACAGGGAGCCCAGGGCGGGGCGGCAGGAGCGCTCGAAGGCGTCGTGCCCCACCCACGAGCGGTATTCGTCGAAGGTCACGCGGCCGTCGCCGTCACCGTCCATGTCGGCGAACACGGCCTCATGGGCGGCTCGCGAGGCGGCGACGACCGGGTGCTCGGCGGAACGGCCCGCGGCGGCGGCCACGCGGTCGACCCGCCCGAGGTATTCCGCACGGGTGATAGCGCCGTCGCCGTCCACGTCCAGCGTGGCGAAGATGCGGTGCTGCCGTGAGTCGGACCCTGGGCTGGACATCGTGCTGCCTCCCGGCTGCTCGCCATGACTTCGGAGCCGTGAAGATACCCAAGAAGCAGAGAAAGCCGCGCGTTCAGCATTAATCGGGTAAATACGAGTGCCCTGCACCCGGCGCCACAGGGCTCCGCCGGGGTGAGTCACTCGCTCAACCCCTGGACGGCGACTACATCTCCTCGATGCCCCCGCCGCGTGTGACTCCTGGGGCTGTCGGGGAGCTGGACGCCCCGTCCCTCGTCCACCAGGCTCGGGCGCGCGGGTGCGGGCCGTGGCCTCGCGTCCGCGCCATGACGGGTGTCGAGCGATCGGGGTGAGGGTCTGTGGTGACGCGTCGTACGGTGATCAAGGCGGCGGGCGCGGGGGTGTGGGCGAGCGGGGCGGCCACTCCGGCCTGGGGTGCTTCCCGGGCGGCGGAGGGTGACACGCTCGTGGTGGTGGAGAAGAGCAGCCACGCGGTCGGCTTCTACGACGTCGGGTCGGGGCGGCGGCTGGGGACGGTCCACCTGCCCGACTACCCGCACGAGATGGTCGTCGACGCGCGCGGACGGTTCGCCTACGTCGGGCACTACGGCGTCCGCATGGCCTCCACCGTGGGCGAGGGCGGCGCCGCGGTCTTCGTCATCGACCTCGCGAAGCGGACGCTGGCGCGGACCATCGACACACGGCCGTTCCGCCGCGTCCACGGCATGGGGATCGACCGTGACGACCGGCTGTACGCCCTCAGCGAGGAGAAGGCGGTCCTGCTGGGCTTCGACGACCCGGCCACCGACGAGGCGCCGTCCAGGGCGGTGCCCACGCACGGGGTGAAGACGCATCTGTTCACGCTCAGCCGCGACGGCGAACGGGCCTATGTCACCGGCCTGTTGTCGCACACGGTGAGCCTCGTGCGCCCGCACGACGCCGCCGCGGCGCCGCTCCTGGTGACGCCCGGCCAACTGCCCGAGAGCAGCTGTCTGAGCCGGGACGAGAAGACGCTGTTCGTCGGGGCCCGCAAGAGCTCCGCCCTGGTCGCCGTCGACGCGCACACCATGGAGGTGCGACACAGCCGGAAGACGGGCGGGGACCCGCTGCGGGTCTACACCCTCGACGAGGAACGGCTGTTGGCGACGGACATCGCCGCCAAGACCCTGACCGTCTGGAGCACCGACCTGCGGCCGATCCGCTCGCTCCACCTCGACGGCACGCCGGCGGCCGTGTCACTCCACCCCACCGAGCCGCTGGCGTACGTGTCCCTGCTGGACACCGACCGCGTCGCGGTCGTCGACCTGGACCGGCTCGCCGTCGTCGGCGGCTTCGGCACCCAACGGGAGCCGGACTCCTCGGTCCTGCTGCCCGCCCACCCCTGAAGCGCGCGACCGGCCGTCGCGGGGGAGCGACGGCCGGTCGGAGCGGTGCGGTGTGGCGTCAGGCCCCGCTCTCCCGGAGCATGTCCTCGCGCTCGACGATCTTCACGCGCTCCCGGCCCTGCGGCTCGCCGAGCGCCTTCTCGGCGGCGTCGAGGCGGTACCAGCCCTCCCACGTCGTGAAGCGGACGTTCCGCTCGGTGAGGAAGGCGTCCACGGCCTCCGGCGCGGGCGAGGCGGGCTCCGGCAGACGGCCGTGCGCGTGGTCGTCCAGGAGGTTGGCGACCGTCTCGTTGGCGTCGCCCTTGGTGTGACCGATGAGGCCGACGGGCCCGCGGCGGATCCAGCCCGTGACGTACGTCGACGTCAGGTGCTCCCCGGACTCCTCGATCACGCGGCCACCGGCGTCCGGCACCGTGCCGGACTCGACGTCCCAGGGGAGCTTGGGCAGCGCGTCGGACAGATAGCCCACGGCGCGGTAGACCGCGGTGACGTCCCAGTCCTTGAAGGTGCCGGTGCCCTTGACGTTGCCGGTGCCGTCCAGCTCGGTGCGCTCGGTGCGCAGGCCGACGACCTTGCCGTCCTCGCCGAGGATCTCGCAGGGCGACTCGAAGAAGTGCAGGAAGAGCTTGTGCGGACGGTCGCCGACGTCGCGGATCGCCCAGTTCTCCAGGGTCTTGGCGACCATGTCGGCCTGCTTGTTGCCGCGGCGGGTCGCGATGGAGCCGTCGTCGTAGTCGATGTCCTCGGGGTCCACGATGACCTCGATGGTGGGGGAGTGGTCCAGCTCCCGCAGCTCCATCGGGCTGAACTTGGCCTGCGCGGGGCCGCGACGGCCGAACACGTGGATCTCCCGGGCCTTGTTGGCCTTGAGTCCCTCGTGGACGTTCGGCGGGATCTCCGTGGGCAGCAGCTCCTCCGCCGTCTTGGCCAGTACGCGCGCCACGTCGAGGGCGACGTTGCCGACGCCGAGGACGGCGACCTTCTCCGCGTCGAGCGGCCAGGTCCGCGGGACGTCCGGGTGACCGTCGTACCAGGAGACGAAGTCCGCCGCGCCGTACGAGCCGTCGAGCTGGATGCCCGGTATGTCGAGGGCGCGGTCGGCCGTGGCGCCGGTCGAGAAGACGATCGCGTCGTAGAAGGCGCGCAGGTCGTCCAGGCTGATGTCGCGCGGGTAGTCGACGTTGCCGAAGAGACGGATCTGCGGCTTGTCGAGCACCTGGTGCAGGGCCGTGACGATGCCCTTGATCCGCGGGTGGTCGGGGGCCACGCCGTAGCGGATCAGGCCGAACGGGGCGGGCATCCGCTCGAAGAGGTCGATGGACACGCCGGGCTCGGCGGCCACGTCGGACTTCAGCAGCGCGTCGGCGGCGTAGATCCCAGCGGGTCCGGCTCCGACGATGGCTACCCGCAGGGGGCGGTGCATGCTCAGGTTCCCTTCGAGCGGTGACGACTGACTCGACGGCAACCGTAAACTAAGGGGACCCTAACCTAGCAGGCGGGGTCGGTTAACGCGCACACGGCCCCCGCGCCGCGTGCGCGCGGGAGGTGCTGGGCCCGAGTTCCCGGCCGCGCCGCGTGCTCACGGGAACACGAGCGTCGAGTCCACCGGCATCACCAGATGCCAACGGACCGTCACGTCGTCGTACGGGCCGCAGGCCAGGACCCGCACCTCGACCGGGTCGGGGGCGACCAGCGGGAAGAACATCGGGCGTATGTCGTCGCCCGGAAGCGGTTCCGGGGCGGCGGACGCGGGGGAGTCCCAGAGGGCCGCGACGCCCGGCTGCGCCCGCACCTCGCGGACGACCTCGTCGAGGCGTGCGTCATCCGGTCGGCGCTGCCAGGCCAGGCGGAGCCGGGTGAGCAGGGAGGCGGCCCAGCGGTCCTCCCAGTCGCGGAGCTGATAGCGGGCCTCGGGGGAGAACGCCCAGGTCATGACGTTGGCGCCGGGGCGGGCGAGCCAGGGGCAGTGCCGGGCGGCGACCACGTTGGCCTCGATCACGTCCCACGCCTGGTCGCAGAGGTAGCTGACGTACCGCTGCTGGCGCATGAGCTGGACGAGCGCCGGATCGAGGCCGCGGCCGCGGTCGGGCTCCGGGGGCTCGTGTCCGGTGCCCCGGTGGAGGGCGGCGGCCTGCCGCGGGGCGAGGTCGAGGATCCGGCAGACCCCGGCGATCATCTCGCGGCTGTACCGGCGGTCCTCGCCCTTCTCCAGCGCCCGGTACCAGCGCTCGGAGACGCCGAGCCGCAGCGCCATGTCGAGCTGGGTGAGATAGGTGCGATGCCCGCGCGCGGGCAGGGAGCCGAGCGCCGGCGCGGGACCGCGTGCCCTGCGCCAGGTGCGGAGCATGCGGCCGAGGTCCTCGCGGCGGGCGTTGGTCATGGTAAAGATCTCGCAAAGAAGGTGGGGTTGATCAGGGGTTTTCCGGCACGGCGTGCGCCTCGGGGCCCCTTCGGCGCTGGTGGCAGGATCGCATGGCGCGGCCCGCACCGGAACGCTGGGGTTCCGGCACTATGGAGTTCCGGCCTTGGGCGCCGTCCGGCGGCCAGGGTGGGCGCACGTCCGGAGCGGGGCGTGGGTCGGCGCACGGGGCTGTGCGGTGGCCGCACCGGCTCCGGCCGTCCGAAGCCGAGCCCTCGCCGATGCCGACCCAGCTGCCGACACCTGTGCCGACGCCCCAGCGGACGCCGTCGCCGAGGCCGACCCGAGCCGACCTACGGAGAACCGACCGATGAGCTACTTCCTGCCGGAATCCGCCCCCGTGCTGACCGCCGCGCGCGGTCTCGCCCTGGCCCACCCCGGCATCGTCGAGGTCAACAGCGCCCCGCTGTACCTGCGGGCCCGCGCCGCGGACCCCGGCCGTCGCGTCGCCCTGGTGTCCGGCGGCGGCTCCGGGCACGAGCCGCTGCACACCGGCCTCCTCGGGCGCGGCGGCCTGGACGCGGTCTGCCCCGGCGAGGTCTTCGCCTCCCCGCACAACCGGCAGATCTACGAGGCGAGCGCGGCCGTCGCCAAGAGCGCGGGCGTGCTGCTGATCGTCAAGAACTACACGGGCGACGTGATCAACTTCCAGATCGCGGCGGAGCGCCTGCGGCACGACGGCATCCCGGTCGCGACCGTCCTGGTCGACGACGACCTCGCCACCGACATCGCCGACAGCGCGACGGGCCGCCGGGGCACGGCGGCGACGGTGGTCGTGGAGAAGCTGCTCGGCGCCGCCGCCGACCGGGGCGCGTCCCTCCAGGAGCTCCAGGAGCTCGGCACCCGCGTCGTGGCGCAGTCGCGCAGCGTCGCCGTGGCCGCGCGCGCCCAGACCTCGCCCACCACGGCCGCTCCCGCCTTCACGCTGGAGCCCGGCGTGCTCGACTACGGCGTCGGCATCCACGGCGAGCGCGGCATCCGCACCATCGCCCGGCCCTCCGTCGACGACCTGGTCCGGCGGATGACCGACGACCTGATCGACGCGCTGCCCGAGGGCTCCGACGACGTCCTCGCGCTCGTCAACGGCCTCGGCGCCACCACCGAGCTCGAACTGCACGCGGTCAGCTCGCTGCTGCACGACCGGCTCGCCGAGCGCGGCCTGCGCCCCGCCGTCACCCTCGCCGGTACGTACACCGCCGCCCTCGACATGGCCGGGTTCTCGCTCACCCTCACCCGCCTCGACGAGGGCTGGGTCGACCTGTGGACGGCACCGACCGAGACCCCGCTCACGCTGCCCCGGACCGTGCGCCCCGCGGGCACCTCGGCCGCCCCGGCGGCGGCCCCCGCGGCGCAGGCCCCCGCGCCCGCCGCGACGACGGGCAAGGCGGGCGGCCGGATCGTGCTCGACCGGTACGCGGAGGTCGTGGCGCAGGTCCGCGACAACCTCACCAAGCTCGACCAGCTCGTCGGCGACGGCGACTTCGGGGACAACCTCTCCGGTGGCGTCCGGCGCGCGGTGCGCCTGGCCGACGAGACGGGCATCGAGGGCACGGCCGCGCTCGCCGAGGCGTTCCTCAACGACGTCGGCGGCACGAGCGGGCCGCTCTTCGGGCTGTTCTTCAAGGACCTGGCGTCCGCCGAACCCGGCGACGGGCAGGCGCCGTCCGTCGCGGCACTCGCGGAGGCCGCGGCCGCCGCGAGCGCGGCCATCAACCGCGTGGGCGGCGCGCGCGTCGGCGACTGCACGCTGGTCGACGCGCTGGTCCCCGCCGCCGAGTCCCTCGCCGCCGCGTCGGCCGGGGAGCCGACGGGTGAGCTCGCCGAGGCCCCGCTGACCACCGCGGCACAGGCCGCGATCCGCGGCGCGCTCTCGACCGCGTCGCTGCGCCCCCGGCGCGGCCGCGCCAGCTACGTCGGCGACCACGCCCTGGGCGTCCCGGACCCGGGCGCGCTCGCCGTCGCCCTGGTCTTCACGACCCTGGCCGAGGTGCACGAGCCCACGTGGGCCACCCGCCTCCCCGCCCCGGGCCACCTGACCACGATCTGACCCGGCCTCACCAGACACCGGCCCGGGGTGGGTTCAGGAACCGTCCCACGGTCCTGGACCCACGCCGGGCCGGTGCGCGTCTCCTGCGACCGAGGGGAAACCTGGTCTCCGTTTCTGCCGTCCTCCCTGCCGAGAGCCATCGAATGGACGGGAAGACAGCACATGAGACCGAAGCGCATCGTCGGCGGCGCCGCCGCCGTCGCCGGGGCCCTGAGCCTGCTCGCCGTGGGGATGCCCGCGACGGCGCAGGCCGCGGCCCCGGCGGCCGGACCGCGCTGGGGCACCTGCCCCGCCGGGACCGACGCGCCGCGCGGCACCTACTGCTCCACGCTCAAGGTGCCGCTGGACTACAAGAAGCCGGACGGACGCCAGATCAAGCTGACGCTGTCCATCGCGGGCACGGGCAACGCCCCGCGCACCCTCGTCGTCAACCCGGGCGGCCCCGGCGAGTCCGGCATCGGCGTCGCCAAGCTGGTGTGGAGTTCGCTGCCCCAGAAGGTCGCGGAGAAGTACAACGTCGTCAGCTTCGACCCGCGCGGCGTCGGCGCCAGCACCCCCGTCTCCTGCGGCGACACGAGCAAGCTCACCCCGCACCCGGCCCTGCCGTACACGCCCCGCGACGCGGGCGAGGAGAAGAAGCGGCTGACCGTCGCCCGCAAGGTCGCCGAGCAGTGTCAGCGGCACTCCGGCGACCTGCTGCCGCACATGACCACCGAGAACGCCGCCCGGGACATGGACCGCGTCCGGGCCGCGCTCGGCAAGTCGAAGCTCGACTACCTCGGTTACTCGTACGGCACCCGCCTCGGTGCCACGTACGCGACGCTCTTCCCGAAGCGCACCGGCCGGATGGTCCTGGACAGCGTGGTGGACCCGACGGCGAGCTCCTACGCGTCCCAGTTCCGGCAGAACACGGCGTTGCAGCACCGGGCCGGGCAGTTCTTCGCCTGGACCGCGCGGCACGACCGCACCTACCACCTGGGCACCACCCGCGCGAAGGTGGCCACCGCCTGGGAAGCGGCCCGCAAGAAGCTGGACGCCCGCCCCGCCGGGGGCCGGGCCGGGAGCGCCGAGCTCGACGACCTGCTGGCCTCCGGCATGTACACCGACCTGACCTGGGGCGAACTGGCGCGGGCCGTGTCCGACTACCGGCGTGGCGACACGGGCGCCCTGCTCGCGGCCACCGACCAGCTCGCCGACGGCGGCGTCAACCCGGCCATGCTCGCCTACTCCTGCGTGGACGACCCCTGGCCCCGGGACTGGAAGACCTGGCGCACGGACACGCGCGCCTCGGCCCGCAAGGCGCCGCTGTTCGGCTGGTTGAACACCTGGTACAGCGCCCCGTGCGCCTTCTGGAAGGCCAAGCCCGTCACTCCGGTGAAGATCGGTTCCGTGCGGGTGCCGCCCCCGCTGTTGCTCCAGGCCAAGGACGACGCGGCGACGCCGCTGGCAGGGGCGCGCCGGATGCAGGCGGCGCTGAAGGGCTCGCGCCTGGTCGTCGCGGGCGGCGGCAACCACGGCCAGTTCCTGTTCGACGCCAACTCCTGCGTGGACAAGCACGGCAGCCGCTATCTGCTCACCGGCAAGCTGCCGACGCGCGACAGCACCTGCCCGGCGAGCCCCGCTCCGACCCCCTGACCTCAGGGGCTATGCGAGCACGCCCGGAGGCGGCCTCCACGGGCCGCCTCCGGCGCGCACTATCGGCCAACGTGCGGCATCACCCCATCGGGTGACAACGGCCCCGATCGCCCCATGCGAGCCTGATGGAGACCCCCAGCAGCGTGCGGGGCGACCACAAGGGGGTAGGCCGCGTGGGCACGACGAGGACGCTGCAGCAGATCGTTCCCCGGCACGACCCGAAGTTCGAGCCCTGGGCGGCACGCCTCGGCGTGGGCCGGGACGACCAGGTGTACGTGGCGAGTTCGGCCGCCCCGGCCAGCGTCGTCCTGCGGCTGTCCCTGGACGGCTCGACGACGCGCGTCGGCAAGGCGGGCAGCGCGCTGCTCGCGGTCACGGCCAATCGCGCGGGCGTGATCGCCACCGCGGAGCACCACTTCAGCCACCGGGTGGCGTTCTGGGACAAGGACTTCCGCCCTCTGGGCTCCTGCGACGAGTTCACCGTCAACGACACGGACGGCTACTTCGCCCCGCCTGCCGTGGAAGCGGGCCCGTCCGGCGACTTCTACGCGATGGACCAGCACGCCCTGCGGGTGCTGCGGCTGACCCCGGACACGGTGGTCGACACCATCGACCTGAGCCGGCTGAGCAGCGACCCCAAGGACCGCAGGCAGACGGTCGGACTGCGCGTGGCGGAGGAGCGGGGGCTGCTCGTCACGGCGTGGCAGTCCGGGGTGATCCGGATGTGCACGTTCGACGGCACGCCCGTGGGAAACCCGGTGCGGGCCAAGCCCGTGGGCTTCGTCCTCAGCGGCTACGACGTGTCCGACGACGGCCACCTCTACGTCCTGACCGGCGGCCGCGAGGTGCAGGTCTTCGACCTGAACGGGAACAGGACCGGCACCCGCGTCCTCGCCCTGCCCGACACCGACCACGACGTCACGGACCTCAGGGTCCGCGGCACGGAGTTCGTCGTCCGCAGGTCGGACCAGGTCACCCCGGCCGCGCGCCGCGACCACGTGACGCTGTTCGAGCGCTACGACCTGGAGACCGGCGCGTTCGTCGCCCGCGTGTCCGCCGACGTCGAGCGGCTGACGGTGACGTACGACGCGGACGTCTGGACGGCCGGGGCCCGCATGCCGCTGACCGTCACCCACGACCCCGGGCGCTGGCCGAGCCGCCCCCGCCTGAAGGTGTGGCTGCGGCCCCTGGGCGTACCGGAGTTCACCGAACTCCCGCTGACCGCGGGGGCGGTCACCCCGCCCGCCGACGCCCGGGGCCTCCACCAGCTGCGGGTGTCGGCCGACACCACCGGCCGGTACAGCGAGTACGTCGTCGACGGCATCGTCGAGGTACGCCGACCGGGCACCCGCGGCACGGTGTCGATCTGGACGCCGTCGAACCGCTTCCACTACGGCCGGGGCGAGCCGCTCGGCAGCGCCGACGGCGGGCCCGCCGACAGGATCACGGTCCACGCCCGCGCGGCGGCCGGTACGCGGCTGCCCACGTCCGTCCGCGTCCGGCTCCTTCGCGGCGGCGAGGAGATCACCGCGCGGGACGTCCCCCTGGGGCCGGACGGCACCGGCACACTGGCCCTCGCCGCGGACGTCACCCGCGGCCTCACCCCCGGCCGCCACCTCCTCGACGCCGACGTGGAGGGCTTCACCGTCGCCCCGCAGCACCTGGAGATCGGACCGGGCCTCGCCGAGCGGCCCGGCTACCACATCACGCAGTACGCCGACATCTACGCCCAGGGCTACCCCGCGGACCCCCGGGCGACGCAGCAGGTCCGACGGGGCGAGGACCTGCCGGAGTTCAGGGACGCGCCGGAGACCACCGCGGCCTACGTGGCGCGGGCGCGGGTGCTCGGCATCAACCTCTTCGTGGACCGCGCCGAGCCCGGCGCCTATGGGGACGTGCCCGCCGACCAGGGCATCCACCAAGGCGTCGGGCCGGACCTGGTGGCCCGTCTGACCCAGGCGCCGGACGGCGTCGCCCCCGGCAAGGCGAGGGTCGAGGACCCGCGCCGCCGAGCCGTCGCCGCCTATGGCGCGTACGGCATGGAGACCCAGGCCATCCTCCTGACGAACGACGCCTCCCTGCCCTTCCTCCCTCAGGGCACGCCGAAGAACTTCGAGCGCCGGACCCTGGCGCAGCTCGACGCCGATCTGACGGCGGTCACCCGGACCTTCCTGCCGTACGCCGCCTTCCGGGGCTGGACCTGGGCGGCCAACTGGTGGCTGTGGGCGGGCGCCGTCGGCGAGGCCGCCGCGAAGGACCAGGCCGAGCGGACCGCGTACCGCCAGGCCCTGGCCCTGGCGGAGACGGCGAACGGCGCCTGGTCGGCCGTGCTCGACACCGTCAGCGACCGGACCTTCGCCCACAAGCGCGAGGCCGCGGCCCACTTCCGCGCCGTCCTGACGTCACTCCTGCCAGGCGGCATCGGCGCGATGACCGCCCCGTACCGCGAGCGGCAGGTCCCGCCGCAGCTCGTGTTCACGAGCGCCGACGAGGTCGACCTGCACTTCCAGGCCGAGCAGATCCAGCCGCCGCAGGTCACCCGGCACATGGTCGACTTCTACCGCCGACCCGGCCGCCCCGCCTGGGGCCACCCCGAGCTGGGAAACGACGACGGCACCGGCGGGATGATCATGCCGACGCTCCTCCAGCAGGTGATGCGCGGCGCCCACGGCACGGGCATGGTCACCGACATCGGGGCCGAGCACGTGGAGGGAGCCGCCGCCCAGGACGCGCGCGCCGGCGGCAGCGGCGGTGTCCCGGGCGACCCGCGCAGCGGCAGCGCGGGCAAGACCTCGGTCCTGCGCGCCCTGTTCGACCTGTGCGCACGGCTCGGCCCGGTGACCGCCGGGGCCCGCGGCGCCGACCCCGTCGCGATCGTCGTGTCCACGCGCATGCAGCGCATCGAGTTCAACGAAGGACAGTACGCGGGCGTCTACTTCCAGCGCCTGTACGAGGCGTACAACGCCTGTCTGTACGCGCAGCGCCCGGCGTCCTTCGTGTTCGCCGAGGACGTCAGCGCCGAGGTGCTGCGCCGCTACCAGGCGGTGCTCGTCGTGGGGCAGACCGTGGAGCTCGACCCGCCCCTTTCGGCGGCCCTCGCGGCGGCCGGCGTACCGGTGTTCGCCGACGCCACCTGCCACGCCGACCGGGTCACCGGCTTCACCCGCCTCGCCATCGGCTTCGACCACGTGGAGAAGACCCAACAGCAGAACAAGGACGCCTACCAACAGCCCATCCAGAACAACGACGCCGCCTACGCGGCGCTGCGCGCCCTCTTCCTGGAGCAGGCGGCCGTCCTGCGCTCCGCGCTGAGCGCCGTGACGCCCTTCGCCGAGTGCGTCGACAACCCGGAGGTGCACCTCAGCGAGTGGACCGCGGGCGGCGTCCGCTACCTCTGGGCCGTCAACAACACCCTGCTCGACTGGGAGCCCGGCCTCGCCTGGCGGGTGGGCCTGCTGTGCGCCCACCGCGTCCCCGTCATGGCCAGGATCAAGGTGCGGCTCCCGCTCCTCCACCAGGTGGTCGACCTGCTCACCGGCAAGCCCGTCAGCACGCTCCTCGGCGACGAGTTCACCGCCGACCTGCGCTCCGTGCCCGGCAGGCTCTACGCCGTCGTCCCGGTGGCGCACGGCCCGCTGCCGTCGGCATCCGAGGACGCCTTCGGCCCCCACGTCCGCGACATCGCCGTCTCCGCGGACGGCACGAGCGCGGCCCTCACCACGTTCAACTGGGACCACAACGTCTACGGGATCGACCTCGCCACCGGCCGCACCACCTGGCGCCGACGGCTCGGGCACCACTTCGCGTACGGACCCGTCGCCCACGCGGGCGGGTTCGCCGCGCAGGGCTTCGACGTGCTCAGCGCCGAGGGCTACCACCTGTACCTGCTGGACGCGGCAGGCGCCGCCCGCCGCCGCTTCGCCCTGTTCGGCCTGCCCAAGCGGGCCACCAACTGGGCGCGCGGCGACTGGGGCTACGACCTCGGCCTGAACAACTTCGCGGTGGCACCCGACGGCTCCTGGGTCGCCACCTGTGGCGATCTCGGCCTGGCGGTCTGGGACAGCTCCGGCGCCGAGCGGTGGGCGCACCAGTGGTGGGCGGAGCACCGGCGCGCACCGCTGCGGCTCCTGGCCGCCGACGACGCGACCCTGATCACCTTCGCGGAGGGCCGGATCACCGGGCTCGCGGCGGCCGACGGGGCGACGCTGTGGTCGCTGCACGTGGCCGACACCGGCGCCTTCGGCGGCGGCGTGGTCAGCCGGGACCGGCGCACCGTCGTCATCTGGTCGGACACCGAGGGCGGCCGTCTCTACGTCATCCGGGGCGGCGCGCTCCGCACCACCGTCCCGGCCGCCGCCGACGAGGTCTCCCTCTCCGGGGACGGATCCCTCATCGCCGTCACCAAGTACCGGCAGCTGAAGGTCTTCGGCGCCGACGGCGGCCTGCTGTGGACGTACACCGGCGACGACCTGCTGCGCCGCCCCCGCGTCTCGCCCGACGGGAGCCGCGTCGCCGTCGGCAGCGAGCTGGGCACCCTGGCCGTCCTGACCCGCGACGGTGCCGTCGTCGCCGCGGTCGACCTGTTGGCGCTGCCGGTCCCGGCCTGGCTGCCCGACGGCGACCTGGTCGCCGCGACCTGGATGGGCACCGTGGTCCGCTACCGGCCCGATCTGAGGCCCCGCTGGCAGAGCAGGCTCGCCCCCACCGAGCAGGACCTCCGCCCCAAGCTGCGGGCTCCGGACCCGACCCCGTTGGTGCGCCGCACCTGGGGCAACGCCGCCGCCACGCCCAGGCCCCTGACGGACAACGTGCTCAAGCAGACGGGCGTCGTCCTCCGCTCCCGGCTCCTGGACCGGGACCAGGAGATCTATCTGTCGCAGCAGAACGACACCGGCCTCCTGCTCGACGGCAGCGCGCAGCCGCCCCCGAGGCCGTGGCTGCCCTGGTGGGTGGTCAACTCCGTGGACAGCGGCTGGCACGGCACGTTCGAGCTGACCGTCGACACCTACCGGAACCTCCTGCGCCTGGACGGCGTCACCATCGCCGAGGACCCCGCGCACCCCGAGTCGTGGCTGCGCGACGTCCGGCTCCAGTGGTGGGACACCCACGCCGGGCGCTGGGCCGACGGGCCGATGCTGCTGTCCGACCGGGCCGTGCACACGCACCTGTTCACCACACCGCTGGTGGCCTCCTGGTTCCGGTTCGTCACGACCGGCGGCGGCGCCTGGCCCGTCGGCAACCTCCGCATGGGCGAACTGGCCTTCCACGGCGTGGTCCTGGGCAACTCCCACCGGGACGTCATCGACCGGCGGCAGCGGGCCACCCTCTTCGACGACCGGGTGAGCGACCTGCGCACGCTCGTCCACGGCGGACTCACCTTCCAGCGCGGCGACGCCCGCCCCGAAGGCGGCACCTGCGTACGCCTGGACGTCCACGACGGCGTCTCGGCGGCCGACGCGCACCCGCAGTTCTTCGCGCCGTTCGGCCATGTGCTCCCCGAGTGGGACTTCGAGATCGCGGAACACCCCGAGCCGGGCCAGTACCGGTACTTCCAGTTCGCCTGGAAGGCGGCGGGCCCCGCCACGACCGCCATGGGCCTGCGGCTCGGCCTCGCCTGGAACGCCCCCGCGGTGCTGGTCCTCGCCGGTTCCCCCACCTGGCCGGACGCCGCGGTCCTGGCCCAGGTCACCTTCCCCACGCCCCCGCGCACCTGGTCGACCGTGCGCCTGGACCTGTGGGAACTCGCCCGTGCCCAGGCCGCGTACCGCGTACGGAGCCTCAGTCTGCGGACCGTCGGCGGCGGGGCCCTGTTCGACCAGCTCGTCCTCGGCCGCACCCCGGCCGACCTGCCCGAGCAGTCCTAGGGCGACGCGCTGACGGCGGGCGGCAGGCTCAGGGAGGCGGCCGCGCGCGGGCTCGGCTCAGGTCGCGGCGGACACCCGCTCGCCGCACCACGCGCAGAACGGTGCCCCGGCCTCGGCGCGCATCGTGCCGCACTCCGGGCAGACCCGGTCCAGGGAGCACGGCGCCTCGCCGCCCTCCCGCGCGGTGCCGGTGACGCTCAGGCCGGGGCGGCGCGCGTGCACGGTCAAATACACCAGGCCGTGCGCCCCGGCGCTGAGCCCGCGCCGGGACGAGCGGGGCAGCCAGGCCACGGACCCGGCGGCGAGCGCGAGCTGCTCGCCGTCGCCGTCGAGGCGGCCGTCGCCCGCGACCACGACGAGCAGGACGTCCAGGGAGTGCTCCACGTGGGCCGCCACGCCGCCCGACGGAGGCAGCCTGATCAGGTTGGCGTCGAGCTGCCGTCGCCCCTCCGCCAGTTTCCACAGTGCTCCGGTCTGCTCGGAGGACACGTACGGCAGGTACTGGTCGAAGGAGACCAGCAGGCGGGGCTTCTCCGGTGCGGACATCGGCACCTCCTGGCTGTGCGGCGAAACGGTGGAATCCTAGAGGGCCGGGACCCCACAGGGGCGGGATCCAGGGACAGAGCACCCGTACGGCACCGTGCGCCGCGCGGGACGGTCAGCCGTCGGCCGGGTCGGCGAGCAGCGCGCGCAGGGACGGCTGGAGCAGGTCCCCGTGGGCCCGGACCATGTCGTCGCACAGGCGCCAGATCTCGCGCACGGTCAGGGTGGCGGCCGTGGCCGGGTCGGTCATCGCCGCGTGCCGGATGTGGCGCGGCTCGTCGTCGAGGGCGGCGCGGACGACCAGGTCGTTCACGCTGAGGTAGGTGCGGTTGAGGGCGGCGAGCTGCGGAGGCAGCGATCCGGCGCGGGTGGGCTGGACGCCGGACGCGTCGACGAGGCAGGGCACCTCGACGACGCCGTGGGCCGGGAGGTTGTCGATCAGGCCGTGGTTGGGCACGTTGCCGTAGATGGTGCGCGGGGTGCCGGTGACCACGCTGTGGATGACCTGCGGCGCGTACTCCATGGTGCCCTCGACGGCGAGGGGCGCCCCCTTGGCCAGGGCGTCCCGGGTCCGGTGGTACGTGGCGACGTTGTCGTCGGTCATGTCGAGGTAGACGCCGACCGGGAGCCGCAGCCGCTCGACCTCGCTGTCGTGGCGCAGATACCAGGGGACGTACTCGGACGAGTGCTCGCTGGTCTCGGTCGGGTAGTAGCCGAGGCGCCGGTACATGTCCATGCGGACCCGCCGCCGCAACTGCGGTTCCTGGGCGATCAGTTCGTCGATCCTTGGGTAGAGGTCGCTGCCTTCGTGCTCGAAGCGCAGCACCCACGCCTGGTGGTTGACGCCCGCGGCCCGGTACGTGATCTCGTCATACGGGACGCCGAGGAGCTCGGCCAGGTCCCGCAGGGTCCAGTACACGGAGTGGCACAGGCCGACGACCCGGGTCAGGCCGGTGGCCCGCGTGACGTACTGGACGTTCATCGCCATGGGGTTGGTGTAGTTGAGCAGCCAGGCGTCGGGGCACAGCGCGGCGATGTCCTCGCCGAGGCCCTTGAGGAACGGGAAGGTGCGCAGGGCGCGGAAGACGCCGCCGATGCCGAGCGTGTCGCCGATGGTCTGGCGCAGGCCGTAGCGGGCGGGGACGGCGAAGTCGGTGCGGGTCGCCTCGGCCATGCCGATCTGCACGGTGTTGATGACGAAGTCGGCACCGGCCAGGGACGCGCGGCGGTCGAGATGGGCCGTGACGCGGGCGTCGGCGCCGCGCTCCCCGGCGATGTGGCGGGCGGCGGCCTCGGCGGTGGCGAGCCGTTCGGCGTCGATGTCGTGCAGGGCGACATGGACGCTCTTCAACTCGGGGAAGGCGAAGAGGTCGGCGAGCAGGCCCTGGGTGAATTCCACGCTGCCCGCCCCGATGAAGGCGATCCTGGGATGCGTCATGGGGTGGTCACTCCGATGCTGGTGGCGTTGGGGCGGCTCGGGGCGGGCGCCGGGCGGTCAGCCCTTGATGCCGCTGGAGGTGATCGAGCGGATGAAGGTCTTCTGGGCGAGGAGGAAGGCGAGCAGCACCGGCAGGACCGTGATCACGTTGCCCGCCATCACCGCGGACCACCGCGTGTGGTGCTGCCCCTGGAAGGTGGTCAGGCCGAGCTGGAGCGTGTACTGGGTGTCGTGGTTGATGGCGATCAGCGGCCAGGTCAGGTCGTTCCACGTGGTCAGGAAGGTCAGTACGGCGACGGTGGCGAAGGCGGGCCGGGCCAGGGGCAGCACGATCGACCGGAGCACCCGAAGGCGCGAGCAGCCGTCGATCCACGCGGCCTCCTCCAGCTCCCTCGGCAGCGCCAGGAAGAACTGCCGGAACAGGAACACCGCGAACGGCGTGACCAGCGACGGCACGATCAGCGCGCCGAGGGTGTCGATGAGGCCGAGCCACTTCATCACCAGGAACGTGGGGATCATCGTCAGCTGGAACGGGACCGCCATCGTCGCCAGCATCAGCACGAGGAGCAGCCGCGAACCGGCGAACCGCATCCGCGCGAAGGCGTAGCCGCCGAGCGCGCCGCACCCGAGGTTGGAGGCCACCGCGGCGGCCGAGACGACCGCCGAGTTCAGCAGCCACCGCGGGAACAGGGCGTTGCCGAGGACGTAGCGGTATCCGCCCAGGTCGAGCCCGGACGGCCACAGGGCGGGCGGGAAGCGGTTGATCTCTGCGTTGCTCATCACCGAGCTGAGCACCAGCCACACCAGAGGCACCGCGAACAGCGCGGCCAGCGGCGCGAGCACCAGGTGCCAGGGGCTGAACGGGAGCCGTGGGCCGCGCCGCCGCGTGGGCGCCGGAGCCGGACGGGCCCGGGCGCGGGCCGGGCGGCCCGTGGTCACGGTCATGAGGCGGCCGCCTTCGTGCGCCGCGGCCGCGGGAGCCGCACACGGCCGCGCACCGCCCGCAGCGCGACCGCGACGACGAGCAGCGCCACGGCGAGGACGTAGGCGGCAGCGGCGCCGTACCCCGCGGTGAACTCCTTGAAGGCCTGCTCCCAGACGAAGTAGACGATCACGGTGGTGGAGCCCAGCGGGCCGCCCTTGGTGGTCACATAGACCAGGTCGAAGACCTGGAGGGCCTGGAGGGTCTGCCACAGCACCAGGAACAGGCTCACCGGCGCGAGCGTGGGCAGCGTCACGTGCCGCAGCAGGTGCAGCGGTCCCGCCCCGTCGAGCCGGGCGGCCTCGACCAGCGACCGCGGTACGTCCTGGAGCGCGGCCAGATAGATGACGGTGCACAGGCCCGTGCCGCTCCACAGGGTGATGGCGACCAGGACGAACAGCGCCTGCGAGGGGTCGGTGAGGAACCCCTGCGAGGAGACGCCAAGCCGGTGCAGGACGGAGTTGGCCGCGCCGAACTCCGGGTCGAGGATGAAGGAGAACAGCACGCCCTGTGCCGTGGCGGAGACGACGAACGGCACGAAGAACAGGGTGCGGTACAGGCCCGCGCAGCGGATGCGCCGGTTGAGGACGAGGGCGAGCGCGAGCCCGAGGGCGATGCTCAGCGGCACGTAGAGGACGGTGTACACCACGGTGTTCCGCACGGCCTCGTGGAAGTTCGGGTCGTGGCGCAGGGCGCGGTAGTTGTCCAGGCCCACCCAGCGGCTCGGTGTGACGAGGTCGTCGGCCCGGAAGGACAGCAGCAGCGACCAGACGACGGGCACGACGCTCAGACCGAGGACGACGAGCACGGCGGGGGAGACGAACGCCCAGGCGGTGGCGGACTCGCGGCGGCGCCGACGACGCCGGGCACGCGCCCCCGACCGGTCCGAAGGCAGGGTCAGCGGTGGGGGATGCGGGGGCATGTCACGTCCTCAACGCGGGATCAGCAGGGCTGCGTTGGCCTCGTCGGCGCAGGAGCGCACCGCGTCGGCGGGACCGGCGCGGCCGAGCAGCACGGACACGATGGCCTGCCCCAGGGCGCGCGAGACGCGGGGGTAGGCGGGGTGCACCGGGCGTACGCGCGCGGCGGTCAGCGCCTCGGTGAACACGGGCAGGCCGGGCGTGTCGGCGGCGTGCGCGCGCCAGGCGGGGCGCGCCCCGCTGCGACGGCTCAGCGGCAGGCTGCCCGCCCGCACGTCCCACCGGCTGTCCTGGGCGGGCTGGATCAGCCAGGTGACGAAGGTCCGCGCGGCCCGCGCGCGGGCGTCGCCGTTGTCGAAGAGCACCCAGGTGTCGGGGCCCGAGATGGTCACGGGCCCGCGGCTGAAGGTGGGCAGCGGGACGACGTGGTAGTCGAGGCCCGCCTGCCGGAGGTCCGGCAGCTGCCAGGGCCCGGTGATCACCATGCCCATCCGCCCGGACAGGAAGACCTGGTACATCTGCTCGCTGCCCGGCTTGGGGTCGACATAGACGCTCCGGTCGCGCGCCAGGTCCCGTACGACCTCCAGGGCGCGCACGCCCGCCGTGGCGAAGCCGATGCTCCGCCCGTCGTCGGCGATCACGTCGCCGCCCAGGTCCCACACCAGCGGCCACAGCCGCCACACGGTGTCCTCGTCGCCCGTGCCGGGCCAGCTGGTGCCGAACCGTCCCTCGCCCGCGTTGGTGAGGCGGCGCGCGGTGTCGACGAACTCCTGCCAGGTCCAGCCCGCCTCGGGCAGGTCGAGCCCGGCCGCGGCGAACACCTTCTTGTTGCAGATCACGCCCAGGCAGTCCAGGAGCGCGGGCACCGCCCGGACCCGGCCGTTGACGGTGACGGCGTCGCGGGCCGCCGCCCAGTAGTCGCGCCACGGCGTCGGGGCCCGCCGCACGTGCCCGGTCAGGTCGACGACCTTCGGGCTGCGGGCCACGCTGGCCAGGTCGGAGCCGAAGACGTAGGCGATGTCGGGGTAGGAACCGGCGGCCAGGGCCGCGGTGACCTTCTGGAGCATCGCGTCGGAGACGACGCCGCCGCCCATGTCCACGCGGATGTCCGGATGGCCGCGCTCGAAGTCGGCGACCAGGCCCTTGATGACCTTCGCGGCGATCTCGGTCTGCCCGTGCCACAGCTGGATGGTGACGCGCCCGTCGGGACCGACGCCGCCGCCGGAGCCCGCCGCGCAGCCCGACCCCGCGCCACCCGCCGTGACGAGCGCCCCGGCACCACCGGCGCGCAGCAGCCCGCGCCGAGAGAGCGGACCTGACGCACCGGGCACCGCGGGCATCGCCACCTCCGGAGGATCGGTCCTTGCGTCGAGTCGAGGGGAACGTACGAGGGGATGTCCGTGGCGAGAAGAGGGCTGGGGGCGGGGGAGCCGGGTTCCGGCCGCGCGGAACGGGGCGGTCCGGCTGTGCGGGCCGACCGCGTGTGCCGCACCGGGCGGCGGTGCGGTCGCGATCGTCGGCCGTGCGGGCGCCGGGGGCGTCCGCGGCTCGCACGCCGTCGCGCGCGACCGCGCCGCCGACGGCCCGCGGCAGCAAGGCCGGATCCCGCTCCCGGCCGTACGAGTTCCCACGACGGCCCGGCGGACCAAGGGGACGTGCGCCATCAGGGGGACGGGCGGGTACACGCGAGCGCGGCCCGGTGAGAGATACAGAGCGGCCCGCGGGCCGTGCGGTACGCACCAGCCCCCCACCCTCACCTGGAGCAGCCCATGCCCCGACCACCTCGGCGCGCCGTCACCGCCGTCGCCGCTGCCACCGCCGCCCTCACGGCCGGTCTCGTCGCCGCCCCCGGCGCGACGGCCGGGGAGCGGGCGCCCGCCCCCGTGCACGAGGCGGCCCACGCCCTGCCGGGCCGGTACATCGTCACCCTGGCCAAGAGCGTGCCGTCCGACCGCGCGGCGGAGCAGTGGCGCCTGCCGGTGCGCCAGACCTTCCGCGCGGTCCTCAACGGCTTCTCCGCCGATCTGACCCCGCGGCAGCTGAGCACCGTACGGCGCCTTCCGGGCGTGGTGGCGGTGGAGGAGGTCGGCGTCATCTCCGGCCCGCGCAGCACGACCTCGAGGCGCCACCGGGAGGCCACCACATCGTGGGGCCTGGACCGCATCGACCAGGCCCAGCTGCCGCTCGACGGCTCCTTCACACCGGGCGAGGACGGCGAGGGCGCGACCGCGTACATCCTCGACAGCGGCATCGACTTCGACCACGTCGCGTTCGAGGGCCGGGCGACGCTCGGCTTCGACGCCTTCGGCGGCGACGGCAAGGACTGCTACGGCCACGGCACCAGCGTCGCCTCCCTCGTGGGCGGGGCCACCTACGGGGTCGCGCGCAAGGCCAAGCTGGTGTCGGTGCGGGTCCTCAACTGCGAGAACAGAGGCACCAGCGAGGGGCTGCTCTCCGGGTACGAGTGGATCGCGAAGAACGCGGTCCCGGCGGCCGTGGTGAACTCCTCACTGAGCTCGCCGATGTTCCCGACCATCGATACGGCCGTCAACAACCTCGCGAAGGACCACGGCATCCTGACCGTCGCCGCCGCGGGCAACCAGGGCCGCAGCGCCTGCACCCGCTCGCCCGCGCGCGCGTCGAGCGTCCTGGCCGTCGGCAACAGCACGCGCAGCGACGTCCAGTCCGTCACCAGCAACTACGGCCGCTGCGTGAGCCTCTACGCCCCCGGGCACCAGGTCCTCGCCGCGGCGATGGGCGGCGGGTCCGCCACGGCCAGCGGCACCTCCTTCGCCGCGCCCTATGTCACCGGGGCCGTCCTGCTCGCCCTGGACGACGACGCGGAGAGCACCCCGGCGGCCCTCAAGCAGCGGATCATCGACGACGCCACGCAGGACGTCCTCACCGTCAGCCCGGGCTCGCCCAACCGCCTGCTGTACCTGGCTCCCTCGCTGACCCCGGACGACCCCGAGGAGGACAACGGCTGAGCCCGCGGTCCCGGCCGGGCCCGCGGGCCGCCGTCTGCACGCGGCGCGGCACGGCTCAGGCCGGGGCGTCCGCACCGCTGTCGCCCTGGTCCGTGACACCTCCGTCCCCGTCCTGCGCGCCGCTGTCGCCCTTGGCGTCGGCCAGGCGTCGGCGCAGCTGTGCGGCCACCGACTCCTTGCCCTCGTCGGAGAGTTCGGCCCCCGCCTCGTCCGGGACCGGCGACGGGGGCGGTACGGTGCGCTGTTCCTTGAGGGCGGCGAGCAGTGTCTCCCGCGTGACGGCGGCCTCCCGGCGGCGGGCCGTGCCGACCGCCGCGAGGATGACCGCCAGCTTGATGTCCCGGCCGGAGACGTCGCCGACGTCGGCCAGGTCCTCCGGCGACACGTCGTCGTGCAGCGGCAGTTCGGCGGGCAGATGGGTCTGCCAGATCCGGCGCCGGGCCGCGCGGTCGGGCAGGGCGAAGTCGACGTGCAGCAACCGGGACTCGACGGCCGCGTCGTAGCTGTGCGGCAGGTTGCTCGCGAAGATCACCAGGCCCTGGAAGGTGTCGAGGGCCATGAGGAGCTCGGTCCGCATGGAGTTGATGGCGCTCTCGGCGGCCTGCTGGGGCTGGGCGAACCGGCGCGAGAGCAGCGACTCGGCCTCGTCGACGAAGAGGACCGCGTTCTGCTCCTTGGCCGTGGCGAACAGCGCAGCGAGGTTCTTGGGCCCCTCGCCGTGGTACTTGCTCTCCAGGTCCGAGAGGCGGCAGGACAGGATGCGGCGGCCGAGCCGGTGCGCGATGGCGTGCGCGGCCATGGTCTTGCCGGTGCCGGGCGGGCCCCGGAAGTTGACCGCCGTGGACGGATGGGGCTCGATCGACCGCAGGTTCCAGGTGTCGAAGACGAGCGGGGCCACCTCCACGAGCGACACGCAGTCGAGCAGCCTGCTGACGGTCTCCTCGGGCAGGACCAGCTGGTCGAAGGTGTACAGCGGCTCCACCGTCGAGAAGGACGGGGTCTGCGGCTCCTCCTCCTGGGCGGGCCACGGCGCGGGGTCGTGGCCGGGCCGCGGGGGCAGCGTGCCGTATCCGGCGCTCAGGACGAAGGGGCCGGGCCGGTAGTGGTCGACGATCTCGCCGAGCATGGCGAAGAGCCGCACCCGGAACTTCACCAGTTCCCGGTCCGGCAGGTCCGCGGGGAAGCCGCTCAGGAAGAGCCGGGGCGCGGACCAGGAGCCGTTGTCCGTGCCGTGGTCGTCGAGGCCGCGCTCATGTCTGGACACGGATCACACCCCTCGACGCGCGGAGCCTGCGGGCGAGTTCGGGGTCGATGGCGTGGGCGTCCCAGACCTGGGTCGCCGTCCTGACGCCGTACGGGCTGAAGATGCCGCCGACGACGTGGTAGTCGCCGGTGGTGAGGCGCTCGGACAGGATCTCCGCGTAGCCGCCCCGCACCGCCCGCGCGGAGATCCAGCCGTTCACCATGTCCCAGGTCACCAGGGCGAGGACGGCCCCGGCGGCGAAGCCTCCCGCCATCAGGAGCAGGAGGAGGCTGATGGGTTCCACCGCTGCCCCTCAGGTGTAGACGACGAGCCCGCGGCCCGCCGCGTGGTGGCGCACCACGGCGGCGTCGGGCTGGCGGGCGCTGGCGAGCGCCCGAGCCTGGACCACCCGGCCGGTCCGCTCGTCGAAGAAGCCCTGCACGATGCGCGTGGACGCGGTCGTCGGGGTCTTGTCGAACACCCCGCCCACCTTGGCGTAGTCCTTGTTGGCGATGCGCTCGGCGAGCGAGAAGGCGATCGCGTTGGCGTTGTCCGCCTTGATCCTGCCGCGCGCCCGGAACCATTCCGTGATGATTTCCACGGTGATGGAGACGATCACCACCGCGATATAGCCGAAGAAGGCGATCGCGGCGATGAGGGAGAGTGGATCCATTGGTGTCTTTCCCCCCGATAGTGTTCGTTTTTCTTCCGTTGTCGTTCGGATGTGGTTACGGACTCGTCGTGTGTGGCCGCCCTCGTATCAGCGATGGCGCCGGAACCATCGGTTCAGTTCTGCTTGATCGATCTCTGTGTCCAACCGGTTCCTCTTCCTGCGCGCGCGGAACGTCGCGACGGCCAACGGCACCGCGACGGCCAATCCGGCGGCCACGGCCGCCCATTTCGCCATCGATTCCTCCCGCACTGCCCCACTCCCGGCCGTGGCGCTACTCGAAGATGATGAGTTCCCGCCCGCCGAACATCCCCAGGAGTTCACCGTCCAGCTCCTTCGCCACCATGAACCTGCCGTACGGCTCCCCGGAGGGACGCAGGCAGGGGCGGTTGTCCCGGTCGACGAACAACTGGAGACAGGGGAATCCGTAGGAACGTCCCTGCCGGGTGAGGAGGGCGCCGTGGTGCACCTGGGGCACGTCCGGGCGTTCCTCCACGAAATAGCGGACGACCTCGTCGAAGGTGAGCTTCTTCAGCTGCAGCGGGCGCGGCACTTGTGCGATTTTGATCGCGACATCGCCGAGGAGTTGCAGAACTCCGACGACGGCTTCCGCGGCCTCTGGCGGGACTTCCCGGTGCCAAGGGCGGCGGCGTCCGTGCCGTGCCGCTGAATCTTGTGAGTGTGGATCATCGGCCATGCGTGATCGCCCCCCGAAATCCCCCGAAGCCGGATATCCCGATGAGCGAGTGTAGCGGCGAAAGCCTTTTCTTGTACCGCCTTATTTCCGGGAAGCGCGGCGACTCCCTGTGTGATTTCCGGAGTGACGGAGGTGACGCCCGGGAGACGTGGTGCGGAGGATGGGACGGTACAGCCCGGTCAACAGCCCCGTCAGGGGAATGGCTGTCCTCGGCGTCCCTTGAACCGTGCGAGCCCCACCCGGCGCCGTGGGGTGTGGATCACCGTATCGGCTACGGAGGTCCCGTTTCCGGCGTGGCGTGTAACCGGCTCGGCACACCGCGTAGTTGCGGTGGGGGTGCGGCGCGAGGGTGGTGGGTCGGATGGATAGGGAACCGGTGCTCAGAGCCGTCGGGCAGATGAGGTGCGGTGACCACCTCCTCCTCGGCTACGACACCGAGGAGGAGCGCGAGGTGCTGCTCGCCGCCCTCGACGTCGTACGCGGTCCCGGTGGCGACGCGTTCAAGGAGTCGCAGGACGCCGAGCGCCTGCTCGCCCCGGTCTTCCAGGCCCTGCCCGTGCTCGCGCTCTCCGGGGAGATCGACGACACCAACGTCACGGCCGTGGCCCGGGCCCTGCACGGCGAGGCCGCGCGCACCGCGGGCCGGGCCGATGGCCACCGCACCCGGCTCAGCCTGCGCGACGTGTCGTTCATCGACGTGGGCGCCCTGCGGCTGCTGGTCCACACGGGCCTGCGGCTGCGGGCGCGGGGCGGCGGCCTCCTCCTCACCGGGGTCGCCCCGCACGTGCGCCGGGTGATGCGGGCCACGGGCTGGGACGCGGTCCCCGGCCTGGAGATCGACAGGGGGGAAGAGGAGCTGTGACGCGAACCGGCTTCGCCCATCAGGCGCTGTGCTACGGCGCGGACGAGGAATTCCCGGAGGGCACCCTCGGCCAGTACCACGCGTACTGCGCCGCCCGCGAGCGGAGCGGCGCCCGCCGCGTCCGGGTGAACGGCGAACCCGTCTGGACGGGTCGCACCACCTTGGAGGTCCAGGAGTGGATGCGCTACGAGTCGCTCCTGAACGTCGCGTTCGCCGCGTCCGGCCACTGGATCCTGTGTCCGTACGACACCCGGGCCCTGCCGGAGGAGGTCATCACGACCGCCCGCCGCACCCACCCCGAGCTCGCCGTCGGCGACGACGCGCTGCTGCGCAACGACCGCTACGCCGCCCCGGCCGACTTCTACGCCGAGTGCGACGAGGCCGAACGCGAGCTGGCCGGGTCGGCCTGTCGCGAGGCCGCCGAGATCCCCTTCGAGCGGGGGCGGACGGCCGTGGCCCGCGCGGCCGCCGCCGAGTTCGCGCGCGGCCGGTCGCTCGCCGAGGGCCGCGTCCAGGACCTGGTCGTCGCCGTGCACGAGACGGTGGTCAACGCCCTCCGCTTCGGCGGCGGGCACGGCGTGCTGCGGCTGTGGAGCGGCAGTTGAGCGATCTGATGACCGAGCGGCTCGGCCCGGACGGCTCGGTCGTGCGCCTCTACTTCCGGCGCTGAACCGGGGCCCGTGCCCCCTCCGCGCGGCGCCACGCGGAGGGGAGGGATGGCTCAGACTCCGGCCACGCTCTGGATCCAGGAGCGGTACGCCGTCACGTTCGTGTACGCGGTGGTGGTCTGCCGGTCACTCGTGGAGGCCACGCCGACCTGGAGGCCGTTGGCCATCATGGGGCCGCCCGAGTCGCCGCCCGCGGTGATGCCGTTGCCCCGGCGGGCGCAGATGGCCTGGCCCTGGTAGGCGTCGCGGCAGCCACCGGTGACGGTGACGTTGGCGACCTTCAGGAGCCGGGACTGACAGTTGATCTCCTGGCCGCACTGGGAGGTCGCGCCCCAGCCGTAGACCTGCACGGACTGGCCCACGGTCACGGAACCGGGCTGGCCGAGCGGCGAGTACGTGCCCGCCACGGAGCGGTCGAGCTTGACCAGGGACAGGTCGGCCGACGGGTTGCTGGTGACGCTGACGCCGTTGGCCTGGGTGCCGCCCGTGGTCTGGTCGAGGCTGCCGATGCGGAAGGAGAGGCCGCCGCCGCTGACGCAGTGCTTGGCGGTGAGGATCCAGGTCGGGGCGATGATCGTGGCCGTGCACGTCTGTCGCCCGTTGGAGAAGAGCCGGGCCGCCCAGGGGGCGTTGCTGGCGTAGCCGCCGCCGATGATCGGCTGGGCCGAGGTGGTGGACGGGGCGGCGGGCGCCCGCTCGGCCGCGGAGGCCTGAGCGGCGGCGGTGGGGGCGAGCCCCAGGACGGTCAGGGCGACCGCCGCGACGGCGGGGAGGAGTCTGGATATTCGCACGTTCATCTCCATTGTGTGGGGGTGGAGCGTCCTCCATGAGGACGAAGCCGCATAGGTATGCGGTCAGGGGTACACGCGCGAGGCGGGTAATCCTGTCGCGTGCATGCCATCAAAGGCCCTTGAGAATCTGGCAGATGGGCCAGTGCTGTCGCAAGGGTTGGGGCACGGCTACTCGCGTAGAGTTGCGGACACATGCATAGTCAAGCGAAAACGTATGGTCTGGACTATTGCGTGGCGAAAGGTCGCTCCTGCGGGGGCGGGCGGGGCGCTCCTGGCCTCCGGTGTGGCCTCTGCCTCGCCCCCGAGGGGCATGGGCCGCGGGTCCCGGGGGATTCGGCCACCATGGGCTTTGATGGGCTGGTGCGAAACGGGACAGGCCGGGCGCGGCGGCTGGCCCGCGGCCGTGTGGTGGAGGTAGCGGCGCGGGCCGGCTTCGTGGCGCGCGGCGCGATCTACGTACTGGTCGGCGTGGTGGCGTTGCGCATCGCGCTCTCCGACGACGACGGAAAGCAGGCCGACCGCGGCGGCGCGCTGACCGAGCTCGCCCAGAAGCCCTTCGGGGAAGCCCTGTTGTGGCTCCTCGGTCTCGGCCTCGTGGGAATGGCGCTGTGGCGGCTGTCCGAGGCGTTGTTCGGACAGGCGGGCCCCGAGGGACGCAAGCCGGGCAAACGCCTCCTGTCGGCGGCCCGGTTCGTCTTCTACGGCGTCGTCAGCTATCTGGTCCTGGCCTACGTCACGGGGGACAAGGGCAGCGGCAGCGGCTCCTCCGACCGGCACGCCGACGACTTCACGGCGACCGTCCTTGGCTGGCGGGGTGGGCAGTGGATCGTGGGCGCGGCGGGGCTCGGCGTCGTGGCGGCCGGGCTGTGGATGATCGGCAGGGCCGCGCTGCGCAGGTACCGCCGCCGGTTGCGGATGGGGGAGATGTCCGCCCCTGTGCGCCGGGGCGTGGACGTGCTCGGGGTGGTCGGCGGCTGCGGCCGCGGATGCGCCTTCGCGGCGGCGGGCGTGTTCCTCGTCGTGGCCGCCGTGCGGCACGAGCCGGGCGAGGCCAAGGGGATGGACGACACGCTGCGCTCCTTCAGCCACACCGCGGGCGGGCCGTGGCTGCTGGTCGCCCTGGCGGTGGCGCTGATGGCGTTCGGCGTCTTCTCGTGGGCCAGCGCCCGCTGGCGGAAGGTGTGAGCTTCGCGGGGGTACGGCCGGGGCACGGTGCGGCGGCGGGGAGGGGGCGTCCCCCGGCCGCCGCATTCACGGAGGGGCCGCGCTACGGCCCGAGTTCGTAGTCGAACCAGAGCCGGTGCGTGCCGTCCTCGTCGACCGCGATGCCTCCGGTTCCGCTGATCCCCGCGAGGTCGCCCGTTCCGCTGCCCGGGACGATCACGAAGAACGCGCCCTGCTTGCGGCTGTCCACGGTGGTCCCCGAGTGCGCGAAGTTGAAGGTGCCGCTCCGCGTGTGGAGCGTCCCTTCGAAGGACTCCATCGCGACATAGGTGCCGGTGCCGGTGGACTGGTCGGCCGCGGCGGTGAACAGGGTCGTGGAGTGCCCGACGACCTCGCCCTCGTACTGCTTGGCCATCGTGGCCACCGCCATGGGCACCGCGGTCTCGATCCCCGGGCTCGGCGTGGTGACCGGAGTGAAGTCGGCGACTTTGAACGTTCCAGAAGCTCGCATACCGGATCGTAGGCCCCGCCACCCGTACGGCCACCAGAGGACAAAGCCTGATCTACCAGACGGATGGCCCGGCACCGCCGCCCGGAGAATCTCCGGATGCGTACGTGTGCTCGACCCACGGGCAGGGAAGGAACGCGGCCATGGAGATCCCGGGACCCGAAGCCCGCCCGGACGGCGGCGTGGGCGCCGTCACGGATGCGGGCGGACTGCACGCCTATCAACTGCGGCTGCACGCAACGTACGGACCCGTCGTGCGGTTCCAACTCCCGGGCGCCGAGGAGGCCGTGTCGGTCGCCGACCCCGTGCTCCTGGAAGCCACGGCCCACATCGACAAACGGCCCGAGCGGCTCTTCGCGTTCCTGGCCCCGCTCTGCGAGGCGGACAACCTCCAGGTCCTCGCGGCCGACCAGCACACCCCGTGGCGGCGGCTGCTCCTCTCCGTCTTCGCCGGACGCCCCTCCCACGAGCGGCACTTCGCGCGGTTCACCGAGCTCGCGACGGACCTCGCGGACCGCTGGGCCGCGCGTGCCGGGGGCGAGCCGGTCGAGCTGCAGAAGGACCTCACCGCGCTGACGCTCCGGATGATCTGCGCGTACTCCCTGGGCGGCGACGCCGAGGACCCCGAGAAGGTCACCGAAGCGTTCGAGACGGTGCTCACCGAGTACCTGGGACGGCTCTACCAGGCTCCGGTCCCGGGGACGCAGGACGAGCGCGCCCGGCGCGCGGACGAGGCCCTCGCGTATCTGCGGGCCACGGTCGACCAGGTCATCGCGGCGCACCACCGCTCCGGCGGCCGCGCGGACCGGAGCGATCTGATCGGCGCGCTCGTCGAGGCGGGCCAGAGCTCCGCGCGGATCCGCGACACCGTCATGGTGACGCTGCTCGCCGCCCACCACACCACCGGCGTGGCCGTCTCCTGGACCCTGCACCTGCTCGGCCAGCACCCCGAGGTGGCGGCCCGCGTCACCGAAGAGGTGGACCGCGTGCTCGGGGACCGCGCCGCGCCCACGTACGCGGACCTGCGGCAGCTGACGTATCTGGACATGACCCTGAAGGAAGCGATGCGGCTCTACCCGCCCGGCCCGTACGGCGCGCGGGAGATGACCGAGCCCCTCACGCTGGGGGAGTACGAGATCCCCGCGGGGACGACCATCTTCTACCCCTTCTGGGCCGTCCATCTGAACCCCGACCACTGGCCCGAGCCCGAGCGGTTCCTCCCGGAGCGGTTCACCCCGGAAGAGACGGCCAAGCGGCCGAGGTTCGCCTACATCCCCTTCGGCCTCGGCCCCCGCAGCTGCGAGGGCGCGGGTCTGGCCACCGTCGAGGCGCAGCTCGTCCTGGCCGTGCTCCTCAAGCGCCTCACGTTCCGGCCGGTGCCGGGGCACCGGGTCACGCCGATCGAACGGTTCGTGCTGTGGGCGGCCGACGGCATCCCGATGCGGGTGAGCGCGCGGTGACGCGGGTGACCAGCGGTAGATCCCGTGTCCTGCCCGCGCTCGCCCTGGCCCTCGGCCTCGCCGCGGGCACGACGTCCCCGTCGGGGGCGAGTGACGCCGCGCCGCGGCACCCCACCGCGTCCGCCGCCCGCACTCCGGCCGCGTACGAGAACGTCCTCGACCTCGAAGGCGCCCCCAAGGCCGCGTCGCCGGGGGAGTTCAACCCCGTCAACGTGTTCGCCGACCGGGGCGCCTGGCACGCGTACGCCCTGCCCGAGGCGGGCGACCCGACGACGTACGGAGGCTTCACCGGGCCGCTCTACCTGGCCCAGGAGTACCCCTGGTGGCTGAGCCGGTCCTTCAGCAGGATCCGGTTGAAGGAAGCGGGGAGAACGCTCGATCTGGCCGGTGGAGGCGCGCCGCGCTTCACGTCGCTGCCGGGGCTGCTGCGCCAGCGCTACCGCCTCGACGGCCTCGACCTCACCCTGGAGCTGCGGTTCGCCACCGACCGCACCGCACTGGTCCGCGCCCGTGTCCACAACAGCGGCCGTACGCCGCGTACGCTCGCCGCCGACTGGTCCGGCGGCCTGCTGCGCCCCGAGCAGGGGCCGCAGCGGGACGCGCCCGCGCTGGCCACCACGGCGCGCGGCGTCGCCGTCGACTTCGCGCGCGTGCGCGAGAAGTGGGACTACCTCACCGACGGCACCGAGCGCTTCCAGATCACCCACCGCGAGCCCGTCCGCACCACGCTCGACCACGACGCCTACCGCACCGAGCTGGCCGCGCCGCTGCGCCTCGCCCCCGGCGCGGCCCGCACCCTGGACTGGGCGGAGAGCTACACCTTCACCCCGGCCGAGCAGGCGCGCGAGGGCGCCGCCGTGCGCCGCGCCCTGTCCCACCCGGCCGCCGTCGCGGCGGCCGGGGACGCGCGCTGGCGCCGCTACGTCGCCGCTGTCACCGACCCCGTCCCGCCCGCGCGCCGCCGCCTCGCCGTGAAGGCGCTCCAGACCCTGGTCACCAACTGGCGTTCGGCCGCGGGGCGGATCCGGCACGACGCGATCAGCCCCTCGCTGTCGTACAAGTGGTTCGCGGGCGGAATCTGGGCCTGGGACACCTGGAAGCAGGCCGTCGGCACCGCCCGGTTCGACCCGCGGCTCGCCGAGTCGCAGCTGCGCGCCATGTTCGACCACCAGATACGCCCAGGCTCGGCGAGCAGGCCGCAGGACGCCGGGATGATCCCGGACGCGGTCTTCTACAACGACCCCTCCGACGGCGGCGGCAACTGGAACGAGCGCAACAGCAAGCCCCCGCTGGCCGCGTGGGCGGTGCGGGAGGTCTACGAACGCGGCGGCGACCGGGGCTTCCTGCGCGAGATGTACCCGAAGCTGGCCGCGTACCAGGCGTGGTGGTACCGCAACCGCGACCACGACGGCGACGGGCTCGCCGAGTACGGGGCGACCCTCGACCCCGCCAACGACAGCGCGGAGCAGCGCAGGCTCGCCGCCGCCTGGGAGAGCGGCATGGACAACGCGCCGCGCTTCGACGCCGCCCTCGGCACCTCCGTCGTCGCCAACCAGGACGCCTCGGGCCGCGTGACCGGCTACTCGCTCACCCAGGAGTCCGTCGACCTCAACGCCTACCTCGCCGCCGACCAGACCCATCTCGCCGCCATCGCGCGGGAATTGGGGGACAAGGCGGGGGAGCGGCACTGGCGCGCCCGCGCGCGGGCCACGCACAAGGCGGTGCGCGAGCGGATGTACGACCCGAAGAGCGGCTGGTTCTACGACACGGACCTGGCCGACGGCTCCCGGCTCACCGCGCGCGGGCGGGGCATCGAGGGCGCCGTCCCGCTGTGGACCGGCACGGCGACGCCCGCGCAGGCGGCGGCCGTACGCGACAAGCTGACGGACCCGGGCGAGTTCGCCACACCCGTACCCTTCCCGACGGTGGCCCGCAGCTCGCCCTACTTCGCCCCGCGGCGCTACTGGCGCGGCCCCGTCTGGCTCGACCAGGCGTACTTCGCCGAGGCAGGGCTGCGCCGCTACGGCCACACCGCCGAGGCCCGCGCGCTGACCGACCGCCTCCTCGCCCACGCGGCCGGTCTCGCGGACCGGGGCCCGGTGATGGAGAACTACGACCCGCTCACCGGCGCACCGCTCAACTCCCCGAACTTCAGCTGGTCGGCGGCGGCGCTGCTGCCGATGCTGAGCGGGTCATGAGTTCCGCGACCGCGGGTCATGAGGTCCGCGACCGCATGTGGTCCATGCCGGACACCATGCACTCCAGGCCGTCACGGAAGCGCTGGCCCGTGCTGCTGGAGGCGCTGCGCTTGACGTAGTCGGCGAGGGAGCTCGGATAGTCCTGGGTGGCCGTGCTGAGGTAGGGCCCGAGGCGGTTCGCCCAGTCCTCCTCGCTCTCGGCGCTCTGCCGGGACATGGCCTGCCAGGACGCCTCGGACAGGGCCGCGCCCACGGTGTAGTAGTAGATCGCGGAGAGCGCGGAGTCCAGCTGGTCGGGGGAGAAGTGGGCCTGCTCAAGCATCTGGATGATGGCGCTGGTGTGGGCGAGGGCCCGGGGTCCCACCGGGGGGTGGCCGCCCATCAGCTCGATCATCCAGGAGTGCTCGAGCAGCACTTCGAACAGGTCCGTCGCGCAGGTCTGGATGTCGGTGCGCCAGTTCCCCGGCCCGGACGGCGTGAGCGGGTCGGGGAAGACGGCGTCGATGGCCAGTTCCAGCAGGTCGTCCTTGGTCGGCACATGCCAGTAGAGCGACATCGGCGCCGAGTTCAGTGACTCGGCGAGCTGGCGCATGCGCAGGTTGCGCACGCCGCCCTCGTCCAGGAGTCGCACCGCCCCCCGCACGATCTGCTCCCGGCTCAGCGGCTGCTTGGCCGGCCGCTGCTTCACCTCGCGCAACCAGATCGAGCCAGGTGGGCCGTTCGGTGTCGTGTGTCGTCCAGAAGTTTCAGTCACGTCTCTATGCTAACGCAGACTCGTACGTCGTACGATAGATGGTATGCCGTACGGGGACTGAGTTGACGGAATCCCGAAGGAGGCCGGCCATGGATGATGTGGTGGACGACAGGCGAGGCGGCGGCAAGGGAGGGGGCGGTGAAGTCCCCGGGGCGAAGAACCGGTGGGCGGTGCTCGGGGTCCTCTCGCTGAGCCTGCTGGTCGTCGCCCTCGACCTGACCGTGCTGAACGTGGCGCTGCCCACGCTGAGCACCGAACTCCAGCCGTCGTCGGTGCAGTTGCTGTGGATCGTCGACGTCTACTCGCTCGTCGTGGCGGGGCTGCTCATCAGCTGCGGCACCCTCGGCGACCGCCTCGGCCGCAAGCGGTTCCTGTGTCTGGGCTTCGTCGTCTTCGGCGCCGCCTCGGCCGCAGCGGCCTGGGCGAACGGGCCCGCGATGCTGATCGCGGCCCGCGCGCTGCTCGGCCTCGGCGCCGCGATCATCATGCCGTCGACGCTGTCGATCATTCGCAATGTCTTCACGGATCGCAAAGAGCGCACGGTGGCGCTCGCCGTGTGGGCCACCATGTCCGCGGCCGGTGCCGCCGTCGGGCCCGTGATCGGCGGCGTCATGATCGAGCACTTCTGGTGGGGTTCGGTCTTCCTGATCAATGTGCCGATCATGGTCTTGGCGCTGTTCGCCGCGGTGACCCTGGTGCCGGAGTCCCGGCACCCCGACCCGCCGCGCTGGGACACCGTCGGCGCGCTGCTCTCCGTCACCGGCCTGATCTCGCTGGTGTACGCCATCCAGCACGGCGGCGCGAAGGGCCTGGAGGCCCAGACGATCGTCACGGGCGTCCTGGGCCTGGTGCTGCTCACCGCGCTGGTGCTGCGGGTCCTGAGGGTGCCCGACCCGCTCTTCGACCCGGCGCTGTTCCGCAACCGCGCGTTCTCCGTGGCGGTCGCGAGCGTGGTCCTCGCCATGTTCGGCATGGGCGGGCTGATGCTGCTGCTCACCCAGCACTGGCAGTTCATCGGCGGCGCCTCGCCGATGGAGTCGGGCCTGCGGCTGCTGCCGCTGCTCCTCGCCACCATGATCGGGGCTCCGATCATGTCGGTCATCGTGCCGAGGTACGGCACGCGGTACGCGATGATGATCGGGATGGGGCTGATCGGCGGGGCGTTCTTCGTCTTGATGAACGTCAAGCCCGACACCGAGTACTGGGTCTTCGCCATCGCCCTCGCGGGCATCGGCGCCGGGGCGGGCTGCGCCATGACGGCCGCGTCGGACGCCATCATGTCGACGGCCGAGGCGGAGACCGCGGGCGGCGCCGCGGGCATCGAGGAGACCTCCTACGAACTCGGCAACGGGCTCAGCGTGGCGATCATGGGCAGTGTGGCGTCGGCCCTGTTCCGCAGGGAGATGGACACCTCCGTACCCGGCGTGGACGAGAAGTCCATGGACGCGGCGCGGGAAGGCCTCGCCGACGCCATCGGGGTCGCCGGAACGCTGCCGGGCTCCGCGGGGGAGGAGTTGAAGCGGCGGGCCGACGACGCGTTCGCGGACGCGTTCGGGTTCACGTCGCTGTGCACCGGCATCATTCTCGTCCTGGTGGCGATCGCCGTGTTCCTGTTCATCCCGCGCTCGGCCGGGCGGGTCACCCCGGCGGCCGAGGGCGCTGAGGGCGACCCCGAGGCGAGCGTGGACCTGGTGAAGCAGACACCGGGGGAGCCCGCCGAGAACCGGACCGAGTCCGCGGACCGGTCCTGACCGCAGGCGCTCCACGGGTCGCGACCGTACGCCTCCCGTGTGTCGCGCGCGGGGGCAGGCGGCGAGACAGCCGGGGCCCGGCACGGGCCCCGGCTGTCCGGCACTGGTGGGCACGCCCGTGCGCGCGGCTCTCTCCACGGGCCGGCGCACGACCGCGTCAGGACGCGCGCTTGCGGCGCTCGACGAGTTCCAGGATCTTGTCGAGCCGCTCCAGCTCCACCACCTCGTCGTCCGTGATCTCCACGTCGAGACCCTTCTCCAGGGCGAGGGCGAACTCGACCGTGGCCAGCGAGTCCAGGCCGAGGTCCTCCAGCGTGGACTCCGGGGCGATCTGATCCTCGGAGACGTCGAACTCCTTGGTGAGCAGGGACTTGACCGTTTCGTACACCGTTTCCTCCCGGGAGCGCAGTGTCGGTGGGGCCGGCGCGGGGCCCGCGCCGGGAGAACCTCACCCGCGATAGGCGTGCGCCGCGAAGGCCGTCACGTCCGGCCAGGTCAGCGATGCCGCGCCCCAGGCGAGCCCGCCGCCGAACGCCGCGAGCAGCACCCGGTCGTGCGGGCGCAGCTCGCCCTGGGTCGCGGAGTCGGCGAGCAGCAGCGGCAGGGACGCGGCCGCGGTGTTGCCGACGTGCTCGATGTTGGACAGGACCCGGTCGCGCGGGACGCCCAGTTCGTCGGCCACGGCCTCGCTGATGCGCGCGTTGGCCTGATGGGTCGCGAGCCGGTCCACGTCCTCGACGGCCCAGCCGGAGCGCTCCAGGACGTCGAGCGCCGACTGGGTCATGCGCTCCTTGGCGTGCCGGTAGACCTTGCGGCCCTGCATCTGCAGATGGTGGTCGCCCGCCTCGGGCGCGGCGTCGGCGGAGCGCTGCCGGGCGCCGCCCGCGGGGATCTGGATCAGGTCGCTGTACGTGCCGTCGCTGCCGAGCCGGATCGGGCCGATGGCGCCCGGCTCGTCCGGGTCACCGGCGCGAAGGACCACGGCACCCGCGGCGTCGCCGAAGATGACGGCCGTGTTCCGGTCCTCCGGGTCGACGATGGCGGAGAACGTCTCCGCGCCGATGAGGAGGACGTGCTCGGCGAAGCCTGCGGCGATCGCCCCGACCCCGGCCGACAGGGCGTACAGGAACCCGGCGCACACGGCGGCGACGTCGTGCGCGGCGACGGGGCCGAGGCCGAGCGCCGAGGCGACCTCGGGGGCGGTGGCCGGGCAGAGCCGGTCCGGGGTCGCCGTGGCGAGGACGACGGCGTCCACGCCGTCGCGGCCCGCCGACTTCAGCGCCAACCGGCCTGCCTCCACGGCCAGTTCCCGGGTGGCGGTCCCCGGGGCCACGGTGTGCCGCTCGGCGATGCCGGTGCGGCTGCGGATCCAGGCGTCGGTGGTGTCGAGCCGGGCCTCCAACTCGGCGTTGGTGACCGTGCCGGGCGGCACATAGCCGGCGACGCCCGTCAGGACGGCCGCGTGTGTGCGGTGCTTGTCCATCTCCTCGGCCCTCACGCCTTCCCCAGCAGAATCGCGCTGCTGACCATGCCGACGGTGTAGTTGAAGGACAGCGCGTGCTCGACGCGCAGCGGCCGGGCGGTGGTGCCCGGCACCGGGTCGAAGAGGCAGGCGTCGTCCGGGTCGACGCAGCCCGCCGTCGGGAACACCGCGCCGCCCTTGATCATCAGCGACGTGGCCGCCACGCCGAGGCCACCGAGCGGCCCGCCGTTGTGGCCGAAGCAGGCCTCCTGCACCGTGACGGGCATGCGCCTCGCACGGTCCCCGAAGAGGCTGTGCACGATGGCCGACTCCGTCTCGTGGAAGACCCGGTCGCCCTCGGCGCCGCCGTTGACGTAGTCGATCTGGTCCGGCTCCACCAGGCCCGCCATCGCGTCCCGCGCGGCCTGGACCATGCCGGTCCCCGCGCGGTCGATGGCGAAGGCGCTGTGCTGCGGGCTGCGCCGGGTGCGCTGCGCCAGCATCCGGGCATAGGGCGCCGCGCCACGTCGCTCGGCGTGCGCGCGGCTCTCCACGACGATCGTGACGGAGCCGCTGCCCATGTTGGAGCCCGGGGAGTTCTTGTCGTAGGGGCGCATCTGCGCGCCCATCGCCAGGGCTGCGTCCTCCATGGCGTCGACGGTGACGCCCTCTTCGGCGCTCAGCTCGGCGTAGCGGTCGAGCAGGTCGGCGTAGTGCCGCAGGAAGTCGAGGCCGAACACGTCGGCGCCGGTGACCACCGCGACGTCCACCTCACCACACGCGATCATCCGCTGGGCCATGCCGAGCAGCACCGCGGACGACGTACAGCCGTTGGAGACGGTGAAGTTGGGTCCTGTCCCGGCCACGACGGACACCTGGACGTTGGCCACGTCCATGGGGATGCCGGTGAGGGCGAGCCGGGTGCCGAGCTCGTTGATCTCGTCCTTGGTGGCCTTGGCCCGGTCGGTGGCGAGGATGTCGGCGTACTGGGCCGACCAGCAGTCACCGCCGTCGCGGGCGGCGAGGATCGCCGCCTCGGACAGCGCGCCCGCACGCCAGTCGAGTCCGGCGTCGCCGCAGGCCTCCGCCATGGAGATGAGGCCGAGCAACTGCACCGGGGAATAGAGTTTCAGGGCCTTGACGGGAAGTTCGGGATAGCGCTCCTGCACATCCGCGACATCGGTGCGCACCTGACCGAAGAAGACACCGTCGTTTTCCACGTGGCAGGCGCCGGTGGAGACGATGTCCAGGAATTCCGCGGACGTCGCGCACAGTCCGCCAGGGCCGGGCAGGGCGAATCCCATGCCCGTGATCAAGGTGTCGCGACCGGGATCCTGTTGCTGGTCCGCCATGAGACTCCCTGGGTTGCGTGCCGCTGTCGACAGGCCGCCCGCACGCGGTGGGCGCACGCTGACGCACCGTGCCGGTGACGGCTGCCGACGTTAGGGCGCTGACCTGCCGTGGCGTAACCGGCCGCAGGTACCCGGTTTCCGCGCCCGACAGGTATTGCTGGTACCGACATAGATAATTGGTACTTCACGTACTGGCGCCGAATTCTCCCGGGTACCGAGGGATCGATGCCGCCAGGGAAGCCGCCGGATAGTTTTCCCGCATGGCTGAACTGGCTGGATCCGCTGGACGGAAAGACCGCCGGGGCTCGGTACTGGTCACCGGTATCGGCGTCATGCTCCCCGGCGCGACCCACGTCAATGAATTCTGGCAGGACGTGCGCGACGGCCATTCCCGGATCGGCCGTCTGACCCGCGTCGATCCGGACCGCGCCGGTGTCGGCGCGGCCGCGGAACTGCGCGACTTCGACCACCGGAAGTTCCTGCCGGAGCTGAACGAGAAGTTCGCCGCCCGCTACACCCGGGACGCGCTGGTGACCATGTCGGCCGTCGAGGAGGCCCGCCGCGACGCGGGGCTCGGAACCGACGACGTCGACCCGCGCCGCCTGTCCCTCATCGCCTCGTCCTCCCGGGGACCCCTGGAGTGGGTCGGCGAGGCACTGACGGCCGACGACGGCGAGGGGGCCCCAGAGCCGGGCGGCACGGACCACTTCGGCGACAGCGGCGCCATGCTGCGCGGCATGCCCGGCGCCCCGGCCACCCTGTCCGCCATCTACGGCGACGTGCGCGGGCTCGTCACCACGCTGAGCAGCGCCTGTGTCGGCGGGCACCACGCCCTCGCCTTCGCCGCCGACCTGATCCGCGCGGGCACCGCCGACGCCGTGGTCGTCGTCGGCTACGAATTCCCCCTGACGCCCCTGGTCTTCCGGTCCTTCCGCGCGATGGGCGACCGCGTCCTGTCGACCGAGACGGACGACCCCCGGCGCGCCGTCCGTCCCTACACCCGCGACCGCGAGGGCTTCGCCTTCGGCGAGGGCGCCGTCGCCCTGTGCCTGGAACGGGAGAGCCACGCCCGGGCGCGCGGCGCCACGGCATACGCCCGCTTCCTCTCCCACCGGGCGCTGAACGAGGCCACCCACCCCTTCGGCATGGACATGAGCGGCCAGGTGACGGCCGCGGTCGTCACCGAAGCGCTGCACGACGCGGGCCGGACCCCGCAGGACGTCGACTGGTTCTGCGCGCACGGCACCGCGACACCGAAGAACGACGTGGCGGAGAGCCGCATGCTCGGCGCCCTCTACGACGGACGGCCGCGGTCCGCCTGGCCGCCCCTCAGCTCCGTCAAGCCCGTCTACGGCCATCTGCTGGGCGCGGCCGCGCTGGTGAACGCGGCGGCCGCCTCCCTGGCCCTGCACCACCAGTGCCTGTGCTCGACCGCCAACTACGCGGGCGCCGTCCCCGACCCGGAGTGCGACCACGACCACGTCGCGGAGGGCCCCCGCCCGACCCGCACCGACCTCGCGGTGTCCCTGGCCTTCGCCATCGGCAGCCAGACCTCGGTCCTCACCCTGGGCGCCGCGTGACCGGTGCGCCGCTCCCGCGGACCGAAACCCTGAAGGAGACCATGAGCACGCACAGCGGCACGGCGCCCCGCCCCGTCGTCGTCCCCGACGTCGACTCCCTGGTGTCCCGGTACGTGACGCCGGGCATGCATCTGCACCTGGCGATGACCATGGCCCGGCCCAACGCCATGGTCTACGCCCTCGCGCGGCAGTTCGCGGGCCGGGGCGAGTTCACCGTCAGCACCTCGGCGACGCACACGGCGATGCACGCGCTGACCATGTCGGGCGCCGTCAAGCACCTGATCACGTGCTTCCTCGGCGACACCTACCCCACGCCGCGCCCCAACCCGCTCTACCGCGACCTGGTCCGCGGCACCCCGTTCAGCTGCGAGCTGTGGTCCCTGCTCAGCTTCACGCAGCGCCTCATGGCCGGGGCCACCGGGCTGCCGTACGCCGTGACGTCCTCGCTCGTCGGCAGCGACCTGGAGCGCGGGCTCACCGCCCAAGCCCCCGACGCCGAGCGGCCGGGGGCCGGCGCGAAGTTCCTGCGCATGGCCGAACCGGCCGCCGGGGAGCGGCCGTTCGCCCTGGTGGAGCGGTTGCGCCCGGACCTCACGCTGGTGCACGGCGCCTGCGCGGACCGGCGCGGCAACATCGTGCTCGTGCCGCCAGCAGGGGAGGGCCCCTGGGCCGCGTACGCCGCCGAACAGGGCGTGATCGCCACGGTGGAGCGCATCGTGCCGGACGGCTTCGTCGACGCCCACCCGGAGCGGGTCGTCATCCCCGGGCAGCGCGTGCTCGCCCTGTGCGAGGCACCGCTCGGCGCGCACCCGCAGTCGCTGCGCGGCGTGGCCACCGGCGACGGGAGCGGCGACGTGGCGGGCTACCGCGACGACTACGCCTTCCTCACCGAGCTGGTCGAGCGCCTAGCCACGGAGGACGGGGCCAAGGAGTGGTACCGCGAGTGGGTCGAGGAACCCGCGGGGCACGCCCAGTACGTACAGAAGCTCGGCGCCGCGCGCCGCGCCGAACTCGCCCTCTACGCCACGCCGTTGACCCCGCGCGAACCTCCGGCTCCGCCGCCGCTGCCCGCGAGTGCCGAGCCGGTGACGCGCGCGGAGCGGACCGTGGTCCTCGGGGCGCGCGCCATCGTCGAACAGGTCACGAACGGCGCCTACGACACCCTGCTCGCCGGGATCGGCGTGTCCCACCTGGCCGCCTGGCTGGCCGCCGCGCTGCTGCGCGAGCGGGGCATCCGGGTGCCGGTCTGCGCCGAACTCGGCTTCTACGCCACGGACCCCGAGCCCGGTGACGTCTTCCTCTTCAGCCAGCTGCACGCGACCCGCTCCCAGCAGCTCGGCGGCATCCCGGAGATCCTCGGCGGCATGGTGTCGGCGAACCCGCGCTGCCTCGGTGTCCTCGCCGCCGGTGAGGTCGACGCGGACGGCAACGTGAACACCAGCCTGCTGGCCGACGGCCGGTGGCTGACCGGCTCCGGCGGCGCCAACGACATCGCCACGAGCACCGACTGCCTGGTCCTCTCCACGGCCTCGCCGCGCAAGTTCGTGGAGCGCGTCGCCTATGTGACCAGCCCCGGCGCCCGGGTGCGCGAGGTGGTCAGCCACTTCGGGCGGTTCCGGCGCACCCAGGACGCGACGGGCGCCCCCGGCCCCTTCCGGCTCGCCACCTGGCTGCCGCCCGGGGACGACGGACCCGCCCGGCCGCAGGACGCCGTGGCGAGCCTGACCCGATGGCCCGTGAGCAGCGCGGGCTGCGCCCCGGAACCGGAGGTCACCGAGGCGGAGATCGCCTGGCTGCGCAGTCTCGACCCGCAGGGTTTCTACAGGTGAGGAGCACGGTGTGAGCGGTGGCATCTGGATGGGCCAAGGCCTGTCCTTCCGAGGCTTCGGGCACTACTTCCCGCGGCACTGCGAGGAGATCCCGGCGGACCTGCCCCAGGCGCCCGAGATGGAGGCCGCGGTCCTCGGCCCCGACCTCGGCGTGGAGCGGCGGCACCTGTCCGACGACACGGAGACCGTGCCGTTCATGGCCGTGGAGGCCGGTCGGCACGCGTTGCGCAACGCCGGTCTGGAAGCCGACGACCTCGACCTGGTCGTCTTCTCCTCCTGGTCGCAACGCCGGTACGCGCCCGAGGACGCGCCCCGGATCGCGATGCGGCTCGGCGCCGGGCGGGCCCTGGCCTTCGACGTGTGCGCGGCCTGCGTCGGCTTCGTGCACTCCGTGCAGACGGCCGCGGCGATGCTGACCAGCCACCAGTGGCGGCGCGCGCTCGTGGTCTGCTCCGACCAGTTCTCGCGGCGGCTCAAGCCCGGACGGCGCGGCAGCTACGTCGGCGGCGACGGGGCGGGCGCGGCGGTCCTGGAGGCGGGGCCGCCGGACGACTCCCGGCTGCGGGACTCCGCCGTGCTCAGCTACGGCGAGCACGCGGGCGTGTCCAAGGCCCGGGGCAGCGACGGCTGGACGGTCAGCCTGCCCTCGATCGCGCAGGTGGCGGCGGCGACCGCGGGCGAGGCCACGGACCTGGTGCTGCGGCGCTGCGGCATGACGATGGCCGACGTGGACCGGGTGGTGCCGCATCCGGGATCGACACGGATCAGCGAGGAACTCATCCGGCGCATCGGCGCCGACCCCGCGAGGGTCCTGACGAACCTGCGCACCCGCGGCCAGACGACCAGCGCGACGATCCCGAGCGCGCTGTCGGAGTTCACCGAGTCCGGCGAACTGCGCAAGGGCGACGTGATCCTGTCGCCCGCGGCCGGGGCGGGCTGGTTCTCGGGAGCGCTGCTGTACCAGCTCTGAGGCACGGACGCGGGGCCGATGCCGCAGCTGTGGCATCGGGGCGACGACGCGACGACTCGCCACGGCCACGGCCAGGGCGTGCCACGACCACGGCTCGGCACGGCCCAGCGATGGCGCAGACCGGCACCACGCAGCGCGACGGCACGGCCCCGCGACGGCACGGCCTTGCGACGAGACGGCCTTGCGACGAGACGGCCCCGCGACGAGACGGCCCCACCACGAGACAGCGCGTACACGACGGGAAGACGAGGAAAGGACCTCCCCCCATGTCCGCAACCCAGTCACCGCTCGACAACGGCGGTCCGCCGGTCGTGCTCAGTGGCGTCGGCCACTACTTCCCCGGCGAGCCGGTCACCAACGACCACTTCGCCGGGCTGCCCGGTCTCGACGTGGACGACGCCTGGATCCGCACGCACACGGGAGTCCGCACCCGCCACTGGGCCGGGCCCGAGGAACGGTTCGCCGAGATGGGCGTGAAGGCGGCGCGGGCGGCCCTCGACGACGCGGGCCTCGACATCTCCGACGTGGACGTGATCGTCGGCACCAGCGCGACCGCCCGGCCGCGCGCCAACCCGTCCTCGATCGGCAACAACTACATGGACATCTCCCTGCCGGTGCAACGGCAGTTGGGCGCCCGGGACGCGTTCTGCTTCGACGTGACCGCGGTCGCCTGCGCGGGATTCCTGTACGCGAGCGTGGTGGCCCGCGGCCTCCTCGCGACGACGGGCGCCAGGACCGCCCTCGTGGTGTGCGCCGAGAGCCCGCGCGCCATCCTGAACTTCGGGTTCAAGAACTCCGCGCTGTTCGGCGCGGGCGCCGCGGCGGCGGTCTGGCGGCGCGGCGAGTCCGTGGGCGGCGGCGCCGACGGACTGCCCACCCGCAGCGGGATGATCGACGTCGTCCTGCGCGCCGACGGCCGCCACTACGACGCCTTCGACATCGACGAGAACGACAAGATGGTGATGCGCGGGGGAGTGCTCTCCGAGGTCACGCCGGACCTGCTCGTCGACGCCGGGCAGACGGTCCTCAAGCGCAATGGCCTGGCACCGGAACAGATTTCCTGGTGCGTTCCCCATCAGGCCAACACCAATCTCCTGCACCCGATGGCGGACCGCCTCGGAATTCCCCGGGAACGCATGCTCCTGAACCTGCCCCGGCGCGGCAACACCTCCAGCGTGGGCATGCCGAGCACGCTCTCCGAATACGTCCGCGACGGCACGGTGAAACCCGGTGAACTACTCCTCGGCGTCAGTATCGGGCGCGGTCTGAGCTGGGGCGCCATGGTGTTCCGGTACCGGTGAATCGCCGTACCCATGAAGCGCGGGGCCCCGAAGCGCCGTACCGCGGCCGAATCCGAGAGCGAGAGGTGAACGGTCTTGTCCGATTCCAGGAACGCGCTGGTGACCGGGGGCACCCGGGGCCTGGGCCTGGCCGTCGGCCGGATGCTGGCGGAGCGCGGGTGGCGCACCACCGTGCTCGGCCTCGACCCGGGCCGCATCGAGAAGGTGCGGGCCATGGCCGAGGCCGAGGGGCTCGACCTGCGCGCGGTGCGCGCCGACGTCACGTCGGAGGACTCCGTACGGGAGGTGTTCGATGAGCTGACGGCGGACCGGCCGCTGCACCTGTGCGTGAACAACGCGGGCCGCAACCTCTCCCGGCTGCTGCTGCGCAAGCCGCGGGACGAGAGCGCCGCCGAGCTGCTCACCCATCCGCTCGACGACTGGGAGAAGACGCTGCGGCTGTGTCTGACGGGGGTGTTCCTCGTCGGGCGCGAGGCCGCCGCCAGCATGGTGCGGCACCAGGTGGCGGGCGCCATCGTCAACGTCTCCTCCGGCCTCGCGGCGGGCGCCTACGGGCAGTCCGCGTACACCGCGGCGAAGGCGGGCGTGGAGGCCCTGACCCGCACCTGGTCCTACGAACTCGGCCCCTACGGGATCCGCGTCGTGGCCGTCGCGCCGGGGGTCATGGACGGCGAGGCGCTGCGCGAGAAGAGCACCGCCTTCCCGCGCCACGCCCACTACATGGACGGCCTGAAGCGCTTCGTGCCGCTGGGCCGTTGGGGCGCGGAGGAGGAGATCGCGGACGCGGTGTGCTTCGCCGCGGAAAACACCTATGTCACCGGTTCCGTGATTCGCGTCGACGGCGGCGGGCCGCCCGGCTGGGTGCCGTGACGGAAAACTCCCGTAACGGAAGCCCCCGTAACGGAAAACCCCCGTGACGGAAAGCCGCAGGGCCGGGCGGGCCGCGCCCATGAGCGAAGTACGTCGAGTACCCGCGGAATGAATCATCGAGTACTGGAGGCCAGATGCAGTCGAACGCCGACGCCACTAGTTTTCCGTCCATGACGACAGGCCACCACGGCATCTGGGAAGACGCCGGAATACGCTTCACCGGATTCGGCCACTACTTCGGTTCCGAGGAAATACACAACGAGGGCGTGGAGGACGCCACGACGAGCGTCGTGGAGGACCGCGTCATCGGCGGCGTCGGCGTCCGCACCCGCTATCGGGCCGGTGACCACGAAACCCCCGTCCTCATGGCCGCGGCAGCCTCCCGGCAGGCCCTGGAGCAGGCCGCAGTCGCCGCCGACGACATCGACGTGGTGGTCGTCAGCCACTGGACGGACCGCGACTACGTCCACGAGGTGGGCGCGCTGACCGCGGCCGAGCTCGGCATGAAGGGCTCCATGGCCTTCGAAGTGTGCGGCTCCTGCGCCGGGTTCATCCAGGCGGTGCACACCGCGGCCTCGTTCCTGACCTCCCCGACCGGCTACCGCAAGGCGCTGGTGGCGACCACCGAGCGGGTCACCCGGCGGGTGCGGCCCGGCTCCAAGGGCTCGATGCTGGTCTCCGACGGCGCCGGTGCCTGCGTCCTGGAGGCGACCCCCGGCGGCGCGCCCGGCCTGATCGACTCGGTGTTCCACACCGACGGCAGCCTCGCCCACATGTCCGCGGCGGGCGGGGAGAAGGGCTGGGTCAAGAGCCACCCGGACCTCAACGACGTCGCCCTCGCGCACATCGCCGACACCGTCGAGGAGATCCTCGGCCGCAACAAGCTGACCATCGGCGACATCGACTGGCTCATCCCGCACTCCGGGACCGAGCCGCTGGCCAAGGGCATCCAGCACAACCTGGGCGCGGACCCGGCCCGCGTCCTGACCAACCTGGCCTTCCGCGGCAACGTCTCCAGCGCCTCCATCCCCACCACGGTCTCGGAGCTGCGGGAGCGCGGCGTCGTGAAGTCCGGCGACCTGATCCTGTCCCCCTCCATCGGCGGCGGGGTGTGGTGCTGGGGCAGCCTCCTCTACCGGATCTGAGCGCACCGGGCGGGCCACGCGAGCCCGGCGAATCGAGCGAAGGGGTCCGAGCGGTGACCACGACCAAGAGCCCCCGGGACGCACTCGTCACCGGCATGGGCTTCTGCCTGCCGGGGCGCGGGGCGCCGACGGCGACACCGGAGCAGTTCTGGACGGCCGTCGCGCACGGCGACTCGTTCCTGGCGCAGGACGACGGCACGTACTTCGGCGGCGTGCCCCTCGACCCGGAGTCCGTCGCCGCCCGGCTGCCGGAGATCCCGCCGCGCTTCCTCGCGAAGTACTCCGACATCCATCTGTACGGGCTCCTCGCCCTGCTCGAAGCGTGCGAGGACGCCACCCTCGACTGGCGCGCGGGCGCGCTGCGGGAGGCCGCGGTGCTCGCGGGCCGCAACGCCACGGCCGACGCCATCGTCGACACCTACCTGCCGGTGCTGCTCGCCGACACCCGCCACATCAGCCCGCGCGAGGCCCGCTCCGTGCTGTTCCGCAACGTCCTCAACGCCGTGATGTCGGACGTCGAGACCACCCAGGCGGGCCTCGTGGGCGCCACAGGACCCAGCTACACGCTGTCGTGCGGATGCGCCTCGTCCGCCGTACTGATCGGCAACGCGGCCCGCATGATCGCGGCGGGCGAGACGGACATCGCCGTCGTCACCGGCGCCGACTACTGGCGCGAGAGCCGCCTGCGCCAGTACGCCGAGCTGGAGGCCCGGTCGGTCATGGGGACCGAGCCGCAGACCGCCACCCTCATCGACGTCCCCATGCGCCCCTACGACGAGCGGGCCGCCGGGCTCAACTACGGCAACGGCGCCGCCACCTTGATCCTGGAGAGCCGCGAGCACGCCCGGCGCCGGGGAGCGCGCAGCCACGGCCGGATCCTCGGCCAGACCACCACCCGCAACGCCCAGCCGAACCTGGCCCTGGACACCGACGGCGCCGGGGCGGTGCGCGCCGCGCGCTCCTGCATGGCGGGTCGGGCCTCGCCGGACGAGATCGACTACGTCAACGGCGCCGCCACCGGCGACCGGGCCTTCAACCTCATGGAGGGCAACATCATGCCCGCGATCTTCGGAGAGCGGACGGCCAGGCTGCCCGTCACCGTCCAGGAGGCCGTGTTTGGCCACAGCGGGGCGCCGCTCGGCGTGATCGGGGTGGCGGCGACGCTCCAGATGATGGGCCACGGCCACATCGCCCCGACCGCCAACTGCGAGAAGCCCGCCGAGGTGTGCACCTTCGACCCGGTGCCCGGCACGGAGGGCCGACCCGCGCGCGTCGACCTGGCCCTCAGCCTCAACTACACGATCGGATCCGTCGCCAGCGCGATCCTCCTGGGAGGCTCTGATGACTGAACAACGGCCGACCGATCCGGCCTTCGCCGCCCACCTGGAGACGGAGTCCCTCGCCCCCGTCGGCTGCCACGTCCTCCTGGAGTCCGCGCCCGGGGCCACCCACACCCGCGTGGTCAAGGACGCCTGGGAGCGCCTCGGCTGCCACGTCACCGCGGTCAACGGCGCGGACACACCCGAACCCCCCGACGTGTACTGCGTGGTGGCCCTCGGCAACGAAGCGCTCGGCAGCCGCACCTCGGCGTCGCTGCGCCGCGCGCACGTGGCCCGCGTCCTGGAGGCCATGGCCCGCCGGGGCCACGGCCGTGCCGTCCTGGTCACCGACGCTGGCCCGCACGTCCACGACGACGCGGAGCCCCAGTGCGCGGCGGAGCGGGCGGCCGACCACGCCTGGTGGCAGCACCTGGCCAAGCGGTGCGCCACCCACGGGGTCCTCGCCAACACCGTGCGCGTGGGCTACGCGCCGTTCCTCGGGCACGAGCTCACCTCCGAGGCCGAGGGCGAACTGCTCCGCCACCTGGTCACCCGCCGCCCGGTCACACCATCCGAACTCACCTCCGTGCTCCGCCTGTTGGCGTCACGCGGCTTCGGGAGCGTGGCGGGCGAGACCTTCCCGCTGGACGGCGGGCTCGACGCGGGCATCGTGCCCATGCCGTCGGCGCGGGCGCCCCGCCCCGCCCCGGCCACCGACACCCAGGGAGCCGATCCGTTCCTGCTCGCCGGGCGCGTCGTCATGGTCACGGGCGCCAGCAGCGGCATCGGCGCGAGCGTCGCGCGGGAGAGCGCGGCCCGCGGCGCCGACGTCGTCCTCGTCGCCCGCCGCCGCCCCGAGCTGGAGAAGCTCGCCGCCGAGGTGCGCGAACGGGGCCGCAGGGCCTGGGTGGTGACCGCCGACCTGTCCGACCCGGCACGGGCGGCCGGCCTTGTGCACGAGGCATGGGAGCGCGCGGGGGGCGTCGACGCCCTCGCCTACGCCGCGGGCGCCGTCACCTTCGACGGCGCCGGTGACAACTCCGAGAACCGCCAGCGGCTCCTGGCCCTCAACTCCCTGGCGTACGCCGGTACGTGCGAGGCCCTGCTCAAGCACTGGGCGACGGCCCGCAGGGGCGGCGCGGTGGCCGTCGTCTCCTCGCTGGCCGCGGTGAGCGCACCGGTGGCGAACCTGGCGAGCTACGGCCTGAGCAAGGCCGCGACCGCCCAGTTCACCAGCCACTTCGCCACCTCCGCGGCCAGGTACGGGGTGCGGGCCAACAGCGTGCTCCCCGGCTTCGTCCGCACCCCGATGACGGACGTCACCAACCCCGCGTTCCTGGAGGCGACCAACCGGCTCGTGCCCACCGGCCGGATGAGCGAGCCCACGGAGGTCGCGGCGCTCGTCTGCTACCTCATCAGCCCCGCCGCGGCCGGGCTGACCGGCGCGCGGCTGCGCGTGGACGGCGGTGGCCACTGCCTGGCCGGACTGCCGCACCTGGACCCGTCCGAGCACTCCCCAGAGGAAGGACCCCGGCAGTGACGCCCACCGCGCCGCGCCCCCGCCCCGCCGCCCCGGAAGGAGAGCACAGGTGACCGACGACAGGCCCCTCAAGGGCAAGGTGGCCCTCGTCGCGGGCGCCTCCTCCGGGATCGGGGCGAGCATCGCCCGCACGCTCGCCCGGGCGGGTGCCTCCGTCGCGCTCGTGGCCCGGCGCAAGGAACAGCTGGCCGCCGTGGAACAGGACGTGGCGGGGCACGAAGTGCCCGCCGTCACCCTCGTCGCCGACCTGGCGGCCGACGGCGCCCCCAAGGACGCGGTGGCCGCGGCCGAACGGGTCCTCGGGCCCATCGACATCATGGTGAACAACGCCGCCCTGGCCCGCACCGGGCCCATCCACGACACCCACCCCCGGCACTGGCGGCAGGCCTTCCACCTGAACCTGGACGTGCCGTTCCTGCTGGCCCGCGCCGTCCTGCCCGGCATGCGCGAACGCGGCCACGGCTGGATCGTCAACATCAGCTCCGAGGGCAGCCTGCTCCAGGCCGACTGGTCGGCCCCGTACTCGATCACCAAGCGCGCCCTGAACGCGCTCACCGCCCAAATCGACCTGGAGAACCGGCACATGGGGGTGCGCGCCATCGCCGTGCTCCCCGGCTGGGTGCGCACCGACCTGGCGCAGGACCCCGAGACCCTGGGCGTCGAGGTCAGGGACCTGCTGGATCCCGCGGACATCGCCGACGTCGTGCTGTGGGCCGTCACCCGCCCGCCCGCGGTCAGCATCGGCCCGCTGATCCCCGTGCGCCCCGTCAGCAGGAACGCGCAGACCCTGGTCAACTGGGAGCAGTACCTACGGACGCTGCGCCACTACGACGCCTCCGGCGGCCACATGGTCGACGTACCCGGGATCCCCGAATGACCGGCGCCACGACCGCCCCCGTCCCGGCCGCGGCGCCGCGGCCGGGCGAGCGGGCGGCCGACCCCGTCGTCGAGATCCTGCCGCCCGGGGACCCCCGGGTCCCGGACGCCGCGCACTGTGTGACGGGCGAGCTGCTCGCCGCCCGCGCCCGGGCCCACCCCGACCGCGTGTACGCCGTCTTCGACGACTCCATCGACAGCGGCGAGACCACCACATGGACGTACGGGCAGGCCTACGACGACGCGCGCGCCACCGCCGCCGCCCTGCACCGCCTCGGCGTGCGCCAGGGCGACACCGTGCTGTGCTGGCTCCCCAACGGCCGGGACGCGCTGCGGGTCTGGTACGGCGTCAACCTCCTCGGCGCCGTCCACGTACCCGTCAACACCGCCTACCGGGGCAGCCTGCTCGGGCACGTGCTCGCCAACTCCGGCGCCCGCGTCCTGGTCGCCCACGCGCTGCTCGTCGGCCGCCTCCAGCACACCGGCGGCGCCCGCCTCCAGGAGGTCGTCGTCCTCGGCGGCGGCCCCGACGACCCGTGGCCCGACGCCTTGCCCGGCGCCCCGCGCGTGCACGGCCCCGCGGCGCTGCGCGGGCGGCCGGAGGACTTCGTGCCGCCCGCGCGGCCGGTCGCGCCCTGGGACACCATGGCGGTGATCTACACCTCGGGCACCACGGGACCGTCCAAGGGCGTCCTGGTCTCCTACGTCCACCACTACTCGACGGTGACGGCGCTGCTCGACGACGACATCACCGAGCACGACCGGTACCTGCTCAACCTGCCGCTGTGCCACGGCGGCGGCACCGAAGTGGCCTACTGCATGCTCCTGTACGGGGGGTCGGTCGTCGTCACCGAGGGCTTCAGGACAGCTGAGTTCTGGGAGGTGATCCGCCGGTACGAGGTCACCATGTGCACCCTGCTCGGCGCCATGGTGGACTTCCTGCTCGGCCCGGAGCCCCGCCCGGACGACACCGGCCATCCGCTGCGCGCCGCCTGCGTGATCCCGCTGACGCGCCAGGCCCTCGACTTCGGCCGCCGCTTCGGCGTGGACGTCTACACCGGGTTCAACATGTCCGAGACGTCGGCGCCGCTGGTGTCCGCGCTCAACCCCCAGCGCACCGGCAGCTGCGGGCGGCCGCGCCCCGGCGTGCAGTGCCGGGTGGTCGACGAGCACGGCATCGACGTACCGGACGGCACGGCGGGCGAGCTGGTGCTGCGCGCCGACCGGCCCTGGTCGCTGTTCCACGGCTACCACGGCATGCCGGAGGCCACCGCGGCGGCGTGGCGGCACGGCTGGTTCCACACCGGGGACGCCGTGCTGCGCGAACAGGGCGGCGACTACTTCTTCGTGGACCGCATCAAGGACGCCATCCGGCGCCGCGGCGAGAACGTCTCCTCCGTCGAAGTGGAGGCCGAACTGCTCAGCCACCCCGCCGTGGCGCTCGCCGCGGCCGTGGCGGTCCCCAGCGAACAGGCCGAGGACGAGATACTCGCCGCCCTCGTGCTGCGGCCCGGCGTGCGCTTCGCCCCGGAGCAGTTCCTCGCCCATCTGCGGCCGCGCATGGCCCACTTCATGGTGCCGCGCTACGTACGGGTCCTCTCCGAGCTGCCCGTGACGGAGACGGGCAAGGTCCGCAAGGAGACGCTGCGCGCGCAGGGCGTCACCCCCGACACCTGGGACCGGGTGGCCGCAGGGATCGAGGTCACCCGTGACCGCATCCGCTGAACCGGCCGCCGCGCACCGCGTCGTCGACGTGTGCGCGCTGGCCCTGGACCGGGAGTGCTGGCGCACGTACTTCCGCGGGCTCGGCGCGGTGGCACCCACCTATCTGCGCGCCTTCGGCCGCCACGCCACGGCGGTCTTCGGCGCCGACCACGCCCGCTTCCGGGCCCGCCTGGACGCGGGCGACCAGGACGGCGCCGTCGACCTGCTCGTCGCGGGCCGACCCGAGCGCGTGGACACCGAGGCACTGCTGTCGACCATGGACGACAACGGCGTCGTCCACCAGGTCCTGATGAGCTGCGGCGGCGCCACGGCCGACGGCGACGACGTCAACAGCCGCGTCGCCGCCGTCGCCGCCAAGGCCCCCGACCGGCTGCAGGCCTGGGCGGGCATCGACCTCACCGACCCCGCCCGGGCCGTCGCGGAGCTGGAGCGCTGCCACGGCCTCGGCATGCGCGGGTTCGCGGTGACCCCGTTCTGGCAGGGCGTCGACCCGCGCGACGCGGCGTACGACCCGGTCTACGCCAGGGCGCAGGAGCTCGGCATGCCGCTGTGGCTGCACACCGGGCACCACTTCTCACGGCACGCCGCCGAGCTGTGCCACCCCCGCAACGTCGACTGGATCGCCCTGCGCCACCCCGGCCTGCCCGTCGTGGCCGGGCACGCGGCCTGGCCCTGGGTGCTCGACCTGATCTCCGTCGCCCAGCGCCACCGCCACGTCTACCTCGACATCTCCTCCCACCGGCCGCCGTGGATGGCCCGCCCCGGATCGGGCTGGGAGCCACTGCTCCTGTACGGCAGCACCGCGCTGCGCGGCCGGGTCCTGTTCGGCTCGGCGACCTGGGTCAACGCCGACCCGGTCGCCGTCCTCGCCCGGCAGGTGGCCGACCTCGGCCTCGGCGCCGAGGTCACGGACGGCTGGCTGTACGGCAACGCGGCCCGGCTGCTCGGCCTCGGACCTGGCTGACGCCCGGGCGCCGCCCCCGCACCCGCCGACACCCCCACCCCACCCACGATCCACCCGCACCCCGCCCCCATCCCGAACCCCCGACCACCACCAGCGAGCGCACCCAGCAGAGAAAGGGACCCATCGTGATCGACCCCGCTGACTACGCCCTGTGGAACAGCGGCGTGCCGCGCCCGTACCTCAAGGCGCTGTCCCCCGACGACCTGCTCGCCGAGTCCGACGGCGTGCGTGTCCGCGACTCCGGCGGACGCTGGTACCTGGACGGCCGCTCCGGACTGTGGAACGTGACCCTCGGCTACGGCAACACGCGCGTCAAGGAGGCCATCAAACAGCAGGTGGACCGGTTGCCGTTCGCCAACAGCTACGGCTACGGACGCCCCGCCCAGGTCACCGTGGACTGCGCCGAGGCCCTCGTCGGCCACCTGCCCGAGGGCATCAACCACGTCCGCTTCGCCAGCAACGGCGCCCAGGCCGTGGAGATGGCCCTGCAGCTCTCCCGCTTCCTGCGACTGCGGGCCGGACAGCCCGAGCGCATGGCCGTGTTCGCCATGTGGGACGGCTTCCACGGGCAGGGCCCCGGCGCCGGCATGGTGACCGGCGTCCCCTATCTGCACCACCAGACCGGCCCGATGCTCCCCGAGGTGCACCACGCCCCGGGCCCGTTCTCCGTGGGCGCGACGCCCGGGGTCAGCGACATGGAGCGGCTGATCCGCGAATTCGGCCCCGAGCGGGTGACCGCGGTGATCGTGGAGCCCGTCGTCGGCGAGGGCGGGCACATCCTCTCGCCCGAGTACCTGGGCTCCCTCGGCCGGTTCTGCCGGGAGCACGACATCCACCTGATCTTCGACGAGGTCGTCACCGGCATGGGCCGCGTCGGCGACTTCACCCGCGCCGGGCAACTGCCCGACGTCACCCCCGACATCATCACCCTGGGCAAGGGCATCACCTCGGGGTACGTACCGATGTCGGCGGTCGCCCTCCACGACCGTCTCTACGAGCAACTGCACGAGCGCACCACGGGCGACACCGCGCTGAGCGTCGGCTCGACCAACGACGGCCACGCGGTGGCCGCCGCGGCCGCTCTCGCGGTGATCGCGGCCCTCACCGAGGACGGCGTCCTGGAGAACGTGCGCCGCCGCGAGGCGGACCTCATCGCCGCCCTGGGCAAGCTCCAGGCCCAGCACCCCGAACTGACCGGCTTCCGCTGCCTGGGCCTGTTCTGCGGCCTGGAGTTCGGCGAGCCCGGCGGGCCCTCGTGGTCGCCCGGCAAGGTCAACAGGCTGCGCATGGCCCTGGAGAGCCGGGGCGTGCTCAGCTCCAGCCTGCGCGTGGTGCCGAACCTGATGCTCATGCCGCCGCTCGTCATCACCGAGGACGACGTGGCGGAGATCGCGAGCGCGCTCGACGGCGCGCTCACCGATGTGAAGTCGGGTCGCCTTCCCGAGTCCGGCTTCGCCAAGGCCATGGGGTGACACCCCGGGGCCACGGCATGCCGACGGGATCCTTCCACGTGACGAGAGGTGAGTGACGAGATGGCCAGTCAGCACACCGGCCGCAAGACCAGCAAGCAGTGGCAGGAAGAGGCGGCGGAGGAGTGGGACCGCTACGCCGACATCTGGGACAGCTGGACGCCCGACGACAGCCGGGACGACGCGGAGGAGGCCGCGGACTTCCTCGCGGCGCTCGCCAAGGACGGCACGGCCCTCGAACTGGGCATCGGGACCGGCCGCGTGGCGCTCCCGCTGGCGCAGCGCGGCGTGCGGGTGAGCGGCATCGACGCCTCGCCGAAGATGCTGCGGAGGCTGAAGGAGAAGCCCGGCGGGGACCAGATCGAGGTCTTCGAGGGCAACTTCGCCGACGTCGACGTCGAGGCGGAGTACGACGTCGTCTTCATCGCCCTGGCCACGCTGTTCGTCCTGCCGGACCAGGAGGAGCAGGCACGCTGCCTCGCCAACAGCGCCAAGCGGCTCAAGCCCGACGGGCGGCTCGTCGTCCAGAACATCGTGCCGGACATGACGTACTACCAGCGCGGGCGGCAGAACGACTACGGCATGACCGAGCCGTTCCGCATCTCGGGGCGCCTCGCCGGGCACCCGCGGCTCGCCTGGTTCGAGATGAACCACGTCGACCCGACGACCCAGATGGTCAAGCGCACCGACGTCATCATGAGCGAGAAGGGCAACAAGATCATCGCGGCGACCATGCGCTTCGTCTGGCCGTCGGAGCAGGACCTCATGGCCCGCCTGGGCGGTCTGGAGCTGGAGGACCGCTGGGGCGGCTGGCGCAAGGAGCCGTTCCACTACGACAGCAGGGACGCGGTGTCCGTCTACCGCAAGCAGTAGCCGTCCCACGACAGGGGGGTGGGGGGGGGGGGGGGGGGGGCCCGGCGCGGCCCCCCCCCCCCCCCCCCCCCCCCCCCCCCCCCCCCCCCCCCCCCGCGGGGCCCCCG
>NZ_JBITXV010000014.1:0-296232 GCF_044544845.1 Streptomyces sp. NPDC053474
GGCTCTCTATAAACCGGGGGCCCCCCCGGCACACCCCCCGACAGTCCCTCGGGCGGGCGGGTCTAACACCAATACCGCGGGGGGGCGGCCCCCCCCCCCCCCCCCGCCCCCGGCCCTCGTCGCGTATCCACCCAGGGCAAAGGGCTTACGAGCGGGGAAGCTGGGGTCCGTCCGGGCGGCCGTTCGGACGCGCCGGGGGCTGGTCCTCGCGGATCACCTCGCCCTGGACGACCTTGCCGTCGGGGCGGTGCATGCGCGCCTGCTGGAAGGCGTCGCCGAGGCCACCGGGGGCGGCCGCCGCGGCCGCGGTGAGCTTGCGCTCGAAGGCGCGCTCGGCGCTGCGGCTGAGGACCTTCTGGAGCGGCGGCACGAGCAGCAGCAGACCCAGGACGTCCGAGATCAGGCCGGGCAGGATGATGAGGAGCCCGCCGAGCATGGTCAGGGCGCTGCCGCCGCCCTGGTCCGGCGCGGGCGCCAGGCCCTGCTGCTGCTGGCGCAGCCCCTCGCTCAGGTTCATGAAGGCGCGGCGCCCGGCCCGCTTGATGACGAAGGAGCCGAGCACCAGGCCGCCCACGAGCAGCAGGAACACGGTCAGTCCGCTCGACGCGCCCGCCACCACGGTGAGCAGCCAGATCTCCAGGACCAGCCACGCGGCGATGCCGAGGGGCAGGAACCTGAGGACGCGGGAGCGCCGGGGCCGTGCGGGCTTGAGGGGAGGCGGTGCGCCAGTCGTCATGCTCCCAGTGTGCCTGGCCCCGGCTCAGACCGGGATAAGCAGGGTGATCAGGAGCGGGGGTCGGACGGCTTGCGGCCAAGCGCCTTGCCGACCCGCTCCCCCACGCCCCAGGCAGTGACCCGCCACAGCGCCTCCGCGACGATGTCGCGGCTCATCTTGCTGTCGCCGAGCTCCCGCTCCACGAAGGTGATGGGCACCTCCACGACGTGGTACCCGGCCTTGACGGCCCGCCGGGCCAGGTCGACCTGGAAGCAGTAGCCCTGGGAGGCCACGTCGGCGAGCCCGAGCCCTTCCAGGGTCTCGCGGCGGAAGGCGCGGTAGCCGCCGGTGACGTCGCGGATCGGCACGTCGAGGAGCAGCCGGGAGTACGTGCTGCCGCCACGGGAGAGGAACTCGCGCGACCTGGGCCAGTTGACGACCCGTCCGCCCGGCACCCAGCGCGAGCCGAGCACCAGGTCGGCGCCCTTGAGGGCGGTGAGCAGGCGCGGCAGCTCCTCGGGCTGGTGCGAGCCGTCGGCGTCCATCTCGACCAGGACGCCGTAGCCGTGCTCCAAGCCCCAGGAGAAGCCCGCGAGGTAGGCGGCGCCGAGGCCCTCCTTGCCCTTGCGGTGCAGCACGTGGACGTGGTCGTCCTCGGCCGCCAGCTCGTCCGCGATCTTCCCGGTGCCGTCGGGGCTGTTGTCGTCGGCGACGAGCACGTGCGCCTCGGGCACAGCGGTGCGCACCCGGCCCACGATCGCCTGGATGTTCTCCGCCTCGTTGTAGGTCGGGATGATCACCAAGGCCTGGCCGAGCGGGCCGAACTGCCGCCCCGCGTCCGCTGCTTCGCTGATCCCGCCGCCGTTGCTCACTACTGCCCCTTCGTTCGTACGCAGGGGACCACCATAGTGGCCCGTGCCTGGGGCTCTCGCGACGCCACGGGTCCGGCCCCCGCGCCGGGGCGCCGCCGGTGCGGAAGCGATCCTGCGGGTAGGGGCCCGGTGCCCTTCGGGCCGGCCTGGGACCCGCTGGCTGCGGATCGACCGAGAGCCGTTGTCTACTGAGCGTCCGGGCCCCACCCGGGTCGCACCTCCCCCTGGCTCCCAGGGAGCGGGAGGGACGCCCTTGCCCCGGTGATCGCGTCCCGCGCCCGGGCGTCGCGGGCGCTGGACCTGGCTCCCTGTGGCGGTGCGCCGGTGCGGCGCGCCACCCGTGGCCCAGCGGCGTTCGACGACTGCGTGCAGGTTCACCGGTCGGACGTCCTGTGGTGGACGCGCCGAAACTACCCGTGCACATCGGCCGTCTGTCAATAGCCGTGTGACCTGCGCGGTTTCCGTAGATCAGCAGGTCAGTGGCGAGGGGCCCGGCCGCGCGCGACGCGCCGCGTGGCCCCGTTCGGAGCCGCGCGGCCGCACCGGCGTCACTCGCCCGGCCGTACGAACACCGTCTCTCCGGCGACCACCGTGCGCAGGCAGACGGGCAGCTCGGTGCCGGGCGTCAGGTCGGGCAGGCCCGGGGTGCCGGAGCGCGGGTCGGTGGACCAGCGGGCGACCCGGTCGTCGGGGGCCTGGACCACGAGCTCGCCGGTGCGCCACACGGCGTAGTCGGCGGGGGCGCCGGGCACCAGGACGCCCGCGTCGTCGCGGCCGGTGGCCCGCCAGCCGCCGCGGGTGTGGGCGGTGAAGGCGGCGCGCACGGACACCCGCTGCTCGGCGGTGTGGTGGAAGGCGGCGGCGCGCACGGTGCCCCACGGGTCGAGCGGGGTCACCGGGCAGTCGGAGCCGAAGGCGAGCGGCACACCGGCGCGCAGCAGGGCCGCGTACGGGTTGAGGGCGCGGGCGCGCTCCGCGCCGAGCCGCCGGGCGTACATGCCGTCGCCGCCCCACAGCGCGTCGAACGCGGGCTGCACCGAGGCGGTCAGGCCGAACTCGGCGAAGGCGGCGATGGTCTGGGGGGTGAGCATCTCGGCGTGCTCGACGCGGTGCCGGGCTGCGCGCACGCGGGCGAGGCCGACCTTGTCGGCGGCGGCGCGCACGCCGTCGGTCACGGCGGTCACGGCGGCGTCCCCGATGGCGTGGAAGCCCGCCTGAAGGCCCGCCTCGGCGCAGGCGACGACGTGGTCCGCGACGTCGGCGGCGCTCAGGTAGGCGTTGCCGGTGTGGTCGGCGGCGGCCGCGTCTTCGTACGGCTCGTGCAGCCAGGCCGTGTGCGAGCCGAGCGAGCCGTCCACGAAGAGGTCACCGGCCGCGCCCCGGGCGCCGAGCTCCCGCGCGCGGGCGACGCCTTCGGCGCCCAGCTCGCCCCAGTAGCCGACGACGCGCGGCCCGGGCTCCTCGGCGGCCAGGCGCAGCAGCCCGGTGAAGTCGTCCTCGCTGGAGATGGTGGGGCCCGCGCACTCGTGCACGGAGCCGATGCCGAGCGACGCGGCGCGGCGGAGCGCGGCGCGCTGGGCCTCGGCGCGCTGGAGCGGCGTGAGGGCCCCGTGGGCGGCCTCGCGCACCGCGTGGTGGGCGGCGGCGGTCAGCGGCGCGTCGGCGCGGTACCCGGCCGCCTCGGCGACGCCGGGCACCAGGTCCAGCAGGGCGGTGGTGACGACGGCGGAGTGCACGTCGACGCGCGACAGGTACAGCGGGCGGCCGCCGGTGGCCTCGTCGAGCTCCGCGCGCGTGGGCGGACGGCCGTCGGGCCAGCGGGCGGCGTCCCAGCCGTGGCCGAGCAGCACGCGGTCGTCCGGGCGCGCGGCGGCGTGTTCGCGGACGAGAACGAGCGCTTCGGCCAGGCTCCCGGCCCGGGAGAGGTCCAGGCCCGTGAGCGCGATACCGGCGCCCGTGGTGTGCACATGGGCGTCGGTGAACGCGGGGGTGACGAGGGCGCCGTCGAGGTGGACGACCTCGTCGACGCCGTCCGCGAAGGCGTCGGCCGCGCCCTCGGAGCCGACCCAGGCGACATGGCCGCGCTCGACGACCATCGCGGTCGCGAAGGGGTCGGCAGGGCTGTGGACTTCTCCGCCGCGCAGCAGGACGGTGCGGTGCCCGCTCGCGGGGGTGGTGCGCTCGCTCATGGGGACAGTCTCGCGCCTGCGCGGGGGCGCCGTGCCGCCGGGGTGGAGCGGCGCCCGGACCACCGGCCGGGCACGGGGCGGGCGGGCCCCGCGCGGGCCTCAGATCCGCGGCGGCCGCGCCTCGTAGGGCGTGGAGAGGACGACGGTCGTATGGGTGGAGACCCCGGCGAGCGAGCGCAGCCTGGCCAGCAGGTTCTCCAGCTCGTGCGGGGTGGCGACCCGGACCTTCAGGAGGTAGTTCTCCGCACCCGCCACGCTGTGGCAGGCCTCGATCTCGGGCACCGGGGCCAGGCGTTCGGCGATGTCGTCGGGCGCGCTGGGGTCGAACGGCTTCACCGCGATGAAGGCCGTGAGCGGCAGGCCGACGGCCTCGGGGTCGACGACCGCGGCGTACCCGCGGATCACCCCGCGCTGTTCGAGCCGGCGCACCCGCTGGTGCACGGCAGACGTGGACAGGCCCGTGGCCTTGCCCAGGTCGGTGTAGCTCATCCGCCCGTCCTTGACGAGCAGCTGCACGATCTGTCGGTCCAGCTCCTCCATGCGCCGAACCTACAGTGCCCTTGATCCCCGCCGATACCTGAGGGACACCCGAACGGCACCGGGACGGGCCCCGGGCGCCGCCCGCGCGGGGCCCGGAGCGGCGCGAGCAGGGCGCCCGCGGCCCTGGCTCCCGGTGCCACGGACGCGGCGGCGGCCAGGGCCGCGGGAGGGGATCGCTCCGCATGACTCCTCGCACGTCCGCATACCTGCGCACGCCTCGGGAGCCGCCCCGCGCACAGCGGCATCTTCATCCGACATGTGACGAACACCACACATCAGGGGGCGGGTCCGTGGAAGTGCCGCGATTACCGCCAGGACGGGACGGGAAGTGCTTGCTGTGGTCGAGGCCGCAGTGCCTTGTCGGCCCACCCGAGGGGGAGATTCCCATGCATAACCTGAAGCGCCCCGGTCGTACCGCGCGCCGTAAGCAGCAGGCCGTAGAACTGCTCGAACCCGCACCGGAGGGCGTCGAACCCACCGACGCCGAGGACGAGGAGTTCGACGCCTACGACACCCTGGAGATGTACCACGTGACCTGCCCGGACTGCGGGCAGCCCATCGCGCTCCTGGCGGACGAGGACGTCCTGCCCGAGCACGCCCTGTGCCCCACGCCGTGGAACCCCTTCGGGCTCACCGTCTGCGCGGGCACGGGCCGCCCCGCGGCCGAGGCCGAGTCCGCGGACGAGTCGCCCGAGCCCCAGGAGCAGGACACCGCCCGGCTCCTGACGCTCCCCCAGGGCCTGGACTGGCGCACGCAGCCGTTCTCGCACGTGGGCGGGCCCGGCTCACGCCCGATCCGGGTGCCCCGGCAGCGGCAGCTCGGCCGCGCGGCCTGACCGGCCGCTCCGGCAGACAGCGGTGGCGGCCCGTCAACCACCGGCGGGCCGTCACCAGTAGTCGCCGCGCACCATCGCCGCGAGGCTCTCGTGGTGCAGGATCAGCCGGTCGGGGTCGTCCGGCACCACGGCCTCCCCGAAGTGCACCTGCCGGTGGGCGACGCGCAGCATGACGATGGCGTGCCGCAGCGCCGCGTACAGCGTGTAGAAGTCCATGTCGCGCGGCCGGTGGCCGGTCAGCTCGGCATAGCGGTCCTCGACGCGGTCGCGGCGCAGGAAGCCGGGAAGGCCGGGCTGCCCGAAGCCCGCCGTCAGGTCCTGGAAGAACCGGTGCAGATACACGGTCCAGCCGAGGTCGACCTCGCGCGGCCCCAGGCAGGCCATCTCCCAGTCGAGCACGGCGACCGGGTCGAAGCCCTCGTAGACGATGTTGCCGATGCGGGCGTCGCCCCAGTTGAGGACCGTCTCGCCGGGGTCGGTGGGCCACAGGTCCGCAAGGCGCGCGAAGGCGCTCTCGATCAGGGGTGAGCGGGGCAGGCCCCGCACCACCCACGCGTAGTACGCGCGCTGCGCCCGCACGTGGCGGCGCAGCGGATCGCCGTCGCCGGGCAGCGCGAGGAACGCCGCATCGCCGGCCGGGGCCTGGTCGTGCAGCCGGGCCAGGACGCGGATCGTGGCGTCCTCCAGGTGCGCGCGCTCGGCGTCGCTCGCCGCGTGCAGCCAGTTGCCCTCGTACGTGTACGGCATGACGTCGGGCGGCACCCGGCCCGTGACGCGCTCCATCACGAAGAACGGCGCGCCGAGCGGGGCCGGGTCCTCCTCCAGCCACAGCACCCGCGGCACCGGCACGTCGGTGCGCTCGGCCACGAGCCGCAGGGTGCGGTACTGGCGTGGCATGTCGTACACCGGGAAGACCGTGTACGCGGCCGGGTCCGCCGCGAGCCGGGCCGCGCAGGCGCGCACGGGCGGCCGGGGGTGGTCGAGGGTGAACAGGAGCGTCTCGCTCGACATGCCGTTGGACTCGGGCACGCTCACGTCGACGGCCCTGGCGCCGGGCAGCCGCGCCCCGAGCCAGTCGGTCAGACGGCGGGCGAGCGCCTCGGGGTCGCGCGTGCTGGTGCGGGGCCGGGGCGTGGTGGCCATGGCGGCGCTCCTCTCGGGGGGGGGGCGGGCGCGGGCGCCGGTCAGGGCGCGACGGAGCCGAAGCCGGTGAAGCCGCTGGGGTCGTGGCGGCCGAAGGTGCCGTGCTCGAAGATGCCGTGGCCGACGCGGCCGTCGAGGGTGCAGCGGGCCGCGTGGTCGACGACGCCGTACGCGGCGAGGGGGTGGGCCGCGGGGTCCGACAGGTCGTAGGAGCGGCGCTCGCACCAGGAGCGGCCGCGCCAGGTGCCGTGCTGCCAGTCGTCGGCGGGCGGGTAGCCCGCGCCGACGGCGAGCGGCAGCGAGGTGAGGACCTCGACGCCGAGCTCCAGCGGCTTGTGGGTCAGCGGGTCGGTCAGGTGGATGACCGCGGCCTCGGGGTGCCGGGTGCCGGAGCGGTAGGCGACGTCGGCGCGGGGCCAGCCGAGCTGGCGGTCGCGGTCGCCGGGGCGGACCAGGGTCGCGTCGTTGAGGGTGCGGTAGCCGTCGGCGTCCTCCTGGGTGATGACCATCAGGAAGCGGTCGTCGAAGCGCACCGGGCACCAGATCCAGTGGAAGCCGTCCGTGGGGTACTCCTCGGCGAGGCGGCCGCCCTCCTCGCCGGGGATGGGCCGCACGCCCCAGCTGCGGTCCCGGGTCGCCGTCCACTCCCCGGCCGTCACCGGGATCTCCTCGCCGCCGAGGCGTATCGTTCCGGCACAGTGGCCCGCCTGGACGAACCTGCGGCCTTCGAGGGTGAGCCGGTCGCCGCGCCGCTGGAGGTGGTGCGGCTCCCACAGGGCCGGGAAGTCGGCGTGCCAGGTGAGGTCGTAGCCGAGCGAGGCCGCGTCGTCGGGGTCGGCGGCGCACGTCAGACGGAGTCTGCGCAGGGGCTCCTCGACCACGATGCGGAGGGGGCCGACGGAGAGTTCCATACGGTCGTCGCCGAGCGCGTCGGAGGCGCGTACGGCGTGCAGCGTATCTCCGGTGCGCAAGGTGGCGTACGCGTCGATGACGCCCGTGTTCGGATAGACGCCGAGGCCGAGGATCAGCAGGGCCCGGCCCCGGTGGTCGAAGAGGTGGAAGATGCACCGGTCATAGGCGTTGCGGTCGCCGGTGGCCACGTGCTTCATGGACAGCGGGACCTGGTGGACGGGGTACTCGTCGAGGGGCACGGGACGGTCGTCCGGCACGGAGTGCCTCCCTGGGGGACAGGGTGCTCGGAAGGCGCGGGCGGCGCGCGCCCGGACCGGAGTTGACGGTACGTCAGATGCTGTGCGGGAGCCATACACGTGTCAGCGGCGGACGCGCGCGACCCGGGTGGCGGGCGCGCGAGGCGCCGTCGGCGCGTGCGACTGCGACGGCGTGCCGCCGCGTACGGCGGCGCTGGTGCGGTGCGACGCGCGCGCCGCGCGACGGCGGACCCTGAACGCACTCTCGATTCGACCCGATGGTGACCTGGCCACGGGGCCGCGCGTTGGCCGGACATGACCCCCACCCATGCTCCGGCAGGCCAGCACCGCCGCACGCCGGCGCCGCGTCCCCCCGCCGCAGAATCGGTTCCTCACCGATCCCCCTACGCACAGCAGCAGCCGTACTCACACCAGGCCCCGTACTCCCCCCAGACCTCGTACGCACCATCCGGCTACTCCCCGCAGCACCAGCCGCCCCCTCCCCCGCCGCAGCCCGCGCCGCCCCAGGACCCGCCGATCTACCGGGCGCTGATCCGCCAGTGGGCCGACCGCGGCCGGACGCTGCCGGGGCGCCACGACCCCGAGTGGGTGCGGCTCGCGGCCCCGCCCGCGCCGAGCGGCCAGTTCACGGACCACTTCGGGACGGGCCAGGACACGGCCTTCGGCTCCGCGTACGACCTGGCGCCGGGCACGCGGTACGAGACGGGCCGGGGTTCCCCGTACGGCATGCGCGGCGCCGGTGACGACACCCTGCCCATCGGCGGCCACGAGCCCTACGGCCGGGCCCGGCGCCCGCAGGTCCCGCCGGTCCCCCCGGATCCCGGCCCGGACCCGGACGCGGAGCGGGACGCCCGCCCGGCAGGGCCGGACCCCCGGCTGCTGATCAGCCCCGCCCCGCAGAGCTCCTTCGGGCTCCGGCCCGGATCAGCGTGAGTCGGGGCCCGCGAGGTGGCGGGCGATGACCATGCGCTGGATCTGGTTGGTGCCCTCGACGATCTGGAGGACCTTGGCCTCGCGCATATAGCGCTCGACCGGGAAGTCGGCGGTGTAGCCGTAGCCGCCCAGGACCTGCACGGCGTCCGTCGTGACCTTCATCGCGGCGTCGGTGCACAGGAGTTTGGCCATCGCGGCCTGCTTGGAGAACGGCTTGCCCGCGTCCCGCAGCCGGGCCGCGGCCAGATACAGCGCCCGGCCCGCCTCGATCTGCGTCGCCATGTCGGCGAGCATGAAGCGCAGGCCCTGGAAGTCGGCGATGGGCCGCCCGAACTGCCGGCGCTCGGTCGCGTACCTCAGGGCCTCGTCCAGCGCCGCCTGGGCCACGCCGATCGCGCACGCCGCGATCCCGAGCCGCCCCGAGTCCAGCGCGGACAGGGCGATCGCGAAGCCCTGCCCCTCGTCGCCGATGCGGCGGGCGTCGGGCACGCGGACCCCGTCGAAGTGGAGCTGCGCCGTGGGCGAGCCGTTCATGCCCATCTTCTTCTCCGGGACGGCCGCCGAGAGGCCGGGCGCGTCCCCGGGCACCAGGAAGGCCGTGACGCCCTTGGCGCCCTCGCCGCCGGTGCGGGCGAGCACGGTGTAGAAGTCGGCGACGCCGCCGTGCGTGATCCAGGCCTTCGTGCCGGTGAGGACCCAGTCGTCGCCGTCGCGCACCGCCTTGGTGCGCAGCGAGGCGGCGTCGGAGCCGGAGGACGGCTCCGACAGGCAGTAGGCGCCGAGGAGTTTGCCGCCCAGCATCCGCGGCAGGTGCTCGGCCCGCTGCTCCTTGGTGCCGTAGCCCGCGAGGGCGTGGCAGGACAGGGAGTGCACGCTGACGCCGAGGCCGACCGTGAGGCGGGCCGCGGCCAGTTCTTCGAGGACCTGGAGGTACACCTCGTAGGGCTGGTCGCCGCCGCCGAACGCGGAGTCGTAGGGGAGCCCGAGCAGGCCCGACTCCGAGAGCAGCGCGAAGAGTTCGCGCGGGAAGCGTCCCGCGGCCTCCTCGTCGACCGCGTGCGGGGCGATCTCCCGCTGGACCAGCTCGCGGACCAGCGCCAGCAGATCCTGGGCCTCCTGTGTGGGCAGTTGGCGTTCCACCGGCTGCACGGCTCCGTCGGGCATCCCGCTCTCCTCTCCCCTGTTCCCCTGTCGGGGGCTTGCAGCGGACGCGCGCACGGGGTGTGACGACGCCGCCGGGACACTGCCACGCCGATGCTGCCCTTCCGGATCGCGGAAGCTGCTGACCAGCGACGGTGGCGCGTTGAGTATGCCCGATCGGCGGCATGGCGTCACGGGTTCTCCCGGCCGCTTTCCGATCTTCGAATCAGCCATGTCACGGGGTGCGCGGGCCCCTGCCACGAGGGCCAGGGAGAACGGGAATTGGTCCGAACCATTGACGCAATGGTCTAGTCCTCCCTAGAGTCCAGCGGCACGGAATCCTTCGCGTTCATGCCAATTCAAAGCGCGACTGTTCTTTGGTCAACAGCACCATCCCCCTTGCTCCCCTCTTCCCCCACGAGGAGACAGCGATGCCAAGACCACACCGTCCCCGCGCCCGCCTCAGGGCGCTCGTGGCCACCGCCTGTACCGCCGTCCTGGGCGCGGGCCTGCTCGCCGGTGCGGGCACCGCCACGGCCGACCAGAGCTCCGCCCCCAAGGCCGCCGAGGCCCAGGCGGGCTCACGCGTCGTCGGCTACTTCACCGAATGGGGCGTCTACGGCCGGAACTACCACGTCAAGAACGTCGAGACGTCGGGCTCCGCCAACAAGCTCACGCACATCAACTACGCCTTCGGCAACGTCCAGGGCGGCAAGTGCACGATGGGCGACGCCTACGCCGCGACCGACAAGGCCTACTCCGCCGACCAGAGCGTCGACGGCGTGGCCGACACCTGGGACCAGCCGCTGCGCGGCAACTTCAACCAGCTGCGCAAGCTGAAGAAGAAGCACCCCGACCTCAAGATCCTGTGGTCCTTCGGCGGCTGGACCTGGTCCGGCGGCTTCACCGAGGCCGCCAAGAACCCGCAGGCCTTCGCCCAGTCCTGCTACGACCTGGTCGAGAACTCCAAGTGGGCCGACGTCTTCGACGGCATCGACATCGACTGGGAGTACCCCAACGCCTGCGGTCTGAGCTGTGACACCAGCGGCCGGGCCGCGTACAAGAACCTGATGTCCGCGGTGCGGGCCAAGTTCGGCTCGAAGAACCTGGTCACGGCCGCCATCCCGGCCGACGCCTCCTCCGGCGGCAAGATCGACGCCGCGGACTACGCGGGCGCCGCCCAGTACGTCGACTGGTACAACCCGATGACGTACGACTTCTTCGGCGCCTGGGACGCCAAGGGGCCGACGGCGCCCCACTCGCCGCTCACCTCCTACCCCGGCATCCCCAAGGCCGACTGGAACTCACAGGCGACGATCGCCAAGCTCAAGGGCCTCGGCATCCCCGCGGACAAGCTGCTGCTCGGCATCGGCTTCTACGGCCGCGGCTGGACCGGCGTCACCCAGAAGGCACCGGGCGGCACCGCGACGGGGCCCGCGCAGGGCACGTACGAGCAGGGGATCGACGACTACAAGGTGCTCAAGACCAAGTGCCCGGCCAACGGCACGGTCGGCGGGACCGCGTACGCGCACTGCGGCACCAACTGGTGGAGCTACGACACCCCGGCCACCATCGCGGGGAAGATGAGCTACAAGAACCAGCAGGGCCTGGGAGGCACCTTCTTCTGGGAGCTCAGCGGTGACACCTCGAACGGCGAGCTGATCAAGGCCATCAACTAGCCGTCCGCAGCGGGCGATCGGGGCGGGAGTCGGCGGGCTCCCGCCCCTTCGCCATGTCACGTCCGCGGGGTCGCGGACGTCGTCTCACGGCGGCGGCGCCGGGCACCCGGGCTCGAACTCCTCGATGACGTTCAGGGTTTCGCGGAGCGTGCGCACCAGCAGCTCGCGCACCGTGTCCCGGGGCAGCTCCCGCTCGTCCGCCCCGCCCCCGCGGCCGATCCAGTCGAGCGTGATCCCCTCGACGCTGCACAGCCAGCCGAGCAGCGCGGTGCGCGCGAGCGCGGGGACCGTGCCGCGGCCGTACGCGCCCTCGGCGATCGTGCCGACCATCGTCTCGCGCACGCCGTCGCGGATGGCGTGCACCTCGGCGTCGAAGCCCACGCCGCCGCTGACGATCGTGCGGTAGGCCGCCTGGTGGTGCTCGGCGTAGCGCAGATAGCCGTCGATGGTGCGGTGCACCCGCTCCAGGGGCGGGAGTTCGGTGTCCCCGGCCGCCCGCTCCACGAGGTCGGCCACCGAGTCCTCGATGATCGCCAGGTAGTACCCGCGTTTGGACTTGAAGTAGTAGTAGATCAGCCCCTTGGCGACCCGCGCCTGTCTCGCGATGTCGTCCATCGAGAGCGCGTCGTAGGACCTGTCGGCGAACAGCTTCCGGCCGATGGTGATGAGTTCGGCGCGGCGCGCCATGGAGCGGTCGGTGCCGCGTGCCTGCGGGCGGTCAGCGTCGGTGGAACGGTCGCTACCGCGCTGTTGACTATTATTCAATTTCGGCCCTAGTCTCCAACTGCCTTGGGATGGGCCGCAGTATGGCAGACCCTCGCCGCCTGCCCGGAACGGCGCGGCCCTCCCGACGGCGCCCTGTAACGCACTCCCCTGACGCACCCGCGGTACGGCTGACTCGTACGGGAGGAAGACAGTGAGCGCATCCAAGCGGCCCGGAGCGGGGGCCGCCCCCGAGGGCAGAACCAACTGGAAGAAGACGGCCGTCATCGCGCTGCCCGCGTTCGTGGCGGTCGGCGCGATGGCGTCGATCATGGCGGAGGGCGCGCTCGCCGCGTCCTTCGCGGTCTCCGGCACCAGCTTCCAGGTCTCGTCGGGCAAGCTGACGAGCCAGGGTCTGGCCAGCTACGTGGAGACCGACCGGAGCGTCGACGGCAAGGGCCACCCGGTGGCGCTGCTCGGCATCGGCGACGCCACCCTGTCCGACATCTGTCAGTCCGCCTCGGTCAAGACGCCGCTGGGCACGGTGGTGTTCAAGCTGACGGCGGGCGGCGACGCGGGCAACGTCACCGCCAGCAACCTGATCATCGACGCCGAGGACCTCGTCGGCGACGCCCGCTTCGGCACCGCCCAGATCGGCCGGGACGCCTCCACGCTCGACGAGGTGCCCGGGGTCAAGGGCGACAAGGGCAAGTTCGGCCTCCAGGCGGGGGACATCGAGGTGTCCGGGGTCAGGTCGCACGCCTGGTCGGCCACCGGCGGCAACTTCCGCCTCAAGGGCATGCGGGTGGACGTCAGCCTGGACGGCAAGAAGTGCTTCTGAGCGGGCCGGGCGCGCCGCGCGAGGGCGGCTGGCTCGACGAACGGCTGCCGCTGCGGGAGGTGCGCCGGGCGGTGCGCGGCTGGCGGCGCACCCGCCCGTTCTGGGGCGGCCTGCTGCTCGTCCTGGGCGGGGCGGAACTCCTCGTCGTACCGCTGTCGCCGCTGACGGTCCTGGTGAGCCTCGGGCTCGGCGGGATCGCCGCGATCGGCATCGGGATCGCCCTGATGGCCGCCGGGCTGTTCCTGTGGCTGCTGCCGCAGGCGCACCACTACGTGTCCGTCAACGCGCTGATCCTGTCGGTCCTGTCGTTCGCGGCGACCAACCTCGGCGGCTTCCTGGTCGGCATGCTGCTCGGCATCGTGGGCAGCGCGATGGGCTTCGGGTGGACGCCGGTGCCCGAGGACGGCCAGGAGGAGGCGCGGCGCCCCGGGCTCCGCGACGGGCAGGGCACGCGGACCCTCGCCGTGCTGCTTCCGGTGGTCCTCGCCGGGGCGGCGCTGTGGGGCGCGGCTCCGGCGAAGGCCGTCCCCGTGGGCGGAGCCGTGGGCGGGGCGGCGGGCGGAGTCGTCGGCGGGGCGGCGGGCGGAGTCGTCGGCGGGGCGGCGGGCGGGGCCGTGGGCGGGGCGCACGCGGCCCCGCGGGCGCCCGGTGACGCGCCCGTGGTGGCGGCGCGGACGCCGCCGACCGTCACGACGACGCTCTTCGCGCCGAAGGGCTTCATCGTCGCGGGCGTGCGCGAGATCCCCACCGCCGACGGGCCGTTGAAGGTGATGGTGCTGCACATGAACGCGGCCTCCCTCACCGACTACCGGCTGCGCACCCGCGACGGCGGCCGCGAACTCGCCCTGGGCGCCGACACCTTGGACCTGAGCGGCAAGGTCACCCTGTATCTGACCAAGTTCAAGGGCTGCATCGAGGGCCTGCTGTGCCTGACGTTCACGCCCGACCGGCTTCCGGTGCCGCCGCTGGTGCCGCCGTTCGTCTTCATGACCGACGTGAGCGCCGAGCAGGCCCTGGTCACCTCGGACGTGATCACCGCGGGCGGGCTCAGCCTGCGGGCGCACCCCTGAGAGGCCACCTGGGAGGTCATCGTGATCCAGATCCAGGCAGCGCTGTTCTGGGCGTACGCGGCGGGCGCGACCTTCGCGCTCGCCGCGGGGCGCCAGCTCCAGGTGTGGGAGCGGATCAACGCGGGCGAGGGCCCGCGCACCCGCAGCCGTGCCGCCAACCCCTATCTGGCGCTCACCCTGCTCTTCGCGGCCGTGCTCATGGTGCCGACGGGGCTCTTCGTGCTGTGGCAGAACCCGTCCTGGGCGACCATGCACGTCGCCGACGGGCACGGCGGGGTGTGGGCGGGCTTCGTCCTGCTCTACGCGGGCGGCATCCCCCTCGGGGCGGTCCTCGGGTTCCTCGCGGCGCAGGTCCTGGTCCTGGTGGGCGCGGGCTACTGGGCCTACCTCCAGTGCGTGGGCGGCTACTTCCTGCTGTTCGGCACGCTGGTGCACGGCTGGGACGGCAGCGGCTACGAGCGGTTCCTCTCCCCCGGGGCCCGCGACTGGGCCGACTGGCCGCGGGACAGCGTGGTGAACAACGCCCTGGACTTCCTGACCTCCGGCACGTTCCTCGCCCTGCTCGTCTTCGGCGCGGCCGTCATCGGCACCATGCTGATCACACAGATCGGCTGGCTCGTCGAGGGCTGGTCGCTGCCCGGCGCGGACGAGGACCGCAAGGTGCACCGCGTCCTGGCCGTGGCGATCGCGGCGGCCGGGGTCTACGGCCTGCCGTTCCTCGGCGCCGTGGCCGCGAGCGCGCTGGTGCGGCTGCTCGGCGCCCTCCTGGGCCTGCCGCTGTTCGCGGTGCTCGCGGGTGTCGCCTTGCTGCCGCGGCGTTCGCCCGTACGGCGGCTCTACGACCTGGTGGGCGTACCGCACCGGCACTGGCGGGCGGACCTCGACGCGAGCGCCGCCCCGGGCGTGGCGGGGGTCACATCAGACCGGTCTGGGTGACGAGCATCGCGAGCACGACGACGAGCGTCCAGCCGAGGAGGTGCTCCAGGAGCCTCGGCCCGTCCTCCTGGGGGCCGCCGGTGCGGGCCCGGAGCCCCGCACGGGCCCGGAGCCCCTCGTGGGTCTGGAGAACGGTGGCGGTGGCGGAGCTCGCGGTCATGGCAACTCTCGATACGTCGTCCGGCAGTGGTGTCCCCCCACTGGCCGACAGTGGCCCCTCCCACTGCCCCCTCCACCATGCCAGCGAAATCACTCGTATCGGGCGAGACGTTGGTCACCCCACAACTCGGACCCCGTGCCGTGCGTCTAAGTCGGCGTACGTCCGCGCGCCACCGGTCGTACTCGTACGTCCACGCACCATCGACCGAAGGGTTTCCGATGAGTACGTTCCCGACGCCCCGCCGCAGAGCGCGGCTCGCCCTGGCGGCGGCCGTGACCGTGGCGGCCGCCCTCACCGGACCGGTCTCGTACGCCACCTCCGCCTCGACCCCCGAGGCCAAGCCGTCGCCCGGCGCCCCGGGCCTCGGCGACCCGATGTTCCCGCTGGACGGCAACGGCGGCTACCAGGTCGACCGCTACCTCCTGGACTTCGACTGGCAGGCGCCCAAGACGCCGTTCGAGGCGACCGCGACCATCAAGGCCACGGCCTCCCAGGCGCTGTCCCGCTTCAACCTCGACTTCGGCGGCAACACCCTGCACGCGGTCACCGTCGACGGCAGGGCCGCGGGCACCTCGCGCGCGGGCGACGAGCTGACCGTCACGCCCAAGGCGCCGCTGGCCAAGGGCCGCTCCTTCACCGTGAAGGTGACCTACACCGCCGACCCCACCCAGGTCCGCCACCGCGACGACGCCATCGAGGACTACGGCTGGATCCCCACGCCCGACGGCACGGTGGTCTACCCCCAGCCCAACGGCGCCCGGCTGATCTTCCCCGCCAACGACCACCCCAGCCAGCGCGCCCCCATCACCTTCCGCATCACCACGCCGAAGGACCTGACGGCCGTCGCCAACGGCAAGCTGGTCGGCAAGGCCGCCAAGCCGGGCGACCGCGTGCAGTGGACGTACGACTCCGAGCAGCCGCTGTCCACGCAGCTGGTGCAGCTGGCCGTCGGCAGGTTCACCCTCGACGACCGCACGGGCCCGGGCGGGCTGCCGATCCGCGACGTGGTGCCGGACGCCCTCGTCGAGCCGACCGCGAAGTACCGCAAGCTCACCGAGGACCACCTGGCCTGGCTCCAGGAGAAGCTCGGCCCCTACCCCTTCAACCGCTACGGGATCCTCGTCGGCGACACCGACCTCGGCGTCGCCCTGGAGACCCAGACCCTCTCGCTCGTCCCCAAGGCCGATCTGCTCGGCACCCAGGTCGACGCGGAGCGCAATCTGGTGCACGAGCTGACCCATCAGTGGTTCGGCGACAGCGTCGCGCTCAAGGGCTGGTCGGACCTGTGGGTCAGCGAGGGCCACGCCCGCTTCTACGAGCGCCTGTACTCCGAGCAGCACGGCGGCACCAGCTTCGAGGAGGCCATGAAGGCCGCGTACAAGGCGCACGACCAGTGGCGCAAGGACTACGGCGCGCCCGCCGAGCCCACCGAGCCCAACCTCTTCAAGCGCATGCGCTACGACGGCTCGGCGCTCGTCCTGTACGCGCTGCGCGAGCGGGTGGGCGAGCAGACCTTCCAGAAGATCGAGCGGGCCTGGGTCACCGAGTACCGCGGGAAGGCCGCGAGCACGCGGGACTACGTCGACCTGGCCTCGCGGGTCGCGGGCGAGGACCTGGAGGGCTTCCTCAAGCCGTGGCTGTACGGGGCGAAGACGCCGCCGATGCCCGGACACCCGGACTGGGTGGTGGATCCGGCGACCTGAGCGCCGTGACCACGGGCCCCGCCTCCGGGACGTACCGGGGGCGGGGCCCCGCGCGTCAGCGCACGCCGACCGCGGCGAGCGCGGCCAGCTGGGCCTTGGAAGGCCGCAGCGGGAAGTACAGGTAGCACACGCCGCCGGTGCCGGAGACGACCTTGCCCTGCGCGTTCCTGCGCTTGGTCCGCAGCCAGATCGTCTCCCACTCGCGCCGCCGGTACACGCGCCGCACCGCGGCGTTGCTCGGCGACGCCGGGTCGTTGGCGATCACATCGCCCTCGGCGGTGAAGCCGATCACGGTCATCAGATGGCCCGCCGTGCCGTAGCCCGCGCCGGTCAGCTCCTCCTTCAGGAACGACTGCGACGTGATGGCGGGGATGCCCGCGGCGATCAGCGTCTCCAGGTCGGTGAGCGACCCGAGCCGGGTGACGACGCCCTGCATGTCCCGGTACGTCGCGGCGTAGGCGGCGTTGAACGGCCAGTTGCCGCAGCCGCCGTACTGGTAGTCGTAGGTGAAGCGGGCCGCGTGACACACCTGCGGGTCTGCCAGGGAGGGGTCGACCCAGGCGAGGTCCGCGGCCGTGGGCCCACGGCCCCAGTACTCCAGGATCATCTGGGACGAGGTGGGGCTGCACCAGGCCTCGCCGCCGTTGTCGTACTCCGGGTACTGGCCCTTGTGGATCTCCTGCGAGTAGCGCGGCACCGCGAGCTCCCCGGCGTACCCCGGCTCGGACGCGGGCACCGTGAAGCGGTCGGGCACGTCCGACGTCATCGCGCCGAGCCGCCACACCGTGGGGGTGAGCGTGGTCCCGGGCTCGCGGTACAGGGTCAGGCGCAGCCGGTACGAGACGAGGCGCAGGCCGGTCGTGGTGTCGTCGAGGGACAGGGTGTCCGTCCACACGGTCGACCTGCCGTCCTCCTGGCCGTCGACCGAGGTGCGCCGGATGACCGGGGCCGCCGGGTCCTGCCGGTCGTCGCCGGAGGTCCAGCGGCCGAGGACGTACCACGGCGTCCGCGCGCCGTCGGAGTAGGTGGCCTCCACCTCGACCTGGATCCAGGTGCCGCGGGGCGTGCGGGCGTTCCAGGAGGCGATGACCTCCGTGCCGGGCACGGTGGAGCGGTGCACGGGGCCGGTCCAGCGGGCGTACTCCCAGGTGGTGGTCCTGCCGGTGTGCGGGTCCGCGTAGGCGACGGTGCCGACCGGCCTGGCCAGCTCGACCCCGGCGCGGGGCTTGGCGACGGTGCGCACGCCGTCCGCCGCCCCGGCGGACCAGTCCTTGCGGGAGGTCCAGAAGCGGTTGTCCACCGGGCGGTCGGCGCGCGGGGGACGCGGGCGGGCGGCGGCGGGGTCCGCCACGGCCGCGGCGGCCACGGCACCCGCCGTGGCGACGAGGAGGGTTCTGCGGGACATGCTGTCCATGATCGGGCCCCCGGTCGGCATGGGTTCCGGCACCAGCCGGACGTTTCGGTGACGGGCCCCGGAGCGGAGCCCGTGGGGACGAGGCCCGCCGGGACGCGGCCCGGACCAGACTCGTCAGGTGCACGACAGTGCGCCAACTATGGCTGCTCGATGGCGGGTTCCACCAGGGAGCTGACCCGGCGAAACCCACCAACATGGGCCTCCACCACTGGTATGACCTGCGACGCCGCGCCGAACCGTGCAACTGTTCGGAAATGGGCGCGGGGGCCTAGGCTGGCGGATGATGACCATGACCCGGCGCCCCACCCCCCTCCCGCGCCTCGCCCGTGCGCTGTGCGCGCTCCCCCCGTCCTGCGGCCCCGTCCGCCTCGTCGCCGTCGACGGACACGCGGGCTCCGGCAAGTCGACGTTCGCCTCGCGGCTCGCCGACGCGCTCGGGGGCGCGCCGGTGCTCCGGCTCGACGACATCGCGAGCCACGAGGCCCTGTTCGACTGGACGGACCGGCTGCGGGAGCAGGTCATCGCCCCGCTGTCCCGGGGCGAAACAGCGCATTACGAGGCGTACGACTGGCACGCGCGCCGCTTCGGCCCTGCAAGTCGCCCCCTGCCGCCCGCCCCCGTCGTCCTCGTCGAGGGTGTCGGCGCGGGCCGCCGCGTGCTACGCCCGCGCCTGGCGCGACTGCTGTGGATGGAGCTGCCGTGCGCCGAGTCCTGGGCCCGCGGGCGCCATCGGGACGGACCGGAACAACGCGACTTCTGGGACGGCTGGGAAGACGCCGAGCGGCGTCATTTCGCCGAAGACCCGTCGCGGCCGTACGCGGAGCTTCTGGTACGCCAGTTGCCCCAGGGGTACGAGGTGCTGACGGGGCCCGCCGGGACGGCAGCGGACGCCAAAATTGTAACTCAGAGTGAAGGCCCGTCGGCAGCGCGCTGAAACTTCGGGAAGTCCGTTTCCGACCACATGGCCAGTTTCGGTGAGTGGCTCAACTCTGCTTGACCCGGGGGCCTTACAGGACTTACGTTCTCAAGGAGCGCCCTTTCGGGTCGCCCCTCTACGCGAAGCCCCCGGTTGTTCCCCCGTGATCGGGGGCTTCGTTCTGCCCGCACACCCCTTCCGCCGGGCGCCGCGAGCCGTCATTCGCTCACCCTGGGTGACCGTCGCGCCCGCTCCCACCAGGGCGGCTTCCGCACCCTCCGCGCCCGATCCCGCGCCCCCGCACCCTACGGCCGGGCACCTCTCCGCAGGTACGATGCCTCTCGGTGCGACCAAACGGACGGCGGCTTCGCGCACCGAGTCAACTCCCGTCCGCAGCACGGCGGTTCAGATCGGTCGCCGACGGGCAGCGGCCCGGTGGCACACACACGGGGGCACGGCTTGTGGGGGACGTGATGGACTTCGGCACGCAGGGCCGGGCCGCCCCGGCCGACCTCGCCTGGCTGCGGGGGGTCGACGCCTACACGATGGGCGCCTATCCGCAGGCGGAGGAGGAGTTCCGGGCCGCGGTGCGCATCGACCCGGGCATGGCCGACGGCTGGCTCGGGCTGCACGCGCTGCGCGTCGACACGACGACGGCGCTCCTGCGCATGTACCAACACCGGGACCGCTTCGGCGAGCAGCGCGCCCGGCACGGCCGCACCCTCAACTCCTGGTACTGGCTCGGCTGGTGGGTCCAGCCCGTCCTGGAGTCCATCCGCGACCTGCTGCTCGCGCACGCCTCGCACTGGCTGGACGGCCGCCACGTCCCGGAGCTCGACCGGGCGCTCGCGGGCCTGCCGCCCGTCGACACCGACAGCCAGGTGCGCTTCCTGCACTCCTGCCGCGCCTACCTGGTCAAGGACTGGGAGCAGCTGGTGCGGCACACCGACCCGCTGCTCGACGACCCGATGCTCGGCATCGAGGCGGGCCTGTTCGGCGGCATGGCCCGGGTCCGGCTCGACATGTACGGCCAGGCCGAGCCGCTGCTCTCCGCCGCCCTGATGCGCTGCCGCAGCGAGCAGCCGCAGCGCAAGGAGCTGCGCTACTGGCTGGCCCGCGCGCACGAGGGCACCGGCAGGTCCGCCGCTGCCCTGCCGCTGTACCGCGCGGTGCACCGGGTCGACCCCGCCTTCATGGACACCTCCGCGCGGCTTGCGGCCATCGCCGAGGGCGACGGCTTCGACGACGGCAGCGACCTCGCCGCCGTCACCCTCACCGGCCTCGGCCAGGACGTGCTCGACGCGCCCGACGGCGTGGACGCCCTGTTCGGCGCCGAGGGCCGCGATCTGAAGGTCACCGAGCCCGATCTGCCGCCGGGCACGGGTCCCGCCGACCCGCCCGCCGCCGACACCGTGCGGGAGAAGGCGATCATCCCCGTCAAACCCCCGCCGCCGCAGCTGCCGCCCGGCCCCGCGGATCCGGCCCTGCTCGCCGAGGCCATCGCCGAGCTGGAGCGCATGGTCGGGCTCGAACCCGTCAAGCGGCAGGTCAAGGCGCTGTCCGCACAGCTCAACATGGCCCGCCTGCGGGCGGCCCAGGGCCTGCCCGTGCAACCGCCGAAACGACACTTCGTCTTCTCCGGCCCCTCGGGCACCGGCAAGACCACCGTGGCCCGCATCCTCGGCCGGGTCTTCTACGCGCTCGGCCTGCTCGGCGGCGACCACCTGGTGGAGGCCCAGCGCGCCGACCTGGTCGGCGAGTACCTGGGACAGACCGCCGTCAAGGCCAACGAGCTCATCGACTCCGCCATCGGCGGCGTCCTCTTCGTCGACGAGGCCTACGCCCTGTCCAACTCCGGCTACGGCAAGGGCGACGCGTACGGCGACGAGGCGCTCCAAGTGCTCCTGAAGCGCGCCGAGGACAACCGCGACCACCTCGTGGTGATCCTCGCCGGCTACCCGGAGGGCATGGACCGCCTGCTCGCCGCGAACCCCGGCCTGTCCTCGCGCTTCACCACCCGCGTCGACTTCCCCTCGTACCGCCCGCTGGAACTCACCGCGATCGGCGAGGTGCTCGCCGGTGAGAACGGCGACGTGTGGGACGAGGAGGCCCTCGACGAGCTGCGGTCCATCAGCGGCCACGTCGTCGACCAGGCCTGGATCGACGAACTGGGCAACGGAAGGTTCCTGCGCACCCTGTACGAGAAGAGCTGCGCCTATCGCGACCTGCGGCTCTCCGGCTACCCGGGCGAGCCAACGCGCACCGACCTGGCGACGCTGCGGCTGCCCGACCTGATGCAGGCGTACGGCGAGGTCCTCTCGGGCCGGGGCCCCACGGGACCCACCGGAGCGGGCTGACCGCACCCGGGCGGAACGGCCCCGCCTGTCACCCCTTAGGGGCATTTGCCGCCCAAGCATGCAGGTCCTGGCCAGAAGTCCGCGACCCTGACCACAAGGGCGCGGACACGGTGGGGGTGCGCGACGATGACCACCTGGCTGGCATGGGGATCCTTCGCCGCCGTCACGACGGCCACCGGCACCGGTGTGGCCCTGTGGATCGCCTGCGGGCTCAGCTTCCAGCTCGCCGCCGACAGCTTCGTCGTCACCGACACCACGCTGTCCCTCGTCTTCGCCGCCTGCGGGGTCGCCGTGGCCTGGCGCCGCCCCCGCAACCCCATCGGCTGGCTCCTGCTCGGCGGCGGCGCGGCGCACGCCGGGACCGTCCTGAGCCTCGGCCTCCTCGCCCTCGGCCTGCGCGAGGGCTGGGCCCCGGCGACGCTCCGCCTCCTGGTGACCCTCGCCCTCGCCGCCTGGCCGCTGGGCCTGCGGCTCTTCGTGCCGCTCGCGCTCCTGCTGTTCCCCACCGGGGAGCTCCCGGGCCCGCGCTGGCGCCCGGTGCTCTGGGGCACCGCCGCCATCGGGGGCCTGTTCTGGCTGTGGAGCGTGACGACGCCGGAGCCGTACGCGCTCGGCGGCCCCTCCGGCTATCTGCGGGTCCTGAGCTGGCCGCCGCTGGAGCCGTACCGGGCGCAGACCGACCTCCTGGGCATCTTCGTGCCCATGCTCATCGACCTCGCCGCCCTGATAGTGCGCTACCGCTGGGGCGACGAGCGGCTGCGCCGCCAGATGCTGTGGCTGATGCTCGCCGTGCTCTGCGCCGTGCCGTGGTGGCCGCTCGGCATGAACGCGGAGGCCCTCCAGGTCCTCATCACCGCCCAGCCGATCGCGATCGCCGTCGCGATCCTGTGCCCGCAGGTCCTCGACATCCAGTGGGTGGTCTCCCGCGCCCTGCTGTACATGACGCTGTCCCTCGGGGTGCTCGGCGTGTACACGGCCGCGGTCCTGTTCCTTGACCGGGTGCTGCGCGAGACCTTCCACATCGGCGGGGCCGCGCTGGTCGCCATCGCCGTCGCGATCGCCTTCCACCCCGTGCGCGGCGCGCTCCAGCACGGCATCGACCGGCTCCTCTACGGCGACCGGGCCGACCCCGTGCGCGCGCTCAACCGGCTGGGCGCCCGGCTCACCGCCGAGACCGGCCTGGACGGACTGCTCCTCGCCGTCCGCGACGCGCTGCGCCTGCCGTACGCCGCCTTCCACCTCGAAGGGCGACCGGTGGCGGCCTCCGGCACCCCGCCGCCCGGCTGCGCGATGGTGCCGCTGCCCGCGCCCGGCTCCAAGGAGGCCGAACTGGTCGTGGGCACCCGCCGGGGGCAGGCCCGGCTCAACGCGGAGGACCTGCGCACCCTCCAGGTCCTGGTGGTGCCGCTGGGGGTGGCGGTGCGGGCGACCGTCCTGTCCGAGGAGCTCCAGTCCTCGCGCGAGCGCCTGGTGTCGGCCCGCGAGGAGGAGCGGCGGCGGCTGCGCCGCGATCTGCACGACGGACTCGGCCCCACCCTCACCGGCCTCGCCTTCACCGCCGACGCGGTGCGCAATCTGATCCGCTCCGACCCGGCCACGGCCGAGCTCCTGCTCGACCAGCTGCGTGGGCACGCGAGCGGCGCCATCGACGAGATCCGCCGTCTCGTCGAGGGGCTGCGGCCGCCCGCCCTGGACGAGCTGGGGCTGGTGGCCGCCCTCGCCCGGCAGGCCGAGCGGCTCAGCCACCGCGTCGGCGGCGCGCCGCTCGCCATCACCATCGACGCGCCCGGCAGGCTCCCCCGGCTGCCGGCCGCGGTCGAGGTGGCGGCGTACCGGATCGCGACCGAGGCGCTGACGAACGCGGCCCGGCACTCGCGGGCCGACCACGCCCTGGTCCGGCTGCGCGTCGACGACGCGCTGCGCATCCGGGTCACCGACAACGGCGGCCCGTCCGCCCTGCCGTGGCAGCCCGGGGTGGGCATGTCCACGATGGCGGAGCGGGCCGCCGAGCTCGCCGGCTGGTGCCGGTGCCGGTCCGGTCCGGAGGGCGGGGAGGTGAGCGCCGTCCTGCCGTTGCGGTCCCACTAGCACCAGCGCGGCACTGTGCGGCTGAGGCCCCTGATTCCGTCAGCCGTACAGGATCCGTGTCCACGCGTGGTGGACGTACTCACCCGCGGCCACCACCCTCGTGACCGCACCACCTCCCCCCGTCGCGGCCGCCGCTGTCCCGGCGAAACCGGCGCAGAGGGCCGCCGCGGCAAGGGTCGCCACGCCAACTGTCTTGAGTGTGTCGCGCATTGCCGTTCTCCTTGTCCTTGGGGTGCGGGCTCGTGGGAACGAGCACGTGCCGGGCCGCGCACGTGCAGACCGGCGGGCTCAAGGGCGGTGCCCCGCGAGGAGGTGTCCGGCGCATCGGGTGTGCCTCCGTTCCGGGGCCTGGTCATCGGCTTTGCGGGGCTTCATGTGCCTGCCGGGCCCGCTGGCACGGACCCGGCAGCCCCCCGTTTCCAGGCTCAGCATGGTCCGGTGCGGGCCCTTCGGGTCAGGGCCCGTGCTCCTTGCCGTGCCGGGAAGTCCTCCCGGTCGACGCGGGTGCCCGCGCCCGGGACAGAGGGTCCAGCGTCCGGAACGATGGGTAGACATGGCAGGACGCATCGCCGCCGTTGGGAGCCGCGCCTTGACGACGCCCGCCGAGTCCAGTGAGCTGACCGTGGTCCTGGCCGACGACCACCCCGTGGTCCGCGGAGGCCTGCGGGCGCTGCTCGGGTCCATCGACGGCATCAGAGTGGTCGGCGAGGCGGCGGGCGGCCGCGACGCCGTGCGCGAGACGCTGCTCCACCGGCCCCGGGTGCTCGTCGTCGACCTGGAGATGCCGGACCTCGACGGGGTCGGCGCGACCCGGGAGGTGCTCGCGTCCGCGCCGGACACGGCGGTGCTCGTCCTGACGATGTTCGAGGACGACGAGTCGGTGTTCGCGGCGATGCGGGCGGGCGCCCGCGGCTACATCCTCAAGGGCGCGGCGCAGGACGAGATCGTCCGCGCGGTCCGCTGCGTGGCCGCCGGGGAGGCCATCTTCGGGCCGCGCATCGCCCGCCGCGTGGCCGAGTGGATGGCCCGGCCGCGGGACGCCGCGGCGCGCTCGCCGTTCCCGGAGCTGACGGCGCGCGAGCTGGAGGTCCTCGATCTGATCGCCGCGGGCATGGCCAATCCGGCGATCGCCCGCAGGCTCCAGCTGGCGCCGAAGACCATCAGCAACCACGTCTCGGCGATCTTTGTGAAGCTCCAGGTCGCCGACCGGGCCACGGCCATCGTGCGGGCCCGCGACGCGGGCCTGGGGCAGGGGGCCTGAGCGGGTTTTCGCGCTGCGCGCTCGTCCTCAAACGCCGGACGGGCTTAATACTGCCCGTCCGGCGCTCCCAGGAGTCAGCCCACCAGTGCCTTCCCTCGCGTGGCCCGTGGCACCGTCACCCGGTGGGCCGGGTCCCTGACCTCGCCGACCAGGAGTTCCAGGACGTCCTCCAGGGCGACCAGGCCGAGGATCCGGCCGCAGGGGTCGGCGACCTGCGCCAGATGGGTCGCGGCGTGCCGCATCACCGACAGGGCGTCGTCCAGGGGCAGTTCGGCCCGCAGCGTCGTCATCTGGTGCCAGACGTGCTGCGGCACCGCACGGTCGGTGTCCTCCAGGTCGAGGACGTCCTTGACGTGCAGATAGCCCATGAAGGCGCCGCTCTCCGCACGCACCGGGAAGCGGGAGTAGCCGGTGCGGGCGGTGAGGTCGACCACCTGGTCGGGGGTGACCGACGGGCCGACGGTGACCAGGGACGCGCTGTCGAGCAGGACGTCGGTGACCGGGCGCGAGCCCAGCTCCAGGGCGTCCTCCAGGCGCTCCTGCTCCTGCGGGTCGAGCAGCCCGGCCTGGCCCGCGTCCTCGACCAGGCGGCCCAGCTGCACGCTGGTGAAGACCGCCTCGACCTCGTCCTTGGGCTCGACCCCGAACAGCCGCAGGATCACCCGGGCGCAGGCCCCGAGCGCGGCCGTGACCGGGCGGCAGAGCCGGGCGAAGGCGACCAGACCCGGGCTGAGCCAGAGCGCGGTCCGCTCCGGCGCCGCCATCGCGAGGTTCTTGGGGACCATCTCGCCGATGACGAGGTGCAGGAAGACGACCACCGCGAGCGCGATCACGTACCCGAGGGGGTGGATCACGCCGTCCGGCAGGTGGGCCGCCTCGAACAGCGGCTCCAGGAGGTGCGCCACGGTCGGCTCGGCGACCGCGCCGAGCGTCAGCGAGCAGACGGTGATGCCGAACTGGGCGGCGGCCATCATCTGCGGCAGGTGCTCCAGGCCGTACAGGACCTGCCGGGCCCGGGCCGTGCCGAGCGGCTCGATCTGGCTGCGGCGCACGGAGACGAGCGCGAACTCGGCCCCCACGAAGAAGCCGTTGGCGAGCACGAGCAGCAGGGCCAGGAGGAGTTGGAGGGCGCTCATCGCACCGCCTCCGCGACGGCCCTGTCCCCGGCGGGCCGCGCCCCGGCGGTCCGTACGAGCCGCACGCGCTCGGCGCGGTAGTGCCCGACCTGGCGCACCGCGAGCCGCCAGCCCGGGAGCTCGGCCCGGTCGCCGGGCGCGGGGATGCGCCCGAGGAGGTCAGCGACGAGCCCGGCCACCGTCTCGTACGGCCCCTCGGGGACGTCGAGGCCTATGCGCTGGAGCGTGTCGACGCGGCAGCCGCCGTCGGCGTCCCAGGCGGGGCGGCCGTCCTCGGGCGGGGCCGCGGCGAGTTCGGGCAGGTCCTGGCGGTCGTGCTCGTCGCGGACCTCGCCGACGAGCTCCTCGACGATGTCCTCCAGGGTGACGACGCCCGCCGTGCCGCCGTACTCGTCGACGACGACGGCCATGGGCTGCTCGCTGCGCAGCCGCTCCAGGAGGGGCTGCACGGGCAGCGTCTCGGGGACGAGCAGCGGCGGCTTGGCGATGCGGCTGACGGGTGTGCGCAGGCGTGCGTGGCCGGGCACGGCCAGGGCGTCCTTGAGGTGGACCACGCCGACGATTTCGTCGATCCGCTCGCGGTAGACCGGGAAGCGGGACAGGCCGGTGGCGCGGGTCAGGTTGACCACGTCCTCGGCGGTGGCGGACGACTGGAGCGCGCTGACCTTCACGCGCGGCGTCAGCACGTGCTGCGCGGTCAGCTCGCCGAGGGACAGGGTGCGGACGAACAGGTCGGCGGTGTCCTGCTCCAGGGCCCCGGCGCGGGCCGAGTGCCGGGCGAGCGACACCAGTTCACCGGGGGTGCGGGCGGAGGCCAGCTCCTCGGTGGGCTCGACGCCGAGGGCGCGCACGAGCCGGTTGGCGACGGCGTTCAGCGCGGCGATCACCGGGCGGAACAGGCGCGCGAAGGCGTGCTGCGGGCCCGCGACGAACCGGGCCACCTGGAGCGGCTTCGACACCGCCCAGTTCTTCGGCACGAGTTCGCCGATCACCATCTGCACGGCGGACGCCAGGAGCATGCCGACGGCCACGGAGACCCCCGGAACCGCCGCTTCGGGCAGGCCCGCTGCGGTGAACGGGCCCGCGAGCAGGTGCGCGAGGGCCGGTTCGGCGAGCATGCCGACGACGAGGGAGGTGAGGGTGATGCCGAGCTGTGTGCCCGACAGCTGGAAGGACAGCTCCTTGAGGGAGCTCACGACCCTGCGGGCGCGGCGGTCGCCGTCGGCCGCCGCCTGCTCGGCGTCGGGCCGCTCGACGGTGACGAGGCCGAACTCGGCCGCGACGAAGAAGCCGTTGGCCAGGATCAGCAGGAAGGCCGCTCCGAGGAGCAGCAGGGGGATGGTCATGATGCCGCCGCCTCGCCCGGTGCGCGGGTCCCGGTATGTCGGGAGGGGGCGGCGCAGGTACTACAGGACGATCCGTCCATCGCCGGAGGGAGTCACTCCTCGGATAGCAGGAGCCCCTGGGGGCCGCGGGCCCGGCAGGGGCGGGGCGGCACACCGGGCCGACCCCGCCACCAGGTTAATCAAGACCCCCCGCTGAGGTCAGCCGTGCTCGCTGCCCGAACGCGCGTCGGCCAGGGAGCGCAGCGCCCGGGCGTCGCTGATGGCCTGCTGCTTGGCGATGCCCGGCTGGATGCCGAGGGCGGGCAGGCTGGTGCCGTCGGTGAGGTTGAGGAACACCCACGGGTCGCCGGGGCGCAGGTTGACCTGGACGATCTCGGCCCAGGCGAGCCGACGCCGGGTGGCGATGTTGACCACGGTGACGCCGGACTCGTCGGCGACCACCTTGGGCCTGCTGAGCAGCACCAGAGCGCCGGAGAGCAGCGCTCCGGTGAAGACGAAGCTGATGCGCTCGCCCGGGTTGAGGTCGGGCAGGATCACCGCGATCACCACCAGGACCGCGAAGATCGCGGCGGCGGCGGTGAGCAGCACGGCCCGGGTGCGCCCGGGCCGGAAGGTGACCGGGAGCGCGGGCGGGGCGGAGGACTCAGTCATGACGGTGCTTCCCTGTCCGGTCACAGGCGGCAGGCGTGGATCGCCGTGGTCAGGATGGCGCGCGCGCCGATGGCGTACAGGTCGTCCATGACCCGCTGGGCGTCCTTGGTGGGCACCATGGAGCGGACGGCGACCCAGCCCTCGTTGTGCAGCGGGGAGATGGTCGGCGACTCCAGGCCCGGGGTGAGGGCCACGGCCTGCTCCAGGTGCTCGGCGCGGCAGTCGTAGTCCATCATCACGTACGTACGGGCGACCAGGACGCCCTGGAGGCGGCGCAGGAACTGCTGCACCTTGGGGTCGTCGGCCTCGGCGCCGGTGCGCCGGATGACCACGGCCTCGGACTTCATGATCGGCTCGCCGAACACCTCGAGGCCCGCGTTGCGCAGGCTGGTGCCGGTCTCCACGACGTCCGCGATCACCTGGGCGACGCCCAGCTCGATGGCGGTCTCGACGGCGCCGTCGAGGTGGATGACGGAGGCGTCGACGCCGCTGTCGGCCAGGTGCTTGGCGACGATGCCCTCGTAGGAGGTGGCGACGGTGCGGCCCGCGAGGTCCGCGAGGCCGTGGGCGGTGCCCGGCTTGGCGGCGAAGCGGAAGGTGGAGCGGGCGAAGCCGAGCGGCAGGATCTCCTCGGCGCTGGCACCGGAGTCGATCAGCAGGTCGCGGCCGGTGATGCCGATGTCGAGCTTGCCCGAGGAGACGTAGATGGCGATGTCGCGCGGGCGCAGGTAGAAGAACTCGACCTCGTTCTCGGGGTCGACGATGACGAGTTCCTTGGACTCGCGGCGCTGCTGGTATCCGGCCTCATGCAGCATCGCCGACGCAGGTCCGGACAGTGAACCCTTGTTGGGGACGGCGATGCGCAGCATGAGGGCGGATTCCTTTGCGTGAAGGTGCGGGTGCGAAAGGTGCGCGGCGGCGTACTGGCCGCGCACCGGATAGAACGTTCGTCCTAGAGGTGGGCGTATACGTCGCTGAGGGAGATCCCGCGGGCGACCATCATCACCTGCACGTGGTACAGGAGCTGCGAGATCTCCTCGGCGGCGGCTTCCTTGCCCTCGTACTCGGCGGCCATCCACACCTCGGCGGCCTCCTCGACGACCTTCTTGCCGATGGCATGGACGCCCTTGTCCACCAGTTCCGCGGTGCGGGAGGTGGCGGGGTCGCCGTGGGCTGCCTTGTGCTGGAGCTCGGTGAAGAGCTCCTCGAAAGTCTTCTTGGACATGATGCCGCTTACTCTACGCGCCCGCGGTGGCCCGCTCAGCGCCAGGGCTCGGAGACCGTGCGCAGGGTGGCGGCCGTCGCGACGGCCGCCGTGACCGCCTCGTGGCCCTTGTCCTCGCTGGAGCCCTCGATGCCCGCGCGGTCCAGCGCCTGCTCCTCGGTGTCGCAGGTCAGTACGCCGAAGCCGATCGGCACACCGGTGTCGACGGACACCTGGGTGAGGCCCTGGGTGACGCCCTGGCACACGTAGTCGAAGTGCGGGGTGCCCCCGCGGATCACGACGCCGAGGGCCACGATCGCGTCGTAGCCGCGGCCCGCGAGGACCTTGGCGACGACGGGCAGCTCGAAGCTGCCGGGCACGCGCAGCAGGGTCGGCTCGTCGATGCCGAGCTCGTGCAGGGCGCGCAGCGCGCCGTCGACGAGGCCGTCCATGACCTTCTCGTGCCAGAGGGCGGCGATGACGGCGACGCGCAGGTCACCGCAGTTCTTCACGCTCAGTTCGGGGGCACCCTTGCCGCTCACGCGCTTCTCCTAGGGGTGGTGGGGTGGACGGTGGTGGAACGTCACTGGTTGCCGCAGGCGGACATGTCCGTGGCGTCGAGCCAGGGCAGGTCGTGGCCCATGCGGTCGCGCTTGGTGCGCAGATAGCGCAGGTTGTGCTCGCCCGCGGTGACCGGCATGGGCTCGCGGGCGATGACCTTGAGGCCGTGGCGGGTGAGCGCCTCGGTCTTGTCGGGGTTGTTGGTGAGCAGGCGCAGGCTGCGCACGCCGAGGTCGTCGAGGATCTGCGCGCCCGCGCCGTAGTCCCGGGCGTCGGCGGGCAGGCCCAGCTCCAGGTTGGCGTCCAGGGTGTCGCTGCCGCGCTCCTGGAGCTCGTACGCGCGCAGCTTGGACATCAGGCCGATGCCGCGGCCCTCGTGGCCGCGCAGATAGACCACGACGCCGCGCCCCGCGGTGGCGATGCGCCGCATGGACTCCTGGAGCTGCGGGCCGCAGTCGCAGCGCAGGGAGTGGAAGACGTCGCCGGTCAGGCACTCGGAGTGGACGCGCACCAGGACGTCCTCGCCGTCCTGGATGTCGCCGTGGACGAGCGCCACGTGCTCGACGCCGTCGGCCGTGGAGCGGTAGCCGTACGCGGTGAACTCGCCGAAGGCCGTGGGCAGGTGGACCTCGGCCTCGCGGCGCACGGTGGGCTCGGCGGAGCGCCGGTAGTCGATCAGGTCCTCGATGGAGATGATGGTCAGTCCGTGCTTCCGTGCGAAGGGGATCAGCTGGGGCAGGCGCAGCATGCGTCCGTCCTCGCCGGCGATCTCGCAGATGGCCCCGGCCGGGCGCAGGCCCGCGAGCCGGGCCAGGTCGATGGCGGCCTCGGTGTGGCCGTTGCGGGCGAGGACGCCGCCCTCCTTGGCGCGCAGCGGGAAGATGTGGCCGGGGCGGACGAAGTCGTCGGCCTTGGCCTTGCCACTGGCGAGCATCTGGAGGGTGGTGGCGCGGTCGGCGGCGGAGATGCCGGTGGTCACGCCGTGCGCGGGCCCGGCGTCGACGGTCACGGTGAAGGCCGTCCGCATGGACTCGGTGTTGTCCGTGACCATCTGCGGCAGGTCGAGGCGGTCGAGCTCGTCGCCTTCCATGGGGGCGCAGATCAGGCCGCGGCACTCGGTCATCATGAAGGCGACGATCTCGGGGGTCGCCTTCTCGGCGGCGACGACGAGGTCGCCCTCGTTCTCCCGGTTCTCGTCGTCGACGACCACGACGGGGCGGCCCGCGGCGATGTCCCGGACGGCCAGCTCGACGGGGTCGAGGCAGAGGTCCTCGGAGTTGTCGGCCGTGTAGTAGAAGGGGTGCACCGGCCCGGCGTCATCGGGGGCGGCGGGAGGCGTGTGGGTGGTCATGCCGGGACTCCTTCGATGGCGGGCTGCGGCTGCGGAGCGGCGGTGGCGCGGCGGGAGCGCAGCCACCAGTCGCGCAGGCCCCACAGCACGAGGGCGAGGTAGACGACGTACACGAGGCCGGAGAAGGCGAGCCCGCTGGAGAACGCGAGCGGCACCCCGACGACGTCGACGAGCAGCCACGCGAACCAGAACTCGACCAGGCCGCGCGCCTGGGCGACCATCGCGGCGAGCGTGCCGACGAAGATGTAGGCGTCCGGCCAGGGGTTCCAGGAGAGGTCGGGCACGGCGGAGAACAGCGCGCCGACCGCGAGGGTGCCGACGGCGGTGCCGCCGAGGAGCAGTCCGCGCTCCTTCCAGGTGGCGAAGCGGACGGCGATGGAGCCGTCCTGCGCCTTCTGGCTGCCGCGGGTCCACTGCCGCCAGCCCCACACGGCGACGCCGATGACGAGGAGCTGTTTGCCGACGCCGCCGGACAGCTGGGCGGAGGCGTACGCGGCGACGAGGATCACGCCGGACAGGAATTGGGCGGGCCAGGTCCATATCGAGCGGCGCCAGCCGAGGGCGAGGGCGATCAAGCCGATGCTGTTGCCGACCATGTCGGACCACATGATGTGCTGGCCGAAGGCGGTGAAGGCCTCGGCGTTGAGCCAGTCGAAGTGGTTCATCGCGTGGGCTCCTCACTCTGGGAGCGGGTGCCGAGCAGGCGCTCCACGTACTTGGCGATGACGTCGACCTCCAGGTTGACGGGGTCGCCGGGCTGCTTGACGCCGAGCGTGGTGAGCGCGAGCGTCGTGGGGATGAGGCTGACGGTGAAGTAGTCGACTCCGGCGTCGACGACGGTCAGGCTGACGCCGTCGACGGTGATGGAGCCCTTCTCGACCACGTAGCGGGCGAGATCCGCGGGCAGGGAGACCTTCACGATCTCCCAGTTCTCGGAGGCCTTGCGGTCGAGGACGGTGCCGGTGCCGTCCACGTGGCCCTGCACGATGTGGCCGCCGAGGCGGGCGCCCACGGCGGTGGGGCGCTCCAGGTTGACCTTCGAGCCGGGCGCGAGGGCGCCGAGGCTGGAGCGGTTCAGCGTCTCGGCCATCACGTCGGCGGTGAACTCGTCGCCCTCGTGGTCGACGACGGTGAGACACACGCCGTTGACGGCGATGGAGTCGCCGTGCTTCGCGCCGTCGGTGACGACGGGACCGCGCAGGCGGAAGCGGGACGCGTCGGCCAGGGTCTCGACGGCGGTGACTTCGCCCAGCTCTTCGACGATTCCGGTGAACACGCTCAGCGCTCCTTCGGTGCGGGGGTCGCGGTGATCCGCAGATCGGGTCCGATGCGGACGGCCTCGCTCATGTCGAGCCGCAACGCTTCGGTGACGGTGGTGATTCCGCCGCCGGTGAGGGCGGCGGGGCCCGCGCCGAGCAGGGCGGGCGCGAGATAGCCGATGACGCGGTCGACGGCGTCCGCGGCGACGAAGGCGCCCGCGAGCGTCGCGCCGCCTTCGAGCAGGACGGAGCGCACGTCGCGGGCGTGCAGCGCGGCGAGCAGCGCCGTGACGTCCAGGCCGCCCGCGGCGCGCGGCAGGCGCACCGTGTCGGCGCCGGACGGGTGCCGTGCCGCGTCGGTGTCGTCGGCCACCGCGATCAGGGTGGGGGCCGCGTCGTCCAGGACGCGGGCGCCGGGGCGCACGGCGGTGCCGTGGGTGTCGACGACGACCCGCAGCGGCTGCCGGGCGCCTTCGATGCCGCGGACGGCGAGGTGCGGGTCGTCGGCGCGCTGGGTGCCCGCACCGACGACGACGGCGTCGCACTCGGCGCGCAGGCGGTGCACGTCGGCGCGGGACGCGGCGGAGGTGAGCCAGCGGCTGGTGCCGTCGGCGGCGGCGGTGCGGCCGTCGAGCGTGGCGGCGTACTTCCAGGTGACGTGGGGGCGGCCGCGGCGCACGGAGGTGAGCCAGGCGGCGTTGGCCGCCTCGCCCTCGGCGGCGAGCAGGCCCGCCTCGACGTCCACCCCGGCCGCGCGCAGGGTGGCGGCGCCGCCGGTGGCCTGCGGGTTCGGGTCGCCGACCGCGTAGACGACGCGGGTGATCCCGGCGTCGACGAGGGCCTGGGCGCAGGGGCCGGTGCGGCCGGTGTGGTTACAGGGTTCGAGGGTGACGACGGCGGTGGCGCCGCGGGCCTTGTCGCCCGCCGCGCGCAGGGCGTGGACCTCGGCGTGCGGTCCGCCCGCGCGCTGGTGGTAGCCCTCGCCGACGGTGCGTCCCGCGGCGTCGATGATGACGCAGCCGACGACCGGGTTGGGGCTGGTGAAGCCGAGTCCGCGCACGGCGAGTGCGAGCGCGTGCCGCATGGCGGCTGCTTCGGCCTGGGTGGCCACCGGGTCCTCCTGCCTCTTCGGGCACGGACTCCGGGGCGCGTCGATGACGACGACAAGGAACGAGCGGGAACACCGGGAACGCTCGGGGCCGCGGACGCCGGAAGAGACCTGTCCCCTGTCAGGAACAAGCCACTACGGCGGCACGGCACACCAGGGTGTGCCTGCTCGCCGCGCACTGCCTCCCATCCGGACTTTCACCGTCGGTCCAGGAGTTTCACCTGGTCAACCGGCCACTGGAGGTGACCGGGTCGCGGACTATAACCGCCGGTTCGGAATTACACCGACCCCGGAGTGCGCTGCTTTTGGTACGCAGCCAGTGTGCCACGCCCGGTAGCGACCGTGCGGGCCGCCTTCTGTGGGCTGGCTCACAGCGGACGCCGTGCCGCCCGCGATCCGGCCCGGCCGGATCATGTCGCCCCGTTCTGACCGGATTCCGCCGACCGCCGGTCCGGAAATGGCGAATCCCCCTCCGCAACGGGGTTGGTCCATACCTATTGACGCTCTGGTCTAGTCCTTTTAACGTCTGCGTCACTCTGCGGAAAGGCCCGCCCGGTGTGCGCACATCGTGGGCCGACGTCCCCGTCCGTTGTGCGACACCGAGCCTCCCCAGGAGGAACCACGTGCCCACCCCCACCCGCGCGAGAACCACCGCGAGAACCACGCTCCTGGCCACCGGCGCCGCCGTCGCCGGTCTGCTCCTGAGCACGCTCGCCGCCACGACGTCCCAGGCCGCGGACCCCGTGGCCAACGAGTCGTGCAGACCCGACGGCCTCTACAAGACCCCCGGCGTCGACGTCCCCTACTGTTCCGTCTACGACGCCGACGGCCGGGAGAAGATGGGCGCCGACCACCAGCGCCGCGTCATCGGCTACTTCACCGGCTGGCGCACCGGCAAGAACGGCGAGCCCGCCTATCTCGCCTCCGACATCCCCTGGGACAAGGTCACCCACCTCAACTACGCCTTCGCGCACGTCGACAAGGACAACAAGATCTCCGTCGGCTCCGACGGCGAGAAGAACGCCGCCACCGGCATGACGTGGCCGGGCGTCGCGGGCGCCGAGATGGACCCCGGGTTCTCCTACAAGGGCCACTTCAACCTCCTGAACAAGTTCAAGAAGAAGCACCCGAACGTCAAGACCCTCGTCTCCGTGGGCGGTTGGGCCGAGACCGGCGGCTACTTCGGCGACGACGGCAAGCGCGTGAACTCCGGCGGCTTCTACTCGATGGCCACCAACGCCGACGGCTCGGTGAACCAGGCGGGCATCAACACCTTCGCCGAGTCGACCGTCGACTTCATCCGGAAGTACGGCTTCAACGGCGTCGACATCGACTACGAGTACCCGACGACGATGAAGGACGCGGGCAACCCGCTCGACTGGCAGCTCGCCAACGGCCGTCGCGCGGGCCTGGTCAAGAGCTACGCGGCGCTGATGAAGACGCTGCGCGAGAAGCTCGACCGGGCCGGGGCCAGTGACGGCAAGCACTACCTGCTGACCGTCGCCGCGCCCTCCTCCGGCTATCTGCTGCGCGGCATGGAGACCTTCCAGGTCCAGAAGTACCTGGACTACGTCAACATCATGTCGTACGACCTGCACGGCGCCTGGAACGAGCACGTCGGTCCGAACGCCTCGCTCTACGACGACGGCAAGGACAGCGAGCTCGCGGCGGCGGGCGTGTACGGCAGCCAGCAGTACGGCGGCATCGGCTACCTCAACACCGACTGGGCGTACCACTACTTCCGCGGCTCGATGCCCGCGGGGCGCATCAACATCGGCCTTCCGTACTACACGCGCGGCTTCAAGAACGTGCAGGGCGGCACCGACGGCCTGTGGGGCAAGGCGGCCACGACGAACTGCCCGGCCGGCTCCGGGCTCACCAAGTGCGGTGACGGCGCCGTCGGCATCGACAACCTGTGGCACGACAAGGACGACAACGGCAAGGAGTCCCCGGCCGGGTCGAACCCGATGTGGCACGCCAAGAACCTGGAGAAGGGCGTCGTCGGGGACTACGTGACCAAGTACGGCTTCGCCGCCGACACCAAGCTCACCGGCACCTACGCCCGCAAGTACGACGCGAAGCTGGTCGCGCCCTGGCTGTGGAACGCCGACAAGAAGGTGTTCCTGTCCACCGAGGACGAGCAGTCCGTGAAGGCCAAGGCCGACTACGTGGTCGACAAGGGCATCGGCGGCACCATGGTGTGGGAGCTCGCGGGCGACTACGCGTACAACGCCGCCAAGGGCCAGTACGAGATCGGCGACACGCTCACCACGACGATGTACGACACGTTCAAGTCGGCCACCCCCTACGGCGCGAAGGTCGCGGGCAAGGACCTGCCCGCCAAGGCCGTGGACATCGGCGTGGAGTTCGGCGACTTCAAGCTCGGCGACTCCAACTACCCGATCACGCCCAAGCTGAAGATCACCAACAACACGAAGACGACCCTGCCCGGCGGCACGGAGTTCCAGTTCGACTACTCCACCTCGGCCCCCGCCAACGCCTCCGACCAGTCCGGCTTCGGCACGAAGGTGATCAGCACCGGCCACACCGGGAACAACGTGGGCGGCCTGAAGGGCGACTTCCACCGCGTCTCGCTGAAGCTGCCCGCCTGGCAGACCCTGGCGCCCGGCGCGTCCGTGGACCTGTCGTTCAACTACTACCTGCCGGTGTCGACGCCGTCGAACTGGACCGTGAACATCGGCGGTACGACCTACGCGCTCGCCGGTGACCTGGCGCGCGGCACGACAGTGGTCGAGCCCGGCACGGGCCCGGGCCCGACGGATCCGCCCGGCCCGACGGACCCGCCCGGGAAGTGCACCCCGCCCGCGTGGAGCGCGACGTCGGAGTACGGCTCCGGGACCACCGTGTCCCACAAGTCGCACACCTGGAAGGCCAAGTGGTGGACGAAGGGCGACGAGCCCGGCACCACCGGCCAGTGGGGCGTCTGGCAGGACCTGGGAGCCTGCTGACGGCCTGACCCGGGGCACCCGGTGCCCCGCCCCTGACGCCCGGCGGCGGGAAGAAACGCCCTTGCCCCGCCGCCGGGCTTCCCGACAGGGACGCGCCCCGAAGGGGCGCGGGGAACTGCGCGACCAGCCACACGCAACCCGCAGACGCAACACCAGCCCCACCCCAACGGCGCTCACGTAGTGAAAAGCTCCTCCTGCGCCGCGTCCCGCGCCGTGAGCAACGCCCCCCGAAGCACCGCCGCCCCGCCCAACGCACTAGCGCGAACCTCCGTGCGCAACGGCGACATCAGGGCCACCCGCTCGGCCACGCGCGCGGCGAGCACGTCACCGCCCGCCCGTCCCAGCTCGCCCCCGAGCACCACACACCCCGGATCAAGAACGGCCACGACGGACGCCGCGCCGATGGCCACGCGGTCGGCGAGCGCGGTGAGGAACGGCGCGTGGTCCGTCTCCACGGCGTGCCGCACGAGCGCGGCCGCGGGCAGTTCGCCCGGCTCAGGATCCGCCTTCAGACCGTGGTCCGCCGCCAGGTCCGCCACCGCCCCGGACCCGGCCAGCGTGTGGAAGCCGCCGTCGCAGGCGGTCGCCGAGGGCAGCCCGCCGGTGCCGGGCACCGGCAGGAAGCCGATCTCCCCGGTGCCGCCGGACGCGCCCCTGCGCAGCGCCCCGTCCAGGACGACGGCCGCGCCCGTGCCCGCGCCGAGCCACAGGAGCACGAAGGTGTCGCGGTCGTGCGCGGCGCCGTCGCGCTGCTCGGCGCGGGCGGCGAGGTTGGTCTCGTTCTCCACCAGGACGCGTGCGGGGAGCCGGTCCGTCAGGGCCGTCACCAGGCGGCGGTGCCAGGCGGGCAGGCCCGCCGAGTCGCGCAGGTCGCCGGTCGCCGGGTCGATCAGGCCCGGGGCGCCCACCCCGACGGTGTGCAGCCGCGTGGCCCCGGCCGTGGCCGCGGTGCGCTCGACGAGGGCGACGGCCCGCTCGACGGCGGGCCCGGTGCCCGTGCCGTCGTCCACGGGGAGCGAGGCTTCGGCGAGCGAGGTGCCGAGCAGATCGGCGACGACGACGGTGACGCTCTCGGTACGGACGTCCAGCGCGGCCAGCTGGGCGCGGTCGGCGACGATGCCGTACAGGCGCGCGTTCGGGCCCCGGCGCCGCTCCCCCGCCTCGCCGACGACCGCGATCAGGCCACAGGCGCGAAGCCGCTCCACGAGGTCGGCGACGGAGGGCCGGGACAACCCCGTGAGCTGCTTCAACTGCCCTGCCGTCAAGGGGCCTTCGCTTTGCAGGAGGCGCAGCGCGAGCCGGTCGTTGATGGCCCGAGCGGTGCTCGGTGATGCGGGCATGGCCGGATCCTTCCACAGCGCTCGGGTCGGTCCGCCGGGGCGGCGGTCGCGATGCGCGCGATATGCGGTTCCCTGACCCTCTTCTATCAGGCAGGGTTCCTGATAGTTTACTGCGGCGGTCCCGGAGGGGACCGTGGAGGGGTGGAGCGGATGAGTGAGGGGCAGGGCCAAGTGGTTTACAGCAAGCGCCAGTTGAGCAGGGCGCGGCTCGCGGTCGCGGTCATCTTCTGTGTGCACGGCTCGGTCGCCGGGTCGTTCGCGACCCGGGTGCCGTGGATCCAGGACCACGCGGACGTCAGCGCGGGCATGCTCGGCCTCGCGCTGGCCTTCCCGGCGATCGGCGCGTCCCTCGCGATGCCCCTCGCGGGCTGGCTGAGCCATCGCTTCGGCGTGCGGACGGCGCTGCGCGCGCTGCTCGCGCTGTGGACGCTCGCGCTCACGCTCCCCGCGCTCGCGCCGAACCTGCCCACGCTGTGCGCGGCGCTCTTCGTGTACGGCGCGACGTCGGGCATGGCGGACGTCGCGATGAACGCGCTCGGCGTCGAGATCGAGAACCGCATGGAGAAGTCCATCATGTCGGGCCTGCACGGCATGTGGAGCGTCGGCGCCCTGATCGGCTCGGCGGGCGGCACGGTCGCGGCGCACCTGGGCGCGGACGCCCGGGCGCACCACGCGCTCGCGGCGGCCGTGCTCACCACGGCCGGTCTGATCGCCTGTCAGGGCGTGCTCGAACTGGGCGCGGCCCCGGACGACGACCCGCCGCCGCGCTTCGCCCTGCCGCCGAAGTCGGCGCTGCTCATCGGCGCGGTCGGGTTCTGCGCGGTGTTCGCCGAGGGCGCCAGCCTCGACTGGTCGGCGGTGTACCTCAAGGACGTGCTCGACTCCTCGGCCGGTCTGGCCGCCGCGTGCACGACCGGCTTCACGCTGACGATGGCGATCGCCCGCCTCGTGGGCGACAAGGTGGTCGACCGGTACGGCTCGGTGCGCACGGTGCGGGTCGGCGGGCTGCTCGCCGCGGTCGGCGGCCTGTGCGTGGTGACGGCGCCGCACGCGGCCCTCGCCATGACCGGCTTCGCGCTGATGGGCCTCGGCATCGCCGTCGTCGTGCCGCTGGCGTTCGCCGCGGCCGGGCGCAGCGGCCCCAACCCCAGCCAGGCCATCGCGGGCGTCGCCACCATCACCTACACCTCCAGCCTGATCGCGCCGTCGGCGATCGGCACGCTCGCCGACGCGACGAGCCTGGTCGCCTCCTTCACCCTGGTCACCGCGCTCGCCTGCGGGCTGATGGTGTTCGCCGGGGTGCTGCGCACGGCCGGGCGGACGCCCGTGCAGGCGCCCGCCCCGCAGACCGAGGCGGTGGACCGCAAGGGCTGAGGCGCCCTCACCCGGCGATGGAGTCCAGCTGCTCCGCCGCGGGCCGCAGCTCCCACAGGTCGCCGCCGGGCGGGTCCTGGAGCTTCGGCACCGCGGCCCGCGCCGCCCGCTCGCCCGCGTCGGCGGCCGCGTGCACGACGTCGGCCGCCGCGTACCGGCGGAAGTCCAGCTCGGGGTGCGGCCACGGCCGCTCGCCGGTGGCGGCGGGCAGCAGATAGCGGACGGCCCCGCCCAGGCTCTGCCCGGCGGGGCCCCGGTGGGCCCAGAGGTCCACGCCCACGTGTCGGCCGACGTCGGCGAGGCGCGCGTAGGCGACCAGGTCGAAGGTCGAGTAGTGCCAGCTGCGGGTGCGGGCGAGCTCCTGCGGCTGGCTGCCGTCGGCGGCGATCTGCGGGTCGACGCGCCGGGCGCGCGCGTCGCGGACGGTCCGGCGGGCGAGGGCGTCGTCGCCGGTGGCCCGGGCGAGGGCGGCGAGTTGCAGGTCGTAGAAGGTGCCGTGGTTGTTCTTCGCGGCGCCTTCCTGCTCGCCGAAGTCGCTGTGCGCCAGCCAGTCGCGGAAGTCCTTGTTCCAGTCGGTCATCCGCGCCCGGTCGGTCCGGGTCCAGCCGGGCGCACCGGCGGCGAGGATCGCCTGGGCGTCCAGGACGCTCGTGTACGACTGCGAGAAGTCGATGATGCCGATGGCCCGGCCGTCGTACCGGCAGGGGATGAACTGCCCGTGGTCGAGGCGCGGGTTCATCCGGGTCGCCGGGTCGAGGAACCAGGTGCGCAGGACGGTCGCGGCGTGTTCGGCGTACGCGCGCTCGCCCGTGTAGTACCAGGCGAGGGACAGCTCGTAGCTGGAGTCGAAGACGTTCTCCGCGTCCCGGCGGTCGGTGCCGGTGTCGACCTCGGGGTTGCGTTCGCCGTCGCGCTGCTCGTACGGGCAGCCCCAGGGGTTCTCGGGGGTCCTCGGCCCGGTCGGCCACCAGTAGGGGGCCTGGCTCAGATAGTCGTGCGGGTCGCCGCCGGGCGCGGGCCTCGGCTTGTCGACGACGGTCCAGGGGCCCTGGCCCAGCCAGCGGTCCGCGCGGGCCGTGAGGTCGCGCAGGGCGCGGCGCGGCCGGGGGTCGCCCCGGTCGAGGCGGCGCTTGGCCTCGGCGAGCCGGTGACCGTCGAGGACGACGGTGTCGGGGACCTCGGGCCGCGGGGCGGCCGCGGCGGGGGCGGCCAGGGGCACTGCGGCGAGGACCACCGCCGCGAGCAGGGCACCTATGAAGGAGCGGGCTGTCATGGCACTCCAATCAGATACATGAACATGGTTCATAGACCTGGCCGGGACACCGTACCGGAAGGAACCGAGGAGCCCTACCCGCCGGGACCCGGCAGCCGTACCGGAAGCCGCCGGGGAGAAGTCGCACTTATGTCGCACTAACATGTCGACGCTGATCGTCGACATGACGACACAGCTCGTCCCCCCGCGACGACACGGCCCGTCCCCCGCGACGGCACAGCTCGTCCCGCGCACAGAAAGCGAACTCACCATGGATCTCGGCGTGCGCTGGAGGCTGCACGGCGATGGGCGCACCCCCGCGCCCGGGGCCGTCGTCCGACCCGACGAACGGCTCTCGTGGCCCCGGACGTTCGGGCTCGGCGCCCAGCACGTGGTGGCGATGTTCGGGGCGTCGTTCGTCGCCCCGGTGCTCATGGGCCTCGACCCGAACCTCGCGATCATGATGTCGGGCGTCGCGACCGTCATCTTCCTGCTCGCCACGCGCGGCCGGGTGCCCAGCTACCTCGGCTGCTCGCTGTCCTTCGTGGGCGTGGCGGCCGTGATCCGCGCCCAGGGCGGCTCCAGCGCCACGGTGACGGGCGCGGTGTTCGTGGTGGGCGCGGCGCTGTTCGTGGTGGGGCTCGCCGTGCAGCGGTTCGGCGCGCGGATCATCCACGCGGCGATGCCGCCGATCGTCACCGGCGCGGTCGTCATGCTGATCGGCTTCAACCTCGCCCCGGTGACGGCCTCGACCTACTGGCCGCAGGACCAGTGGACGGCCCTGTGCGTCATGCTGTTCACCGGATTGGCCGTGGTGTGCCTGCGAGGCTTCTGGTCCCGGGTCGCGATCTTCCTCGGCCTGCTCTTCGGCTACGCGCTGTCCTGGGTCCTCGACTCGGTCTTCGGCAAGATCCACTCGGCGGACGGCTCCGGCAAGGTCACCGACCACTGGCGCCTGGACCTGTCCGCGGTCGGCGACGCGGACTGGATCGGCCTGCCTACCTTCCACGGCCCGAGCTTCGAGTGGTCGGCGATCCTCGTCGCGCTCCCCGTCGTGATCGCCCTGGTCGCAGAGAACGCGGGCCACGTCAAGGCGGTCGGCGAGATGACCGGCGACTCCCTCGACGACAAGCTCGGCACCGCGATCTCCGCGGACGGCGCGGCGTCCATGCTGTCCACGGCGGTCGGCGGCCCGCCCAACACCACGTACTCCGAGAACATCGGCGTGATGGCCGCGACCCGCGTCTACTCCACGGCCGCGTACTGGGCGGCCGCCGCGTTCGCGCTGCTCTTCGGCCTGTGCCCGAAGTTCGGCGCGGTCGTCGCCGCGATCCCCGGCGGGGTGCTCGGCGGCATCACCGTCATCCTGTACGGCATGATCGGCCTGCTCGGCGCCCAGATCTGGATCAACGCCGACGTCGACCTGCGCAATCCGCTGAACCTGGTCCCGGCCGCCGCGGGCATCATCATCGGCGTCGGCAACGTCTCACTGAAGTTCACCGACACCTTCTCCCTGAGCGGCATCGCCCTCGGCACCATCGTGGTGATCACCGGCTACCACGTGCTGCGCGCCTTCGCCCCCGCCCACCTCAAGTCCCAGGAGCCGCTGCTCGACTCGGGGACGTCGTCGTACGACGAGCAGGAGGACGGGCGGGGCACCGGCGGCTCCCCCGGTCAGCCGCGCGCCAAGTCGTAGGCGTACTCCGGCGAGAAGGTGCCGGGCCTGCCCCGGCAGCCGTCCGACTCCCCGGGCAGCTTGACCCAGAGATAGGCGTCGATGCGGGCCGCGCCGGTGCGCAGCGTGGGCGGGCGGCCGACGCTGCGCCCCGCGGGGTCGCACCACCGGCCGTCCGCCGGGGCGCCGTTGCCGTTGCGGCTGGTGTCGATGACGGCGCCGAGGCCGCGCGGCCCGCCGAGGGCGGTGAGGACCCGGCGCGCGTACGCCACTTCGGCGGCGGTGCGGTGGAAGTTGGACACGTTCGTGAACACGCCGTCCGACGAGGCGGGGGACGCCGCGCCCGCCCGGCGCAGCGCGGCCGCCTGCCGCTCGGCCCGGTGCCAGCCCGAGTGCCCGCCGTCGTAGTAGACGCGCGCCGCGGGGTTCGCCCGCTTCAGGACGGCGCCCGCGCGGGCCAGCGCCGCGAACCGCCGCGACCGCTCGCCCGGAGAGAGGCAATCGGCGAGCGCGACGGCGTCCGGCTCCAGGATGACGACGACCTCACGGGAGCCGAGTCCCGCCGCGAACCGCTCGATCCACCGGGCGTACGCGGCGAGGCGCGGCACGCCGCCCCGCGAGGGGCCGCCGCAGTCGCGGTTCGGGATCGCGTACGCGACGAGGACCGGCACCCGGTCGCCCGCCCGGTCCGTCACCGCCCGCACCTGTGCCGTGACGGCCCACGGCCTGGGGTCGGTGAACCAGACGGCGGCGGGCCGGGCGGCGATCCGGGACGCGATCAGCGGGCTTCTGGGGTCGTCCCGGTGCGCCCGCACCCACGCGACGACCTGCGCGCCCTCGTACCGGTACAGCCGTCCGGCACCGGCCGCCGCGCCCCCTCCCGGCCGCGACGGCCGCGACGGCCGCGCCGACGCCGCGTGCCCCGACGGCGCCGGACCCGACCGCGGCCCCTCCACGGCCTCGGTCCGGCCCGGCCCGTCGTCCCCGGCCACGGTCACCGCCCCGGCCAGCACCCCGGCGGCCACCACCAGGGCCGCCGTCGCCGCGATCCCGCCGAGCCCGCGCCACCGCCCGCCCCGGCCGCGCGCACGTGTCTCCCCCACGTCCCGCTCCCCCCTCGTACCGCTTCCCCCAGGGTCCGTCGCGGGCCGTTCCCCCGTTCTGGGGAAGCGCCCGCCCGGCGGACCCGTGCGCAAGGCTAGGGCTGGGACCCTGCCCCCATGGCGCGGTTGGAGCGGTTGGCCGAGTGCACTCACCCGGCGCACGGAGTGGACGTGGTGGCGCACGGAGTGGACGCGGTGGTGGCGCGCATGCGCGCCCTTGACAGGACGTGGCCGCGCCGGGACGGCGTCGCGGTCTTCAACCGCGTGTACCTCGCGGTGACTCAGGAGGTCGGCCGACAGGTCGGCGCGGGCGCGTTCCCGGACGTCGAGGCCGCGGTCACGCTGGACGTCCGCTTCGCCGAGCGCTATCTGGCGGCCGTGGACGCGGTGGCCGCCGACCGGCGCCCGCCCGCCTGCTGGCGTCCGCTGTTCCAGCTCCGGCGGCATCCGGGCGTACGGCCGCTGCAGTTCGCCCTCGCGGGTGTCAACGCGCACATCGGGCACGACCTGGCGCTCGCCGTCGTCGACACCTGCCGTGCCCTCGGCTGCGAACCGGCGGACCTGGAGGACGAGTTCGACCGCGTGGGCGACATCCTCGTGTCGCTGGAGGAGCGCGTCCGCGAAGAGCTGATGCCGGGCCCCGACGTGTTCCAGGTCGCCGATCCGCTGACCCATCTGCTGGGCTCCTGGAGCCTGGAGCGGGCCCGGGACAGCGCCTGGTCGACGGCGCGCGCCCTGTGGGCACTGCGCCAACTCCCCGCCGTCGCAGAGGAGTTGCGCGAGCGCCTCGACGGGGCGGTGGGCCTGGTGGGGCGGATGCTGCTCACACCGCTGCCCGACTGACGCCGGGCCGATCCGGCCAGGCCCTGAGCGGACGCGCCGGAACCGCCGCGCGTGCGCCGTACGGTGAACCGGCCACGGCGATCTCCCCCGCAGGAGGACAGCGATGACGACCCGACTGGGCCTCGGCCTGCCGCAGCTGAAGTGGGCGGACCTCGGGCGCGACGTCCCGGACGTGGCGCGCTTCGCCGAGCGGACCGGCTTCGACAGCCTGTGGGTCTTCGAGCGCGTCCTGTTCCCCGAACCCGCGTCGCACGGCCTGTACGGCGTCCCGGGCCTGCCCTGGCCCGACGACTACCGCTCGGTCGCCGACCCCCTGGTCACGCTGGCCCTCGCCGCGACGGCCACCGAGCGGGCCCGGCTCGGCACCAGCGTCCTGGTGGCCCCGCTGCACGTGCCCTTCCAGCTGGCCCGCTCGCTGGCCTCGCTCGACGCGGCCAGCGGCGGCCGGGTCGTCGCGGGCCTCGGCACCGGCTGGTCCGTGGACGAGTACGCGGCCGCCGCGGTCGCCCCCTTCGAGCGGCGCGGCGCGGTGCTCGACGAGGTCATCGACGTGTGCCGCGCGGTGTGGGGCCCCGACCCGGTGGCGCACGAGGGCGAGCTGTCGCGGATCGTGCCGTCGGAGGTCGGCCCGAAGCCCGCGCGGCCCATCCCGATCCTGCTGCCCGCGAACAGCCCGCGCGCGCTGCGCCGCCTGGTGGACCGGGCGGACGGCTGGATGCCGATCGGCGCGGGCGCCGACAAGCTCGCCGGGCAGTGGCAGCGGGTCCGCGAGGTGGCCGTCGAGCGCGGCCGCGCGGAGCCCGTCCGGTCCGTCCTGCGTGTGAACCCCCGGTACACCCCCAAGGCCTACGACGGCGCCGACCGCGCGCCGTTCCGGGGCAGCGTCGAGCAGATCGCCGAGGACCTGGCCGCGCACGCCGCGGTGGGCCTCGACGAGATCTTCCTCGACATCCAGACCCATGTGCGCGACGCGCAGGAGCTCAAGGACGTCGCCGCCGAGCTGTACGCGGCGGCGCGGGCCGCGGGGGTGTAGCGCGGCCCCGGGGCCCCGCGCTCGCCACGCGGGGCCCCGGTCGGCCTCAGTCCTCCGGCAGCTCGACCGGCGCGATGTCCTCGTAGAGGTCGCCGGGGCCGGGGTTCGTCGGGTCCGTGGTGCCGCCGAGGTGGTGCATGACGCCCCACACGGCGTTCAGGGCGGTCGTCACGGCGCCCTCGGCCCAGCCCGCCGTCCAGGAGATGTCGTCGCCCGCGAGGAAGATGCCGCGCTTGTCCTCGGGGAGGCTGTCCTGCATGAAGTGCGTGAACAGGCGCCGCTGGTAGCGGTAGTGGCCCGGCAGGTTGGCCTTGAACGCGCCCATGAAGTAGGGCTCGTTCTCCCAGGACACGGTCACCGGGTTGCCGATGATGTGCTTGCGGATGTCGACCTTCGGGTAGATCTCGCCGAGCGACTTGAGCATGACGTCCATGCGCTCGTTCGCCGACAGGGGCAGCCACTTCAGGCTGTCGTCGCACCAGGTGTACGAGAGGCAGATGACGGCGGGCTTGTCCGGGCCGTCGTCGAGCAGGTAGGTGCCGCGCGTCATCCGGTCGGTGAGCGTCATCGACATGACGTCACGCCCGGTCTCCTCGTCCTTGTCCAGCCAGAACGGCCGGTCCACCGGCACGAAGAGCTTGCTGGACTCCATGTAGTGGGTGCGCTCCATCGCCGTCCAGTGGTCGATGGGGAACAGCGAGTCGTCGCACTCGATCTTGGAGAGCAGCATCCAGGACTGCGCGGTGAAGATCGCCGCCCGGTAGGTGCGGATGTCGCCGTTCGCGTCGGTCACCGTGATGTGGTTGCCCGCGGTGCGGTGCAGCCGGGTCACGGCGGGCTTCGGCGCGCGGCCCTCGTGCAGCTCGGCCAGGGAGGTGCCGAGCGGCCAGTGCGTGATCTTCTGCGGCTCGCGCTCCCACAGGCGAAGCGGCAGCTGCTGGGAGCCGCCGACGATGCCGCGGTGGTGGTCGTCCGCCTCCGTGTAGACCACGCGGAGGATCTCCAGGATGCTGTTGGGAAAATCGGTGTCCCAGCCGCCGGTGCCGAAGCCGACCTGGCCGAAGATCTCGCGGTGCCGGAAGGACTTGAAGGCCTCGGACTCGCAGAGGAAGCCGTAGAAGGTCTGGTTGTCGAGCTTCTCGACGAGCTTCGCCCAGATCTCGCGGATGCGCGGCACGTCGCGCTCGCGCAGCGCGCGGTTCATGTCGGAGAAGTCCGCGCCCTCCTCCAGGCAGTCGCTCCACGCCTTCGCCACGTCGCGGTAGACCTGCGGCAGGTCGGCGACGGTCTCGGCGTAGTGCGACTCGCCCTTGAGGTCGACGACGGTCGAGGGCGTCGCCTCGGCGAGGGGGTTGGGGAACGGCCGCGTCTCAAGGCCCACCAGGTCGATGTAGTGCTGGAGCGCCGTCGAGGACGGCGGGAAGCGCATCGCGCCCATCTCGGCGGTCAGCGACGGGTCGCAGCCCTCGAAGCCGACGGTGCGCAGGCGGCCGCCGATCTGGTCGGCCTCGTACACGACGGGCTTGAGGCCCATCTTCATCAGCTCGTACGCCGCCACGATGCCGGACAGGCCGCCGCCGATGACGGCGACCTCGGTGCCGAGCTCGGTCGCGGGTATCTGCCCGAGCCCCGCCGGGTGGGCGAGGAAGTCGTCGTACGCGTACGGGAAGTCCGGCCCGAACATGGTGATGGGCGGCTGCGCGTCGGTGTGCTGGACGGCGGTGGGCACCGTGGACGTCATGGGGTACGGACTCCTTGCACAGTACGGAACGGTGGTACGGGTGGAGACTCGGGCTCAGCCGAGGGACGCGTACAGGCCGGGGCGGCGGTCGCGCAGATAGGGGTTGGCCTCGCGGGAGGCGGCCAGGAACTCCGGGTCGGCGTCGGCGAACACCAGCTCGTCGCCGCGCCCGGCACGGGCGCGGGCCACGCCGTCGGGGCCCGCGAGCGTCGTCAGGCCGACGAACTCGAACTCGTCCTCGTGGCCGACGCGGTTGACGTACGCGACGTACATCTGGTTCTCGAAGGCGCGCACGGGCACGACCGACTCGGCGACGAACTGGAAGGGGTGCATCTGGGCCGTCGGCACGAGCAGCAGGTCGGTGCCCGCGAGGGCGTGCGCGCGGACGTTCTCGGGGAACTCCACGTCGTAGCAGATCATCAGGCCGATCCGGACGCCGTCGAGCTCGGCCTGGACGACCGGCTGCTCCCCGGGCGTGAAGTGGTCGCGCTCGAAGCAGCCGAAGAGGTGGGTCTTGCGGTAGTTGGCGAGCCGGGTGCCGTCGGCGCCGATGAGCTGGACGGCGTTGTAGACGTGCTCGCCGTCGCGCTCGGGGTAGGCGTAGGCGATGGCCACGCCGTGGCGCACCGCGGTCTCGGCGACGGCGTCGGCGGCCTCGCCGTCCGCGGGCTCGGCGAGGCGCGGCACGTCGTCGCCGATGGCGTAGCCCGTAAGGAACATCTCCGGCGTCACCAGGAGCCGCGCCCCGGCGGCCGCGGCGCGGGCGGCGGCCCCGTCCAGGACCTTGAGGTTGGCGGCGACGGAGCCGGGACGCCCCGAGCTCTGGAGCAGGGCGGTGCGCAGCGGCGGCATGGCGGACCTCGGGGGGCGGAAGGGGCGCGGGCGGGGGCGGGGTGAGTCGGATAGACCGTACGTTTCGCGGGTGTGACGGGACAAGACACGACCGTTGCGCCTGCCCCCGCGATCCGTTGCGCGTCCGGGGGCCGGGGCGGAGATTCGTTGCGAGGGTTACGGGAGGTCCGACCTGGGGCGCAGACGGCCGCCCGGGGGCTCCCCCGCGCGGGGGAAGCGGAGAGCAGCCTTCGGCCCGACGTGCCGGTGCCCCTCCCCGGGAGATCGTGAAGTCACCCGGAACGACCGGGTCACTTCGACCGACGGAGGGCTTCCCGTGAGCCGCATCACCTTCACCCGCAACAGCACCCGCGCTCTCGCCGTGAGCGCGGCACTCCTGGTCACCGCGGGTGCGGCGGGCGTGGCCGCCGCGTCCGGCGAGGACGTCACGCGCCCCGTACCGGCCGCCGAGAAGCAGGCGAAGCCCCGGGAGGCGGCGGCGCTCACCGGCTCGGCGAAGATGTTCCGCAAGACGACGGAGGACGTCACCTTCACCTTCGACGCACACCTGGCCACCAAGAACGTCAAGCGCCCGGACAAGGCCACCGGCACCTTCGAGTTCGTGCACCTGGAGAAGCCCGGCGGCAAGGGCGGCTGGGCGAAGGGCCGGATCGACTGCCTGGTGACGGGCGGCAAGGTGGCGACGGCGACCGGCATCATCACGGAGACCAACATCAAGAAGATCGACGGCGGCCGCGTCGGCTTCAGCGTCCACGACAAGGGCCGCGGCAAGCTGGACCGCGTCGGCTACAGCTGGGCCGCGACGGGCCGCCCCACCGGCGACAAGAAGCTGACGAAGTGCAACAGCGCCGCCCCCTTCGAGACGGTCAGAAAGGGCACGGGCGACTTCCACGTAACCCCGTGGAACCCGCCGTACCCCAAGAACAACTGAGCTGGGGCAGCGCCCCGAAGGGGCGCGGGGAACTGCGCGACAAGCCACGACGCGCCAGCAGACGGAAGACTAGGCAGGCGACCCCGACGAGAACCGCCGCATCAGCGGCGAAAGCACCAGCACCGACTTGGTGCGCTCAACGAACGGCTCCCCCGCAATCCGCTCAAGCACGCGCTCAAAATGCCGCATATCCGCAGCGAAGACCTGCACGAGCGCGTCCGCCTCCCCGGTAACGGTGGAGGCGGACGCGATCTCGGGGTACCGCTCCAACCCCCGCTGAATCGCCTCCGGCGAGGTATTGCGGCGACAGTAGATCTCGATGAACCCCTCGGTCTCCCAGCCGAGCGCGGCCGGGTCGACCCGCACGGTGAATCCGGTGATCGCTCCGGTGGCCCGCAGCCGGTCCACGCGCCGCTTCACGGCGGGCGCGGACAGGCCGACGAGCTGGCCGATGTCGGCGTAGGAGCGGCGGGCGTCCTCGGCGAGGGCGTGCACGATGCGTTCGTCGAGATCGTTCAGTCGCACTGGGGGTCGTTCACTTCTCTGCGTGTCACTTCACTGCGGAGGCCTCCGCGGCGGGCGGCTCGGTCTCCAGACGGGAGCGGCGCATCCCGTACAGGAAGTAGAACACGAGCCCGACGACCATCCAGACACCGAAGACCTTCCAGGTCGCCGCGTCGAGGTTGTACATGTTGTACGCGCAGAAGCCGAAGCCGAGCACCGGGAAGAGCCAGCCGAGCGGCACCCGGAAGGTGCGGGGCATGTCGGGGCGGGTGCGGCGCAGGATCACCACGGCGATGTTGACCAGGCCGAAGGCGAAGAGCGTGCCGATGCTGGTGGCGTCGACGAGCTTGCCGAGCGGGATCACCGAGGCGAGGAGGCCGCAGAACAGGGACACGATGACGGTGTTCACGCGGGGCGTGCCGGTCTTGCCGCTGACCTTGGCGAACGTCTTCGGCACGAGGCCGTCGCGGGACATCGCGAACAGCACGCGGGTCTGGCCGTAGAGGACGGTCAGGACGACGCTGGCGATGGAGATGACGGCACCGGCGGCGAGCAGGGTGCCCCAGAAGGTCTGGCCGGTCACGTCGTTCATGATCGCGGTGAGCGACGCCTCGGAGCCCTCGAAGTCCTTCCAGTTCCAGGCGCCGACGGCGACGGCGGCGACCAGGACGTACAGGGCGGTGACGATGATCAGCGACAGCATGATCGCGCGGGGCAGGTCGCGCTGCGGGTTCTTGGCCTCCTCACCGGCGGTGGAGGCGGCGTCGAAGCCGATGTAGGAGAAGAACAGGCTCGCTCCGGCCGCGCTGACCCCGGCGACGCCGAGCGGCATGAAGTCGGCGTAGTTGCCGGACTTGAAGCCCGTGAAGCCGACCGCGCAGAACAGCACGAGGGCCACGATCTTCACGATGACCATGATCGTGTTCGCGCGGGCGGACTCCTTGGCGCCGCCGAGCAGGAACACCATGGCGAGCAGCACGACGATCAGGCCGGGCAGGTTGATGATCGCCCCGTCGACCTCGCCGGGCGCCGCGGAGAGCGCGTTCGGGATGGTGACGCCGATGGTGCCGTCGAGCAGCTCGTTCAGGTACTGGCCCCAGCCGACGGCGACGGCCGCGACGGACACGCCGTACTCCAGGACCAGGCACCAGCCGCAGACCCAGGCGACGAGCTCGCCCATCGTCGCGTACGCGTACGAGTACGAGGATCCGGCGACCGGGATGGTGCCCGCGAGCTCGGCGTAGGACAGGGCCGAGAACAGGGCGGTGAGTCCGGCGATGACGAAGGAGACCGTCACGGCCGGGCCCGCCTTGGGCACGCTCTCGCCGAGCACCACGAAGATGCCGGTGCCGAGCGTCGCGCCGATGCTGATCATGGTCAGCTGCCACATGCCGAGGGTCCGGCGGAGCGTGCCGCCCTCGCCCTGGCCGCCCTCGGCGACCAGGCGGTCCACCGGCTTGCGCCGCGTTATTCGGCTGCCGAAACCGCTGTCGCCCTGGGGGCGTGGGCGGGTCTTCGGGGGGGCGCCCTGGTCGAGCACGGGTGGCTCCTTAATCGCTGCCGGTCGAAATGGCCGGGACCCACGGCAGCCCGAGCATCACCACGGGAACCACCGAGCAGGCAGTCCCCGCCACGCCACGTACAGCGCCAGACTCTAAGGGGTTCCGCTTCTCAGCCGAAATGCAGCAACGTTGCGCACCGGCGGAAGATCGTTGCGTGAGCGTCGATTGTATGGACCTTTATTGCGCCGTCCCTTTCGTCCGTTGCGTGACGCCCGTTTTGTCCGCCGCTGGGGATTCCGTTTGTTTCCGGCGCGGCCGCCGTCGGCACGGCTCCCGTATCCCGCCCGTCGGCCGATCCGTATTCCGTTTGTGATCTTCCCGAAGCACCGCGGACACGCCGACGGCCCCCGCGAGCGAACTCGCGGGGGCCGTCGATGAGTTGGCCCGGGGGCCGGTGCGTCAGCTCCAGCTGGCGTGCAGCGGCTTGCCCTCGGCGTATCCGGCGGCGCTCTGGATGCCGACGGTGGCCCGGTCGGCGAACTCCTCCAGGGAGCCCGCGCCCGCGTAGGTGCAGGAGGAGCGGACGCCCGCGATGATCGAGTCGATCAGGTCCTCGACGCCCGGACGCGCCGGATCCAGGAACATGCGGGAGGTCGAGATGCCCTCCTCGAACAGCGCCTTGCGGGCGCGGTCGTACGCCGACTCGTCGGACGTGCGGTTGCGCACGGCACGGGCGGAGGCCATGCCGAAGGACTCCTTGTAGGCGCGCCCCTGGGCGTCGTGCTGGAGGTCGCCCGGGGACTCGTACGTGCCCGCGAACCAGGAGCCGATCATGACGTTCGACGCGCCCGCGGCGAGCGCCATGGCGACGTCGCGCGGGTGGCGGACACCGCCGTCGGCCCAGACGTGCTTGCCGAACTTCTTGGCCTCGGCGGCGCACTCCAGGACGGCGGAGAACTGCGGGCGGCCGACGCCGGTCATCATGCGGGTGGTGCACATGGCGCCGGGGCCCACGCCGACCTTGATGATGTCGGCACCGGCCTCGATCAGGTCGCGGACGCCCTCGGCGGCGACGATGTTGCCCGCCACGATCGGCACCCGCGGGTCGAGCGCGCGCACGGCCTTGACCGCGGCGATCATCGACTCCTGGTGGCCGTGCGCGGTGTCCACGACGAGCGTGTCGACACCGGCGTCGAGCAGCTGCTTGGCCTTGCCCGCCACGTCGCCGTTGATGCCGACGGCGGCAGCGACGCGCAGCTTGCCGTCCGCGTCCAGGGCGGGCTTGTAGAGGGTCGCGCGCAGGGCGCCGGTGCGGGTGAGGATGCCCGCGAGGCGGCCGTCCTTGTCGACGGCGGGCGCGTAGCGGCGGTTGGCGCCGTCCAGCTTGTTGAACGCGTCGCGCGGGTCGATGTCCGCGTCGAGCAGCACCAGGTCCTTGGACATGACCTCGGCGAGCTGCGTGAAGCGGTCGACGCCGCTCAGGTCCGCGTCCGTGACCACGCCGACCGGGCGGTGGTCCGCGTCCACGACGACGCCCGCGTTGTGCGCGCGCTTGGGGAGCAGCGCGAGCGCGTCCGCGACGGTCTGCGACGGCGAGAGGACGATCGGGGTGTCCAGGACGTGGTGGCGCGTCTTCACCCAGGAGATGACCTCGGTGACGACCTCGATCGGGATGTCCTGCGGGATGACGACGAGCCCGCCGCGACGGGCGACGGTCTCGGCCATGCGGCGGCCCGCGATCGCCGTCATGTTGGCGACGACCAGCGGGATCGTGGTGCCGGTGCCGTCGGGCGAGGCGAGGTCGACACCCTGGCGGGAACCGACGGCGGAGCGCCTCGGGACCATGAAGACGTCGTCGTACGTCAGGTCGTACGCGGGCTGGATGTCATTGAGGAAACGCACGTGCTGCTCATCCCAGTCGATCAGAGGTGGCCCCCGAACCGGACAGCCGGGGGAAAAGCACGTACTTCATTGTCCCATGCCCAACCGATTGCGCCGCCTGGGACGATCACCCAGGCGGCGCGGGAACTCCCTGGTCAGATCCTCCAAGGGCGCCACCGTCCGCTGCCGCGGGCCCGCGCCGCGGCTCAGCGCTTCGCTGGAATCGCCACGACGGGCCGTCGATCGCCTGCGGGCCCGTCGTGGCTGGTCGCTCCCCCAAGTTCTCGGCTTCGCTCGAACAGGGGGGACCCCCTTCGCGGCGGAGCCGCATATCGGCACAGCCCCGCGCCCCTTCGGGGCGCTGCCGAACCGCACCCCACTTCCACAAGACCGCTTAGATCTTCCGGGTGCGCCACACGGCCAGCGAGGTGAGCGCGCTCAAGGCCGCGCCGAAGCCGAGGACCGCGGTGAGCGACACCGCGCTGACCACCACGCCGCCGAGCGCCGCGCCCGAGGCGATGGCGAGGTTGAACATCGAGGTGTTCAGGGCGGTCGCCGCCTCGGTCGAGCCGGGCGCGGCCTTGAGCACCCAGGTCTGCACGGCCACCGGGATGCCGCCGAAGGCCAGGCCCCACAGCACCAGGAGCACGATCCCGGTCGCCGGGCTCCGGCCGACCAGCGGGAACAGCGCGAGCACGGCGGCGAGCAGCACGCTCATGGCGATGATGGTGGCGCGCACGTCACGGGTCGCGGTGACGCCCGCGAGGACCGTGCCGCCGATGCCCGCGAGGCCGTAGACGAGCAGCAGCGGACCGATCAGGCTCTCGCTGACGCCGGAGGTGTCCTGGAGGATCGGGCTGATGAAGGTGAAGGCCGCGTAGTGGCCGCCCACGAGCAGGCCGGTGGCGATGACGCCCGCGCGGACCGTGCGGTTGCGGAACTGCCGGGGCAGCTCGGACAGGCGCACCGGCTCGGTGGCGGGCAGGCTCGGGAGCAGGAACACCAGGCCCGCGACCACGAGCAGACCGAGCCCGGCGACGGCGAGGAACGCGACCCGCCAGTCGGAGAGCTCACCGACGAACGTCGCCGCGGGCACGCCGATCACGTTGGCCGCGGTCGCGCCGCCGAAGACGAGCGCGGTGGCCCGCGGGATGTGCCGCTCGGGCACGAGCCGCACGGCGATGCCCGCCGCGAGGGCCCAGAACCCGCCGATGCTGACCCCCGCGACGAACCGCGCGACGAGCAGCAGGGCGAAACCGGACGCGGCGGCCGAGAGGGCGTTGGCCGCGACCATCAGCGTGAGCAGGGCGAGCAGCACGAGCCGCCGGTCCAGGCGGCCGATGAGGACGGGCAGGACGGGCGCGGTCACCGCGGCCACGAGCCCCGGCACGGTCACCAGGAGGCCGACCGCGCCCTCGGAGACGTCGAGACCGCCGCTGATCGAGGTCATCAGGCCGACCGGGAGGGCCTCGACGGTGATCATGGCGAAGGTGCCGAGCGCCATGGCCACGACGGCCAGCCAGGTCTTGACGGAGACCCGGTCCGGCGGCGGCGCGGGCGTGGTGGGGGTGACGGGAGCGGCGGGTGTGGCGGAGGCGGCTGACGTGCTGGGGCCGGACATGGCTGAACTCCCGTTCCGAGCGGTTCGCTTGGGGCTGTGCGCGGCGGGTGAAGGCCGCGAGGAACACGCTAGGAAGCGGCGCCGGGAGGCGAATCAGTCACATGACTGGTGTGCGTCTGGCTCGTGTACGTCTGCCCGGTGTGCCTCTGCCTGTGTGCGTCCGTCGTCGGCCCTACGCCGGTCCCGGCACCCGCGGCGCCCGCCCCGCCCCACCCCGCCCCGGCCGGGCGACGGCCCCTACTCCCCCAGGTCCATGCGGGCCAGCTCACCGCGCGAGGCGACGCCCAGCTTCGGATACGCCTTGTAGAGGTGGTAGCCGACGGTGCGCGGGCTGAGGAACAGCTGGGCCGCGATGTCCCGGTTGCTCAGGCCGGTCGCCGCGAGCCGCACGATCTGGAGCTCCTGCGGCGTGAGCCGGTCGAGCAGGCCCGGCCCGCGGTCGCGGACCGGTGTGGTCTCGCCGGTGGCCCGCAGCTCGGCGCGGGCGCGCTCCGCCCACAGCGGGGCGCCGACCGCGTCGAACAGCTCCAGGGCGGCGCGCAGCCGGGGCCGGGCGTCGGACCTGCGCAGCCTGCGCCGCAGCCACTCCCCGTACAGGAGCTCGGTGCGGGCCCGCTCGAAGGGGCGCTGGTCGTGCAGGTGGACCCGGACGGCCTCGGCGAAGAGGGCGTCGGCGAGGTCGGCAGCCCCGGTGGCCTCCACGGCCCCGGCGGCCCCCACCGTGGCGAGCAGCGCGCGGCAGCGCAGCGCGACGGCCCTCGCCCAGGCCTGGCCGGTGGCGTCCGCCCACGTCGCGAACGCGGCGGCCGCGGCCTCGGCGCGCTCGGGCCTGCCCACGCGCACCGCGCTCTCCACCAGGTCGGGCAGGGCGTACAGGGCGAAGCCGGAGTGCCCGTGCGGCCCGGCCCACAGGTCCTCCAAGCGGCGCAGGGCCTCGTCGTGGCGGCCGTGGCCGAGGTCGAGCAGGGCGAGCGCGCCGCCCGACCAGGCGCCCGCGATGGGCAGGCCCTGCGCGGAGAGCTCCCTGGTGAGCGCTCGGCAGCGGTCCTCGTCGCCCTCGGCCGCGGCGATGTGCGCGAGGACGCCGCGCAGATTCCCCGCGAACAGGCCCTGCGCGGTGTCCTCCGCGATCCGGGCGCCCTCGGCGGCGGACGCCGTGGCGTCCCGGAGGCGGCCCATGAGCAGTTGGGCCCGCGCGAGGTGGAACAGCGCGGCGGGCATGAGGCCGATCGTGTCACTGGCCCGGCTGTCCCGCTCCAGGGCCCTGGCCCGGTCGTACGCGGCGTCGAGGTCCCCGATGAGCTGGTGCCACCAGTGCGTGCTCGCGCGCTCCCACAGGCCCGCCCCGGGCACCACTCCGCCGGGCGGCTCGACCAGGACGCGGGCCGCGGGAAGGCCGCGGGCCGGGTCGCCGAGGGCCACGGCCGCCAGGCCCTCGACGGCGGTGACCAGGCGCGCGACGTCCGGCGGCGGGGTGAGGTCCGCGAGCCGGGCCGAGGTCCGCTCGATCATGCCCGGGTCGTTGATCGCCCAGGCGGCGGACAGCGCGTCCAGGAACATGAACGCGGCGGCCTCGGGGTCGTGCGGCCCGACCTCCGCCGCGGCGTCGACCAGGAGGGCGTGCGCCGCCCGCTGTTCGCCCCTGGCGCTCGCGGCGGTGGCGCGGATGCGGGCGAGCCGGGCGCGGGTCAGCGGGTCCTGCGGGTGCGCCGCGGCCCGGTCCGCGAGGTCCGCGGCGCGCTGCGGGTGGCCCGCGTTCTCGACGGCCGCGGCCGCGGCGGCTAGCCGTCGGGCCCGCTGGTCCTGGCCGGGCGAGAGGTCGGCGGCGCGTTCGTACGCGGCGGCCTCGGCCTGGCGCCCGCCGCGGCGGCGGGCGCCCTCGGCGGTGCGCTCCAGGTCGGCGGCGACGCTCTCGTCCGGGCCTGTGGCGGCGGCCGCCCGGTGCCAGGCACGGCGGTCGGCGGTCGTGGCCTCCGCGAGGGCGCGGTGCGCGGCGGTCCGCAGGGCGAGCGGCGCCGCGCGGTAGACGGCGGAGCGGACCAGCGGGTGCGTGAAGGCGAGCCGCCCGTCGGCCACCCGGATCAGGCGGCTCTCCTCGGCGGCGGCCAGGTCGGCGGCCGAGGCGTCCAGGGCCCGCCCGGCGTCCAGGACGGCGCTCAGCTCGCCGGTGGCCTCGGCGGCGGCGACCACGAGCAGGTCCCGGGCGCGGGCGGGCAGGGCGCGCACCCGGCCGAGGAAGGTCCGCTCGATGCGCTCGGAGACGGCCTGGGCGCCGAGGTGGAAGAAGTCGGCGTGCAGCTCGCCGGAGCGCTGCGCGGCGCTGAGCGCGGCGGGCAGTTCGAGCAGGGCCAGCGGATTGCCGTGCGCCTCCCGGAGGACCAGGGTGCGTACGTGGGCCGGGAGCCCCTCGGCGTGCTGACGCAGCAGCCGGGCGCCCGCCCCCTCGTCCAGACCCGCGAGCCGCAGCTCGGGCAGACCGGTCGCGGCGAAGGGGTGCCCGTCGCGGACGGCGAAGACCAGCGCGACGGGGTCGGACCCGAGCCGCCGCGCGGCGAACAGGAGCGCCTCCGCGGACGCCTGGTCGAGCCACTGGGCGTCGTCGACGAGCACGGCGAGGGGCCGCTCCTCGGCGATCTCCCCGAGCAGGGACAGGACCGCGAGCCCCACGAGGAAGCGGTCGGCGGCGGCGCCCTGGGTGTCGACGTCCAGGCCGAACGCCGCGCGCAGCGCCCGTGCCTGCGGCGCGGGCAGCGCGTCGAGCCGGTCGGCGTGGGCCCCCAGCAGCAGATGCAGTCCCGCGAAGGCCAGCTCCGACTCCGACTCGATGCCGAGCCCGCGCAGCACCCGCAGGTCCGTGGCGCGCTCGGCGGCGTGGTCGAGGAGCGCCGTCTTGCCGATCCCGGCCTCGCCGCGCACGACGAGCACCCCGCCGCGCTGCTTCCTCGCCCCGTCGAGCAGCCCGTCGACGACGGCCCGCTCCTGGTCCCGCCCGTACAGCTCCATGCCCCGTTCCCCCCGTGTGTCCGGGCGTCCGCCGGTGTGCGCGCCGTCCGCCCGGTGTGTTCCTGTGCCGGTACGCCGTCAGCGCGGCGCACGCTCCGGTGCCGTCACTCCGGCGGCCCCAGGGCCAGCACGATCACCAGTGCCGTTCCCTCGCCCCGCCAGTGCTCGACCGCCGTGGCGAAGACGTCCTGCGCGATCTCCCAGTCGCCCGGCGCCCGGCGCGCGTACTCCTGCCAGCCGGTGACGGCCACGAGGCGCCCGGCGGCGGGCGGCTGCCACGACAGGTCCGTGAGGCAGTCGGCCAGCGCGTCCCAGTTGCGCCCGAACCACTCCGGCAGCGCGAACGCCGTGGCGCACCGCTCCATGAAGGCGTCCTTGTCCCGGACGCCGCTCAGCTCCAGGGCGACGGTGGTCCACCCGGTGCCGCGCACGGCCCCGAGCACCCCCGCGAGCGCCCCCGGCGACGCGCCGTCCGCGGCGGCGGGGTCCCCGCCCGCCCAGTCACCCGTCGTCACGCTTGTGCCTCCGTCATCTCAGCACCGCCTTGAACGACGCGTAGTGGTCGTCCGTGTAGTACGTCTCGTGCTCGCGGCCGGTGACGAGGCGCCGGGCGCCCCGGCCGCGCTCCCCCGGCGTACGGACGGTGTACTCGTGGTAGTAGCCGCGTGGCTCACGGGGCAGCCGGCCCTCGAAGTTGCCGAAGACCGTGCCGTCCTTCGCGTAGGGGAAGGGCCCGCCCTCGTCGATGAGGCGCAGGGTCCTGCGGGCCTCGGCGGGCAGCCGGGCGGCCGTGACGGTCTCCATGCCGCGCGCCCAGGCGGGTGTCGAGGCCGCGCCGCGGTCCCGTGCCGTGCCGCTGTCCCGCTGTGTGCCGCAGCCCGTGACGAGGACCGCGAGACAGACGAGCAGCGCGCCCAGGACGCGCCCCGCCGACCGAATGATCATGGGCCCGATGCTGCCACAGCCTCCGCGCACCGGCACGCGCCGGCGTCCGGACGCCGGACACCACCGGGCCCCTGGTCGTGCCCGCGAACGGGTCAGTTCCCGTCCGGGTCCGCGCGGTCGAGCGCGGGCCGGGGGGCCGGGCCCTTCTCCAGGAGGTGGTCGGCCGCCGCCGTGTCCGTGACCAGGCTGGTCACGAGCCCGGAGCGGAGCACCGCGTCGATGGCCGCGGCCTTGCGCTGGCCCCCGGCGATCGCGACGACCTCCGGGATGCGGCGCAGCCGGTCCGCCTCGACGGTGATGCAGCGCTCGCCCAGGTCGCGCCCGACCCTGCGGCCCTCGGCGTCGAAGAGGTGCGCGGACATCTCGGCGGCGACGCCGAGCGAGGCGTAGTGCGCCCGCTCCTCGTCCGTGAGCATGTCGTGCACCGTGGAGATGCCCGGCTCCCAGGAGCCGATGGACACCGCGGCGACCGTCACCTTGTCGAAGTACTCGAAGGCGCGGGCGATGCCCGTCTGGTGCCGCAGCGCGGCGGCCGTCGCCGCGTCCGGAAGGAGCATGGGCGCGTAGATGGGGTGGGCGTCGCCGCCGGAGACCTGCGCGGCGCGGCGCACGGCCTCGACGGAGCCGCGCTCCGCGGTGCCCGCGTCGTACACGCCCGTGAGCTGTACGACGGTGCAGGGCGGCAGCGCCTCAAGCGCCGCCGCCATGTTGATGGTCGAGCGGCCCCACGCGAGGCCGAGCACGTCACCCTCGGCCACGAGCTCGCCGAGCAGTCCCGCCGCGACCTCGCCGAGGTTCTCCGGGTCGGGCGACTCGTCGACGTCGTCCGTGGACGACGGCGACTCGACGACGACGGCGTGCCGCAGGCCGTAGCGGGCGCGGAGCGCGTCCGAGCGCTCGGCGTCCAGCTCCGCGGGCACGCGGATCTCGATCCGTACGAGGTCCCGTTCGAGCGCGGTCTCCAGGACCCGGGCCACCTTGAAGCGGCTGACGCCGAACTCCTCGGCGATCTGGATCTTGGACTTGCCCTCGAGGTAGAAGCGGCGGGCCATGGCCGCCGCCTGCACCAGCTCCGCGGGTCCCATCCGCATGGCTGACCGACCCGCCGACATGGCCGACACGGCGCTCTCCTCACTGCTCACTGCTGTTCACGACATTCGTACACCTGGATTCGCTGTTCATCCTCGCAGATCCGGCGTACTTGATCAGCCTCGATGGGCCGCGTTCACGTTCCCGTGGCCAAGCCGTTGGCCGCGCGGGGCTCAGTGGCCGCACGCCCACCCGGCGCTCGCCGTGGCGGCCGCGGCCCGGGCGCGCAGGGAGCGGACCGCCTCGGCCGGGTCCTCGGCGCCGTACACGGCGGACCCGGCGACGAAGACGTCGGCGCCCGCCTCGGCGCACCGCTCGATGGTGGCGGCCGAGACCCCGCCGTCGACCTGGAGCCACAGGTCGAGGCCGTGCTTGCCGATGAGCTCACGGGTGCGGCGGATCTTGGGGAGCATGATGTCGAGGAAGGCCTGGCCCCCGAAGCCGGGCTCGACCGTCATGATCAGCAGCATGTCGAGCTCGGGGAGCAGGTCCTCGTACGGCTCGATGGGCGTCGCGGGCTTCAGCGCCATGGAGGCGCGGGCGCCCTTGGCGCGGATCTCGCGGGCGAGCCGGACGGGCGCCGCGGCGGCCTCGGCGTGGAAGGTGACGGACCCGGCCCCCGCTTCGACGTACTGCGGGGCCCAGCGATCCGGGTCCTCCATCATCAGATGGCAGTCCAGCGGCGTGTCCGTCGCCCGTGCCAGGGACTCTACGACCGGCACCCCGAGGGTGAGGTTCGGCACGAAGTGGTTGTCCATGACGTCGACATGGAGCCAGTCCGCGCCCTCGACGGCCTTCGCCTCCTCGGCGAGGCGGGCGAAGTCGGCGGACAGGATGCTGGGGCTGATCTGCGGGGCCATGCCCCAAGCCTGCCATGCCCGGCGGTGGTTGCCCGCTCCGGTCCCGCCAAGGCGTGCGGGGCGTCCCCGTACTCCCTCCCGCGCCCGCACGCCGCGTGCCATGCTGGCCGCCCACCGGCAGTGCGTGGGGCGGCAGGGGGCACCTATGCCAGGAACGCCGAAGGCACGGCCCGACCACCGGCGGCAGGCCCGCCGGGGGGCGGCGTGGCTGGTCTGCGGACGGCGCGCCAAGTGGCTGGTGCTCGTGCTGTGGCTCGCCGCCCTGGTCCTCGCGGCGCCGTTCGCCCAGAAGCTCGCCGACGAGCAGGACAACACCACCTCGTCCTGGGTGCCGCGGTCCGCCGAGTCCACCCAAGTCCTGGACGTGTCAGAGGAGTTCAGGCCCGAGACGATGCCGATGGTCGTCGTGTTCGCGCGCGCGGACGGCCCCCTGACGGCCGCGGACCGCGCGCGGATCGACAAGGGCGTCGGCGGGGTCAAGCAGCTGCGCTCGCACTGGATCCGCGGCGACGAGACCCGCGGCCCGGCCTTCGACAAGAAGGGCGGCGACGCCCACGCGGCCCAGGTGTACGTGCCGCTCACGGTGAACAACGACACCTACAACGACCTGCCGGACGCCGTCGACGACGTGCGCGACGCGGTGGGCGACAGCGCCGACGGCCTGGACGTCTACGTCACGGGGCCCGCCGGGATCGGCGCGGACTTCGCGAAGGCGTTCGCCGACATCGACTCCACGCTGCTGCTCGCCGCGGGCGGCGTCGTCGTGGTGGCGCTGCTGATCACCTACCGCAGCCCCGTCCTCCTCCTGGTGCCCCTGTTCTCCGCGTTCGTCTCCCTCTTCACCGCCCAGGCGCTGATCTACCTCCTCGCCGAGCACGCGGGCCTGACCGTGAACGGCCAGAGCGCGGGCATCCTCACCGTGCTCGTCTTCGGCGCGGGGACGGACTACGCCCTGCTCCTGGTCGCCCGCTACCGCGAGGAGCTGCGCCGCCACGAGGACCGGCACGAGGCCATGGCCCTCGCCCTGCACCGGGCCGGGCCCGCCGTCATCGCCTCCAGCGCGACCGTCGTCCTGAGCATGCTGGTGCTGCTCACGGCCGAGATGAACTCCACGCGCGGCCTCGGCCCCGTCGCCGCGATCGGCGTGGGGGTCGCGCTGCTCGTGATGCTGTCGCTGTTCCCCGCCCTGCTGGTGATCTGCGGCCGCTGGCTGTTCTGGCCGAAGATCCCGCGCTATGGCTCCGCCGACCCCGCCGAGCACGGCGTGTGGGCCCGCATGGGCCGCCGCATCGCGCGCCGCCCCCGGCTGACGTGGGCCGCCACCTCCGTGGCGCTCGCGGCGCTCTCCCTGGGCCTGCTCCAGCTGCGCGCGGCGGGTGTCAGCAACGAGGACGCCTTCCTCGACAAGCCGAACTCCGTCACCGGCCAGGAGGTCTCGGCGGAGTACTTCCCCGCGGGCAGCGGCGACCCCCTCGTCGTGGTCGCCGACCGGGCCAGGGCCAAGGACGTCAGCCGCGTCGTCAGCGGGACCCGGGGCGTGGACCCGGCGACGGTGGCCGTACCGCCGGGCACCCAACCCGAGCACGACGGCAAGGTCCTCTACGAGGCGGTCCTCACGGACCCCTCCGACAGCGAGGCGGCCAAGGACACCGTCGAACGGGTCCGGAACGCCGTCCGCGGCGTACCCGACGCGGATGCGAAGATCGGTGGCGGCACGGCCACGCTGCTCGACATGGACAGGGCCACGATCCACGACGACAAACTGGTCATCCCGCTCGTGCTCGTGGTGGTCCTGCTGATCCTCTCCCTGCTGCTGCGGGCGATCGTGGCGCCGCTGCTGCTCATCGCCACCGTGGTCCTGTCCTTCTCGGCGGCCCTCGGCATCAGCGCGCTGGTCTTCCGCCACGTCTTCGACTTCCCCGGCGAGTCGACGGACTTCCCGCTGTTCGTCTTCGTCTTCCTCGTGGCCCTGGGCATCGACTACAACATCTTCCTGACCACCCGCGTCCGCGAGGACGCGGCCGCCCACGGCACCCGCCCCGGCGTCGTGAGCGGCCTGGCCGCCACCGGGGCGGTCATCACCTCGGCGGGCCTGGTCCTCGCGGGCACCTTCGCCGTCCTCGGCACGGTCCCGATGGTCGCCTTCGTCGAAGTGGGCTTCGCCGTGGCCCTGGGCGTCCTCCTGGACACCTTCGTCGTCCGCTCGATCCTGGTCACCAGCGTGTTCCTGGACGTGGGCCCGAGGATCTGGTGGCCGCATGCCCTGGAACCCCAAGCCCGTCCGGCGATGGAGGACGAGGCGCGAAGCGCCGATTGACGGGGGTCCAGGGGCGGAGCCCCCTGGTCTCGGGCGCCCCGCGAGGGCCTCGGCTCAGCCCGTACGCCGCATGACCGCCAGATACATCGCGTCCGTACCGTGCACGTGCGGCCACAGCTGCACGTCGGGCCCCTCCCCCAGCGCGGGCACCCCCGGGAACAGCGGGCGCGCGTCGACCAGCTCGGCTCCGCCCGTCTGCTTGAGCACGTCGTCCACGACGGCCCGGGTCTCCGCGAGGTGCGGCGAACACGTGGCGTACCCCACGACACCGCCCACGCGCACGGACTCCAGCGCCCTCCGCAGCAGCGACCGCTGGAGCGGAGCGAACCCCTCCAGGTCCTCGGGGCGGCGCCGCCACCGCGCCTCGGGCCGCCGCCGCAGCGCGCCGAGCCCCGTGCAGGGCACGTCCATGAGGATCCGGTCGAAGGTGCCGGGCCGCCACGGCGGACGCGTGCCGTCGGCGGCGATGACCTGGTACGGGCCGGGGTTGCCCGCGAGGGCCTGGCCCACGAGCCCGGCCCGGTGCGGCTGCTTCTCGGCGGCGAGCAGGACCGCCCCGCGCTCGGCGGCGAGCCCCGCGAGCAGCGCGGCCTTGCCCCCGGGCCCCGCGCACCCGTCGAGCCACTTCGTGTCGGGCCCCTCGATGGGCACGTCCGCGAGCGCGCGGGCGACGAGCTGGCTGCCCTCGTCCTGCACCCCGGCGCGCCCCTCGCGCACCGCCTCGATCCGCCCGGGCTCACCGCCCTCGGCGAGCCGCACGGCGTACGGCGACCAGCGGCCGGGCAGCGCGGCCTCGCTGTCGAGCGCGTCCAGCAGCTCGGTGGCCGTGGACCGGCCGGGGCGGGCCACGAGGGTCACCTCGGGCCGTTCGTTGTCGGCTTCGAGCAGGTCCTCGATGCCCGCCCGGCCGCCGCCGAGCGAGTCCCACAGCGCGGAGACGACCCATCGCGGATGCGAATGCACCACGGCCAGATGGTCCTCGGGGTCGTCCTCGTACGGCGGGGCGACCTTCTCCAGCCACCCGTCGAGGTCGTCGCCCGCGACCTTGCGCAGCACCGCGTTGACGAACTTGGCCCGCCCGTCGCCGAGGACCACGCGCGCCAGCTCCACGGACGCGGACACGGCGGCGTGCGTGGGGATGCGGGTGCCGAGCAGCTGGTGCACGCCCAGGTTCAGCACGTCGAGGACGGGCGGGTCGACCTCGCGCAGCGGCCGGTCGACGCAGGCCGCGACGATCGCGTCGTACGTGCCCTGGCGGCGCAGCGTGCCGTAGACCAGCTCGGTGGCGAGCGCCGCGTCCCGCGCGTCGAAGTCGCCCTTCTCACGGGCCTTGCGCAGCAGCGGCGGAAGGACCAGGTTCGCGTACGCGTCGCGCTCGTCCACGGCCCGCAGCGCCTCGAAGGCGAGGAAGCGCACCGGGTCCTTCTGCGGGCGTCGGTAGGGCTTGGAGGGCCTGCCGGGCTTCCCGGACTTCCCGGGCTTGCCCTGGGTGCGGGGACGGCGGCTCGGCTGGTCGTTCAAAGGTGCTCCGCTGCGTGAGGATCAGACGTCCGCCCAGGCTGAGGGCCCGCTGCGGGCCGAGGGACGGACCAGTTCAGCGTACGTCGCCCGCGCCCAGGGTCTCACCCGGGGCGATCCGCGCCCCGCGCGCCCAGTCGGCGGCGGCCATCGGCTTCTTGCCCTGCGCCTGCACCCACAGCAGCTCCACGGCGTGCGAGCCCGTGCCGACGTACAGGTTCTTCTTGCCGACGGACAGCTCGCCGGGGGCGAGGTCGGTGCGGTCCACCGCCGGCACGGCCTGGATCAGCTTGAGGCGCTCGCCGCGGAAGACGGTCCAGGCGCCCGGCGCGGGGGTGCAGCCGCGCACCACGCGGTCCACGCGCAGCGCGGGGGCCGCCCAGTCGACGCGCGCGTCCTCGACCGTGATCTTCGGCGCGAGGGTGACGCCGTCGGCGGGCTGCGGTACGGCGGTCAGGCTGCCGTCCTCGATGCCGTCCATGGTCGCGGCGAGCAGCCCCGAGCCCGCGAACGCGAGGCGGGTCAGCAGGTCGCCGCTGGTGTCGGTGGGCCGGATCTCCTCGGTGACCGTGCCGTACACGGGACCGGAGTCCAGGCCCTCCTCGATCAGGAAGGTCGAGGCACCGGTGATCTCGTCACCGGCCATGAGGGAGTGCTGCACGGGGGCCGCGCCGCGCCAGGCGGGGAGCAGCGAGAAGTGCAGGTTGACCCAGCCGTGGGCGGGGATGTCCAGGGCCGCCTTGGGCAGCAGGGCGCCGTAGGCGACCACCGGGCAGCAGTCCGGCGCGATCTCCCGGAGCCGGGCGAGGAACTCCTCGTCACGCGGCTTCGCGGGCTTGAGCACCTCGATCCCGGCCTCCGCCGCGCGCTCGGCGACCGGGCTCGCGACCAGCCTGCGGCCCCGGCCCGCCGGGGCGTCGGGGCGGGTGACGACGGCGGCCACCTCGTGCCGACCGGAGGCGATCAAGGCGTCCAGGGCGGGGACGGCGACCTCGGGGGTGCCTGCGAAGACCAGCTTCACTGGGTGCTACCTCGGATTTCTGGGGGTCGGCGGCGGCGCGCCGTGCGGCGACGGCAGCGCACCAGTCTATGGGCCGCCGCGGTTCCGCCGACGGGGGACGGCACACAAGCCCTCTTAAGCGGCTTTCAGGTGACTTGATGGCTTTGCCCGAAGTATCGGTTCAGCACGGTTCGGGGCACCTCGGGGCGTCTTTGGCGGGCGGCCCGGAGCGACCGTGGCAGCGCCTTGGGGGCGTACGCACCCCCGCGCGCCCTGCGCATATGCGGATACGCCCGGGGACCGTGACCCCTCACGACGTAGCGCGTTGGTCAAGAAAAAGTTGACCGGAACGGGCCGCACACGCGGCCCTCTCCGCATTGCCCGTCGTTCCCCGTCATTTCCTTCACCACCACCCCCGAGGCGTCCCGCGCACCCGCACGGCGGCCGGGACACCCGCCGCTTCCGCCCCGCCCCGTCCCCACCCCGTTTCCGACCTCCCAGCCCGACCACTCCACACCAACCGATCCCTCAACGCCGGTTCGAGAGGCTTGTTCATGGCCGACCACGCAACCCACGACGCCCAGGCACGGGCCAGCCTGCACCTCCTGGTACGGGACATCGAGCGGGTCCGCCGGCAGGTGGACGCGCTGCGCACCCTCACCGCGCAGCTCGGCAACGTCTACCGCCCGCGTCGCTCCAGCCCCTCCGCGGGCTTCGTCGTGTACGGACGCGCACCCGCTCCGACCGTCCGCCTCGCCCAGGAACTGCGGGACAGCGTCGAGACCCTGGTGACCGCCGCGGTCGACTTCGACCGCTCGCTGGGCTTCTCGTGGGACGCGGTGGGCTCCGCGCTCGGCGTCACCAAGCAGGCGGTCCACCGCCGCTACGGCGCCCGCAGGACCACGGCACAGGCCACACCGGCCGCCGCCGAGCCGGACCGCGCCACCGAGCCCTCCACCACCACCCGCACGGTTCCCGTGGGCACCCCGCTCCCCTCCGTCCCCGCGGCCCGCGCCATGCCCACCCAGCCCACGGCGGGCAGCCCCGGCCTCCGTGACGACGTCCGCCCTGGCGCCTTCCCCGGCCCGCGCAACGGCTGACGTCCACGATGCCCCTGCCCGGGTGCCGGGCAGGGGCATCGCTGTGTCCTGTGACAGGACGGGGCCGGGACGCCCGGACCGGGTACCGCCGAGCCCGAGAAGGCGCGACGAAGGCCTTCTCCCGCGCCCGGCCGGAGGCCCCCCGAGCCCAGCGGTCACCCGATGTCCGGCCAGGGGCACCCGATGTCCGCCGGGATCACCCAATGTCCGCCGGATCGATCCGCACCCGGACCGCCTGCTGCGCCGCCACCCCCCGCGCCATCCGCGCGGCCTGCGCCGTCTTGAGGGCGCGGGCCAGCGCCGCGCCGCTGCCCGGCGGCACCCGCACCAGGGCGCGCTCCCACCGCTCGCCCAGAGGCGCGTCGCCGGGGCGGCGCGGGCGGCCGGGCTCGGCGGCGGGCACCGGCACGGGCCCGAGGACCTCCGCGTCCGGGGGCAGCTCCGCCTGGGCCAGGAACTCGGTGAGCGCCTCGGGGGCGGCCGTCACCGACGCCATCCGCGACACCGGCGGAAACCCGAGCTCCGCCCGCTCGGCCAGCTCCCGGACGGCGTGCCCGACCGGATCCCACCGCACCAGCGCCTGCACCGGCCGCAGCGTCGGCTCGGCGACGATCACCACGGTGCCGCCCGCGCCCTGGTCGCGCACCAGCGCGGCGGCGCCGATCCACCGCCGCAGCGCGTCCTCGCCCGCGCGCAGGTCCGGCCGCCCGAGCATGGCCCAGCCGTCGAGGAGCAGCGCGGCGGCATAGCCCCCCTCGGCCACGGGCTCCGCGCCCGGCGTGCTCACGACCAGGGCGGGCGCCCCGCCCACCGTGTCGAGCACCTGCTCGCGCCCCGAGGTCCGCACCGGCACCGCGGGAAAGGCCCGCCCCAGCTCCTCGGCGGTGCGCCGCGCGCCCACGACCTGCGCCCGCAGCCGGAAGCCGCCGCACTCGGGGCAGTGCCAGGAGGCCTCGTCCCGCCCGCACCAGCCGCAGACCAGGGCCCCGGCGCCACGCGCCTCCAGCGGCCCCGCGCAGTGCCGACACCGCGCGGGCTCCCGGCACCGCTCGCACGCGAGCCGCGGTACGTACCCCCGCCGGGGCACCTGCACCAGGACGGGGCCGTGCTTCAGGCCGTCGCGGGCGATCTGCCAGGCCAGGCTCGGCAGCCGGGCGGCCCGGGCGGCCTCGTCGCGCGCGAGGTCGCCGTCCCCCACGGTGCGCACCAGCGGCGCCGCGGCCCGCACCTGCTCCCGGTCGGCCACCACGGGCGCCGCCCAGCCGCTCTCGACGAGCTGGGCGGCCTCGACCGTGCAGCCCCAGCTCCCGAGCAGGAAGGCGCACCTGTCCCGCGACGCCCGCAGCTCCAGGACCTCCCGGACGTGCGGGAAGGGCGCGTTGTCGTCCGCGTGGCTGGCGTCCCCGTCGTCCCAGACGACGACGAGGCCGAGGTCGCGTACGGGGGCGAACATGGCGGCGCGCGTCCCGACCACGGCCCGCACGGAGCCGCGCCGCACGGCCAGCCACTCCCGATACCGCCGCTCCGGCCCCGCGTCGGCGGTCAGCAGCGCGTGCTGCCCCTCGCCGAGCAGCGCCCGCAGCGCGGCGTCCACCCGGGCCGCGGGCCGCCCGGCGGGCACGACGACGAGCGCGCCGCGCCCCGAGGCGAGCGTCGCCTGCACGGCCCGGGCGATCTCCTCGGCCCACAGCGGCCCCGGAAGCGCGGTCCACACGGCCCGGGGCGCCCCGCCCGCCGCCAGCGCGGCGACGAACTCGGGCCCCCGCGCATACCGCCGCCACGACCCGGGCTCCGGCGCGGACGGCGGCTGCGGGGCGGGCGGCGACGGCCGCCCCTCGGCCCGGCCGTGCCGGGGCGGAATCGCCAGCTGCAACACGTCAGCGAGGCTTCCCGCATAGCGGTCGGCCACGGCCCGGGCGAGCCCGAGCAGCTCCTCGTCAAGGACGGGCTCGGGCGACACGACCTGGGCGATGGCCGCCAGCGGCCCGCTGTAGTCCGACTCGGCGACGCGCTCGACCAGGAAGCCGTCGATCAGGCCGCCGCCCTCACGGCGCCCCTCGCGCACGTTCCGCGAGCCGGCGCCGAAGCGGACGCGCACCCGCACCCCGGGCTGCGCCTGCTCGTCGAGCTCCGCGGGCACCGCGTAGTCGAAGTACCGGTCGAGGTGCAGCACGCCCTTGTCCACGACGACCCGCGCCACCGGAAGCTCCTCGGCGAGCGCGGCCCCCCGCCACGTCCGCGGCTTGGCCTTCGGCGCCTTCGCCTTCCGCACACTCTCCCGAATGAGCGCGAGCTGCTCCGGCCCCTCACCCACCGCCCCGCCACCTGACCCGTTCTCGCCGCTCACAGCCAAATTCCTACCAGACGTCACCGACAGCGCCACGGCCCGGCGAACCCGCGCGGGCAGACGACAACGGCCCCGGACCACAGGGGTCCGGGGCCGTGCGTAGCTGGGCTCGATCAGAGACCGGCGGCCTTCCGCAGCGCGTCCACGCGGTCCGTCTGCTCCCAGGTGAACTCCGGCAGCGAGCGGCCGAAGTGGCCGTACGCGGCGGTCTGGGAGTAGATCGGGCGGAGCAGGTCGAGGTCGCGGATGATCGCGGCCGGGCGGAGGTCGAAGACCTCGCTGATGGCCTGCTCGATCTTGTCCGTGTCGATCGTGTTGGTGCCGAAGGTCTCGACGAACAGACCGACCGGCTCCGCCTTGCCGATGGCGTAGGCGACCTGGACCTCGCAGCGCGAGGCGAGGCCCGCGGCCACCACGTTCTTGGCGACCCAGCGCATCGCGTACGCCGCCGAGCGGTCCACCTTGGACGGGTCCTTGCCGGAGAAGGCGCCGCCGCCGTGGCGGGACATGCCGCCGTAGGTGTCGATGATGATCTTGCGGCCGGTCAGGCCCGCGTCACCCATCGGGCCGCCGATCTCGAAGCGGCCGGTGGGGTTGACCAGGAGGCGGTAGCCCTCGGTCTCCAGCTTGATGCCGTCGTCGACCAGGGCCTTGAGCTCCGGCTCGACGACGAACTCGCGGATGTCGGGGGCGAGGAGCGACTCCAGGTCGATGTCCGACGCGTGCTGCGAGGAGACGACGACCGTGTCGAGGCGGACGGCCTTGTCGCCGTCGTACTCGATGGTGACCTGGGTCTTTCCGTCGGGACGCAGGTAGGGGATGGTGCCGTTCTTGCGGACCTCGGAGAGGCGGCGCGAGAGGCGGTGCGCGAGGTGGATCGGGAGCGGCATCAGCTCCGGGGTCTCGTCGCAGGCGTAGCCGAACATCAGGCCCTGGTCACCGGCGCCCTGGCGGTCGAGCTCGTCCTCGTCGCCCTCGACGCGGCTCTCGTACGCCGTGTCGACGCCCTGCGCGATGTCCGGGGACTGCGCGCCGATGGACACCGAGACGCCACAGGAGGCGCCGTCGAAGCCCTTCTTGGAGGAGTCGTAGCCGATCTCGAGGATCTTCTCGCGCACCAGCTGCGCGATCGGCGCGTACGCCTTGGTCGTGACCTCACCGGCGACGTGCACGAGGCCGGTGGTGATGAGCGTTTCGACGGCGACCCGGGACGTCGGGTCCTCACGCAGAAGCGCGTCGAGAATGGTGTCGCTGATCTGGTCAGCGATCTTGTCGGGGTGACCCTCGGTCACGGACTCCGAGGTGAAGAGACGGCGGGACACATCGCTCCCTGTGGTTGCAGCGGCTGCTGGCTGATCATTGATGGACGGGCCGAGAGCTGCGCTCGACGACGTCCGAGACCAGTTTATCGGTCACACACGGCCGCATGGCCACCTCTCTCGTCAGAAGAGAGCCCTGTGACCTGCGGCACTGCATTGTGCGATACGACGATCGGTCTCCACCAGAGGGCTCAAGGCCCGCATTTGGCGGGTTTGAGGCGGGTTTAACGAGGCCAGAGGGGCGAAAGGTGCACGGAAGGCCGAATCCGGCCATCGGCCCGGTCGCGATCCGGACCGCTGGGTTCAGTGGCGTTACGACCGGTCAAGGCGCGGAACGACGAGGTCCCACACCGTGTCGGCGAGATCGTCCTTGGGCCCATAGGGCACCGGCGTCTCGCTGCCGTCGGCACCGAGCACCACGGCCTCGTTCCGCTCAGAGCCGAACGTCTTGCGCTCACCCACTTCGTTCACTACGAGCAGGTCGCAGCCCTTGCGGGCGAGCTTGGCCCGGCCGTTGGCCAGCACGTCGTCCGTCTCGGCCGCGAAGCCCACGACGACCTGCCCGGGGCGCGGGCGGTCGCCCGAGAGCTCGGCGAGGATGTCCGGATTGCGGACGAGGGTGAGCGGCGCCGGGTCCTCGCCGTCCTGCTTCTTGATCTTTCCGGTGGCGTACGCGGCCGGGCGGAAGTCGGCGACGGCGGCGGCCATGACCACGGCGTCGGCGTCGGCCGCCGCCTTCAGGACGGCCTCGCGCAGCTGCACGGCGGTGCCCACGGGCACGAGGTCGACGCCCGCGGGGTCCGGCAGCGCGGTGTTCGCCGCGATGAGGGTGACGCGGGCGCCGCGCGCGGCGGCGCTGCGGGCGAGGGCGTAGCCCTGCTTGCCGGAGGAGCGGTTGCCGAGGAAGCGCACGGGGTCGAGGGGCTCGCGGGTGCCGCCCGCGCTGACGACGACGTGTCGGCCCGCGAGGTCCTGGGCGGCCGTGCCGCGCGCGAGGACGCGGCGTACGACGTCGAAGAGCTCGGCGGGCTCGGGGAAGCGCCCCTTGCCGGTGTCGACGCCGGTGAGGCGGCCGACGGCCGGTTCCACGACGAGGGCGCCGCGGCGGCGCAGCGTGGCGACGTTCTCCTGGGTGGCCGGGTGCTCCCACATCTCGGTGTGCATGGCCGGCGCGAAGACGACCGGGCAGCGGGCCGTGAGCAGCGTGTTCGTCAGGAGGTCGTCGGCGAGGCCGTGGGCGGCCTTGGCGAGCATGTCGGCCGTGGCGGGCGCCACGATCACCAGGTCGGCGTGTTGCCCGATGCGCACGTGCGGCACCTCGTGGACGTCGGACCAGACCTCCGTGGAGACGGGGTGGCCGGACAGCGCCGACCAGGTCGCGGCGCCGACGAAGTGCAGCGCGGACGCGGTGGGCACGACCCGTACGTCGTGGCCGGACTCGGTGAGCCTGCGCAGCAGCTCGCACGCCTTGTAGGCGGCGATTCCACCGCTGACCCCCAGAACGACCTTCGGCTTGTCCACCGTGCCTCCCCGCACTCGGTTGCGCGGCCGCTGCCGCGCGCGTACGACTCCATGACACACCACAGGCCCGGCAGGTGCTCTGCCGGGCCTGTGGTGAACGTATGACTGCTTACTGCGCCGGGCCCTCGATGGCCTCGGACGTCAGCAGGCCGGCGTTGATCTCGCGGAGCGCGATCGACAGCGGCTTCTCGTGCACGTGGGTGTCCACGAGCGGGCCGACGTACTCGAGGAGGCCCTCACCGAGCTGCGAGTAGTACGCGTTGATCTGACGGGCGCGCTTGGCGGCGTAGATCACGAGGCTGTACTTCGAGTCGGTGGCCTCGAGCAGCTCATCAATCGGCGGGTTGATGATGCCCTCGGGCGCGGTGATGGAAGAGGACACTCTCTGCCTTCCGAAGGGGGTGAAGATCAAACAACTTTCATCAAGGCTAGCAGCTCGCGCGCCACGTCCTCGACCGAGGTGTTGACCAGGGTGGTGTCGAACTCGGGCTCCGCGGCCAGCTCCACGCGCGCGGCCTGGAGCCTGCGCTCGATGACCTCGGCCGCCTCGGTGCCGCGGCCGGTGAGGCGGCGGACCAGCTCGTCCCAGCTCGGCGGGGCGAGGAAGACCAGCTGGGCGTCGCCCATCGACTCCCGCACCTGCCGGGCGCCCTGGAGGTCGATCTCCAGGAGGACGGGCTCGCCCGCCTCCAGGCGGTCCATGACGGCCCGGCGGGGCGTGCCGTAGCGGTTGCCCGCGAACTCCGCCCACTCCAGGAGCTCACCATTGGCGATCAACTTGTCCATTTCCTCGTCGGAGACGAAGAAATAGTGCACACCATGGCGCTCGCCGGGGCGCGGCTTGCGGGTCGTCGCCGAGACCGAGAGCCAGACCTCGGGGTGTTCCTTGCGCATATGGGCGACGACCGTGCTCTTGCCGACCCCGGAGGGGCCGGAGAGCACGGTCAGCCGCGGACGTTCACTCATGCAGCGATTATCCAGGTTCTCAGAGGTGCCTGAGACCAGGTTCCCAGGACGGCGCGGGGCCGTCAGGCGCCGCTGCCGCCGAACTCGCGCTCCAGGGACGCGATCTGGTTGGAGCCAAGACCGCGCACGCGGCGGCTCTCGGAGATGCCGAGGCGCTCCATGATCTGCTTGGCGCGGACCTTGCCCACGCCCGGCAGGGACTCCAGGAGGGCGGAGACCTTCATCTTGCCGATGACGTCATTCTCCTGGCCCTGCTTGATGACCTCATGCAGGGAGGCGCCGGAGTGCTTGAGTCGATTCTTGACCTCGGCCCGCTCCCGGCGAGCCGCGGCGGCCTTTTCGAGCGCGGCTGCGCGCTGTTCAGGGGTAAGGGGCGGAAGAGCCACGCCTACGTCACCTCGAAGATCGAACTGTCGGATACGGACCGGTGAGGAACCTAGTCGCCCCACACCAGGGGAGCAACGTGCAACGCGCTTGCCCGTTGGCTCTGGTCGGAGACTAGCGGCCATGGCCGCCTGAGTCAGCGAGAACAAGCGAAAAGTCCAGGTCAGCCTCTATCGAGCCGGGCATATCGGGCAATTCACCCCTGTTTTGGCCGGGTGTCGTGTAAGCAACGCGTTAGTTCGGCGGGCTGATGCCGTCGGTGCGCGGCGCCCGCGGAGCGTCCACGGGGCCGAATGCGGAACACACACGTGGCCGAGACCGACCCCCGTGCGAGGTCGCCCGCCAGGTCCGGGCACCCATGCGTCCGCCCCGGGACCGGACGGACCGGCCCCGGGGCGGACGCCTCGGGCTCGTGCGGGGCTAGCCGCCGACCGCTTCGCGCACCTCGTCCGCGAAGCGCGCGGCGGCCTCCCGCAGCGCCCCGGCGTCGGGGCCCGCCGTCAGCACGCCGCGGCTCACGTTCGGCACGACATTGCGCACGGCCGCGCCGAAGACGCGGGGCAGGTCCGCGGGCGTCGCCCCCTGCGCGCCGATGCCGGGGGCGAGGAGCGGCCCGTTGATGTCCAGGTCGAAGGACGACAGGTCGCCGAGGGTCGCGCCGACCACCGCGCCGTAGGAGCCCATGGGGGTCGCGTCGGCGTTCTCGCGGGCGAGGTGGGCGAGCATGGTCGCGCCGATGGTGGGGCGGTCCGGGTCGTCGAGGCGGACGGCACGCTGCACCTCGGCGCCCTCCGGGTTGGAGGTGAGGGCCAGCACGAAGAGGCCCGCGCCGTTCTCCCTGGCCAGGTCCACCGCGGGGGCGAGGGAGCCGTACCCGAGGTAGGGCGAGACGGTCAGGGCGTCCGAGAACAGCGGCGCGTCCTTGTGCAGGAAGCTCTCCGCGTACGCGGCCATGGTGGAGCCGATGTCTCCGCGCTTGGCGTCCATGACGACCAGGCCCCCGGCGGCACGCAGCTCCGCGACGGCCCGCTCCAGGACGGCGACGCCGCGCGAGCCGAAGCGCTCGAAGAACGCCGCCTGCGGCTTGAAGACGGCGACCTGGTCGCCCAGGGCCTCCACGACGGTGCGCGTGAAGGTCTCCAGGCCCTTGATGTCGTCGCCGAGGCCCCACGCCGACAGGAGCGAGGCGTGCGGGTCGATGCCCACGCAGAGCGGGCCGCGGGTGTCCATGGCCTGGCGCAGGCGCGCGCCGAAGGGTTCCTGAGGGCTCATGCGGCGGAGGCCTTTCGGGTGTCGGCGCCGATCGCTTCGGCGAGGGTGGCGTACGGGGAGGCGGCGAGCCGCGCGGCGAGGCCCTTGTGGATCCCGCGCGCCCAGAATGGGCCCTCGTAGATGAACGCGCTATAGCCCTGCACCAGGGTCGCGCCCGCGAGGATGCGCTGCCAGGCGTCCTCGGCGTTCTCTACGCCGCCGACGCCCACCAAGGTGATCCGGTCGCCCACGCGCGCGTAGAGGCGGCGCAGGACCTCCAGGGAGCGCTCCTTGAGGGGCGCGCCGGACAGTCCGCCGGTCTCCTGGACGAGCTCCGGGTCGGAGACCAGGCCGAGGCCCTCGCGCGCGATGGTCGTGTTCGTGGCGATGATGCCGTCCAGGCCGAGCTCCACGGCGAGGTCGGCGACCGCGTCGACGTCGTCGTCGGCCAGGTCGGGCGCGATCTTGACGAGCAGCGGGACGCGGCGGCCCTCGACGCTGCGGTCGGCGGCCTCGCGCACGGCGCTCAGCAGGGGCCGCAGCGACTCGGTGGCCTGGAGGTTGCGCAGTCCCGGCGTGTTCGGCGAGGACACGTTCACGACGAGGTAGTCGGCGTGGCGGGCCAGGCGCTCGGTGGACTTCACGTAGTCGGCGGCGGCCTCGGCCTCGGGCACGACCTTGGTCTTGCCGATGTTGACGCCGACGGTGGTACGGAAGACCGGCGTGCGGGTCGCGAGGCGCTCGGCGACGGCCGCGGAGCCGTCGTTGTTGAAGCCCATGCGGTTGATCAGGGCGCGGTCCTCGACGAGGCGGAAGAGGCGCTTCTTGGGATTGCCGGGCTGCGGCTCGCCGGTGACCGTGCCGATCTCGACGTGGTCGAAGCCGAGCATGGCCATGCCGTCGACAGCGACGGCGTTCTTGTCGAACCCGGCGGCGAGCCCGAAGGGACCGTGCATGCGCAGGCCGAGGGCCTCGGTGCGCAGCTCCTTGTAGCGGGGGGCCAGGGCGGCGGCCACGAAGGTCCGCAGGACGGGGACGCGCGCGGCCAGGCGGATCCAGGCGAAGGCGAGGTGGTGGGCGCGCTCGGGGTCCATGCGCCGGAAGACGAGCCGGAAGAAGAATGCGTACATGCTGGTGTCCTCATGAGGAGGGGGACACCGGATCCGGTGTCCCCCTCGTGGGCTGTCTAGTCGCGGTCCGCGGACAGGGCCGTCAGATGCTGCGCGTGTTCCTGGAGCGAGCGCACGCCCACTCCGCCGTGGTGGAGGGCGTCGATGCCCTGCACCGCGGCGGCGAGGCCCTGGACCGTCGTCAGGCACGGCACGGACCGGGCGACGGCCGCGGTGCGGATGTCGTAGCCGTCGAGGCGGCCGCCGGTGCCGTACGGGGTGTTGACGATGAGGTCGACCTGGCCGTCGTGGATCAGCTGGACGATGGTCTTCTCGCCGTTCGGGCCCTCGCCCTCGGACTGCTTGCGCACGACCGTGGCGTTGATGCCGTTGCGCTTGAGGACCTCGGCCGTGCCGGACGTGGCGAGCAGCTCGAAGCCGTGCGCGACGAGCTCGCGCGCGGGGAAGATCATCGAGCGCTTGTCGCGGTTGGCGACGGAGATGAACGCGCGGCCCTTGGTGGGCAGCGGCCCGTACGCGCCCGCCTGCGACTTGGCGTACGCCGTGCCGAAGACGGAGTCGATGCCCATGACCTCGCCGGTGGAGCGCATCTCCGGGCCGAGCACGGTGTCGACGCCGCGGCCCTGGATGTCGCGGAAGCGCGACCACGGCATCACGGCCTCCTTGACGGAGATCGGCGCGTCGAGCGGCAGCTCGCCGCCGTCGCCGGTGGCCGGGAGCAGTCCCTCGGCGCGCAGCTCGGCGATGGTCGCGCCCAGCGAGATGCGGGCGGCGGCCTTGGCGAGCGGCACCGCGGTGGCCTTCGAGGTGAAGGGCACGGTGCGCGAGGCGCGCGGGTTGGCCTCCAGGACGTAGAGGATGTCCCCGGCCATGGCGAACTGGATGTTGATCAGGCCGCGCACCCCGACGCCGCGCGCGATGGCCTCCGTGGAGGTGCGCAGGCGCTTGATGTCGTGGCCGCCCAGCGTGATCGGCGGCAGGGCGCACGCCGAGTCGCCGGAGTGGATCCCGGCCTCCTCGATGTGCTCCATGACGCCGCCCAGGTACAGCTCGTGGCCGTCGTAGAGCGCGTCCACGTCGATCTCGATGGCGTCGTCGAGGAAGCGGTCGACCAGGACCGGGCGGTCGGCGCCGATCTCGGTGGACTCGGCGATGTACGCCTGGAGGCGGGCCTCCTCGTACACGATCTCCATGCCGCGGCCGCCGAGCACGTACGAGGGCCGCACGAGCACGGGGTAGCCGATCTCGTCGGCGATGGCCTTGGCCTCGGCGAAGGTCGTGGCGGTGCCGTGCTTGGGCGCGGGCAGGCCCGCCTCGGCGAGCACGCGGCCGAAGGCGCCGCGGTCCTCGGCGGCGTGGATGGCCTCCGGCGGGGTGCCGACGACCGGCACGCCGTTGTCCTTCAGGGCCTGCGAGAGGCCGAGCGGGGTCTGGCCGCCGAGCTGGACGACGACGCCCGCGATCGGGCCCGCGAGGGACTCGGCGTGGACGATCTCCAGCACGTCTTCGAGCGTGAGCGGCTCGAAGTACAGGCGGTCGGAGGTGTCGTAGTCGGTGGAGACGGTCTCCGGGTTGCAGTTGACCATGACGGTCTCGTAGCCCGCGTCGCTGAGCGCGAAGGAGGCGTGCACGCAGGAGTAGTCGAACTCGATGCCCTGGCCGATGCGGTTCGGGCCCGAGCCCAGGATGATCACCGCGGGCTTCTCGCGCGGCGCGACCTCGGACTCCTCGTCGTAGGAGGAGTAGAAGTACGGCGTGTTCGCGGCGAACTCGGCGGCGCAGGTGTCGACCGTCTTGTAGACCGGACGGACGCCCAGAGCGTGCCGGACCTCGCGCACCACCTCTTCGCGCAGGCCGCGGATCTCGGCGATCTGCGTGTCGGAGAAGCCGTGCCGCTTGGCCTCGGCGAGCAGCTCGGGGGTGAGGTCGTCGGCCTCGGTCAGCTCGTCCGCGATCTCCTTGATCAGGAAGAGCTGGTCGACGAACCACGGGTCGATCTTGGTGGCGTCGAAGACCTCCTGCGGGGTGGCCCCGGCGCGGATGGCCTGCATGACGGTGTTGATGCGGCCGTCGGTGGGGCGCACGGCGGCGCGCAGCAGCGTGTACTTGTCGCCGGGCTTGCCGGTGAAGGAGAACTGGCTGCCCTTCTTCTCCAGGGAGCGCAGCGCCTTCTGCAGGGCCTCGGTGAAGTTGCGGCCGATGGCCATGGCCTCGCCGACCGACTTCATCGTCGTGGTCAGCGTCGAGTCGGCCTGCGGGAACTTCTCGAAGGCGAATCGCGGCGCCTTGACGACCACATAGTCGAGGGTCGGCTCGAAGGAGGCCGGGGTCTTCTCGGTGATGTCGTTGGGGATCTCATCGAGCGTATAGCCCACGGCCAGCTTCGCGGCGATCTTCGCGATCGGGAAGCCAGTGGCCTTCGATGCGAGCGCGGAGGACCGCGAGACGCGCGGGTTCATCTCGATGACGATCACGCGGCCGTCGACCGGGTTGACCGCGAACTGGATGTTGCAGCCGCCGGTGTCGACGCCGACCTCACGGATGATCGCGATGCCCACGTCCCGCAGGATCTGGTACTCGCGGTCGGTGAGGGTCATCGAGGGCGCGACGGTGATCGAGTCACCGGTGTGCACGCCCATCGGGTCGAAGTTCTCGATGGAGCAGACGACCACGACGTTGTCGTTCTTGTCGCGCATCAGCTCCAGCTCGTACTCCTTCCAGCCGAGGATGGACTCCTCCAGGAGCACCTCGGTGGTCGGCGAGAGCGTGAGGCCCTGGCCCGCGATGCGGCGCAGCTCGTCCTCGTTGTGCGCGAAGCCGGAGCCCGCGCCGCCCATGGTGAAGGAGGGCCTCACGACGACCGGGTAGCCGCCGAGCTCGTCGACGCCCTTGAGGACGTCGTCCATGGAGTGGCAGATCACGGAGCGCGCGGACTCGCCGTGGCCGATCTTGGCGCGGACGGCCTCGACGACCTCCTTGAACAGGTCGCGGTCCTCGCCCTTGTTGATCGCCTCGACGTTGGCGCCGATCAGTTCGACGCCGTACTTCTCCAGGACGCCCTGCTCGTGCATGGAGATCGCGGTGTTGAGCGCGGTCTGACCGCCGAGGGTGGGCAGGAGCGCGTCGGGCCGCTCCTTGGCGATGATCTTCTCGACGAACTCCGGGGTGATCGGCTCGACGTACGTGGCGTCGGCGATCTCCGGGTCGGTCATGATCGTCGCGGGGTTCGAGTTGACGAGGATGACGCGCAGGCCCTCGGACTTGAGGACGCGGCACGCCTGGGTGCCGGAGTAGTCGAACTCCGCGGCCTGGCCGATGACGATCGGGCCGGAGCCGATGACCAGGACGGACTGGATATCGGTGCGCTTAGGCACGCTGGCCCTCCATCAGGGAAGTGAAGCGGTCGAAGAGGTACGCGGCGTCGTGCGGGCCCGCGGCCGCCTCGGGGTGGTACTGGACGCTGAACGCGGGCTGGTCGAGGAGCTGGAGCCCCTCCACCACCTGGTCGTTGAGGCACACGTGGGAGACCTCGGCGCGTCCGAAGGGGGTGTCGGAGACCTTGTCGAGCGGCGCGTCGACGGCGAAGCCGTGGTTGTGCGCGGTGACCTCGACCTTGCCCGTGGTGCGGTCCTGGACGGGCTGGTTGATGCCGCGGTGGCCGTACTTCAGCTTGTACGTGCCGAAGCCGAGGGCGCGACCGAGGATCTGGTTGCCGAAGCAGATGCCGAACAGCGGCGTCTTCCGCCTCAGGACCTCCCGCATGACGGCCACGGGGCCGTCGGCGGTCGCCGGGTCACCGGGGCCGTTGGAGAAGAACACGCCGTCGGGGTTCACGGCGTAGACGTCCTCGGCGGTCGCCGTGGCCGGAAGCACGTGCACCTCGATGCCGCGCTCGGCCATGCGGTGCGGGGTCATGCCCTTGATGCCGAGGTCGACGGCGGCCACGGTGAAGCGCTTCTCGCCGATCGCCGGGACGACGTACGCCTCCTTGGTGGCGACCTCCGCGGAGAGGTTCGCGCCCTTCATCTGCGGCTGCGCCCGCACCTTGGCCAGGAGCTCGGCGTCGGGGGCGATCGCGTCGCCGGAGAAGACGCCGACGCGCATGGCGCCGCGCTCGCGCAGGTGGCGGGTGAGGGCGCGGGTGTCGACGCCGCTGATGCCGACGACGTCCTGCCGCCGCAGCTCCTCGTCGAGGGAGCGCCGGGAGCGCCAGTTGGAGGGCACCCGGGCGGGGTCGCGGACCACGTAGCCCGCGACCCAGATGCGCTGCGACTCGGGGTCCTCGTCGTTGACGCCGGTGTTGCCGACGTGCGGCGCGGTCATCACGACGACCTGGCGGTGGTACGAGGGGTCGGTGAGGGTCTCCTGGTAGCCGGTCATGCCGGTGGAGAAGACGGCCTCGCCGAAGGTCTCCCCCACGGCCCCGTAGGCACGCCCGCGGAAGACGCGGCCGTCCTCCAGGACGAGTACAGCGGGAGTCTTGGTGGCTCCCCTAGTGGAGGTCGTCATCGTGCGCCTTCCGTTTCCGTCGTGCTGTGGATCCCGGCGCCGGTGCCGTCGATCTCGGTGTGGTCGATCATGTTGTTGATGGCCTCGACCCAGTCGGCCTGCTCCGCGGCGTGGTCGGAGCGGAAGCCGGAGTCGATCAGGCGGTCGCCGTGCGCCCAGGTGACGATCAGCAGGCCGCCCTCGGCGAGGACCTTGCCCGCGATGCCCTTGTCGAGCCGGGCCTCGCGCAGGGCCTGCTTCGGGATGAAGAAGTCCCGCGCCCCGGGGCGGACGACGTCCAGGCCCGTCTCGGTGAGGGTCAGCTCCACCCGGCTGCGGGTGCCCAGGCCGTGCGCCACGATGCGGTCCAGCCACTGGCCCGCGGTGGTCGAGCCGTGGTAGCGGCCGGTCAGCTCAAGTTTCGTCGCACCGGGCTCGGACGGCGCGTCGAAGAGCTCGGGGACGTCGCCCTGGAGGGTGCCGCGCCACTTCCAGCCCTCGCGCATCAGCCAGTAGACGAGCGCGACGAAGAGCAGGATGCCGACGACCCAGCCGATGCGCGCGGCCCAGTCGGTGACCTGCGCGGACTTCTCGTCGGCGGCCAGCTGGGGCAGGGCGGAGGAGGTGCGGAGACGCATTGCGGTCACTGAAGCTTCCCGTCGACGAGCGTGGCCCGACCCCGGAGCCAGGTGTGCGTGACGCGTCCCGGAAGCTCACGGCCCTCGTAGGGGGTGTTGCGGCTCCGGGAGGCGAAGCCCGCGGGGTCCACGGCTCCACGGTATGCCGGATCGACGAGGGTGAGGTTCGCAGGCTCGCCGGGAGCGACGGGGCGGCCCTGGCCGCGCGCCTGCCCGATCTCGGCGGGCTTGGCGGACATCCGGTCCGCGACCCCGGCCCAGGTGAGCAGGCCGGTGTCGACCATCGTGTGCTGGACCACCGAGAGGGCGGTCTCCAGGCCCACCATGCCCATGGCGGCCGCGGCCCACTCGCAGTCCTTGTCCTCGTGCGGGTGCGGGGCGTGGTCGGTGGCCACGATGTCGATGGTGCCGTCGGCCAGGGCCTCGCGCAGCGCCATGACGTCGGCTTCCGTGCGCAGCGGCGGGTTGACCTTGTAGACCGGGTTGTACGAGCGGACCAGCTCGTCGGTGAGGAGCAGGTGGTGCGGGGTGACCTCGGCGGTGACGTCGATGCCGCGGGACTTGGCCCAGCGGACGATCTCGACGGACCCGGCCGTGGACAGGTGGCAGATGTGCACCCGGGAGCCGACGTGCTCGGCGAGCAGCACGTCCCTGGCGATGATCGACTCCTCGGCGACGGCGGGCCAGCCGCCGAGCCCGAGCTCCGCCGAGACGACGCCCTCGTTCATCTGGGCGCCCTCGGTGAGCCGCGGCTCCTGGGCGTGCTGGGCGACGACGCCGCCGAACGCCTTCACGTACTCCAGGGCGCGCCGCATCATCACGGCGTCGTCGACGCACTTGCCGTCGTCGGAGAAGACCGTGACCCCGGCGGCCGAGTCGTGCATGGCGCCCAGCTCGGCGAGCTTCTTGCCCTCCAGGCCGACGGTGACGGCCCCGATCGGCTGGACGTCGCAGTAGCCGGACTCCTTGCCGAGCCGCCAGACCTGCTCGACGACGCCCGCGGTGTCGGCGACCGGGAAGGTGTTGGCCATCGCGAACACGGTGGTGTAGCCACCGCTGGCGGCCGCGCGGGTGCCGGTGAGGACGGTCTCGGAGTCCTCGCGGCCGGGCTCGCGCAGATGGGTGTGCAGGTCCACCAGGCCCGGCAGGAGGACCTTGCCGTCCGCCTCGACGACGGTGGCGCCCTCGTCGCTCAGCGAGGCGCCCACGGCCTCGATGGTCTCGCCGTCGATCAGCACGTCCTGCGGCTCGCCGCCGAGCACCCGCGCACCACGGATAAGGATCTTGCTCATGATGTCTACTTCTCCTCGGCCGCGAAATCGGTGTGCGCGGAGCGCTCGTTGGAAGGGTGGTGGTGGGAGACGGGCGGGCGGGTGTGGGTGACGGCGGGCTCCTGGCCGCCGAGCAGCAGATAGAGGACGGCCATGCGGATGGAGACGCCGTTGGCGACCTGCTCGACGACCGTGCAGCGGTCGGAGTCGGCGACCTCGGCGGTGATCTCCATGCCGCGGACCATCGGGCCCGGGTGCATCACGATCGCGTGGTCGGGCATCTTGGCCATGCGCTCGCCGTCCAGGCCGTAGCGGCGCGAGTACTCGCGCTCGGTCGGGAAGAACGCGGCGTTCATGCGCTCGCGCTGGACGCGCAGCATCATCACGGCGTCGGACTTCGGCAGGACGCGGTCGAGGTCGTACGACACCTCACACGGCCAGTGCTCGACGCCGACCGGCACCAGGGTGGGCGGGGCGACGAGGGTGACCTCGGCGCCGAGGGTGTGCAGCAGGTCCACGTTGGAGCGGGCGACACGGCTGTGCAGCACGTCACCGACGATCGTGATCCGCCTGCCGCTCAGGTCCTGCCCGAGGCCGGTGTCGCGGCCGACCAGCCTGCGGCGCATGGTGAAGGCGTCGAGCAGGGCCTGCGTGGGGTGCTGGTGGGTGCCGTCACCGGCGTTGATGACGGCCGCGTCGACCCAGCCGGAGTTCGCGAGTGTGTACGGCGCGCCGGAGGCCCCGTGCCGGATGACGACGGCGTCGACGCCCATGGCCTCCAGGGTCTGCGCCGTGTCCTTCAGGGACTCCCCCTTGGAGACGCTCGACCCCTTGGCGCTGAAGTTGATCACGTCGGCGGACAGCCGCTTCTCGGCGGCCTCGAACGAGATCCGGGTGCGGGTCGAGTCCTCGAAGAAGAGGTTGACCACGGTACGGCCGCGCAGCGTCGGCAGTTTCTTGATCGGCCGGTCGGCGACGCGGGCCATCTCCTCGGCGGTGTCGAGGATGAGGACGGCGTCGTCGCGGGTGAGGTCGGCGGCCGAGATGAGGTGTCGCATCATCTGGTGGGCTCCGTAAGGGATTTCAGGTGTGCTTCAGGCCTGGGGGCGTCCCTGGGCCGGGCAGCGGCGCGCGGGCGCGCGCCAGTACGGACCCGACGGGTCCGGTACCGGTACGGGGCGGGCTACTGCTCGCCGGCCGCGGCGGTCGGCTTGGCACCGAGCAGCACGGCGTCGCGGCCGTCCTCCTCGGCGAGCTGGACCTTGACCGTCTCCCGCAGCGACGTCGGGAGGTTCTTGCCGACGTAGTCGGCGCGGATGGGCAGTTCTCGGTGACCGCGGTCGACGAGAACGGCGAGCTGCACCGCGCGCGGGCGGCCGATGTCGTTCAGGGCGTCGAGGGCGGCACGGATGGTGCGACCGGAGAAGAGCACGTCGTCGACCAGGACGACCAGGCGGCCGTCGATGCCGTCACCGGGGATCTCGGTGCGGGCGAGGGCGCGCGGCGGGTGCATGCGCAGGTCGTCGCGGTACATCGTGATGTCGAGGGAGCCGACGGGGACCTTGCGGCCGGTGATCTCCTCGAGCTTGGCGGCGAGCCGCCGGCCGAGGAAGACGCCGCGGGTCGGAATGCCGAGCAGAACGACGTCGTCGGCGCCCTTGGCGCGCTCCACGATTTCGTGGGCGATACGGGTCAACACCCGTGCGATGTCCGGGCCTTCGAGAACGGGCCGCGGCACACCGGAGGCATGCGTGTCCATAAAAACGGACCTCCTTCTCCGCCTCACGGGACGGACCTTAAAGGACGTCTAATTTGCGCCATCTGGCGCCTACAGCGTCTTTCACGGTACCAGCAACGGCAACGTGGGCCGTCACCTCCCCCTCGGAAGGGGCCCTCGGACCCATTCGGCTTGACGCAGCCAAGTAACGCTGCGTAACCTCACAGTGAGTCACCAGCCGCGCGGCGGAGCCGCACGTTGTCACAGCGTCCGGGGAGCTATATGTCCAGCGAATACGCCAAACAGCTCGGGGCCAAGCTCCGCGCCATCCGTACCCAGCAGGGCCTTTCCCTCCACGGTGTCGAGGAGAAGTCCCAGGGTCGCTGGAAGGCGGTCGTAGTGGGGTCGTACGAGCGCGGCGACCGCGCCGTGACCGTGCAGCGCCTTGCCGAGCTGGCGGATTTCTACGGCGTTCCGGTGCAGGAACTGCTTCCGGGCACCCCGCCCGGCGGTGCCGCCGAGCCGCCGCCCAAGCTGGTCCTGGACCTGGAGCGCCTCGCCCACGTCCCCGCCGAGAAGGCAGGCCCGCTGCAGCGGTACGCCGCCACGATCCAGTCGCAGCGCGGTGACTACAACGGCAAGGTGCTCTCGATCCGCCAGGACGACCTGCGCACCCTCGCCGTCATCTACGACCAGTCGCCGTCGGTGCTCACGGAGCAGCTGATCAGCTGGGGCGTCCTGGACGCGGACGCGCGCCGCGCCGTGGCCCACGAAGAGGTCTGAGCCCGTCAAGGGAGATTCCAGCAGAAACGTGCCGCCGGGGTGGCCGGAAACCCAGAGAGGGTTTCCGGCCACCCCGGCGGCTTTGTCATGCCCAGTGGATTTCGCCGTGACGCGGAAACCCTCGCCGTGACGCGGAAAACCCCGGAGGGCCCGCGGCCGTATTGGCCGCGGGCCCTCCGGGGTACCGCGAAATCGAACTGTCGCTATGCGTCCCGGCGAAGGCTCGGCTTGAGGTCCTTGAACCGACCGAGCAGCCCATTCACAAAGGCGGGCGAGTCATCGGTCGAGAACTCCTTGGCGAGCTGAACCGCCTCGTCCAGGACGACGGCGTCGGGCGTGCCGTCCACCCAGATCAGTTCGTACGCGCCGAGCCGCAGGATGTTCCGGTCGACGACCGGCATGCGGTCGAGCGTCCACCCCACCGCGTACTGGGAGATCAGCTCGTCGATGCGGGCCGCGTGCTCCTGGTAGCCCTCGACGAGCTCCATGGTGTACTCGCTCACCGGCGGCTGCCGGGTGTCGCTGCGCGAGTGACGCACCCAGTCCGCGAGCACGGTGAGCACGTCGACGCCACGCTGGTCGGCCTCGAAGAGGATCTGGAAGGCGCGCTTGCGGGCCGTGTTACGGGCGGCCACGGTTAGCTGTTCACCCGGCCGAGGTAGCTGCTGTCACGGGTGTCGACCTTGATCTTCTCGCCGGTCGTGATGAAGAGCGGCACGTTGATCTGGTGGCCGGTCTCCAGGATGGCGGGCTTGGTGCCACCGGTGGAGCGGTCGCCCTGGACGCCCGGCTCGGTCTCCTGGATGGTGAGCTCGACGGCGGCGGGCAGCTCGACGAAGAGCACCTCGCCCTCGTGCTGCGCCACGGTGGCCTCGAAGCCCTCGATCAGGAAGTGCGCGGCGTCGCCGACGACCTTCTTGTCGATGTGCAGCTGGTCGTAGGTCTCCATGTCCATGAAGACGAAGTAGTCGCCGTCCATGTACGAGAACTGCATGTCGCGCTTGTCGACAGTGGCCGTCTCGACCTTGACGCCGGCGTTGAACGTCTTGTCGACGACCTTGCCGGAGAGCACGTTCTTCAGCTTGGTGCGCACGAAGGCAGGGCCCTTGCCGGGCTTGACGTGCTGGAACTCGACGACGGACCAGAGCTGGCCCCCGTCGAGCTTGAGCACCATGCCGTTCTTGAGGTCGTTCGTGGAAGCCACGGTTGCGGAATCTCCTGGACTGACGTGGACGACCCCGGCGCACGCGCTACAGCGCGAGCAGCTCCTTGGTCGTGATGGTGAGTAGCTCGGGTCCGCCGTCCGCCTCGCAGCGGACGACGAGCGTGTCATCGATCCGGACCCCGCCCCGGCCCGGGAGGTGAACCCCCGGTTCGACGGTGACCGGCACGCAAGCGTCCAGTTTACCCATGGCTGCGGGCGCCAACTGCGGGTCCTCGTCGTTTTCGAGCCCGACGCCGTGTCCGGTGCGGGCGGCGAGGCCCTCCGCGTACCCGGCGGCGTCCAGGACGTGGCGGGCCGCGCGGTCCACGTCGCGGCAGGCGGCGCCGGGTGTGAGGGCCTCGCGGCCCGCCCGCTGCGCGGCGAAGACGACGTCGTAGAGCTCGATCTGCCAGTCCGCGGGCGACGTTCCGATCACGAAGGTCCGCCCGACCTCGCAGCGGTAGCCGCGGTACGCGGCGCCGAGGCACACGGACAGGAAGTCGCCCTCCTCGACGCGCCGGTCGGTGGGGCGGTGGCCGCCGCGCCCGGAGTGCGGCCCGGTGGCCACGGAGGTCGGGAAGGCGGCGCCGTCCGCGCCGTGGTCGACGAGCCGCCGCTCCAGTTCCAGGGCGAGGTGGCGCTCGGTGCGGCCCACCAGGATCGACTCCAGGAGTTCCCCGAGGGCCTGGTCGGCGATCTCCGCCGCGATCCGCAGACAGGAGATCTCCTCCTCGTCCTTGACCAGGCGCAGCTGCTCCACACCGCGCGCGAGGTCGACCAGGCGCAGCCGGGGCGCCACGGACGCCAGGGCCCGGTGCCGGGCCACGCTGAGGTGGTGCTCCTCGACGGCCAGGGACTCCGCGCCCTGCGCCTGGGCCTGCCCGGCCGCCGCGACGGCGGCGTCGCCGTCCGGTGCGTCGAGGACCCGGGTGCGCAGCTCGGCGTCGGGCCGCTCGGGGCCGTCCTCCTCCCCCGGCGGCCGCGGGCACAGCAGGACGTCCTCGGACCGGCCCAGGAGGAGGACGGCCCCCTGGGGCGCCGCACCCGCGAGATAGCGGATGTTGGCAGGCCGTGACACCAGGGCCGCGCCGCCCCCCGCACACCGCTCCCTGACCCGCTCCCGCCGGGCCGCGTACACCTCTGACATGGGGCGAGCCTAAGAGCGCGCTCCGGTCCGGGCCGGTTCAGCGCGTCCGACCGGGCGTCAGGGCCGCGCGGACGAGGGGCGGGACCGGGCCGCGTTGACGGGCTGCTCCCAGCGCGTACGACCCCTGGGGGGACGCCATGAGCCAGCCGTATCCACCCACGCCCTCCGGGCTACCACTGGGGCGGGCTCGTGAGGGCGCGGGTGAGGACCTCGTCCAGGACGTGGGCCGTGGCGGGGACGTCCAGCTGGGAGTTGTCGATGATGGGCAGGCCCGAGCCGTACCACCCGGCCATGCGGCCGTGGATGCGGGCCACCTCCTCGTCCGTGAGGCGGCGGTTGCCCGAGCGCTGGGCGTTGCGCTCCAGGACGATCTCCAGGCCGGGCAGCAGGACGACGGGCAGCAGGCCGGGGCCCACGTGCCGCTTCCAGCCGCCGAGGCCGACGACCGGGCGGTCCGGGAAGACCGCGTCGTCGAGGACGCAGGAGATGCCGTTGGCCAGGAAGTTCCGCGCGGCGAAGCCGCAGGTGCGGCGGGCCAGGCGGTACTGCGCCTCGGAGTTGTCGTTCCACCCCGTCTGGGGGTCGGCGAAGCCCGAGCGCACCCATTCGCGGACGTCGTCGAGGCTGATGTGGGCCGTGGGCACCCGGCGGTGCTCGGCCCAGTACTTGGCGACGCTGGTCTTGCCCGCGCCCGCGGGGCCGATGAGGAGCACGGCGAGGGTCGTGGCGGCCGTGTCGGCGGGGGCCGTGCCGGGCGGCGGACTCGGCACGGCGACGGGGCCGCCGGGCGGGAGCTGGATGTGGCTCGTGGTGTCACGGGCGGGCGGCGCCGGGGCCGGGGCGTGGTGCGCGACGTGCGGGACGGCGTGGGGGTGCGGGGCTCCCGCCGGGACGTGGGGGGCTCCCCCGGGCACGTGTGGGGCGCCGCCAGGTGCGTGCGGGGCTCCCCCTGGCGCGTGCGGGGTGCCGCCAGGTGCGTGGGGCGCTGCCGGTGCGTGCGGGGCGCCTGGGGCCTGCGGGGCCTGTGGGGCCCCCGGAGCGTGGGCCGCGGGCGGCAGGGGCGCCGGGCCCGGAGGGTGCGGCGCGGGACCGGAGGCGGTGGCCGCGAAGCCCGGCGCGGGGCCGGAGGCCGTGGCCGTGAAGCCTGGCGCGGGCGCCGGGTGCGGCGCGCCGACCGGCACGGCACCGGGCTGCGGGGCGCTCGGGTGGTGGGCGGTCATCGACCAGCCGGTGGCCGGTCCGTGCCCCGGCTGAAGGGGCGGCGGCAGCGGAGACCCCACGGTGTGCTGCATCCGGTGCCACTCCGTCTCGTGCGACTGACCTGGTACGGGCGGCGGGGCCACCCGCATTGAACGGTACCGCCCCCGGCCGACGTTGTGTGAACGGCCGGGGCGGCCCCGAAGTGCCCGTGGCTTGTTTCGCTCCGCCCGCGCGCGGGCGGAGCGAGCGGTCAGTCGGCGACCTCGCCGTACGCGGCGAGCAGCACCGCCGGATCCGGCCCCTCCAGGACGGTCGGCTTGCCGAGGCCGTCGAGGACGATGAAGCGCAGCAGGTCGCCACGGGACTTCTTGTCGACCTTCATCGTCTCCAGGAGCTTGGGCCACTGGTCGTAGCGGTAGCTCAGGGGCAGGCCCACGGACTCCAGGACCGTGCGGTGCCGGTCCGCCGTCTCGTCGTCCAACCGCCCGGCCACGCGGCCCAGTTCGGCCGCGAAGTGCATGCCGACCGCGACGGCCGCGCCGTGCCGCCACTGGTAGCGCTCGTTCTTCTCGATGGCGTGCGCCAGCGTGTGCCCGTAGTTGAGGATCTCGCGCCGTCCGGACTCCTTCAGATCGCCGGAGACGACGTCGGCCTTGACCCTGATGGAGCGCTCGATCAGCTCGGCGGTGTGCGGCCCGGCGGGCGTGCGGGCCGCCTGCGGGTCGGCCTCGATCAGGTCGAGGATCGCCGGGTCCGCGATGAACCCGGCCTTGATGATCTCCGCGAGCCCGGAGACGTAGTCGTGCACCGGCAGCGAGTCCAGCGCCGCGAGGTCGCAGAGCACGCCCGCGGGCGGGTGGAAGGAGCCCACCAGGTTCTTGCCCTCGGCGGTGTTGATGCCGGTCTTGCCGCCGACCGCCGCGTCCACCATGGCGAGCACGGTGGTGGGGACCGCGATCCAGCGCACCCCGCGCAGCCAGGTCGCGGCCACGAAACCGGCCACGTCGGTGGTGGCGCCGCCGCCCACGCCGACGATCACGTCGGTACGGGTGAAGCCGGACTGGCCGAGCGCCTTCCAGCAGTAGGCGGCGACCTCGGCGGTCTTGGCCTCCTCCGCGTTGGGCACCTGGATGGCCACGGCCTCGTACCCCTGGTCCGCGAGGTCCTGGCGGAGCGCCTCGCCGGTGTCGGCGAGCGCCTCGGGGTGGATGACGGCCACGCGCTTGGCCGAGCCGCCGATCAGGCCGCCGAGCTCACCGAGCAGCTGTCGCCCGACGAGCACCTCGTACGGCTCCGTGCCCGCCGTGCCGCCGACGGGGATCCGCGTCACTGCCTCACTCATGCTTGTGTCAACTCCAGGGCGTCGAGGACCGCTTCCGCGACCTCTTCGGGGGTCCGGCCGTCGGTGGCGACGACGGCACGGGCGACTTCTTCGTACAGGGGACGGCGGGCGTCCATCAGCTCGCGCCACTGCTTGCGCGGGTTGACGGCGAGCAGCGGCCGCGCGGTGCCGAGGCCGACGCGGCGCACCGCCTCCTCGACGCCCATCGAGAGGTAGACGACGGGCAGGCCGCGCAGCAGCGACCGGGTGCCCTCGTCGAGGATCGCGCCGCCGCCGAGGCCGAGTACGCCCTCGTGCCCGGCGACGGCGGCGCGCACAGCGGCGCGCTCCAGGGCGCGGAAGTGCTCCTCGCCGTCCTCGACGAAGATGTCGGAGATCTCGCGGCCCTCGGCCGCGACGATGTCCGCGTCGGTGTCCCGGTAGGGCAGGCCGAGCCGCTCGGCGAGCAGCCCGCCGACGGTGGACTTGCCGGAGCCCATGGGCCCGACGAGCACGACGCGCGGCGCGCCGGCGCCCTCAGGTGCCGGGGCGCTCACCGGATCTGGAGGTGGTCGAGGTACGACCGCACGTTGCGCCGGGTCTCCGGCACGCTGTCGCCGCCGAACTTCTCCGCGACCGCGTCCGCCAGGACGAGGGCGACCATGGCCTCGGCGACGATCCCGGCGGCCGGGACCGCGCACACGTCGGAGCGCTGGTGGTGGGCCTTGGTGGCCTCGCCGGTGGCCACGTCGACCGTGGCCAGCGCGCGCGGCACCGTCGCGATCGGCTTCATCGCCGCGCGTACGCGCAGCAGCTCGCCGGTGGTCAGACCGCCCTCGGTGCCACCGGAGCGGCCGGTGGTGCGCCGGATGCCGTCGTCCGTGGCGACGATCTCGTCGTGCGCCTGCGAGCCGGGCACCCGGGCGAGCTCGAAGCCGTCGCCGACCTCGACGCCCTTGATGGCCTGGATGCCCATGAGGGCCGCGGCCAGGCGCGCGTCCAGACGGCGGTCCCAGTGCACGTGCGAGCCGAGCCCGACGGGCACGCCGTAGGCGAGCACCTCGACGACGCCGCCGAGGGTGTCGCCGTCCTTGTGGGCCTGGTCGATCTCGGCGACCATCGCCTTCGACGCGTCGGCGTCCAGGCAGCGCACCGGGTCGGCGTCGAGGCGCTCCACGTCGGCGGGCGTCGGGTACACGCCGTAGGGGGCCTTGGCCTTCGCCAGCTCCACGACGTGGGAGACGATCTCGATCCCGGCCGTCTCCTTGAGGTACGAGCGGGCCACCGCGCCGAGCGCGACGCGGGCCGCGGTCTCACGGGCGGAGGCGCGCTCCAGGACGGGCCGGGCCTCGTCGAAGCCGTACTTCTGCATGCCCGCGAGGTCGGCGTGGCCGGGGCGGGGGCGGGTCAGCGGCGCGTTGCGCGCCAGCTCGGCGAGCTCGGCCGGGTCGACCGGGTCGGCCGCCATGACCCGCTCCCACTTGGGCCACTCGGTGTTGCCCACCATGACCGCGACGGGCGAGCCCATGGTCAGGCCGTGGCGCACGCCGCCGAGGAAGGTGACCTCGTCACGCTCGAACTTCATGCGGGCGCCGCGTCCATAGCCGAGGCGGCGCCGGGCCAGGTGGTCCGCCACCATCTCCGTGGTGATCGGCACGCCGGCGGGAAGTCCCTCCAGCGTCGCGACGAGTGCGGGGCCGTGGGACTCCCCCGCGGTCAGCCAGCGCAACCTGCTCAACGGTGCTCCTCCTGCTCGCGCCTGGAACTGCGACGGCGCGACCGGGTGCGCGGCCTGGCCCGCCTCCCCAGATCCTCCCACGTCCGGCGCCCCGCACCGGCCCCGGTCCACTCGGCGGACACCGGGATGGGCAAGTCCGCACCGGGCCTCAGCGCACGGCCAGCGCCTGTTCGCCCGCCTTGCGCATGGCGTCGAGGGGCGCGGGCGAGCGCCCGGTCATCTGCTCGACCTGGAGGACGGCCTGGTGCACGAGCAGGTCGAGGCCGCTGACGACGGCCCCGCCGTACGCCGACCAGCGGGCCGCGAGGGCGGTGGGCCAGGGGTCGTAGAGCACGTCGAAGAGCGTGGCGGGCCGCTCGGGCACCGCGTGGGACAGGGCGTCCGTGCTGCCCGCGGGGGTGGTGGCGATCACCAGCGGCGCCCGCAACGCCTGCTCGGCGTCCGCCCAGTCGGCGGTGCGCACCGCGACGTCGAGCCGCTCGCCCCACTGCCGCATCTCGGCGGCGCGCTCCGCGCTGCGGACGTACGCGACGACCTCGCCGGTGCAGATCCGCGCGAGGGCGGCGAGGGCGGACGAGGCGGTGGCGCCCGCGCCCAGGATCGCGGCGCTCTCCACCTGCTCGATGCCGCGCTCGCGCAGCGCCGCGACCATGCCGGGGATGTCGGTGTTGTCGCCGAGGAGCCGTCCGTCGTCCGTGCGCACGACCGTGTTGACGGCCTCCACGGCCGCGGCGGTCTCGCTGACCTCGTCGAGCAGCGGCATCACCGCGCGCTTCAGCGGCATCGTGAGCGAGAGCCCCGCCCACGCGGGCCCGAGCCGCTCGACGAACCCGGGCAGCGCCGCCTCGTCGACCTCGAAGCGGTCGTAGCGCCACTCGGCGAGGCCCAGCTCCTGGTACGCGGCGCGGTGCAGCACCGGGGAGAGGGAGTGGGCGATGGGCGATCCGAGTACGGCCGCCCGGTGCCGGGCCTCAGCCTCCTGTGCTCGCATTGAACTTTTCCTTCAGCTTCAGGAAATCGGCGTGGGTCTTGGCGAATTCGGTCTTGTTCATGCCGTCGGTGGCGACGAAGTAGAGCCAGCCATCCGTCGACGGATTGAGCGCCGCCTTCAGCGCCTCCTCGCCCGGATTTCCGATCGGCCCCGGCGGCAGCCCCGTGTGCTTGTACGTGTTGTACGGGTCGGGGTTGGTCTTGATCTCGCTCTCACTGATCTTGATCTTGCTCTGACCCATCAGGTAATTGAAGGTCGAGTCGAATTGGAGATAGCCGACCGTCTCCATGTTGCCGGGCTTCAGCCGGTTGTAGATGACCTCGGCCATCTTGCGGAAGTCCTCGTGGGTCTTGCCCTCGGCCTGGACCAGGCTCGCGACCGTGATGAGCTCGAACGGGTTCTTGAGCTTCAGCTCCTTGGCCTTGCCCTCGACGCCCAACTCGTCGTATTCCTCGGCGGCTTGGGCGACCATCTTCTTCAGGACGTCCTCGGGCTTCTGGCCCTTGGCGACCGGATAGCTGGAGGGGTAGAGGAAGCCTTCCAGCGGGTCCTTGACCTTGCCGCCCATGTTGGCGACGGCCCACTGGGGAAGCCCGAGTCGCTTCCAGTCCTTCTGGGCGATGTTCTTCGTGGTGCCCTCGGCGAGTTCGAGCCGCTTGTCGATCTGCTCATACACCCACTTATTCCGCTTGCCTTCCGGAATGATGAGGTTGTCGCGGCTCTTCGGGCTGAGCATCAGTTCGAGGGCGGACGCGGCCGACATCTCCTTCTTGAGCGTGTAGACGCCCGCCTGGATCTTCTGGCCGTCGGGATTCTTGCCCTGCGCGGAGACGAACGCGTCGACGCTCTTCACGACCCCGGCGTCCTTGAGCGCCTGGCCGATGGCGCCGCCGGTGGCACCCTTGTTGATCGTGACCGTCGCCTTGGCGTCGATGCCGTCGCCCGTGTAGTCCGGGGCCGTGCCGAAACGATCCTGGTAGAACTGGTAGCCGAAGTACCCGACCCCGCCGATGCCGCCCGCGAAGACCACGGCCACGACCAGGCAGGCGCAGCCGCTGCGCCGCTTCTTGGGCTTCTTGCCGCCGCGGCCGCGCCGCTCGCTCCGGCTGCCGCGGGCCGCGTCCTCACGGTCCTCGTCCTCGTCGCCGCCCGCGAAGAACGCGTGCTCGCCCTGGTCGGGGCCGGGATCCCAGCCGGTCTCGTGGTCGGGCTCGGGGGCGGGGCGGCGCCGGCCCGGCGGCTCGGGCGGCGGATACGCCTCGGGCGTGCCGTAGAAGTCCGGGCGCTCCTCGCCGTACGCGGCGGGCTGCTGCCCGTAGGGGTCGGCCGGGTCGCCGCCGTAGGGGACCTGGCCGGGCCGACCGGCGTCCCAGCCGCCGTCGTGCGGCTGGGGGTCGCCGTTGTACTGCGCCTGCAGGGGATCGGGCCCCTGCTGATGACCGTAGGACTGCTGCTGGCCCGCGTCCCACTCGCCGTACGGCTGCTGGGGGTGGGCCTGCTGCGGCTGCTGCGGGTGGTACTGCCCCTGGCCGCCGTAGGGGGACTGGCCGTCCGCGGCCTGCTGTCCTCCCCATCCGCCGTCCCCGTACAACGGGTCCTCCGGATGCCACGGTTCGGAGCCTGGGCCCCGGCCATACTCAGTCATCGATCCCCTACGAGCCGCGAGGCGGGGGCCGCTGCCTGGATCCCAGGGCAACCGCTCCGCCTCTTGATGCTGCGCGGCGGCTGTTCGAACGCCGCCACACCGCGCGGAACGTTACCGTATCGCGATCAGATGACCACTTCGACGCCCTCACCCGGAGCCTCGCCTGACGCCCGTTCGGACTCCAGGGCCTGCTGCAGGATGATGACCGCCGCGGCCTGATCGATGACAGACCTGCCCTTTTTGGACTTCACGCCGGAGGCGCGCAGTCCCTGGCTGGCCGTGACTGTGGTCATCCTCTCGTCCACGAGTCTCACCGGAACGGGGGCGATCCCGGCGGCGAGCTCCTGGGCGAAGGCGCGGACCTTGAGGGCGGCCGGGCCCTCGCCCCCCTTGAGGGAGCGAGGGAGTCCGACCACGATCTCGATGGGTTCGTACTCCTCGACGAGCTGACGCAGACGGCGGTGGGCGGCCGGGACGTCCCGGCCCGGCACCGTCTCCACCGGCGTCGCGAGGATCCCGTCGGGGTCGCACGAGGCGACCCCGATCCGGGCGTCCCCGACGTCGATCGCCAGGCGGCGGCCCCGTCGGACGGAGCTCATCGGGCGGTTTCGCCGACGAGACGCTCGACGGCGGCGATGGCGTCGCCGACGGCGGCCACGTTCTGGCCACCACCCTGGGCGACGTCCGGCTTGCCGCCGCCTCCGCCGCCGAGGGTCTTGGCGGCGGTGCGGACCATGTCACCGGCCTTGAGACCGCGCTCACGCGCGGCTTCGTTGGTGGCGATGACCGTGAGGGGCTTGCCGTTGGCCGAGGTGAACAGGGCGACCACGGCCGGACGGTCGCTGGGGATGCGGCCGCGCACGTCGAGGACCAGCTTGCGCAGGTCGTCGGCGCCCGTGCCGTCCGGGACCTGGCCGGTGACGAGGGCGACGCCGCCCACGTCCTTGGCGCCCTGGGCGAGACCGGCGGCGGCCGCAAGCACCTTCTCCGCGCGGAACTTCTCGATCTCCTTCTCGGCGTCCTTCAGCTTGGCGAGCATGCCGGAGATCTTCTCGGGCAGCTCCTCCGGACGGCCCTTGACCAGCTCCTGGAGCTGGGCGACGACCGTGTGCTCCTTGGCCAGGAAGTTGTACGCGTCCACGCCGACCAGGGCCTCGATGCGGCGCACGCCGGAGCCGATGGAGGACTCGCCGAGCAGCTTCACCAGACCCAGCTGGGCGGTGTTGTGCACGTGGGTGCCGCCGCACAGCTCCTTGGAGAAGTCGCCGATGGTCACCACGCGCACGCGCTCGCCGTACTTCTCGCCGAACTCGGCGATGGCGCCCGCCTTCTTGGCCTCGTCCAGGGACATGACCTCGGCCTGGACGTCCAGCTCGCGGGAGAGGACCTCGTTGATCCGCTGCTCGACGTCCGTCATCACGGCCGTCGGCACGGCGGACGGCGAGCCGAAGTCGAACCGGAAGCGGCCCGGCTGGTTCTCGGAACCGGCCTGGGCGGCCGTCGGGCCGAGGGCGTCGCGCAGCGCCTGGTGCGTGAGGTGCGTGGCGGAGTGGGCGCGGGCGATGGCGCGGCGGCGGTGGGCGTCGATCGAGGCCCACACCGGGGCGCCGACCGTGACCTCGCCGACCTGCACGACGCCCTTGTGGACGTGCACGCCCGGCACCGGCTTCTGGACGTCGCGGACCTCGATGACGGCACCGCTGTCCAGGCGGATGCGGCCGGTGTCGCCGATCTGGCCGCCGCCCTCGGCGTAGAAGGGGGTGCGGTCCAGGACGACCTCGACCTCGTCGCCCTCGGTGGCGGCGGGCGAGGAGGCGCCGTTGACCAGGAGGCCGACGATCACGGCCTCGTTCTCGGTCAGGCTGTAGCCGGTGAAGTCGGTGGCGCCGGAGCTGTCGGCGATCTCGCGGTAGGCGCCCATGTCCGCGTGGCCGGTCTTCTTGGCCTGGGCGTCGGCCTTGGCGCGCTCCCGCTGCTCCTTCATCAGGCGGCGGAAGCCGTCCTCGTCCACGGTCAGGCCCTGCTCGGCGGCCATCTCCAGGGTGAGGTCGATCGGGAAGCCCCAGGTGTCGTGGAGCAGGAACGCCTTGTCGCCCGGCAGCACGCGGGAACCGGCGGCCTTGGTCTCGCTGACGGCCGTGTCGAGGATGTTCGTGCCGCCCTTGAGGGCCTTGAGGAAGGCGGCCTCCTCGGCGAGCGCGACGGTCTCGATGCGCTTGCGGTCGGTGAGCAGCTCCGGGTACTGCTCGCCCATGGTCGTGATGACCGTGTCGACGAGCTCGGCGACGACCGGGCCGGTGGCGCCGAGCAGACGCATGTTGCGGATGGCGCGGCGCATGATGCGGCGCAGGACGTAGCCACGGCCCTCGTTGCCGGGGGTGACGCCGTCGCCGATGAGCATCACGGAGGTGCGCATGTGGTCGGCGACCACGCGCAGCGAGACGTCCGAGCCGTGCTCGGCGCCGTAGCGCACGCCGGTCAGCTCGGTGGCCTTGTCGATGACGACGCGCAGGGTGTCGGTCTCGTACATGTTCTGTACGCCCTGCAGGATCATGGCCAGGCGCTCCAGGCCGAGACCCGTGTCGATGTTCTTCGACGGCAGGTCGCCGAGGATCGGGAAGTCCTCCTTGCCCTGGCCCGCGCCGCGCTCGTACTGCATGAAGACCAGGTTCCAGATCTCCACGTAGCGCTCGTCGTTGACGGCCGGGCCGCCTTCCTCGCCGAACTCAGGACCGCGGTCGTAGTTGATCTCGGAGCACGGGCCACAGGGGCCGGGCACGCCCATGGACCAGAAGTTCGGGCCCATGCCCAGGCGCTGGATGCGCTCGGCGGGGACGCCGATCACGTCGCGCCAGATGCGCTCCGCCTCGTCGTCCTCCTTGTAGACGGTGATCCAGAGCTTCTCCGGGTCCAGGCCGTAACCGCCCTTGTCCTGGGGCGAGGTGAGCAGCTCCCAGGCGAGCTTGATCGCGCCTTCCTTGAAGTAGTCACCGAAGGAGAAGTTGCCGCACATCTGGAAGAACGTGCCGTGCCGGGTCGTCTTGCCGACCTCTTCGATGTCCGGCGTGCGCACGCACTTCTGGACGCTGGTGACGCGCGGGGCGGGCGGCTTGGTCTCGCCCAGGAAGTAGGGCTTGAAGGGCACCATGCCCGCGGGGACGAGGAGCAGCGTCGGGTCGTCCGCGATCAGTGACGCCGACGGCACGACCTTGTGCCCACGCTCCTCGAAGAAGCTCAGCCAGCGGCGACGGATTTCAGCCGACTCCATCAGTGGTCCTCATTCCGGTTGTACGAGTACGTCGTGTCCGTCGTGTTCGCGAGGGACTTGGGGTTCTTGTCGGTGGCGGGCTCGACGAGCGCGAGGCGGCGCTGGGCGGGCAGCTCGGGGTCGACCGGGGCGTTCAGGCCGAGGGCGTCACCGAGCTCGGCCTCCCGCTCGGCCATGCCGTCACGGACGTCGAGCGCGAAGTCCTTGAGCCGGTGTCCGGCCTCGACGGCCTTGTCGGCGGCCCGCGCGGCGAGGCTCTCGGGGGTGAGCTGCTTCAGCTTGCGGTTGACCTTGGTGGTGGCCCAGACGCCGGCGGCCGCGCCCGCGGTGAACCAGAACGTACGTCGGAACATCGCTGCGTCAGTCCTTCTTCCGCTTGCCCCGCCGTGCCGACGGGAGGGTGCGGCCCACGATCACCGTACGACGGGACGGCTTGGCGGGCACTTCCTTACGGCTGATGGCCCGGCGCACTCCGTAGCCGAACGCCGCGACCTTGACCAGGGGGCCGCCGAAGGTGGAGGCCACGGTCGTCGACAGCGCCGACGCGTTCGACGTGACCTCCTGGACGTCGGAGGCGATGGCGTCCACGCGGTCGATCTGGGTCTGCGCGGAGCGCACCGCCGTCGACGCGTCGGCGAGGAGCGGCACCGCCTGCTCGGTCACGTCCGCGACGAGCTTGGTGGTCGCCCTGAGCGTCTGCGCCAGCCTCGCCAGCGCCACCGCCAGGAAGGAGACCAGAATCGCCCAGAAGACGGCCACCAGGATCCCGGCCACCTCTCCACCGGACACTGTGCACCGCTCCCTGAGACACCGCCCTGGATTCCAGGGTCGTCGAACGTCGAAAAGTCGTGCTCCGACCCTATCGCGCCGGGGCCCCGGCTCCGTACCGCATTACCGCACGCGGCACTTGGAGCGGGGGGCATGAGCGGAACTGGCGCGAGCTGATTGTACGGACCGCGTACGCGTGAGTACGCTCCGTACCCCATGCGACGCCCTCAGCGCCCCGACGACCGTCGGAACGATTCAGCAGCCGCCGCCGGCCCGTCGTCCCCTCCCCCGGACCCGGCGGCGGACGGCCCCGCGGGCAACCTCCCGGCGGAGCTCACCGCCTTCGTGGGCCGCGGCGCCGAACTGGACGCCCTCACCGAGGCGTTGGCCACCGCCCGGCTGATCACGGTGACCGGGGTCGGCGGCGTCGGCAAGTCGCGGCTCGCGGTGCGGGCGGCCGCCGCCGTCCGGCCGCGCGACGGCGCCTGGCTGGTGGAGCTGGACTCCGTGCGCGACCCCGAGCTGGTGGAACACGCGCTCGCCAGCGCCCTGGAGCTGACCGACCACACGAGCCGCTCGCCCCGCCAGGTGCTGCTCGACCGGCTCGCCGGGCGGGAACTGCTGCTCGTGGTGGACGGGTTCGAGCACCTCGTGGCGGCCACCGCCTCCCTGGTGCACGACCTCCTCGTGCGCTGCCCCGGCCTGCGGGTCCTCGCCGCCGGACGCAGGCCGCTGGGCATGGCGGGCGAGCGCGTCTTCCCACTCGCGCCGATGGCGGAGCCGGACGCGGCGGCCCTGTTCGCCGAGCGGGCCGCGGCCTGTCTGCCCGGCTTCGCCCTCGACGGCGGCCACCAGGCCGAGGTCCTTGAGCTGTGCCGCCGCCTGGACGGCATCCCGCTCGCCCTCGAGCTCGCCGCCGGGCGGCTGCGGGCGCTCTCGCCGGGGCAGCTGCTCGCCCGCCTGGACGACCGCTTCCGGCTCCTGACCGGGGCCCACCGCGATCTGCTGCCCCGGCACCAGACGCTGCGTACGGCGATCGGCTGGAGCCACGAGCTGTGCACGGCGCAGGAGCGGCTGCTGTGGACCCGGCTCTCGGTGTTCTCCGGGCCCTTCGACCTGGAGGCCGTCGAATACGTGTGCAGCGGCGACGGGCTGCTCGCCGAAGAGGTGCTCGACATCGTCGACGAGCTGCTCGCGCAGTCGGTCCTGACCCGCGAGGAGAGCCCCACGGGCGTGCGCTACCGCATGCTCGACACCGTCAGGGCGTACGGCGCCGAGTGGCTGCGGGCGACCGGGGACACCGCGCGGATGCGGCGCAGGCACCGCGACTGGTACATGGGCCTGGCCACCTGGTGCGAGCTGGACTGGTTCTCGCCGCGGCAGACGGAGGTCGCCACGCTCGTCGAGTGCGAGCTGCCCAATCTGCGGGCCGCCCTGGAGTTCTGTCTGACCGAGCCGGAGGAGACGCACCTCGGCCAGTACCTGGCGGGCACGCTGTGGTTCTGCTGGGTGGGCTGCGGTCGGCTCGCGGAGGGCAGGCACTGGCTGGACCGGGCCGTGGACCTGGAGGGCGGCCACGAGGAGTCGCGCCTGAAGGCGCTGTGGGTGCTCGGCTACGTGGCGATCCTCCAGGGCGACACGGTGCCCGCGCTGTGCGCGCTCCAGGAGTGCCAGGACACCGCCGAGCGCACGGGCAGCGCCGTCGCGGCGGCGTACGCGGTGCACCGTCTGGGCTGTCTCGCCCTGGTCTCGGACGACATGCCGCGCGCGGAGCGGCTGCTGCGCACGGCCCTCGACGAGTACCGGCGCATCGGCGAGCTGAACAGCAACGTGCTGATGGGCCAGGTCGAGCTGGCCATGACCCTGGCCTTCCAGGGGTCGCTCGACGACGCCGTGGCGCTGTGCGAGGAGGTGCGGCAGGTCTGCGAGGACCACGGCGAGCGCTGGACGCTGGCCTACGCGCTGTACGTCCTCGGGTACGCGGCGTGGACGCGGGGTGAGCCGGACCTCGCGCGCGAGCTCGTCACGCGCTGCCTCGACCTCGACCACGCCTTCCACGACCTGCTCGGCACGGTCCTCGCGGTGGAGCTGCTCGCGCTGTTCACGGCGACGGAGGGCGACGCGGCGGAGGCGGCCGTGCTCCAGGGCGTGGCCTCGCGGATCTGGCCGTCGGTGGGGCTTCCGCTGTTCGGTTCGCAGTACTTCGGCGGCCCGCACGCGCTGTGCGAGGCGCGGGCCAGGGAGCGGCTCGGCGACGAGCTGTACGAGGCCCAGCTGCGGGCCGGGGCCCTGCTGCCGCCGGACGCGGCGGTGGCGCGGGCGCTCGGCCGGGGCGGCGCCGCGGCCCCGGGGCCGCGGCGCGGCAGGCGCACGGCCCGGGCCGAAGGACCGGCCCCGCACACGCGCGAACCCGCCGCCTCCCCGACCCGTAAGGGCGGGGAGACGACGGGCTGAGCCAGGTGAGGCTACGTCCGGGTCAGCGGGCGTAGTACTCGACGACGAGCTGCTCGTCGCAGATCACGGGGATCTCCTTGCGGTTCGGCTCGCGGTCCAGGCGGAAGGCCAGGGCCTTCAGGTTGACCTGGAGGTAGCGCGGGGTCTCGCCGTCGGCGGCGAAGCCACCCTCGCGCGCGACCTCGAACAGCGGCTTCTGGCGGCTGCGCTCGCGGACCATGACGACGTCGTCCGGCTTCACGCGGAAGGACGGCTTGTCGACCTTGTGGCCGTTGACCTCGATGTGGCCGTGGACGACCATCTGACGGGCCTGGTAGATCGTGCGGGCGATGCCCGAACGCAGGACCAGGGCGTCGAGACGACGCTCGAGCTCGATGACCAGGGCCTCACCGGTCTTGCCCTGGGTCTTGGCGGCACGCTCGTAGGCGCGGACGAGCTGGCGCTCGGACACGTCGTACTGCGCGCGCAGACGCTGCTTCTCGAGCAGACGGACCTTGTAGTCCGAGTTCTGCTTGCGGCCGCGGCCGTGCTCGCCCGGCGGGTAGGGGCGGGCCTCGAAGTACTTGACGGCCTTCGGGGTCAGCGCGATGCCGAGGGCACGCGACTTCTTGACCTTGGGGCGGGACTGGTTCGCCATGAACCAAACACCTCTGCTCTTCTGTGCGAAATCGGCTTCACCAGGGTTAGGGGAGGTCACATCCGCAGCCCGGGAAACCCGGCGGGTCCCTGAGGGACACACCCGGCAGCCGCTCCTGGGTCTGGGCACTATGTGCAGCACGCGAGTGGCCCACCGACCGCTTCCCCTCGGGGATGGTGGTGGGCTGCCCGCGACACCTTCGACGGTGCGCGACGCTCCTGGAGATCCCCGCCCGGGGGCCGGATCTCCGGCTGGATGTCCCGCTCTGGTGGTGCCGGTACGGGACCGGACACGGGACTCAGCACTTCGGGGAAGTCTACAGGCTGCTCAGGGCCGCTTGCGACCCAGGTGTTTCCTGGTCCACTCCACCGCGTCCGCGTAGCGCGCCTCGGTGCCGTGGCGGGTGGGGGTGTAGTACGTGCGGTCCTTGAGGGCGTCCGGGGCGTACTGCTGGGGGGCGATGCCCTCGGGCAGGTCGTGCGGGTAGACATAGCCCTGGGCGTGGCCCAGCTTGGCCGCGCCCTTGTAGTGGCCGTCGCGCAGATGGGGCGGGACCGGGCCCGCGTGGCCCTTGCGGACGTCTTCCAGGGCGGCGCCGATCGCCGTCGTCGCCGCGTTCGACTTCGGGGCGAGGGCGAGGGCGATGGTGGCGTGGCTGAGGGTCAGCGCGGCCTCGGGGAAGCCGATCATGGCGACGGCCTGGGCCGCGGCGACGGCGAGGGGCAGGGCGCCCGGGTCGGCCAGGCCGATGTCCTCGCTCGCGGAGATCATCAGGCGGCGGGCGATGAACCGGGGGTCCTCGCCCGCCTCGATCATCCGGGCCAGATAGTGCAGGGCCGCGTCCACGTCCGAGCCGCGGATGGACTTGATGAGGGCGCTCGCGACGTCGTAGTGCTGGTCGCCCGCGCGGTCGTACTTCACCGCCGCGCGGTCGACGGACTCCTCCAGGGTCTGGAGCGTGATCTCCTTCTCGCCCTTGGCGAGGGCCGCGCCCGCGCCCGCCTCCAGGGCGGTCAGGGCCCGCCGCGCGTCACCGCCGGCGATCCGCAGGAGGTGCGCCTCGGCCTCCTCGGGCAGGGTGACCGCTCCCCCGAGGCCGCGCTCCTCGGTGAGGGCGCGCCGCAGCAGGCCGCGCAGGTCGTCGTCCGTGAGCGGCTCCAGGGTCAGGAGCAGGGAGCGGGACAGGAGCGGGGAGATCACCGAGAAGTACGGATTCTCGGTGGTCGCCGCGATCAGGGTCACCCAGCGGTTCTCGACGGCGGGGAGCAGGGAGTCCTGCTGGGCCTTGCTGAAGCGGTGGATCTCGTCGAGGAAGAGCACCGTCTCCTTGCCGTGGCCGCCCATGGCCCGGCGGGCGCCGTCGATGACCGCGCGGACCTCCTTGACGCCCGCGGTGATCGCGGACAGCTCCACGAAGCGCTTGTTCGTCGCCTTGGAGACCACGTACGCCAGGGTCGTCTTGCCGATGCCGGGCGGGCCCCACAGGAACACCGAGGACGGTCCCGCGGGCCCGCCGCTGCCCTCGCCGACGAGGCGGCGCAGCGGCGACCCGGGCCGCAGCAGATGCTGCTGGCCGACGACCTCGTCGATCGTGCGCGGGCGCATGCGGACGGCCAGAGGACTGCTCGCCGGGTCCTTCTCCTGGCGGTCCTCTGCTGCGGCGGTGAACAGGTCGGGCTCCACGTCGAGAACCCTATGCCACCCCACTGACAATCGGTCCGGGGCCGCCGGTGCGCGGGCTCAGGCCCAGAGGTCGGTGCCCCACCGCGTGAAGATCAGTACGGCGATCACGCCGACGTGCATGACCGGCAGCGCCCAGGTGAAGTCCTCGAAGAACGTCTTCAGCCAGCGCGGCGCGGCCAGGAAGCCGTTGCGGATATTGAAGGACGTCACGTACCAGAACATCAGGATCGTGGCGACCCACGCCAGGCAGCACCACAGGCACAGCGCGTTGATCCGGTACAGGGACTGGAACTGCAGCCACGTGCAGAACCCCACGCCGAACACCGTGCCCGCGTTGAACGTGAGCCAGTACCACCGCGGGAACCGCGCCCCGGCCAGCAGGCTCATCCCCACGCCGATCACCACGGCGTAGGCCGCGAGCCCCAGCATCGGGTTCGGGAACCCGAACGCCTCCGCCTGCTCGCTCTTCATGATGCTGCCGCAGGCCACCACCGGGTTGATGCTGCACCCGGGCTGGAAGTTCGGGTCCTTCAACAGCTCGAACTTGTCGAGCGTGATGATCCACGAAGCCCACAGCCCCGCCACGCCCGTGACCACCAGAAGCAGCGCGAACGCCCGGCTCCCGCCGACGGAACGGGACGCGTCCGCACGGTCCTCGCCCGAAGCGGCGCCGTTCTTGACTGACATCGTTTTGCTCATCACGCCGTTTCCATCGCTCGTGGGTGGCCCGGGGCAGGGTCATTGTGCCGCAAGCTCCTGTGTGTCCACCGTCGGGCGGACATAAGGGGACACCTACGGGGGAAGCGCGAACGACGCGGGGGTGGGACGCGAGAACGCGCCCCACCCCTGCGTCGTTGCCGTCCTAGGCCAGCTTGCCCTTGAGGAGCTCCACGATCTCGTCCACGGCGACGGCCTCCTGCTCGCCGGACTCCATGTCCTTGAGCTGGACGACGCCCTCCGCCAGATCGCGCTCACCGGCGACGACGGTGAAGCGCGCGCCGCTGCGGTTGGCGTTCTTCATCGCGCCTTTCAGGCCCTTCCCGCCGTACGAGAAGTCCGCCGCGATCCCGGCCTTGCGCAGCTGTGCCACCTTCGCGAAGAGGACCCGGCGGGCCTCGTCGCCGAGGGGCACCGCGAAGACGCTGGTGGCCGCGGGCAGGTCGAGCGAGACGCCCTCCGCCTCGAGCGCGAGCACCGTGCGGTCCACGCCGAGCGCCCAGCCGACGGACGGAAGGGCGGGGCCGCCGATCATCTCGGACAGGCCGTCGTAGCGGCCGCCGCCGCCGACGGCGGACTGCGAGCCGAGGCCGTCGTGGACGAACTCGAAGGTCGTGCGCGTGTAGTAGTCCAGGCCGCGGACCAGCTTCGGGTCGTCCTCGTAGACGACGCCCTCCGCCGTCAGGAGCTCGCGCACCTGCTCGTGGTACGCCTTGCAGGCGTCGCACAGGTAGTCGCGCAGGAGCGGGGCGCCGACGAGCTGCTGCTGGACCTCGGGGCGCTTGTCGTCCAGGACGCGCAGCGGGTTGATGTCGATGCGGCGGCGCGTCTCCTCATCCAGGTCGAGCGCGCGCAGGAAGTCCTGGAGCGCGGCGCGGTAGACGGGGCGGCACTCCTTGTCGCCGAGCGAGTTCAGCAGGATGCGGAACTCCTTCAGGCCGAGGGAGCGGTAGGCCTGGTCGGCCAGGATGATCAGCTCGGCGTCGAGCGCCGGGTCCTCGGCGCCGATGGCCTCCGCGCCGACCTGCGAGAAGTGGCGGTAGCGGCCCTTCTGCGGGCGCTCGTAGCGGTAGTACGAGCCCGAGTACCAGAGCTTGACGGGGAGGTTGCCCGCCTTGTGCAGGTTGGCCTCCAGGGCGGCGCGCAGCACGGAGGCGGTGCCTTCGGGGCGCAGGGCGAGCTTGTCGCCGCCCTTGGTCTCGAAGGCGTACATCTCCTTGGTGACGATGTCCGTGGACTCGCCGACGCCGCGCGCGAACAGCTCGACGTTCTCGAAGCCAGGGGTCTCCACATAGCCGTAGCCGGAGTTGCGCAGGGGGGCCGCGATGGCCTCGCGCACCGCCAGATACGTGGCGGAGGCGGGCGGCAGCAGGTCGTACGTGCCCTTGGGGGCCTTGAAGGTGCTCACTTCAGCAGTCTCTCGTCACATTCCTCGTCGGGGTGCGGACGTCGGGTCCGCACCCCGGCCTTGGCGGTCGGCGGCCACCTGCCGCAGATACGGGTTGGTGGCGCGCTCCTGGCCGATGGTCGTCTGGGGGCCGTGGCCCGAAAGCACCACGGTCGAGTCGTCGAGCGGCAGGCACACCCGGGCCAGCGACTCGAGGATCTCGGGGTGGGAGCCGCCGGGCAGGTCGGTGCGGCCGATGGAGCCGGCGAACAGCAGGTCGCCCGAGAAGAAGACCGACGGGATGTCGGCCGTCTCGGGCATCCTGAAGGTCACCGACCCCCTCGTATGGCCCGGCGCGTGCGCGACGGTGAGGTCGAGTCCGGCGAGGCTCAGGCTCGCCCCGTCCGTCAGCTCCCGCAGGTCGTCGGGCTCCCCGACCGTCAGCTCGCCCATGAGCTGGGCCCCGATGGAGCGGCCGAGGGCCTTCTCCGGGTCGCTCATCATGTACCGGTCCTCGGGGTGGATCCAGGCGGGCACGTCGTGCGCGCCGCAGACCGGGACGACCGAGGCGACGTGGTCGAGGTGGCCGTGCGTGAGGACCACGGCGACGGGCTTGAGCCGATGCTTCTTGAGCGCTTCCTCGACGCCCGGGGCGGCTTCGTGCCCCGGGTCGATGATCACGCACTCCTCGCCTGCGGCGGGGGCGACCAGATAGCAGTTGGTGCCCCAGGCTCCGGCGGGAAACCCGGCAATGAGCACGATCGTCCTTCGTTTTGGTCGTACGGCTGAGTGGCAGCGGAGATTGCGGCGGGTCAGAGCCTACCGGCGCTGCCGATTCCACAGCTAACCCATATACGGTACGGGGCACGCGCGGCCCCTCGTGCCGCGCGCCGACGACAGCAGACGAGACGACGGATGAGACGTTCGAGGAGTGGGCCCGGTGGTCAGCCAGCAGCAGCGGCGTAAGCAGCTCGCACGGGAGAAGTACTTGCGGCAGCAGCAGCGGCGGGAGGCCGCCCAGCGCCGCCGGCGCCTGCGCAACGGAGTCATCGCGGGCGCGCTCGCCCTGGTCGTGGCCGCAGGCGCCGCCTCCTACGCGGCGGGCGCCTTCGACGGCGGCGGCTCCACCAAGGACGACGCCGCGCCGAGCCCGACGCCCAGCAAGCCCGCGGACCCCTGCCGCAAGGCGGCCCCGGGCAAGGTCAAGCCGCTCAGCTTCAAGAAGGAGCCGCCGCTGACCATCGACACGTCGGCCTCGTACACGATGAAGCTGGGCACGACGTGCGGCGACATCGACCTCGCCCTGGACGCGGCGAAGGCCCCGCACACCGTCAACTCCTTCGACTTCCTGGTGAACAAGGGGTACTTGGACCACACCGCGTGCCACCGCCTCACCTCGGGCAACGTCAACGTGCTGCAGTGCGGCGACCCCAAGGGCACCGGCGAGGGCACCCCGGGCTACTCGATCCCGGACGAGAACCTGAAGGACAAGCGCCTGAAGGGCAATGTGTACCCGGCGGGCACGGTGGCGATGGCGAACCGCTACAACGCCGGGAAGAAGACCGGGCGCGACACCGGCGGCAGCCAGTTCTTCCTCGTCTACCAGGACAGTCAGCTGCCGCCCGACTACACGCCGTTCGGCACGGTCTCCGCGGCGGGCATGAAGGTCCTGAAGAAGATCGCCGCCGCGGGTGAGAGCTCCGGACAGGGCGACGGGGCGCCGAACGCGACCGTGGTCATCGACAAGGCGACCGTACGGAAGTCCTGAGGCGGCACCGGAGAAGTCCGGAAGGCGACCCCGTGCGCGTCCCGGGCACGGGCGGTGAATTTCGCTCGTGCTGGATGCGGACAGCCGCCCCGCCGGTCGCCTATGTTGGCGGTGACGAAACTGTGGACGATGCCGGGGGCCCGTGGCCTTGTGCAGGCATCATGTGGAGGAGGCGCTGTGAGCAGCGACCCGTGGGGCCGCGTCGACGAGACGGGGACCGTGTACGTGCGTACGGCCGACGGCGGCGAGCGAGTGGTCGGTTCGTGGCAGGCAGGATCTCCCGACGAGGCCCTGGCCTATTTCGAGCGCAAGTACGACGGTCTGGTCGTCGAGATCGGACTTCTCGAGCGCCGGGTGCAGACGACCGATCTGTCGGCCAAGGACGCGACGGTCGCCATCGACCACCTGCGGCAGCAGGTCGACGAGGCGCACGCCGTGGGCGATCTGGACGCCCTGAGCAAGCGGCTCGACAAGCTCGTCGCGTCGGTCGACGCGCGCCGTGAGGAGCGCAAGGCCCAGAAGGCCAAGCAGTCGGACGAGGCGCGGCACGCCAAGGAGGCGCTGGTCGCGGAGGCCGAGGAGCTCGCGCAGAGCGAGCAGTGGCGGTCGGCGGGCGAGCGGCTGCGGGCGCTCGTGGACACCTGGAAGGGGCTGCCGCGCCTGGACCGCAAGTCCGACGACGAGCTGTGGCACCGCTTCTCGCACGCCCGCTCGGCGTTCTCCAAGCGCCGCAAGGCCCACTTCGCGCAGCTGGACGCGCAGCGCGAGGAGGCCCGCAAGGCCAAGGAGAAGCTGGTCGCGGAGGCCGAGGCCCTGTCGAACTCGACGGACTGGGGCCCGACGGCGGCGCGCTACCGCGAGCTGATGGCCGACTGGAAGGCGGCGGGCCGTGCCCAGCGCGAGCACGAGGACGACCTGTGGAACCGCTTCCGCGGCGCCCAGGACGTGTTCTTCGCGGCGCGCAGCTCGGTCTTCGCGGAGCGCGACGCCGAGCAGGGCGAGAACCTCAAGCTCAAGGAGGAGCTGGCCGACGAGGCCGAGAAGCTCGTCCCGGTGACGGATCTGAAGGCGGCCCGCGCGGCCTTCCGCTCCATCAACGAGCGCTGGGAGGCCATCGGCCACGTCCCGCGTGACGCCCGGCCCAAGGTCGAGGGCCGGATGCACGCCGTGGAGCGAGCCCTGCAGGAGTCCGAGGAAGCCGAGTGGCGCCGGACCAACCCCGAGGCGCGGGCGCGCGCCGAGGGCCTGACCGGCCAGCTCCAGGCCGCCGTGGACAAGCTGCGGGGCCAGATCGAGGCCGCCCGCACGGCGGGCAACAACGCCAAGGCGGACAAGCTCCAGAAGGAGCTCGACGGCCGTCAGGCGCTGCTGGACCAGGCCCTCAAGGGCCTGGAGGAGTTCGGCGGCTGAGCGGTTCTCCACCGGCTACCTAGAGGGGCTCCCGTACGTGACGTACGGGAGCCCCTCTGCGTGGAGCCCGGTTTTCCGGGGGTGTGCTTACGGTCGGCGCGCCGACGTCACGCGGTACACGTCGTACACGCCCTCCACTCCCCTGACCGCCTTCAGGACGTGCCCCAGGTGCTTGGGGTCGCCCATCTCGAAGGTGAAGCGGGACGTGGCGACGCGGTCACGGGAGGTCTGGACGGCCGCCGACAGGATGTTGACGTGCTGGTCCGAGAGGATGCGCGTGACGTCCGAGAGCAGGCGCGAGCGGTCCAGGGCCTCGACCTGGATGGCCACGAGGAACACCGAGGACTGCGTGGGCGCCCACTCGACCTCGAGGATGCGCTCGGGCTCACGGGACAGCGAGTCCACGTTCACGCAGTCGCTGCGGTGAACCGATACGCCGCTGCCGCGCGTGACGAAGCCGATGATGGGGTCGCCCGGCACCGGCGTACAGCAGCGTGCCAGCTTGACCCACACGTCGTCGACGCCCTTGACGACGACGCCCGGGTCCGCGCTGGAGCGGCGCTTGGAGCGGCCCCTGCGGGCGGGCGGCGCGCTCTCGGCGATGTCCTCGTTGGCGGCCTCCTCACCGCCGAGGGCCTGGACGAGCTTCTGCACCACGCTCTGCGCGGTGACGTGGCCCTCGCCGATCGCGGCGTACAGGGACGAGATGTCGGGGTAGCGCATCTCGTGCGCGAGCGTGACGAGCGAGTCGCCGGTGAGGATGCGCTGGATCGGCAGGTTCTGCTTGCGCATGGCCCGCACGATGGCGTCCTTGCCCTGCTCGATGGCCTCCTCGCGGCGCTCCTTGGAGAACCAGGCCCGGATCTTGTTGCGCGCGCGGGGCGACTTCACGAAGCCGAGCCAGTCGCGGCTGGGGCCCGCGCCCGCGGCCTTTGAGGTGAAGACCTCCACCAGGTCGCCGTTGTCGAGGGTCGATTCGAGCGGCACGAGCCGGCCGTTGACCCGGGCGCCTATGGTGCGGTGGCCGACCTCGGTGTGGACGGCGTACGAGAAGTCCACGGGAGTGGCGCCCGCGGGCAGCGCGATGACGTCGCCCTTGGGGGTGAAGACGAAGACCTCGTTGCGCGACAGGTCGAAGCGCAGGGACTCCAGGAACTCGCCCGGGTCCTCGGTCTCCTTCTGCCAGTCGAGCAGCTGGCGCAGCCACGCCATGTCGTTGAGGTGGTCGTCCTTCTTGCCGGAGGACTTGGGGGCGTCGGTGCGCACCTTGGAGGCGCCCGCGACGGCCTCCTGCTTGTACTTCCAGTGCGCGGCGATGCCGTACTCGGCGCGGCGGTGCATGTCGAACGTGCGGATCTGCAGCTCGACGGGCTTGCCGTTGGGGCCGATGACCGTCGTGTGCAGCGACTGGTACATGTTGAACTTGGGCATCGCGATGTAGTCCTTGAACCGGCCGGGGACCGGGTTCCAGCGCGCGTGCACCGTGCCGAGGGCGGCGTAGCAGTCGCGGACCGTGTCGACGAGGACGCGGATGCCCACCAGGTCGTAGATCTCCGCGAAGTCACGGCCGCGGACGATCATCTTCTGGTAGACGCTGTAGTAGTGCTTCGGGCGGCCGGTGACGGTGGCCTTGATGCGCGCGGAGCGCAGGTCGGCCTGGACCTCGTCGGTCACTATGGCCAGGTACTCGTCGCGCTTGGGGGCGCGCTCGGCGACGAGGCGCACGATCTCGTCGTACATCTTGGGGTAGAGGATCGCGAAGGCGAGGTCCTCCAGCTCCCACTTGATGGTGTTCATGCCCAGGCGGTGCGCCAGTGGAGCGTAGATCTCCAGCGTCTCGCGGGCCTTCTTCTCCTGCTTCTCGCGCTTGAGGTAGCGCATGGTGCGCATGTTGTGCAGGCGGTCGGCGAGCTTGATGACCAGGACGCGGGGGTCCTTGGCCATGGCGACGACCATCTTGCGCACGGTCTCGGCCTGCGCGGCCTCGCCGAACTTGACCTTGTCGAGCTTGGTGACGCCGTCGACGAGGAGGGCGACCTGGTCGCCGAAGTCGCGGCGCAGCTGCTCCAGGCCGTACTCGGTGTCCTCGACGGTGTCGTGGAGCAGGCCCGCCATGAGCGTGGCCGGGTCCATGCCCAGCTCCGCCAGGATCGTGGTGACGGCCAGCGGGTGGGTGATGTACGGATCGCCGCTCTTGCGCTTCTGGCCCCGGTGCCAGCGCTCGGCGACCTGGTAGGCCCGCTCGATCTGGCGCAGCGTGGCGGTCTCGATCTTGGGGTCGTTGCTGCGCACTATCCGCAGCAGGGGCTCCAGGACCGGGTTGTACGGGTTGGAGCGCTGCACGCCCAGGCGGGCCAGGCGGGCGCGCACCCGGTTGGAGGAGCCGGAGCGCTCCGGCTTGCCGGTGGCGGGGCGGGCCGTCGCGGGCGGCGGGGCGGGGCGCTCGGGCTGGGGCGCGGGGCGGGGCTGCCGCTCGGCCGCCCGCTCCGGCTTGTCGGCCCCGGCGGCCTGCTCGCTCCGCTCGCCGCGGGCCGGGGTGGCGCCGGGCGTGGTCGTCCCGCCCGGCGCGGGGGCCGCCGGCGCCGTGCTCGGCGCCCGGCGCGCGGACGTGGCGGCGGGCGCCGTGGCCCGCTCGGACTCATCGACGGGCTTGGCGGCGGCAAGTGGCTGGGACTCGTCTGGCAAGAGCGCTCCCTGTGCGCGATCGGGTCCCCCGGTGAGGTCCCGAAGTGCCCATGGTATCGATCCTGGGCCCGCGGCTCGCCCTCGGCCGGTGAGACGGCTCCGTACTGGAGAAACGCCAGAGGCGGGCGCCGGATTCCGCCGGGCCCGCCCCGATGTCCCGTGGGGCCGCCTCGGCGGCCCCACGGGGTCCTCAGACCGTGAGGAGCGCCTCCAGGGGCGCGCCGTCCAGAGCGGGAACCAGCCGCTCCCGGCCGCCCAGGAAGCCCAGCTCCATCAGGACCGCCACACCGGCCACCTCGGCGCCCGCCCGGCGGATGAGCCGCAGCGACGCCTCGGCGGTGCCGCCGGTGGCCAGGACGTCGTCGATGACCATGACGCGGTCGCCCGCGGCGAGGTCCTCGGCGTGCACCTCAATCTCGGCGCTGCCGTACTCCAGGTCGTAGGCCTGGCTGAGCGTGGCTCCGGGGAGCTTGCCCGCCTTGCGGACCGGGATGAAGCCGAGTCCGGCGCGCAGGGCCGCCGGGGCGCCCAGGATGAAGCCGCGGGCCTCCAGGCCGACGATCTTCGTGGCGCCGCTGCGCACGCTCAGGTCGGCGAGCGCGTCGGTGAGCGCCGCGAAGGCCGCCGGGTCGGCGAGCAGCGGTGTGATGTCCTTGAACATCACTCCGGGCGTCGGGTAGTCCGCCACGTCGCGGATGCGGCTGAGCAGCAGTTCCTTGATCTCGGTCATCGGCGTTTCCGTCTCCGTCATCGGCGCTTGCCCGAGGGGCGGCCCCGGCCGCGGTTGCGGACGGGCTGGGCGCGGGGGCCCGAGCGCGGGCCGACGACCGCGGGGGTGTCCTCGGCATCCTCGGTGGTCTCGGCGTCGGGCGCCGGGGTCTCCTCGGACTCGCCCTTGGCGGCCGCGGCGCGGCGCTTGGCGAGCACCCGCTTCTTGAGCGCCTTCATCTGCGGGTCGGTCTCCTTGAAGTCCGCGACCAGCGGAGTGGCGATGAAGATCGACGAGTACGCGCCCGCGGCGAGGCCGACGAACAGCGAGAGCGAGATGTCGTTCAGCATGCCCGCGCCGAGGAAGCCGCCGCCGATGAACAGCAGACCGGCCACCGGGAGCAGCGCGACGACCGTGGTGTTGATCGACCGGACCAGCGTGCTGTTGATCGAGCGGTTGGCGACCTCGCTGTAGGTGAAGCGGGTCTGCTTGGTGAGGTCCTTCGACTGTTCCTTGAGGCTGTCGAAGACCACGACCGTGTCGTACAGCGAGTAGCCGAGGATCGTCAGGAGGCCGATGACCGTGCCCGGCGTGACCTCGAAGCCGACGAGGGCGTACACACCCACGGTGATGGTGAGGTCGTGGATGAGCGCGATGAGGGCGGCCAGGGCCATGCGCCACTCGAAGGCGATCGCCAGATAGATCACCACGAGGATCATGAAGATTGCCAGGCCCTGCCAGGCCTTGTTGGCGATCTGGTCACCCCAGCTGGGACCCACCAGGTCGGCGTTGATGTCGTCCGCCTTCACGTCCAGCTCCTTGGCGAGCTCGGACTTGATGTGGTCGGACTTGTCGGTGTCCACGCCGCTGATCTGGATGCGCAGCGTGTCGTTGCCGAGCCGCTGGGCGATCGCCTGGTGGCCGGACGCCTCCTCCGCGACCTCCTCGGCCTTGGCGGCGGAGACGCTGGTCTTGGGCGTGTTGAAGACGGCGCCGCCCTCGAACTCGATGCCCATGTGCAGGCCTCGCACCATCAGGGCCACGAAGGCCGTGATGGTGATGAGGATGGAGATGCCGTACCAGATCTTGCGCTTGCCGACGAAGTCGTAGCCGACCTCGCCGCGGTAGAGCCGGGCGCCGAGATTGCCGAGCTTCGACATCTCACGCCTCCTTCGGGTCGACGGGGGCGGCGGGGGCGCTCGTACGGCGCGCGCGGCGCAGCGGCGGAGTGACGCCGAGCCGCTTCGGGTCGAGACCGGACCACTTGTGGCCACCCGCGAAGAACTTCTTGCGGGCCATGATCGTCATCAGCGGCTTGGTGAAGAAGAACACCACCACGACGTCGAGCAGCGTGGTCAGGCCCAGCGTGAACGCGAAGCCCTGGACCTTGCCGACGGTGACGACGAAGAGCACCGCGGCGGCGAGGAACGACACGAAGTCCGAGACCAGGATGGTGCGCCGGGCCCGCGGCCAGGCGCGCTCGACGGCGGGCCGCAGCGTACGGCCCTCGCGGACCTCGTCCCTTATGCGCTCGAAGTAGACGATGAAGGAGTCGGCGGTGATGCCGATCGCGACGATCGCGCCACAGACGGCCGGGAGGTTCAGCGCGAACTTAATCGTCGGGCCGAGCAACGTCATGATCGTGTACGTCAGCGCCGCGGAGACGCCGAGGCTCGCGATGGCGATGAGCGCCAGGCCGCGGTAGTACGCCACCAGGTAGATGATGACGAGCGCGAGGCCGATGGCGCCGGCGATCAGACCGGCGTGCAGCTGCTCGCCGCCGAGGGCCGCGCTGACAGTGGTGACGCTCTGCTCCTTGAAGGTCAGCGGGAGCGCGCCGTAGGACAGGATGTTGGCCAGGTCCTTGGCCTCGTCCTGGTCGAAGCTGCCGGAGATCTCGGCCTGGCCGCCGGTGAGCGCCTGCTGGACGAAGGGCCAGGAGACGACCTCGCCGTCCATGACGATGCCGAACTCGTTCTGCGGGGACTGCTTGCCCGCGAGCTTGCCGGTGATGTCGCCGAACTGCTTGGTGCCGGTCTTGGAGAAGTCCATGGTGACCTTCCAGCCGGCGGCACCCGTGGTGTCGAAGACGGCCTTGGCGTCGTCGACCTCCTTGCCGCTGACCTCGGACGGGCCAAGGATGAACTTGTTCCAGTTGCCGTCGCTGTCCTTGCCGCAGGCCACGACCGGGTCGGACGGCTTGACGCCTTCCTTGATCTTCGTGCGGACCTTGGGGTCGGTGCAGTCGAGCTTGGCGAACTGCTCCTGGAGCTTGGCGGAGGGGTCGCCGGTGGGGTCGGGCTTCGGCGTCTCGTCCTTCTTGCCCTGCGGCTTGTCGCTGGACTTGCCGGACGGGGTGGGCTCGTCCTTCAGGCCGTCGGTGACGGAACGGCCCTGGGTCGTGGGCGTGGCGGAGGGGGAGGCCGACTCGTCCTTGGACTTGTCGCCCTTGCCGTCCTTGTCGCCGTCCTTGTCCGTGCCCTTGTCGCTGGCACCCGGGGTCGGGGACGAACTTGGCTTGTCCTTCTTGTCCTTGTCGCCCTTGTCGCCCTTGTCCTTGCCGCCGTCCACGGGAACACTGGGCTGACGGGCGATGACCGGCCGGAAGAACAGCTGCGCGGTCGTGCCGACCTGCTCGCGCGCCTGCTTGGCGTTCGTGCCCTTGGGGATGTTGACGATGATGTTCTCGGAGCCCTGGGTCTGAACCTCGGCCTCGGAGACACCCAGACCATTGACACGCTTGTTGATGATGTCAACAGCCGTGTTCATGTTGGTCTCGTTGATCGCGTTCTTCTGGCCCGGCTCGTTCTTCGCCTGGAGCGTGATGCTCGTACCACCGGCGAGGTCGATACCGAGGCGGGGCGTGGTGTGCCCGGAGAGGAACATCCCCCCGGTGAGCGCCACCAGGGCGATCAGGATGAAGACCAGGGTGCGACCCGGTTTCCCCTGGGTACCCTGCCTTCTGCCCTTCTTGGGTGCTGCCACCTTCTCGTTCTCCCTGTCCAACCGCCGGCCTGCGGGGTGCTCCCCTGGCCTTCGCTGAGCGGAGGGGGTCCCGGGCGGGCGGCCATGAAGTTGTGTCGAGACGCGGCGCGAAATCACCTGCGGCGGGGGTCGCGGTGCGCGAGCGGGCGCACGTCGGGCCCCCGGCTGTGACTACTTCGCGCCGGACTCGCCGTCGGTCTTCTTCGGCTCTGCGTCTGCGGCCTCGGGGGCCTCGTCGGCCGCGTCCTTCTTGCCGAGGTCGATGCGCGAGTCGTCAGACGCGAGCTTGTCAGTCTCGTCGGTCTCGTCGGTCTCGGTGAGGGAGGAGGCGTCGTCCGGCACCACCGGGGTCTCGTCCTCGGGCTCCGCGCCGTGCACGATGCGGTTGTACTCGTCGTCGTCCAGGACGGCGCCGATGGCGTTCTTCGCGTAAACCGCGTGGACGCCGGGGGCCACCTCAAGGAGGACCGAGTCGTCGTGAACCTCCTTGACGGTGGCGTACATGCCTCCGATGGTGCGGATGCCGGTGCCAGGCGTCATGTCACTGCGCATCTGGGCGGCCGCCTGCTGCTTCTTCTTGGCGGACCGGGTCATCAGGAACATGGCCCCGATGAGCACGATGAACGGGAGGAGGGTCACGATATTCACGGGACGGAGTTTCCTTCGCACGACCGCGTGGTGAGGCGGCCTGATGGATGGGGGTGGGCGGCGCTGCCTATAGAGGCGGCATCGGCGGAGTCTAAGCGAGTCCGCGCCTAACGAACAACGCTCAGCATGGCACCGCAGTTCCTGACCGTGCGACTCTCCGCGCCGTCACCGTCCGTGTCACGTCCCGAACAGGTCTTGTTGGCCACTTCCCGTCCCTTGGCCCGGCGGGGTCAGGCCCAGGTGCGCCCAGGCGGCGGGCGTGGCGACGCGGCCGCGGGGGGTGCGGGCGAGCAGGCCCTCGCGCACCAGGAACGGCTCGGCCACCTCCTCGACCGTCTCGCGCTCCTCCCCCACCGCCACGGCCAGCGTGGACAGGCCGACCGGGCCGCCGCCGAAGAGCTTCAGGAGGGCTTCGAGCACCGCGCGGTCGAGGCGGTCGAGGCCGCGCGAGTCGACCTCGTACACCCCGAGGGCGGCGCCCGCGATCTCGCGGTTGATCACTCCGTCCGCCTTGACCTGCGCATAGTCCCGTACGCGGCGCAGCAGGCGGTTGGCGATGCGCGGGGTGCCCCGGGAGCGGCCCGCGATCTCGGCGGCGCCCGCGGTGTCGATCTCCACGTCGAGGAGGTGCGCCGAGCGGTGGATCACCCGCTCCAGCTCGGCCGGTTCGTAGAACTCCATGTGCGCGGTGAAGCCGAAGCGGTCGCGCAGCGGCGGCGGCAGGAGCCCCGCGCGCGTGGTGGCGCCGACCAGGGTGAACGGCGGCAGCTCCAAGGGGATGGCGGTGGCGCCGGGGCCCTTGCCGACGATGACGTCGACGCGGAAGTCCTCCATCGCCATGTACAGCATCTCCTCGGCGGGCCGGGACATGCGGTGGATCTCGTCGAGGAAGAGGACCTCGCCCTCCTGGAGCGAGGACAGGATCGCCGCGAGGTCGCCCGCGTGCTGGATGGCCGGGCCGCTGGTGATGCGGATCGGGGCGCCCATCTCGGCGGCGATGATCATCGACAGGGTGGTCTTGCCGAGGCCGGGGGCGCCGGAGAGCAGCACGTGGTCGGCGGTCGCGCCCCGGGCGCGGGCGGCGCGCAGGACCAGGTCGAGCTGCTCCCTGACCTTCTCCTGACCGATGAACTCACCCAGGTCCTTGGGGCGCAGGGCGGCCTCGACCGCCTGGTCCTCGCCGTCGGCGACGGCTTCCACCAGCCGCTCGGCGGCGGTGGCGGCCTCGGCGGTCGGGTCGTCCCAGTTCATGCGGTGTGCCTCGCGTAGCTCGTCGAAAGTCGTGCGGCCGTGGTGCGCGCCGGGGCGCGGGGCCGGGGGGCGGCGGGTGCGGTCAGCGGGTGCGGTTCAGCGTCTGCAGGGCGGCCTTGAGGAGCTGGCCCACCTGCGGGTTCCCCCCGGCGGCCGCGGCCTGCGGGGCGACGGCGGTGACGGCCTCGTCGGCCTCCCGGGTCGCGTACCCCAGGCCGATGAGCGCGGCGTGCAGCTGCTCGCGCCAGCCCTGGGTGACGGGGGTGCCGACGGCGGGGCCGCCGGTGCCGAGGGGCTCGCCGAGGCGGTCCTTCAGCTCCAGGAGCAGCTTCTGTGCGCCCTTCTTGCCGATGCCGGGCACGGCGGTGAGCGCCTTCTCGTCCCCGGTGGAGACCGCGCGCCGCAGGTCGTCGGGGCTGTGCACGGCGAGCATGGCCTGGGCCAGGCGCGGGCCGACGCCGCTGGCGGTCTGGAGCAGCTCGAAGGTCTGCCGCTCGTCGTCGTCGGCGAAGCCGTACAGCGTGAGGGAGTCCTCGCGGACGACCAGGGAGGTGGCCAGCTTGGCGGGCTTGCCGACGCGGAGCGTGGACAGCGTGGTGGGCGTGCACTGGACGGCCATGCCGATGCCGCCCACTTCGACCACGGCGGTGTCCGGGGCGAGGGCGGCGACCGGGCCGCTGACGAAGGCGATCATGCCGTACGGCCTTTCCTAGCGTGCAGGGCGTGGGCCTGCTGGAGTCTGTTCTGCGCGGGGGCGCGCCAGATGTGGCAGATGGCGAGCGCGAGGGCGTCGGCGGCGTCGGCGGGCTTGGGCGGCGCGTCAAGCCGGAGCAGCCGCGTCACCATGGCCCCGACCTGGGCCTTGTCGGCCCGGCCCGAGCCGGTCACGGCGGCCTTGACCTCGCTGGGGGTGTGCAGGGCGACCGGGATGCCGCGCCGCGACGCGCACAGCATGGCGACGGCGCTCGCCTGGGCCGTGCCCATGACCGTACGCACGTTGTGCTGGCTGAACACGCGCTCCACGGCGAGGACTTCGGGGCTGTGCGCGTCCAGCCAGTGCTCGATGCCCTCCTCGATGGCGACGAGGCGGCTGCCGAGCTCCGCGTCGGCGGGGGTGCGGACGACGCCGACGCCGCGCATCGTCAGCGGGCGGCCCGCGGCGCCCTCGACGACGCCGACACCGCACCGGGTCAGCCCCGGGTCGACCCCCAGTACCCGCACCTCGTCCCCCTCAGTCGATCGCCTGTTTGTGCAGGCTATCGGGTGTCGCTGACAAAGCGACGGGCCGACGGGGTGTGTCCCGTCGGCCCGTGTGCCCCGTCCGGTCAGGCGTCGACCTTCTCCATGACCTCGTCGGAGACGTCGAAGTTGGCGAAGACGTTCTGCACGTCGTCGCTGTCCTCCAGCGCGTCGATCAGCTTGAAGATCTTGCGCGCGCCGTCCTCGTCGAGCTCGATCTGCATGGTCGGGACGAAGTTGGCGTCCGCCGAGTCGTAGTCGATCCCGGCCTCCTGGAGCGCGGTGCGGACCGCGACCAGGTCGGTGGCCTCGCTGAGCACCTCGAAGGACTCACCCAGGTCGTTGACCTCTTCGGCGCCCGCGTCCAGGACGGCGCCCAGGACGTCGTCCTCGGAGAGCTCGCCCTTGGGGACGATCACGACGCCCTTGCGGTTGAACAGGTACGACACGGAGCCCGGGTCGGCCATGGAGCCGCCGTTGCGGGTCATGGCGACGCGGACCTCGGAGGCGGCGCGGTTGCGGTTGTCCGTCAGACACTCGATGAGCACCGCGACGCCGTTCGGGCCGTAGCCCTCGTACATGATCGTCTCGTAGTCGGCGCCGCCGGCCTCGAGGCCCGCGCCGCGCTTGAGCGCGGAGTCGATGTTCTTGTTGGGCACCGACTGCTTCTTGGCCTTCTGCACGGCGTCGAAGAGGGTCGGGTTGCCGTCCAGGTCGGCGCCGCCGGTGCGGGCCGCGACCTCGATGTTCTTGATCAGCTTCGCGAAGAGCTTGCCGCGCTTGGCGTCGATCACGGCCTTCTTGTGCTTCGTCGTAGCCCATTTAGAGTGGCCGGACATCTGCCTGTCTCCTTCGCGTAACCAACCTCGATAACGAACGTCAGAGATCCTACAAGGACCGCCGCCCCTGCTCGGCCCGGACCATGTCCACGAACAGTCCGTGCACCCTGTGGTCGCCCGTCAGTTCCGGGTGGAAGGACGTGGCGAGCGCGTTGCCCTGGCGTACGGCGACGATGTGACCGCCGTGCTCGGCGAGCACCTCGGTCTCCGCGCCGACCGACTCCACCCACGGGGCGCGGATGAAGACGCCCTCTACAGGGTCGCCCTCGACGCCCTTCATGTCGACCGCGCTCTCGAAGGACTCGTTCTGCCGCCCGAAGGCGTTGCGCCGCACGATCATGTCGATGCCGCCGATCGTCTCCTGGCCTGAGCGCGGGTCGAGGATCTTGTCGGCGAGCATGATCATGCCCGCGCAGGTGCCGTAGACCGGCATCCCGGCGCGCACGCGCGCGCGAAGGGGCTCAAGAAGGCCGAAGAGCACGGCCAGTTTGGAGATGGTGGTGGACTCGCCGCCGGGGATGACCAGGCCGTCGACCTCGGCGAGCTCCTCGGGGCGCCGGACCTGCCTGGCCACGGCGTCCGCCGCGGCCAGGGCGATCAAGTGCTCCCGTACGTCGCCCTGGAGGGCCAGGACGCCGATCACGGGTACGTCGTGCGCCATCGGTCACCAGCCGCGGTTCGCGTAGCGCTCGGCCTCGGGCAGGGTGTCGCAGTTGATGCCGACCATGGCCTCGCCGAGGTTGCGGGAGGCGTCCGCGATGACCTTGGGGTCGTCGTAGAAGGTGGTGGCCTTCACGATGGCGGCGGCGCGCTTGGCCGGGTCGCCGGACTTGAAGATGCCGGAGCCCACGAAGACGCCCTCGGCACCGAGCTGGCGCATCAGCGCGGCGTCGGCCGGGGTGGCGACGCCACCGGCGGAGAACAGCACGACCGGCAGCTTGCCGAGCTCGGCGGTCTCCTTGACCAGCTCGTACGGGGCGCGCAGCTCCTTGGCGGCGGCGTACAGCTCGTTGTTGTCGAAGCCGCGCAGCTTGGCGATCTCGTTCTTGATCTGGCGCAGGTGGCGCACGGCCTCGACGACGTTGCCGGTGCCCGCCTCGCCCTTGGAGCGGATCATGGCCGCGCCCTCGGCGATGCGGCGCAGGGCCTCGCCGAGGTTGGTGGCGCCGCACACGAAGGGGGTGGTGAAGGCGAACTTGTCGCTGTGGTTGACCTCGTCGGCCGGGGTGAGGACCTCGGACTCGTCGATGTAGTCGACGCCGAGCGACTGCAGGACCTGGGCCTCGACGAAGTGGCCGATGCGGGACTTGGCCATGACCGGGATGGAGACGGCCTCGATGATCTCTTCGATCATGTTCGGGTCGGACATCCGGGCCACGCCGCCGTCCTTGCGGATGTCGGCCGGGACCCGCTCCAGGGCCATGACGGCGACCGCGCCCGCGTCTTCGGCGATCTTCGCCTGCTCGGCGTTGACCACATCCATGATCACGCCGCCCTTGAGCTGCTCGGCCATGCCGCGCTTCACGCGGGCGGTGCCGGTGGCCGTGTTCTCGGCGGTCTGGGCGTTGCTGGAGAGCGTGCTGGACACGGGTTTGACCTCACTCGGTGGAGACTCGGTGGAAGCGAGCTGCTGAGAGCCGCGTGTGGCGATTCCGCCGCCTTGAGGAAACGCCTTGCGACCAGGCCACAGCAAGGGCCAATGGTGAGGTGGTGGATCGTTTTGCGGACCTCCGGTCCGCTCCGGTGACGGCGGTACGACGCTCGGTGACCGCCTCTCCGCAAGGCCGCGGCTCGGTCCGCGAGGGCCACCAGGGGCCCGTCGTCTAGGCCGTGGTCCGGTCCGCGCGAGCCACCAGGGGCTCGTCCTCTAGGCCGTGGTCCGGTCCGCGCGAGCCACCAGGGGCTCGTCCTCTAGGCCGTGGTCCGGTCCGCGAGGGCCACCGGGGGCTCGTCGTCCATCTCCACCGCCATCGGGAACGGCGCGTGCCCGGCCAGGCGGAACCAGCGCACCTTGCGGTGGCGGCGCAGCGCCCGGGCCGCGCGCACCGCGTCGTTGTGGAAGCGCCGCGCCATCGGCACCCGGCGCACGGCCGCGGCGAGCTCCCGCGTGGCCTCCTCGCCGCCCGGAGCCTCACGCACCGCCTCGACCTGCTGCGCCTCTCCGAAGACCGCGCGCAACGCCTGGCTCAGCTCGCTCTCGGCGACCTCGCGCTGCTCCTCCTCGGCCTGCCGGGCCGCGTGCGCCGCCTCGTACAGGACGATCGACGCGGCCGGATCGAGCACTCCGGAGGTGGCCAGTTCCTGGGCGACCGAGGCGCGGCGCAGCAGCTGCGCGTCGAGCGCGGCGCGGGCCGCGTCGATGCGCGCGTGCAGCCGGTCGAGACGGCCCGCGGTCCAGCTCAAGTAGAGGCCGATCGCGAACAGGGCGGCCGCGATCCAGATCAAAGTGGAGGTCACAGGCGCCTAGGCTACCGCCGGGGCCTGGCAGCGGTGACGGGCCGGGCCCTGGCGCCCCGTGCCTGCCTCAGCATCGCCCGAGCCCCCGGGGGATCCGCCCCCTGGCCCCCTGTTCATCGGCCTGCGGCCTCGTCCTCAGACGCCGGACGGGCTTGTTCTGCCCGCGCGGGCCACTGCGGCCTGTCCGGGCCTGTCGCCGAACACGGCGAGCCTGCGTGCCAGGCGCCGCGCCGACCCACCGGACAGGCCCTAGTCCCTGGCCAGGCCGAACCGGGCCCGCAGGCCCGTGCGGTCGTCCGCCGCGACCGCCGCCGCGCCGTCCGTCACCGTCTCGTACACCGACAGGATGTCCGCGCCGACCGTCGACCAGTCGAAGCGGCGCACGTGCTTGCTGCCCCGTTCGCGCAGCTCCTCGCGGCGCCGGGCGTCGCCGAGGAGGCGTACGGCGGCCTCCGCGAGGGAGTCCGCGTCCTCGTTCGCGAACAGGTCGCCCGCCGCGCCCTGGTCGAGGACCTGCGCGAAGGCGTCGAGGTCGCTGGCGAGCACCGGGGCGCCCGCCGACATCGCCTCGACGAGGATGATGCCGAAGCTCTCCCCGCCCGTGTTCGGCGCGACGTACACGTCGACGCTGCGCAGCAGCCGCGCCTTGTCCTCGTCGCTGACCATGCCGAGGAACTCCACGCGCTCGCGCAGCTCGGCCGGGAGCGAGGCCACGGCCTCCTCCTCGTCCCCGCGCCCGGCGACAAGGAGACGCGCCTCCGGGCACTCGGCGAAGATCCGGGGCAGCGCCCTCATCAGGACCGGCAGGCCCTTGCGGGGCTCGTCGATGCGGCCGATGAAGCCCATCGTCATGCCCTGCCACTCGGGCTTGGGCTCGGCCTCGGCGAAGAAGTCGACGTCCACGCCGTTGGGGATGACCACGGCGTCGCCGCCCAGGTGCTCGACCAGCGTGCGGCGGGCGTACTCGCTGACCGCGATGCGCGCGCTGATCTTCTCCAGGGCGGGCTGCAGGATCGGATACGCCGCGATCATGGCCCGCGAGCGCGGGTTGGACGTGTGGAACGTCGCCACGATCGGGCCCTGCGCCGCCCAGCAGGTCAGCAGGCCGAGGGAGGGCGACGTCGGCTCGTGGATGTGGATGACGTCGAAGGTGCCGTCGTGCAGCCAGCGGCGCACCCGCGCGGCCGACAGGAAGCCGAAGTTGAGCCGCGCCACCGAGCCGTTGTACGGAACCGGCACGGCACGCCCCGCCGACACCACGTACGGCGGCAGGGGGGTCTCGTCGTCCGCCGGGGCGAGGACCGAGACCTCGTGCCCCAGGCGGATGAGGTGCTCCGCCAGATCGCGGATGTGGAACTGGACGCCGCCCGGCACGTCCCACGAGTACGGGCAGACGATGCCGACCTTCACGGCGTCCCCTCGCCCCGGGGCCCGGCCGCCTCCCGCGCGCCCTCCGGCGACCGCGCGCCCTCCGGCGACCCCGCGCCCTGTGCCGACGGCGCGCGCCCCGCCGCGGAGGGCGCCTTCGCCGGATCCAGGTCCGCCAGCCACAGGCGCTGCAGCATGTGCCAGTCCTCCGGGTGCTCGGCGATGCCCGTGGCGAAGGCGTCGGCGAGGGCCTGCGTCATGGCGGCCGTCTTCTCCGCGCGGGTGCCCGTCGCGGGGACCTCCACGGGCGGGTGGACCCGGCCGCGCATCACCGGCGACGCGTCGTACCAGAGCGTCACCGGCAGGAGCAGCGCGCCCGTCTGCTGGGCGAGCGCGGCGGGTCCCGCGGGCATCCGCGCGCTCTCGCCGAAGAACGTCACCTCGACGCCGGACGCCGACAGGTCCCGGTCGGCGACGAGGCAGACGAGCCCGCCCGCGCGCAGCCGCCGGGCCAGCGTGCCGAAGGCCGAGCCGCCGGTGTGCGGCAGGACCTCCATGCCCAGACCGCTGCGGTAGGCCACGAAGCGGTCGTACAGGGACTCGGGCTTCTGCCGCTCCTGCACGGTCGTGAACGGCGTCTTGAGCTTCGTGGTGACCCAGGCGCCCGCCAGGTCCCAGTTGCCCAGGTGCGGCAGGGCGAGGATGACGCCCCTGCCGCTGTCCAGGCCGTCGGTCAGATGGTGCAGGTCCTGGGGCGCGAAGCCGTTCTTGATGCGGTCCTCGCTCCACGCCGGAAGCCGGAAGGACTCCATCCAGTAGCGCATGTACGACCGCATGCCCGCCTTGGACAGCTCCGCGAGGCGCTGCGGCGTGGCGTCGGGCACCACGCGCGCGTAGTTGGCCTCCAGGCGCAGCACGCCCTTGCCGCGCCGCTTCCACGCGAGGTCCGCGATGCCGCGCCCCAGGCGCACGGCGGTGGGCTCGGGAAGCTTCTTGACGGTGCTCCAGCCCACTCCGTACAGCGCGTCCGTCAGCTTCTCCGCGGCGCGGCTCATGAAGCGGTCCCGCTCCGCTGGGCGCCGTCCCGCGCGGCCTCGGCGTCCGCCTCCGCGGACTCGCGGCGCACGGTCACCACGCGCTGCACGAGCGTGACGAGACTGCCGACGGCCACGATCCACAGGGCCACGGGCAGCAGCACGTCGATGCCCGGAACCCCGAACTTGTGCAGACCGGCGAAGCCCGCGGCGACCAGCGAGATCACCAGCCGCTCGGCGCGCTCCACCAGGCCGTTCACCGCCACGGGCAGGCCGATGGCCTCGCCGCGCGCCTTCGTGTACGACACCACCTGGCCGCTGGCCAGGCAGAAGATCGAGACCGCGCACAGGACGTTGTCGTCACCCGAGCCCGCGTACCAGAGCGCGAAGCCGCCGAAGATCGCGCCGTCGGCGACCCGGTCGAGCGTCGAGTCGAGGAACGCGCCCCAGCGGCTGGAGCGGCCGAGCTGACGCGCCATGTTGCCGTCGACGAGGTCGGAGAACACGAACAGCGTGATGACGACCGTGCCCCAGAAGAACTCCCCGCGGGGGTAGAAGACCAGCGCTCCCGCCATCACTCCGGCCGTACCGATGAGCGTGACCGTGTCGGGGCTGACCCCGCGACGGATGAGAAACGCGGCGAACGGCGTGAGGACACGCGTGAAAAACGCACGCGCGTACTTGTTCAGCATGGCCTTCCCGAGGGTCGGTGCGCACGGCGGCCCCGTTGGCCACCGGCTGGCCCATCGTAGTCACGCCCCGGACACGGCGGCTCGCCCCCTCACGATCGCGTACGACGTATGGACGCACAGTGACGCAAGTGGAAAGCTCGAAAGCACCGCGGGCGTCGTCGGAGCCGCCCCCGCACGCGGTTCCCGCGTGTCCGCGCTGAAGCCAGCATCCCCGAGGGGGCTGTGCCTCCTCACCACGCACGTAACCGGGAGGCCAAGGCATGGGCGACAAGGCGAACGCACACCCCGGAGCCGCCGGCAGGGCAGCGACGGCCGACCATCCCGCGTCCGTACGGAATGTGGTGCTGGTCGGCCACAGCGGATCGGGCAAGACGACCCTGGTGGAGGCCCTCGCGCTGACCGCGGGGGCGGTGAACCGGGCAGGCCGCGTGGAGGACGGCACCGCGGTCTCCGACTACGACGAGATCGAGCACCGGCAGCAGCGCTCGGTCCAGCTGTCCCTCGTCCCCGTCGAATGGGGCGGCTACAAGATCAACATCCTGGATACCCCCGGCTACGCCGACTTCGTCGGAGAGCTGAGGGCCGGTCTGCGCGCGGCGGACGCGGCCCTCTTCGTCGTCTCGGCTGCCGAGGGCGCCGAGGGCATCACCGGCGCCACCCGCATGGTCTGGGAGGAGTGCGCCGCCGTCGGCATGCCCCGGGCCATCGTCGTCACCCACCTGGAATCCGCCCGCGCGGACTTCACCCAGATGACCCGCACCTGCGCCGAGGCCTTCGGCGCCGACGACCCCGACGCCGTCCTGCCGCTCTACCTGCCGCTGCACGGCGAGACGGGACCCGACGGCCACGCACCCGTCACCGGACTCATCGGACTGCTCTCCCAGCGCGTGTACGACTACGCGTCGGGCGAACGCAAGGAGTCCGAGCCGGGCGCCGACCAGCTGCCCGCCGTCGAGGAGGCGCGCAACAAGCTCATCGAGGGCATCATCGCCGAGAGCGAGGACGAGTCCCTCATGGACCGCTACCTCAGCGGCGAGGAGATCGACTTCAAGACCCTCGTGGACGACCTGGAGCGGGCCGTCGCCCGCGGCATCTTCCACCCGGTGCTCGCCGCCGCCCCGGCCGCCGAGGGCGCCCGCCAGGGCATCGGCACCGTCGAGCTCCTGGAACTGATCACCGGCGGCTTCCCGACCCCCCTGGAGCACCCCGCGCCCACCGTCACCACCCCCGACGGCGCCCCCCGGCCCGCCCTCACCTGCGACCCCGAAGGCCCCCTGGTCGCCGAGGTCGTCAAGACGGCGTCCGACCCGTACGTCGGCCGGATCTCGCTGGTCCGCGTCTTCTCCGGCACCCTCCGCCCCGACGAGACCGTGCACGTCTCCGGGCACGGCCTCGCCGACCGCGGCCACGAGGACCACGACGTCGACGAGCGCGTCGGCGCCCTCTCCGCCCCCTTCGGCAAACAGCAGCGCACCCTCTCCCAGGCCATCGCGGGCGACCTCGCCTGCGTCGCCAAGCTCAACCGCGCGGAGACCGGCGACACCCTCTCCGCCAAGGAGACCCCGCTCCTCATGGCGCCCTGGGACATGCCCGACCCGCTCCTGCCCCTCGCCATCCAGGCCCACAGCAAGGCCGACGAGGACAAGCTCTCCCAGGGCCTGTCCCGCCTCGTCGCCGAGGACCCCACCATGCGGCTCGAACAGAACCAGGACACCCACCAGGTCGTCCTGTGGTGTCTCGGCGAGGCCCACGCCGACGTGGCCCTGGAACGGCTGCGCAGCCGCTACGGCGTCCAGGTCGACGTCATCCCGCACAAGGTCTCCCTGCGCGAGACCTTCGCGGGCAAGGCCGCGGGCCGCGGCCGCCACGTCAAACAGTCCGGCGGCCACGGCCAGTACGCCATCTGCGAGATCGAGGTCGAGCCGCTGCCCGGCGGCAGCGGCATCGAGTTCGTCGACAAGGTCGTCGGCGGGGCCGTGCCCCGGCAGTTCATCCCCTCCGTGGAGAAGGGCGTCCGCGCCCAGGCCGCCAAGGGCGTCGCGGCGGGCTACGCCCTCATCGACGTACGCGTCACGCTCCTCGACGGCAAGGCCCACTCCGTGGACTCCTCCGACGCCGCCTTCCAGACCGCCGGCGCCCTCGCCCTGCGCGAAGCCGCCGCAGGCACCACCATCCACCTCCTCGAACCCGTCGCCGACGTCCAGGTCCTCATCTCCGACGAGCACGTGGGCGCGGTCATGAGCGACCTGTCGGGCCGCCGCGGCCGCGTCGTCGGCACCGAACAGGCACCCGGCGGACGCACCCTCGTCCGCGCGGAGGTGCCCGAGATCGAGATCGGCCGCTACGCCGTCGACCTCAGGTCACTGTCCCAGGGCACGGCCCGCTTCAGCCGCAGCTACGCCCGGCACGAACCCATGCCCCCGCAGCTGGCCCAGAGGATCCGCGAACAGGCCCAGGACTCCGCCTAGTTGGGCCCCACTGGCCGAATGCCGCCCGCTCCGGCTCCCCCTCGCGGGCGGCATTCGACCGACCCCTGACGGATGTCGGTGGGCCCCGATACGCTGATGACCTGATCAACAGCCGTACCGGCCAGGTCAACAGGTGTGCCGGGCCGCGCAGTCGGGAAACAACGCAATCGGGAAGGGCCGCGGCGGTCAGCGACGCGGCGATGGGGGCGGCAGGTGGCGGACGACGCATTCGACTTCAGGCCAGGGGCCCAGGTACCACTCTCCGGCGCCGCCGGACAGACCGCGGCCACCCACGCCCTGGCCTCCGCGGCATACCGCGACGGCGAGGTCGACGAGATCCTCAAGGCCAACAGCGACTGGCACAAGTCCGTGGTGAAACCGGGCCTGTGGTCGCTGTTCAAGCCGAGCCTCGGCGAAGCCTTCGCCAGAACCGTCCAGGTGCGGATGCTCGGCGGCGCCCGCAGCCCCCTCATCCAGGCCTTCGGCATCGACCCCCAGTCGGTCGTCGAGCACTGCCTGGCCGCCACCGGCATCCGCCGCCACCGCGACAGCTGGCTCACCCTCGTCATGGCCGTGTGCGGACTGCTCTTCCTGCCCGGCCTGTTCGCCTGGCTGCTCGTCTTCACCGCCCGCCGCTGGATCACCAAGCAGAAGGACAAGCGCACCCAGGCGATCGCCACGGCCCTCCTCGTGGCCATCGGCGTCGTCGTGGTCATCCTCCTCGTCAAACTGCCCTTCGGCGGCCTCCTGGCCTGGTATCTGCGCCTGTGCCCCGTCGTCCCCGTGATCGGCTGGTTCTGGGCCAAGCACATAGCCGAAGGCACCGCCAAGGACCTGCGCGAGCGGTGGAGCGCCCTCCTCTCCGGCGGCGGCATCGGCGCGAAGATCCCCGAAGCCGTCCCCGGCAGCCCCGGCGACGCCTCCGCCGAGCGCCTGCGCCAGGGCCTCGCCCGCCTCTCCGCCGAGCAGCAGAGCAACTCCGTCTTCTACGCGGGCCCCAAGGGAATACTGGGCATGGGCACCCGCTGGGGCAGCTGGCAGCTCGCCGAGGAGCTCGTCCCCCGCGAGGACGGCAAGGAGATCAACCCCTTCCGCAGCTGGGACGTCGTACGAGCGGTGCACGACCAGCTCCGCATGCTCGAGCGCGGCCCGCTGCACACCGGCGGCTTCACCACCCCGTCGATAAGGCACTGGATCGTCACCCCCGTCGGGGAGAACGCGAGCTCAGTCTCCCGCCCCTCCGGCACGGACGTCGAGGCCTTCCAGATCAAGGGCCACGAAATACAGCGCATCTGCAACGAACAGCAGTTCGGCAGCGGCGACCGCCACTATCTGGGCGTGCAGTTCACCCTCTGGGACGGCCAGCTCGTCATCACCATGCTGATCACGGTGACCGTGCTGCACGAGACCCTGCGCATCGAAGTCACCGGCCACGCCCTCGGCCCCGTGCACTCGCTCTTCACCAGCAAGCCCTCGCCCAAGACCAAGACGGTCAGCAAGACCATCAAGTTCTGGGAGACCACCACGCGCAGCCTCCCGCTCGTCGACGCCCAGGAAGTGGTGCGCCTCGCCGTCCGCGCCCCCTTCACCTGGTACCCGCCGATCCTGGACTACCTCGGCGGCAAGCTCGTCCTGCCCGAGCCCTTCGGCCTGCGCCACGCCTGGGCGGACAAGCCCTGGCGGCACCGCTTCATGGCCGACGACGCGCTGCGCGCCGCCACCCCGGTCCTGCGCGTCGTCCACACGGCCGCCATCAAGGTCCTGGAGGAGAACGGCGTGAACACCGACCGCTTCAGCGGCCGCGCCACGTTCCTCAGCGGCGCGATCCAGGACCCGATGCCGCGCCAGGCGGACGTCTACGGCGCGTAAGCGCTCCGCTGGAATTGCCACGATGGGCCGTCGGTTGGCTGCCGGTCCATCGTGGCTGGTCGCGCCCACGCGGCGGAGCCGCATGTCGATACCGCCCCGCGCCCCTTCGGGGCGCTGCCCTACACCGCGGGCCACGCCTTCGCGAGCATCGCGCGGGTGTCCGCGAGCAGCTGCGGCAGGACCTTCGTGTGCCCGACGACGGGCATGAAGTTCGTGTCCCCGCCCCAGCGCGGCACGATGTGCTGGTGCAGGTGCGCGGCGATGCCCGCGCCCGCGACCGTGCCCTGGTTCATGCCCAGATTGAAGCCGTGCGCGCCCGAGGCCGTACGCAGCGCCGTCATCGCCTGCTTGGTCAGCTCGGCCAGCTCCAGCGTCTCGGGACCCGTCAGCTCCGTGTAGTCCGCGACGTGCCGGTACGGGACCGTCATCAGGTGCCCGCCGTTGTACGGGTAGAGGTTGAGCACCGCGTACACGTGCTCGCCCCGCTTGAGCACGAGGCCGTCCTCGTCCGACTTGGCCGGGATGGAGCAGAACGGGCAACCGTCGTCGGCCCCCGAACCGGTCGGCTTGTTCTCGCCTTGGATGTACGCCATCCGGTGGGGCGTCCACAGGCGCTGGAACGCGTCCTGCGTCCCCACTCCGATCTGCTGCTCCGGCTCAGTCGTCATGGTGGCCAGCATATTCGCCACCGCGAGTACGACGAGGGGCGGCCCCGAACGGGACCGCCCCTCGCCGTCGGCCTGTGCCGCGCCCGTGCGTCAGATCTGGGTGCGCTCCTCGACGACCTTCAGGATCTTGGCGATGGCCTCGTCGACAGGGATGCCATTCTCCTGCGAGCCGTCGCGGTAGCGGAAGGACACCGCGCCCGCGTTCATGTCGTCGTCGCCGACGATCACCATGAACGGCACCTTGGACTTCTGCGCGTTCCTGATCTTCTTCTGCATCCGGTCCGAAGAGGCGTCCACCTCGACCCGAAGGCCGTGCTTCTTCGCCTCCTCCGCGAACTCCTGGAGGTACGGCACGTGCGCGTCCCCGACCGGGATGCCCACGGCCTGCACCGGCGCGAGCCACGCCGGGAACGCGCCCGCGTAGTGCTCAAGAAGCACGCCGAAGAACCGCTCGATACTTCCGAACAAGGCCCTGTGCAGCATGACCGGCTGCTGCTTGGTGCCGTCCGCGGCGGTGTACTCAAGCCCGAACCGCTTGGGCTGGTTGAAGTCCACCTGGAGGGTCGACATCTGCCAGGACCGGCCGATCGCGTCACGCGCCTGGACGGAGATCTTCGGCCCGTAGTACGCGGCCCCGCCCGGGTCAGGGACCAGCGGCAGGCCCTGCTTCTCGGCAGCCGCGCGCAGCGCCTCCGTGGCCTCGGCCCAGTCCTCGTCCGAGCCGATGAACTTGTCGGAGTCGTCGCGGGTGGACAGCTCCAGCTCGAACTCGTTCAGACCGTAGTCGCGCAGCAGGTCAAGGACGAAGGTGAGGAGCTTGTCCAGCTCCTCCGCCATCTGCTCCTTGGTGCAGTAGATGTGTGAGTCGTCCTGGGTGAACCCCCGCGAGCGGGTCAGGCCGTGCACGACGCCCGACTTCTCGTAGCGGTACACAGTGCCGAATTCGAAGAGCCTCAAAGGCAATTCGCGGTAGGACCGGCCGCGCGACTTGAAGATCAGGTTGTGCATCGGGCAGTTCATCGCCTTGAGGCGGTAGTTCTGCTCGTCGAACTCGATCGCCGGGAACATGCCCTCCGCGTAGTGCGGCAGGTGCCCCGAGGTCTCGAAGAGCTTCTCCTTCGAGATGTGCGGGGTGTTCACGAACTCGTAGCCCGAGTCCTCGTGGCGCTTGCGGGAGTAGTCCTCCATCACCTTGCGGATCACGCCGCCCTTGGGGTGGAAGACCGCGAGGCCCGGGCCCAGCTCCTCCGGGAAGGAGAACAGGTCCAGCTCGGCACCGAGCTTGCGATGGTCGCGCTTCTCGGCCTCCGCGAGGAACTCCAGGTGCGCCTTCAGCTCGTCCTTGGACGGCCACGCGGTGCCGTAGATGCGCTGGAGCTGCGGGTTCTTCTCGCTGCCGCGCCAGTACGCGGCGGCGGAGCGCATCAGCTTGAACGCCGGGATGTTCCGGGTGGTGGGCAGGTGCGGACCCCGGCAGAGGTCCTTCCAGCACAGCTCGCCGGTCTTGGCGTCCAGGTTGTCGTAGATCGTCAGCTCGCCCGCGCCCACCTCGGCGTCGGCGCCGTCGGCGGCCTGCGCGGCGTTGCCCTTGAGGCCGATGAGCTCCAGCTTGTACGGCTCGTCGGCCAGCTCGACGCGGGCGTCGTCGTCGGTGGTGACGCGGCGCGAGAAGCGCTGGCCCCGCTTCTGGATCTCCTGCATCTTCTTCTCGATGCGCTTGAGGTCCTCGGGGGTGAAGGGCTCCTTGACGTCGAAGTCGTAGTAGAAGCCGTCCCGGATGGGCGGACCGATGCCGAGCTTGGCGTCGGGGAAGAGGTCCTGCACGGCCTGGGCCATGACGTGCGCGGCGGAGTGGCGCAGGATGTTCAGGCCGTCCTCGGAGGAGATCTCGACGGGCTCGACCTCCTCGCCGTCCTGGACGGCGTACGCGAGGTCCTTCAGCTCGCCGCCGACGCGGGCGGCCACGATGGTGCGCTCGCCCGCGAAGAGCTCGGCGGCCGTGGTGCCCGTGGTCACCACGCGCTCTTCCCGCTCGGAATCGCGTTGGATGATCACACGGACGTCTGACACCGGTCTCTCCTGTCTGAGGGGGTGCGGCAGGTCCTCGCCTGCACGCGCAACGAATCGTACCGAGCCCCGGGGGCCCACCGCGAAACGGTTGTCCGCGGGCGGGGGCCCGCTGCCCGCCCTCAGTCGGTGCCGCACGCCTCCTCGAAGAAGTCGAGGTTCTCCTGGAGCGACTTCAGCAGCCGGTCCCGGTCGGCGTCGTCGACCTGTACCGGCACCACCTGCGTGGCCCCGGTGAGCCTGCGGAAGCCGCCGCGGCTCTCCAGGCGGCCGTGCACCCGGATCGGCAGCCCGACCAGATGGGCATGGCCCGCGACGCGGTACGCCTCCTCGTCGAGGGACATCCGCACGTGCGGGACCTCGGCGCCCGCGAGCACCCGTACCCGCACCGTGCCCGTGCCGCGCGGCCCCGAGCGCCGCATGCGCACCACGGCCCCGGTGATCCGCACCGGCACGGACGGCTCGTCGCGCAGATAGCGGGCCCCGGCCTCGCGCAGGACGGCGAGGTCGCCCGGGGAGAACTCGACGGGCTCGGTGGTGGCCGCGCAGCCCTCGGGCACGCCCGCCGCGGGCGACCACTCGACGTGGACGCGGGCGCCCTCGGTGCCGCGCACGAGGGAGACGATGGCCTCGACCAGCTCGTGGCTGACGCCTGCCTCGACGGCGGTGTCGAAGGCGTCCATGCCGCCGGTGGCCCGCTGGTAGTCGACGGCCTCGCGGGCCGCGTACAGCGCCTGGTGCAGCCGTACGGCCAGTGGCCGGGCCGCGGAGACCGGTACGAAGGCGGTGAGGCGGCGCCCGCCCGGCGCGGGTCCCACGAGGATGTTCTCCAGGGACGCGGCGGCGGGGCGGCGGTGCCGGGCGCCGTAGTACCCGGCGCGCTCGCGCGCGGCGAGGGCCCCGGCCAGGAGCATCTGCCGGGCGGCGGCGCGCAGGTGCTCCTCGGCGGTCCAGGAGGCGGTGCCCGCGGGGCCGCCGGGGACGTCGCGCCACCAGCGGATCTCGTCGCTGGGTACGGCGAGCGACACGAGTACGTCGCGGGCCGATGGCGCGGAGCTGCGGGTGAGGGCGGTGAGGGCTTCGCCGATGAGGTCGTCGCTGTCGGGGAAGGCGCGGTTCTCGGGGACGAGGAGGCTGGTGCCGCGGGCGGCGGGGCCCGGCGGGGTCCAGCGGGAGTAGCGTCCGGGGGCGCCGCCGCGGCGCCGCCAGCCGTGCCGGTGGAGGAGGGCGACGAGCACGGCGGGGTCGACGTGGCCGGGGTCGGGCGGCTCTGACCAGACGTCGGGGGTGGTGGAGGCGTCGGCGGGGCGGGGCCGTACGCCGCGGAGTGTCCGTACGGCGTGCGCGGCGGCCGGGCCGTCGTCGCGTACGGAGGCTGGGTCGTCGATCGGGCGGTGCATCAGGGTCTCCCTCCCGTGCCGACGCGCGTCATGATCTCGCAGAGTGCGCGGTCGTCGAAGATCCGTGCGGTGGGCACGCGGACGGTGGTCCTCCGTCTGCCGGTGACGGGGTGTCCGGCGAGGTTGGTCCAGTAGCAGCAGTGCCGCAGGTCGAGGCGGTCGTGGCCGGCGCGCAGCCAGTCGTCCTGGGACCGGGGCACGAGCATGACCACCAGTATTTTGTGCACCGATACGGGGGTGCGGGCGAGCTTCTCCAGGTGGGCGTTGTCCAGGGTGAAGGAGAAGGTGGGGCCCTTGGGGTGGGGCGGGATCTGGTAGGTGCACTTGAGCTGCACCTTGATGGTGACCTCGTCGTCGACGGTGTGGCCGGGGGCGCTGTGGCTGACGTGCCAGTCGATGCCGTTGTCCGGAAAGGGCTGGGAGAGGGAGCAGCCGGCCGCCGCCGCGACCGCGTGCAGATAGCCCACCTGAAGGGTCTCCATGCAGGCAGTGGTGGCGAGTGTGCCGCGCGGCGGTGCGATCCGCTCGGGCAGCAGCCCGCCCTGTTCGGGCTGCGCGAGCGCCATGTCCTGAAAGCCTTCCGAACGGGTGGAGTACGCGCTTGAGCCGTCAACCACCCGGCTCCGTACCTGTGTTGTCTCCTGGGCGGGTTCGGCGCAAACGGCCCGGGTATCACCTGCCTGAGGCAGGAGCGGAGGTCAACTGCCACATCTGAACGAGGAGTTGCGTCGGGATGACGTGCTGGTACGAGGGGCCCTTGGCCGCATTCGACACGGAGACGACGGGTGTCGACGTGGAGACCGACCGAATAGTGTCGGCCGCCGTCGTCGTGCAGAACGGCGCGGGGGCCCGCCCGCGAGTGACACGCTGGCTGGTGAATCCGGGGGTGCCGGTGCCGGCGGCGGCGACGGCGGTGCACGGCCTGACCCAGGACCATCTGGAGCGCAACGGCCGCTGGCCGGCGCCGGTGATGGAGGAGATGGGCAGGGAGCTGGCCGAGCAGGGAGCGGCGGGGCGGCCGCTGGTGGTGATGAACGCGCCGTTCGATCTGACGCTCCTGGACCGGGAGTTGCGCAGGCACCGCGCCTCGTCGCTCGCGCGCTATGTGGGCGGCTCGCCGCTGTGCGTGCTCGATCCGCGGGTCCTGGACCGGCATCTGGACCGGTACCGCAAGGGGCGGCGCACCTTGTCGGACCTGTGCGAGCTCTATGGGGTGGAGCTGAGCGGCGCCCATGACGCGGCGGCCGACGCGCAGGCGGCGATGGACCTCGTCCGTGCCCTGGGCCGTCGCTTCTCGGCGCGCCTGGACCGGCTGTCCCCCGCCGAGCTGCATACGTTGCAGGCGGTGTGGCACGCGGCGCAGGCGCGCGGGTTGCAGACGTGGTTCGCGCGCGGCGGGTCGGCGGAGACGGTGGACCCGGCGTGGCCGCTGCGGCCCGAACTGCCCGCGGCCGCTTGAGGCCTGACGGGCCCGGGGCATGAAAAAGCCGGTCCGTCTGTGACGGACCGGCATTCTCCGGGTGGGCGATACTGGGTTCGAACCAGTGACCTCTTCGGTGTGAACGAAGCGCTCTCCCACTGAGCTAATCGCCCGGGAACGCACTGAACAATACAGGTCCGGGCGCCGATCCTTCAAACCGCCCGCCCGTCCGCCGACCGGGGCCCCTCAGGGGCGTGCCGTGTGCGGCCCTTCCTGGTCGAGGCGGGCGGCGAGGCCGCGGCTTCCGGCGCGCATCATCAGGGCGTGGTTGAGGAGGAGGAGCGGCCTACCGGGCACGGCGAGGCGGCGCAGCAGGGGTTTGCGTACGTCGACTTCCTGGTCGTAGTGCGCGCGGGTGCCGCCGTCGGGTGCGGGGGTCAGGGTCCAGCGGGCCCAGCCGTCGAGGTCGCCGCTCATGGTGATGGCGAGAACGCCGTGCTCGGGGTCCCGGCTCCGCTCGCGGGCGGTGATCACCAGGTCGTAGGGCAGGAGGGAGCGGAAGCGCGCGGTGCCGCTGTGGTCGTCGAGGGGGGTGACCTCGCGGACCTGGGGCCACCAGGCGGGGTAGTCCTGGACGCGTTCGAGCGCGGCGTAGACGACGGCGGGCTCGGCGCGCAGATTCCATAGGCTGCGGAAGCGGTAATGGCACCAGTCCATGGCTTCAAGTCTGCCGCCGGGGCCGCGATCCGTGCGCCGGTTTCCGACGAGGCGTCAACTCGAAGAAATAGGAAGCAGTTATTCCGGACGGTTCGGGGCGGTCCGCGAATTCCATGAAAGGGCGTCAAATACGACAGTGGCCCGGAGGCTGTTTCCAGCCTCCGGGCCACAATCCCGGGTGGGCGATACTGGGTTCGAACCAGTGACCTCTTCGGTGTGAACGAAGCGCTCTCCCACTGAGCTAATCGCCCGGGCGCAGAGAGAACATTACCCCATGTCAGAGGGTGCTTGTGACCACCTGACCGGGCACGTCCCCGGCGGGCTCGCGGAGCCCGCCGGGGTGCTGCTCACTGATCGTTGATCTTCCAGGGCATCTCGAGGCCGTACTTCCAGAGGTAGACCCCGGCGAGGGCTCCGACGATCACCAGGCCGATCACCGTGAGGATGATGTTGCGGCGGCGCACCTTGGGGTCGAGTGCGCGCTGTGCCGCCTCGGTGACCTTCCGTTTCGTCCAGCGGAGCACCAGCTGCGCCCAGACGAACTCGGTCGCCCAGATCGCCATGCCGCAGAAGATCACCACCCAGCCGGGTCCTGGCAGCGGCAGCATGATGATGCCCACGACCACGACCGCGAGCCCGACGATGAAGACGCCGACCTGCCAGCTCAGGTGCAGTGCGCGGCGCGCCTTGACGAACTCGGGCGCCCGCGACCCGAAGGGCTTCTCGGGCTTGGCCGTGCCCGCCGCGCCCTCGGTCGCCTGGGCCACCGGCGGCTCGTTACTCCCCGTATTCATGCCGCCAAACCCTACCGGACGGAAACCCGTCACCGGAATGGCCGTACGAACCAATCGGACAGTCCGCCATACGAGCCACCTAAAGACACCCAAAACTCTCAGAGGGGTTTACAACGGCACCGTAGGTGGCATGTCGATTTCGCCGACGTGCGAATCCCCGAGCGCACACTGAGCGAAAGGCCTTGGCGCTTATGAACACCACGGTCAGCTGCGAGCTGCACCTGCGCCTCGTTGTGTCGAGCGAGTCCTCACTGCCTGTACCCGCGGGACTGCGGTATGACACGGCCGATCCCTATGCCGTGCACGCCACCTTCCACACCGGAGCCGAGGAGACCGTCGAGTGGGTGTTCGCCCGCGACCTCCTCGCCGAGGGCCTGCACCGGCCCACCGGCACCGGCGACGTCCGAGTCTGGCCGTCCCGCAGCCACGGTCAGGGCGTCGTCTGCATCGCCCTGAGCTCCCCCGAGGGTGAGGCCCTGCTCGAAGCCCCGGCGCGGGCCCTGGAATCGTTCCTGAAGCGGACCGACGCGGCCGTGCCGCCCGGCACCGAACACCGTCACTTCGATCTCGACACGGAGCTCTCGCACATTTTGGCCGAAAGCTAGTCCGGCCCGTCCGGGAGCCGCCCAGCGCCGTCCGACTCGGGGAGACGGCGTGGGTACGACAACGACATAGCAGGCACAGCAGACACCGGCGCCGGTGCCGCGGTACTCCGCGGCTCCGGCGCCGTGGCGCGTAGGGCGTGAGCCGCTAGCATCGGCCAGCATCAGGCGGGCGCCCGCCCGACCCTCATCAGGCCAGGGAGCGAATCGTGCTGATCACCCATGACACCAGGTGCGCGCTCGACGCCGTGGTCGATCTGGTGAACTCCGCGCCGGACGACCCGGACGACGAGGGCGGTGGCAACGCCGAGGGCCTGGCGGACGTCGCGGCCCTGCGCGCGTTCGTACGCGACCACTCCATCAGTGACGTCGGGACGCTCACGGAGCGGGACCTGGCGGCCGTGCACCGCGTCCGCAGCCGCTTCGCCGAGGTCTTCGCGGCCGCCGAGGCGCACCTCACGGCGTCCCTCCTGAACGACCTGGTGGCCGCCGCGGGCACGACGCCGCGGCTGACCGATCACGACGGCTACGACTGGCACGTGCACTACTTCGCCCCGGGCGCCTCGGTCGCCGACCACCTGGCGGCGGACTGCGGGATGGCCCTCGCCTTCTTCGTCGTCGCGGGCGAGCAGGAGCGGCTGCGGCGCTGCGAGGCACCGGACTGCCGCCGCGCCTTCATCGACCTGTCCCGCAACCGCTCGCGCCGCTACTGCGACAGCCGCACCTGCGGCAACCGTCTGCACGTCGCCGCCTACCGGGCCCGGCGCCGGGAGGCGGCGGGCCAGGAGCGGGGCGCGCAGGACGAGGTGGCGCGCGAACACCTGGAGCAGGAGCCTGTGGGACGGGAACTACAGCAGGAACAGGTCGTGCAGTGAGGCCATGAGCAGGAGGCAGCCGATCACCGCCAGGAAGATCATCAGCGGGGGCTGGGAGAGGGCGAAGAGGCAGCCTCGCGGCTCGTCGGCGGTTCCGTGCCCGTCGGGCGGGGCGGGTTCGCTCTGTGTGGTGGTGTCCAGCATCTCGCCGTGATGATGGCGCAGCGCGCACACCCGCGCTGACCAACACGCACGATCACAGCGGCAGTTCGCCGCATTCCGTGACCTTGGTGGGCCCGGCGCGCCGCACCTGCGAGCGGTGTCCGTGGATACGCTCGAACCGGCGACCCCTCCGGGTGACGCCCGGCGCGCGAGCCGTCCGGCTCAGCCGCCGGGTGCCGGGTGGCTTCGGCTCATATGCCGTGCTTCTTGAGGATGGCCTCGATGTCGCTGAAGTCCTCCGCGGGGGCCGCCGCCTTCTTCGGCTTGGCCGCGGGCCTCGCGCCCGCGCCGAGGGAGGGGGCGGAGGCCGCGGGGGCGACCGCGTCGCGCTGGGCCGCCTTGGCCGCCGCCTTGCGCTCCTTGCGGGTGCCTCCGGAGCGGCGCTCCGCCGAGCGCGTGCCCATGAACAGCAGCCAGGCCGTGCCGAGGACGCCGAAGCCCGCCCAGGCGACCGGGCTGAAGGCGGTCTCGGCCGCCCATTCGACGGCGCCCGTCATGACCAGGCCGAGCGGGACGAGGGCATAGGCGGCGAGGCGGGCCGCGGCGAGGAAGCGCTTGCGGTACGCGGTGACGGCGGCTATGCCGAGGCCGGCCGCGGCTACGGCGGAGCAGATGGTCTCGGCAATCATCCCGGTCCTCCAGGCGTGCGGGTGTGGTGCGGTCGCGCGGGCACGGTGTGGTCACGCTTGTCCCTTCCATCCTGCACCTGGCCGGGGGCTCGTAGCCATGTCGTACGAGGACATCAGGGAGATATCCGGGTCGGCCCTCCTCCCCAGGTGCCGGTCGGCGGGCGGTCGCCTGGGAGACTGTGCGCATGAGTGACTCTTCCCCCACCAGCCCCGCCAGCCCCGTCGTCATCGAGGTCTGGTGCGAGCTGCAGTGCCCCGACTGCCGCACCGCCCTGGACGACGTGCGTGCCCTGCGGGAGCGCTACGGCGACCGCGCCGAGCTGCGGCTGCGCCACTTCCCGCTGGAGAAGCACCGGCACTCCTTCGCCGCCGCGCAGGCCGCCGAGGAGGCCGTGGAGCAGGGCAAGGGCTGGGAGTACGTCGAGGCGGTCCTGGCCCGGGTCGAGGACCTGGACCGTAAGGGAGAGCCCCTCCTGGTGGAGGTGGCGCGGGAACTCGGCCTGGACGCGGAGGAGTTCGACACCGCCCTGGTGGACGGGCGGCACATCCTGATCGTCGACGCCGACCAGGCCGAGGGCAAGGCCATCGGAGTCACCGGGACGCCGACGTACGTGGTGGGCGGTGAGCGCCTGGACGGCGGCAAGAGCCAGGACGGCCTGCGCGAGCGCGTCGAGGAGATCACCGACCGGCTGCTCGCCCAGGGCTGACAGGCAGGCCCCCGGGCGGGCACGACGGCCGGACCGCCCTCTCGCAGGGGTCAGAGCAGCGGCTTGTACACGAAGTACGCGTCCGGTTCATAGCCGAGCGACTCGTACAGGCGCAGTGCCGGGGTGTTGCCCGCGAACACGTTCAGGCCGATGCGGGTCCTGCCCGCCTCCAGGCACTGGCCTTCGGCGAGGAGCATGAGCGACCGGCCGTGGCCGCGGCCGCGGTGCTCCTCGCGGACCTCGACGTCGTACACGAAGGTCGCGTCGTCGCGGTCGGCGATCCACAGCACGCCCACCGCCGTGTCCGCCTCGGTCAGGACGCTCAGGCGGGCGCCGGGCGTGGCCAGGCCGTCGGGCAGGAGGCGCGCCTGGTCCCGCGCCACCTTGTCGCGGGCCTCGGCCTCGGGGACGCCGCGCTCGATCCAGTCGCGCGCGTAGGCCTCCGTGGCGTGCGCCGTCCAGTCCTGGAACTCCGCGTCCGTCATGGGCCTGGCCCGCACCCCGTCGGGCAGGGCGGGTGGCGTCGGGGGCAGCGGCTTGGACATGTTGCGGTTGCGCTCCACGTAGCCGAGCGCGGTGGCGAGCTCCAGTGCGCCCGGGGCGTCCGCGCGCACCTTGAGCTCGATGCGGGCGCAGCCCCAGCCGCGCGCCACCTCCTCGGCCGCGAGGGCCGCCACCGTGCCGCGGCCGCGGCGGCGGTCCCGCTCGTCGATCCGCAGATCCACGATCTCGGCGACGCGCGGGCCGAAGAGGGGGTGCGTGGCCAGCTGGATCCGGCCGACGGGGCGGCTGTTCACGCACACGTCGTACGTGCGTGACTTCGTGCCGTCAGTGCGCTGCTGGAGCGGCCCGGCCGGCCGCAGAGTCGTGGTCATCACGGGAGTTGTACCCATCCCGCGCCCCCGCGTCATCTGGTTTTCACGTCGGCCGGGCCGGTCCCCCTACGGGTCCAGGTCGTCGGCGGCGCGCTCGTCGAAGACCCGCATGGCCTTGGCGGTCACCGGGCCGGGGGCGCCGGGCAGGTCACGGCCGTCGACGCGGTGGACGGCCTGCACGTCGCGGAGCGTGGAGGTGAGGAAGACCTCCTCGGCCCGGTCCAGGACGTCGAACGGCAGGTCGGTCTCGTGCGCGCCGGTCCACTCGACGGCCAGCGCGCGCGTGATGCCCGCGAGGCAGCCGGAGGCCACCGGCGGGGTGTGGATCTCGCCGTCGAGGACGACGAAGACGTTCGATCCCGTGCCCTCGCACAGCCGTCCCACGGTGTTCGCGAACAGTGCCTCGGTCGCGCCCTGTTCGGTGGCGCGGGCGAGCGCGAGCACGTTCTCCGCGTACGAGGTGGTCTTCAGGCCGGTCAGGGCGCCGCGTTCGTTGCGGGTCCACGGGACCGTGATCACGGCGGTGGCGTCGGGCCTGCGCGCGGTCTCGCCGAGGGCGACGACGAGGGTCGGGCCGTGGTCGCCGCGGTCGGAGCCGAGCGGGGAGAGACCGCCGGTGTAGGTGATGCGCAGGCGGCCGACGGCCATGGGGTTGGCGTCCAGGACGGCGGCGCAGGCCCGGCGGACCTCGTCCAGGTCGGGCTCGGGCAGGCCGAGGCCGCGCGCCGAGCGGGCGAGCCGGTCGAGGTGGCGGGTGAGCGCGAAGGGCCGTCCGGCGACCGCCTTCACCGTCTCGAAGACGCCGTCGCCGACGGTCAGGCCGTGGTCGAGGACGGAGACGCGCGCGGTTTCGAGGTCGTGCAGGCCGCCGTTGAGCCATATCTTCACGAAGGGGTCCCTCCCGTTGGTTCGTACGTTCCCGACGCTACCGCCAGCAGCCGCTCGGCCTTGAGCTCGGTCTCGCGCCACTCCCCCTCGGGGTCAGAGCCCCAGGTGATGCCGGCGCCCGTGCCGAAGCGCAGGGCGCCGTCGGCGCGGTCGATCCAGAAGGTGCGGATGCCGACGGCGAGCTCGCCGGTGCCCCGGTCGGCGTCGACCCAGCCGACGCCGCCGCAGTAGGGGCCGCGGGGCGCCGTCTCCAGGGCGTCGATGATCCGCAGGGCGCTGGACTTGGGGGCGCCGGTGACGGAGCCGGGCGGGAAGGCCGCGTCCAGGAGCTCCGGCCAGCCCGCCCCGGGGCGCAGCTCGCCGCGGACGGTGGAGACGAGGTGGACCAGGCCCGGGTGCTTCTCGACGACACACAGCTCGGGCACGGTCACGGTGCCGGTGCCGCAGACCCGTCCGAGGTCGTTGCGGACGAGGTCCACGATCATCACGTTCTCGGCGTAGTCCTTGTCCAGGAGGTCCGCCTCGGTCCGCCCGGTGCCCTTGATCGGACCCGACTCGACGGCACCGCCCGTCCGGCGCAGGAACAGCTCGGGCGAGGCGGTGGCGACCTCCACGCCGTGCGCGGGCAGCCGCATCGTTCCGGCGTACGGAGCGGGGTTCCCGCGCGCGAGGAGGGCGGTGAGCGCGTCGATGTCCGCGTCGTCCGGGACGGGCGCGGACAGGACGCGGCAGAGGTTCGCCTGGTAGACGTCCCCGGCCGCGATGTGCGCGCGGATCCGGCGTACGCCGTCCGTATACGCGGCGCGGTCGAGGGAGGACGTCCAGTCACCGGCGGCGGGGCCGCGCCAGGCGCCGGGCACCGGGGCGGGCACCGGCTCCTCGCGCACCCGCCCGAAGCGGGCGCACACCAGACGGCCCTCGAAGTCCGCGCAGACGGCCCAGAAGCCGCTGCTGTCCAGGGCGGAAGGGTCGCTGGTCACGTCGCGTAGATCGGTCGCGACAAGGCCGCCGAAGCGGGCCAGGGGAGACAGGTCGTGCACGGCTGCGAGTCTATGACCGGCACCCTTGCGGCGCCCCGGACGCGGGTGACCAGGGCGGCAGCGCAGCACGCTGCGCAAACGCGTTTTTGTACTGGCCCGGGAATCCGCTAGAGTTCAACACGTCGCCGGGACGCGCAAGCGGACCGGGAAAGACAAGCGGACGTAGCTCAGTTGGTAGAGCGCAACCTTGCCAAGGTTGAGGTCGCCAGTTCGAACCTGGTCGTCCGCTCGCAGGAACGCGGGGGATCTTCCCGAAACCCCGTACTCCTGGTGGAGTGGCCGAGAGGCGAGGCAACGGCCTGCAAAGCCGTCTACACGGGTTCAAATCCCGTCTCCACCTCCAAGGACGATTAGCTCAGCGGGAGAGCGCTTCCCTGACACGGAAGAGGTCACTGGTTCAATCCCAGTATCGTCCACTGGAATCTCTGATCATGAGGCCCCCGGGTCTTCGATCACCGAGGTTTCCCCGCGCGATTAGCTCAGCGGGAGAGCGCTTCCCTGACACGGAAGAGGTCACTGGTTCAATCCCAGTATCGCGCACGCAGCACCTACCACCTGCGGGTATACACTCGCCGATGGTCCCGCGCGATTAGCTCAGCGGGAGAGCGCTTCCCTGACACGGAAGAGGTCACTGGTTCAATCCCAGTATCGCGCACCACCTCCACGAAGCCCCTGGCCGTTCCTCGGCCGGGGGTTTCGTCGTGCGTGCGCCGCGGGCGTCCGTGCTCTCGCCCGGCGGGGCCGCGCCGGGCGAGAGGCGGGGTCAGGACGAGAACAGCATGTGGCCGAAGCTCTTGTGTCGCTTGTGACCGTGGTGGCCGTGGTGCTCGTGGTGGCCGCCGTGGTGCGGGGCGCCCCAGGCGGGGGCGGGCGCGGCCGGGTAGCCCTGGGGCGCTCCGGGCGGCACGGGCGGGGCCTGGTGGCCGCTCCACTGGCCCTCCAGGCGCGTCAGGGCCTCCAGCTCGCCGTAGTCGAGGAATATCCCGCGGCAGCCGCTGCACTGCTCGATCTGAACGCCGTTGCGGTTGTACGTGTGCATCGCTGCGTGGCACTTGGGACAGTGCATGGGCGGCTCAACTCCTAGCCGGTCGTGACAGGTTCGCCGGATGTCTGCCCGGCTTCGGTGCGTTGCACCCTACTTCGGGCCGATCGGGCCCGGATCGGGAGGGAGGGCGGCCATCCGGTGGCAGGCGTCGACGACGTCCCGCTCCACCTCGTCCAGGTCACGGCCCTCCGCCCGCGCCTTGGTGAGCGCGAGCGCGGCCGTCTGCACGGTCAGCGCGCGGGCCGGGACGTCGAGCACGGGCCACGGGTCGCCGCCGGTGGGGACCGCCGGGCCGCCCGCCGCGCGGTAGGCCTCCAGGAACCTCGTCCACTCCCCCGCGCCGAGCAGGCCGCAGGCGTACCAGGCGGCCGGGCGCGCGAGGTCCCAGGCGGGGTCGCCGAGGCCCAGGTCGTCGATGTCGATGAGCAGCCAGCGGCCGTCGGGCGCGCGGACGAGCTGGCCCAGGTGCAGATCGCCGTGGCACAGCGACGGCGGGCCCGGCGGCGGGGCCTCGGCCCGGGCCCAGGGGGGCAGGGCCGCCCAGGCGCCCTCGACGGCGGGGGCGTCGGGGTGCGGGGCCCGTGCGGTGGCCGCGCGCAGGCGGGCGACGGCCCGGGCCGCCTTCTCCGGGCCCCGCATGCGCGGCAGGCCGGACGGCAGCCGGGCGGGCGGGCTGCGGTGCAGCCGGGCCAGGAGGGCGGCGACCGCCTCCCAGGGGGCGGCGTCCGGGTCGTCCCGGTCCACGGGCGTGCCGTGCGGCCAGAGCGTGACCAGGCGGCCCTGCACGAGCGCGGGGCGCGGGTCCAGCGGAGCGAGCAGGGTATCCGCGAGGGCGGGGTGGGCCGCGGCGGCCAGGCGGGCGGCCAAGGGGCGCTCGGGGGTGCCGGGGGCGTGGGCCTTGGCCACGATGTCGCCGTGCCGGACGACGGTGGCGTCGGGCCGGTCGGCCAGGACGGCGGCGGGCGGGGCGCAGGGGCAGGCGTGCCGGGCGGGAGCGGGGGCGTGGGCCCGTCGCTCGGCGTGGCCTGCCAGGGCGGGGAGGAGGGTCACGGAGGTCCTGGAAGGGTACGGGTGTGCCGTGAGCGTACGGGGTCGGGCCTCCGCGGGGGCGCCCCGGTCCCGCCCCGCCCTCTTGCCGTGGCCAAGGGACTACCGCCCGCTGGGCCCGCCCTGCGGCTCGTACGGCGGGGAGGGAAGGCCTCACGCGCCGGGCGGACGGGCACCGCGTGCGCTGGGCGACCAAGGCGCCCGTGGGGGGGCGAGCAGGGCCGCGGCGAGCAGACCGAGGAGAAAGGTTGGGGAGAGCAGGGCAGGGAGGGAAGCCGTGGTGAACAGGCCGTGGAAGACGGAGCAGGCAACGGGGAGAGCAAGCAGCAGGACCATGGCGAACAGGCCGGGGAGAACGGACCAGGCAGCATGCCGCAGGGCCATGGCGAACAGGTCAGGGAGAACCGACCAGGCAGTAGGCAGTAGGCAGTAGGGCCATCGTGAACAGGTCAGGGAGAACGGACCAGGCGGCAGGCGGCAGGCGGCAGGCGGCAGGCGGCAGGCGGCAGGCGGCAGGCGGCAGGCGGCAGGCGGCAGGCGGCAGGCGGCAGGCGGCAGGGCCATGGTGAACAGGTCAGGGAGAACGGACCAGGCAGCATGCCGCAGGGCCATGGCGAACAGGTCAGGGAGAACGGACCAGAGGGCAGGCCGCAGGGCCGCAGGGCCGCAGGGCCGCAGGGCCGCAGGGCCGCAGGGCCGCAGGGCCATGGTGAACAGGTTGGGGTGAAAAGAACAGCCCGCGCAGCTCCCCAGCTGCGCGGGCTGCGTGCCGTCCGCCGCACCCCCGTCCCCACGGGGTTTCATGGCCGGATGTCCCCGCCCGGACCGCTCTTCCGGGCCTGGGGCGCCGCTCAGCGCCCCAGCATCTCGCCCACGGACGACGCTTGTGTGAGCACTGCGTCCCAGCCGCCGAAGGCGACGATCAGCAGCGCTGCCAGGGGGAGGACCATGAGCGTGGCCACCAGCGGGTGGCGCGTTCCGGAAGGCCGGACGCCCAGGGTGGAGAGCCTGCGTCCCCGTGTGCGGATCATGGTCCGCGGCGCGGTGTCCGCCATGGCCGCTCTCCCTTCCTGACTTTGTTGTTGTGCATGGAGGGTTGTGCATGGAGGTTCAAGGCAGCGGCGGGTGTCTGACCTCGGGGGACGAGTGCTGCACCCGCCGCTTGACCTCAAATTTAGGCGTGTGGGGCGCGGCGCACGTCATGCCCTCGTACCGATTGGCGGGCCTCCCGGAGGATGACCGCTCGTCACACAAGTACTCCCGTGGGTGGAGATGGAGACCTAGGTCCTTCCTAGGACTCAGGGTCTTCCCTGAGGGGACGCCCGATTCGCTCGGAGCTGTCCTCTCTCGGGACGGGCTGCTCGACCAGGGCCAGGACGCGGGTCGCCATGAACCGCGCGGTGCGCACGACGGAGCCGCTGCGGGTGACTTCGCTCACTTCGACCACTCCCCTGCGCACGGCGGTCTCCACACGGCGGCCCGCCCTGCTCGCCACCACTTCGTACGTACGCGTCGTGTCCCCGGCGTCCACGACTATCTCCACGCGATCACCCTTCACGGGATCAATCCCCCTTCGACGGTGGGTGGTTGGGGGTGCGGGTGACGGCGATGAGCCCTGGGCGCGCGCCACCTGACCACTTTTCAAGTTTCGCACCGGGCACTGACAATCGATCGGCCCGTGAGGGCGCGGCCTCTGCACGGCCCGGGCCGCGGAAACGTAAGCTGTGGCTCGTCAGACGGACCGGGCAGCGGGGATGAACATGGCGATGATGCGCCTGAGGCGCGAGGACCCGCGTGTCGTCGGCTCGTTCAGGCTGCACAGGCGGCTGGGCGCCGGCGGGATGGGTGTCGTCTATCTGGGCTCCGACCGTCGCGGGCAGCGTGTGGCGCTGAAGGTGATCCGGCCCGATCTGGCCGAGGACCAGGAGTTCCGTTCGCGCTTCGCGCGGGAGGTCTCGGCCGCCCGGCGCATCCGCGGCGGCTGCACCGCCCGGCTCGTCGCCGCCGATCTGGAAGCCGACCGGCCCTGGTTCGCCACGCAGTACGTGCCCGGTCCCTCGCTGCACGACAAGGTCGCCGCCGAAGGGCCGCTGTCCGCCGCCGAGGTCGCCGTCGTCGGCTCCGCGCTCTCCGAGGGGCTCGTCGCCGTGCACGAGGCCGGTGTGGTGCACCGCGACCTCAAGCCGTCGAACATCCTGCTGTCCCCGAAGGGGCCGCGGATCATCGACTTCGGGATCGCCTGGGCCACCGGCGCCTCGACCCTGACGCACGTCGGCACGGCCGTCGGCTCGCCCGGCTTCCTGGCGCCCGAGCAGGTGCGCGGCGCCGCGGTCACGCCCGCCACGGACGTCTTCGCGCTCGGGGCGACCCTCGCGTACGCGTCGATGGCGGACTCGCCCTTCGGGCACGGCAGTTCCGAGGTCATGCTCTACCGGGTCGTCCACGAGGAGGCCCAGCTGCGCGAGGTGCCGGACGCGCTCGCGCCGCTGCTCAGGGCCTGTCTCGCCAAGGACCCGGAGGAACGTCCCAGCACGCTCCAACTGTCGCTGCGGCTCAAGGAGATCGCGGCCCGCGAGGCGCAGGGCCTCAGCGACGTGCGGCCGCCCGCGCCGCGCCAGGAGCAGCACGAGCGGCCGACGGGCCGCCTCGCCGCCGAGTACGCCGATCAGCGCACGCAGCGCCGCGCGGCGCCGGGCACTCCCCCGCCGCGCACCGGCCCGTCCCGGACGGGGGGCTTCCGCGACGGTGATCCGCGTACGGGCGGCTCGAAGACCGGTGGTTCGCGGACCGGCGGCTCGCGGCCGTCGGCGCCGCGCGGCACCCGGGGCTCCACCGGCAGCAGGCAGGGACCGCGCAGCGGCACCGGGCGGCAGGGGCCGCGCACCACCGGCACGCGGCTGCGGCCCGCCAACCCCCGGCTGCTGCGGCAGCGGCTCTTCGTGTTCGTGGTGGTGACGCTGCTCGTGGCCCTGGGGATCGCGGCCGCGCAGGGGTGCCAGGGGCCCGCGCGCGGGCTCGGCGACGTCCGCCAGGAGCAGGGCGTCAGCGACGTACGACCGACGCAGGACAGCGGTTCGTGACCGCCGCCGCGCGTCCGGCTCGCTGACGGTTCAGGACGTGGGGCGGCCCGTCGCCACGGCGTAGAAGGCCACCGCGGCCGCCGCGCCCACGTTCAGGGAGTCCACGCCGTGCGCCATTGGGATGCGCACCCATTCGTCGGCGGCGACCAGGGCCTGGCGGGACAGGCCCTCGCCCTCCGCTCCGAGCATCAGCGCGACGCGCTCCATGCGGTGGGGGGCGACCTCGTCGAGGGTCTTGGCCTTCTCGTCGGGGGTCAGGGCGAGCAGGTCGTAACCCGCCGCGCGCACCCCTTCCAGGCCCTTGGGCCAGGAGTCCAGACGGGCGTACGGCACGGAGAAGACCGCGCCCATGGAGACCTTCACGGAACGGCGGTAGAGGGGGTCGGCGCAGTCCGGGGAGAGCAGGACGGCGTCCATGCCGAGGGCCGCGGCCGATCGAAAGATCGCGCCGATGTTCGTGTGGTCGTTCACGGCCTCCATCACGACCACGCGGCGGTGGGTCCGCAGGAGTTCGTCGGCCGTGGGCAGCGGCTTGCGCTGCATGGAGGCGAGGGCGCCGCGGTGCACGTGGTAGCCGGTGACCCGCTCGGCGAGCTCGGGGCTGACCGCGTACACCGGGGCGGGCACCTCGTCGATGACGTCGCGCATGACGTCGACCCACTTGGCGGAGAGCAGCATCGACCGCATCTCGTAGCCCGCGAGCTTGGCGCGCCGGATCACCTTCTCGCCCTCGGCGATGAACAGGCCCTCGGCGGGCTCGCGCCTGCGGCGCAGCTCGACGTCGGTCAGGCCGGTGTAGTCGCGCAGGCGCGGGTCGTCCGGGTCCTCGATGGTTTCGATGCTGCTGAGATCGGCCACAGGGTGATACTGCCTTGTCCAGGATGTGGTGCCAACGGCTGCGGGAGTGTTCCGTTACCGACGGTTACGGTTGCGGGTTCCGGGGCTCGTGGTGGGGGGTCTCGGGGCGCGCTCCGGTGGCGGCCACGGCCACCACGTCGCCGACGACGATGACCGCCGGAGGCTTGACCTCGTGGGTGCGGACCGCGTCGGCGACCGTCGCCAGGGTGGCGTCGACGCGGCGCTGGGCGGCCGTCGTGCCCTCCTGGATGAGGGCGACGGGGGTGTCGGCGGGCTTGCCGTGGGCGGTCAGCGCCTCGGCGATCTTGCCGATCTTGTCGACGCCCATGAGGATGACGAGGGTGCCGCGCAGCTTGGCCAGGGCGGGCCAGTCGACGAGGGAGCGCTCGTCGTCGGGGGCCACGTGCCCGCTGACCACGGTGAACTCATGGGCCACACCCCGGTGCGTGACCGGGATGCCCGCGGCGCTCGGCACCGAGATCGAGCTGGAGATGCCGGGGACCACCGTGCAGGGGATGCCCGCCTCGGCCAGGGCCTGGAGCTCCTCCATGCCGCGGCCGAAGACGTAGGGGTCGCCGCCCTTGAGGCGGACCACCGTCTTGCCCTGCTTGGCGTGCTCGATCAGGGCGTTGTTGATGGCCTCCTGGGCCATGAAGCGGCCGTACGGGATCTTCGCCGCGTCGATCACCTCGACGTGCGGGGGCAGCTCGGCGAGCAGGTCGCGCGGGCCGAGCCGGTCGGCGATGACCACGTCCGCCTCGGCCAGGAGCCTGCGGCCGCGGACCGTGATCAGGTCCGGGTCGCCGGGGCCGCCGCCGACGAGGGAGACGGCGCCGGTGGGCGGGGTCCCGCCGGTGGGCGCGGAGCCGAGGGCCCGGGCGCGGGCGCGGTGGTGCGGGGCCACGAGGGTGCCGTCGCGCAGGCCCTCCACCACCGCGTCGCGGATGGCGGCGGTGTGGCGGGGGTCGCGCTCCTGGGCGTCCGTGGTGAGGACGGCGACGGTGACGCCCGCGCTGTGGCCGGTGGCCGGGGTCCAGGCGGTGGCCTCGTCGGCGTCGTCGGAGCGGACGCACCAGACGCGGCCGCGCTCGCCCTCGGCCGAGGCCCGGGCGTTGGCGTCGGGGTCGCTGGTGGAGATCAGGGCGTACCAGGCGCCGGCGAGGTCGCCCTCCTCGTACCTGCGCCGGTGCCAGGTGATCTCGCCCGAGGTCGCCATCGCCTCCACCGACGGGGTGGCGGACGGCGAGACGAGGTGGACGTCCGCGCCCGCCGCGATGAGGGCGGGGAGGCGGCGCTGGGCCACCTGCCCGGCGCCGAGGACCACGACGCGGCGGCCGGTGAGGCGGAGGCCTACGGGGTAGGCGGGGTGTACGGCCATGGCGGTGCGGCTCCTCGTCGGGGCAGGAGGGTGGGCGCTACTGCTCTGGAGCGGCCCTGACGTGCGGATTTTAGAGGTGGCTTCAGCGTACGGCGGGGGCGGGGCAGGGGCGGGGCGGACGCCGGGGCCTCCCCGTCGCCCGCCCCGCCCGGTGCCGCGCTACTTCTCCGTCACGCCCGCCGAGTCGAACGTGGCCACCTCGTGCATCGCCCGGGCCGCGCTCTGCACGATCGGCAGGGCCAGGAGGGCGCCGGTGCCCTCGCCCAGGCGGAGGTCCAGGTCCACCAGGGGGCGCAGGCCGAGCTTGTTCAGGGCGGCCACGTGGCCGGGCTCGGCGCTGCGGTGGCCCGCGACGCAGGCGGCGAGGACCTCGGGCGCGATGGCCCGGGCCACCAGGGCGGCCGCGCCCGCGCTGACGCCGTCCAGGATCACCGGGGTGCGCAGGGAGGCGCCGCCGAGGAGCAGGCCGACCATGGCCGCGTGCTCCAGGCCGCCGATGGCCGCGAGGACGCCGATGGGGTCGGCCGGGTCCGGCCGGTGCAGTTCGAGGGCACGGCGGACGACCTCGACCTTGCGGGCGTGCATCTCGTCGTTGATGCCGGTGCCGCGGCCGGTGACCTCAAGGGGGTCCAGGTCCGTGTAGACGGAGATCAGGGCCGCGGACGCGGTGGTGTTGGCGATGCCCATCTCGCCGGTCAGGAGGGCCTTGTTGCCCGCCGCGACCAGGTCGCGGGCCGTCTCGATGCCGACCTCGACGGCGGCCTTGACCTCGTCGCGGGTCAGGGCCGGACCCGTGGTCATGTCGGCCGTGCCGGGCCTGATCTTGCGGGGCAGCAGGCCGGGCGTCGCCGGGAGCTCGCTGGCCACGCCGACGTCGATGACGCAGACCTCGGCGCCGACCTGGGTGGCGAAGGCGTTGCAGACGGCGCCGCCGCCCAGGAAGTTGGCGACCATCTGCCCGGTCACCTCCTGCGGCCAGGCCGTGACGCCCTGGGCGTGCACGCCGTGGTCGCCCGCGAAGATCGCGACGGCGGCGGGCTCCGGGATCGGCGGCGGGCACATCCGGGACAGGCCGGACAGCTGCGCGGAGATGATCTCGAGCATGCCGAGCGCCCCGGCGGGCTTGGTCATGCGCTTCTGTCGGTCCCAGGCCTCGCCGAGCGCCTTGGCGTCCAGCGGGCGGATGTTGCCGACGGTCTCGGCGAGCAGGTCGTGCGGGTCCTCGCCGGGCAGCGCGCGGCGGCCGTACGTCTCCTCGTGGACGACCCACGACAGCGGGCGGCGCTTCGACCAGCCCGCCTGCATCAGCTCGGGCTCCTCGGGGAACTCGTCCACATAGCCGACGCAGAGGTACGCCACGACCTCCAGGTGCTCCGGCAGGCCCAGGGTGCGGACCATCTCGCGCTCGTCGAAGAAGCTGACCCAGCCGACGCCGAGGCCCTCGGCGCGGGCCGCGAGCCACAGGTTCTCCACCGCGAGCGCGGAGGAGTACGGGGCCATCTGCGGCTGGGTGTGGCGGCCCAGGGTGTGGCGGCCGCCGCGGGTGGGGTCGGCGGTGACGACGATGTTCACCGGGGTGTCGAGGATGGCCTCGATCTTCAGTTCCTTGAACTGCTTGGCCCGGCCCTTGGGCAGCGACTTCGCGTAGGCCTCGCGCTGGCGCTGGGCCAGTTCGTGCATGGTCCTGCGGGTCTCGGCGGAGCGGATGACCACGAAGTCCCAGGGCTGGGAGTGGCCCACGGAGGGCGCGGTGTGGGCCGCCTCCAGGACGCGGAGCAGCACCTCGTGCGGGATGGGGTCGCCGCGGAAGCCGTTGCGGATGTCGCGGCGCTCGCGCATCACGCGCAGGACGGCCTCGCGCTCGGCGTCGGCGTAGCCCGGGGCGGGCGGGTCGAGCGGGGTCGCGGGCTCGACCGGCACCGCGGAGTCGGCCGGGAGGGGCTCGGCGAGGTCGGACTCGTCCTGGACCGCCGGTGCGGCGAGGTCCTCGGGGCCTTCGGGGCCCTCCGGCAGGGGCTCGGGGTGACCGGTGGCTTCCTCGGGGGCGGCGAGGTCGGGTGCCGGGGCCTCGTCGGCCGGGGCGGCGGGGGCGGTCGGGTCGGCCGGGTGAGGTGCGTGCATCGGCTCGTCGGGGTCGGTCGTCTCCTGGGCGGGCGGCAGCTGGCCGTCCGCCACGGCGACGGGTGCGGGTGCCGCGGTGGCGGCGGGAGCGGCGGTGGGCCGGTCGCCGTCGCGGGGTGCGGGCACGGTGGGTACGGGCTGCTCCCCGGGCTCGGCGTGCGCCCCGGTGACGGGGAGGGCCTCGGGAGCGGCGGCCTCGGGGGTGGGCCACTCCTGCGGCACGGCCTCCTCGGCGTCCGGCAGTTGGGCCGCCGGTACGGGTACGGGGGACGCGGTGGCGTCCGGGACGGGCCCCTGGGGCGCGGCGGGCGGCTCCTGCGGGGCCGTCCCGTCGGGCTGCTGCGGAGCGAAGTACTCCGGAGGCACGGCGAGCGGTCGCGGGGGCGTCGGCGCCAGGTGCGGAGTGGTCGGCACCGAGCCCTCGACCGGGACGAACTGCCCCAGCGGAGGCGGCACTTGGGCGTCCTGGCCGGGGGTGGCCGGGGGCAGCTGCGCGCCCGCCTCGGGCCACGGCTGCGCGGCGTCGGGAGCCTGCGGGGTGACGGCGGCGACCTCGGGCTGCGCGGCCGACGGGCCCGGGGACGCCGCGTCGGCGAACGGCACCGGGACGCCTTGGTCGTCGACGACGGGCAGCGCGTGCGGCACCGGGGCGCCCGGCGCGACCCGGACGGTGACGGCTTCGGAGGCGTCGGGCACGCCCTCGGCGGTCGGGCCCTCGACGCCGTCCGTGCCCGCCGGGGTCGCGGCGGGCACGGGGGCCTCGGCCGGGCCGTCCGTGGCGTCCTGGCCGGATTCCGGCACGGTGGGCTCAGGGACGGCGGAATGCGCCGGCGCGTCCGCACCGGGGGCGTGCGGAACGGCTGCGTCCGCGAAGCCGGGAGCGTCCGGGGCATCGGAGGCGAGAGCGGCGGTTTCGGCGCCTTCCGCCTGCGCGGGGCCCACGACGTGCGCCGACGGCATCTCCTGCGCGCCCTCGGGCGCCACCACGTCACCGGCCGCACCCGATGCCTCGACCGGCTCCGGGACGGCGTTCTCGGCGGGCGGCTGGCCCGCGACGGACGCGCTCTCCGGTGCGGGGGTGGCTTCTGTTGCGGGGGTGGCTTCTGTGACGACGACGGCGTCCGTGCCGTCGGAGGCTTCCACCACGGATGCGCTTGAGGCGTCCGTGACGCTGGCGGCGGCCGTTTCCGTGGCGTGCGAGGCGTCTGCGGTGTCTGGGGCCTCCGAGGTGTTCGGGGCGTCCGTGGCACTCGGGGCGCTCGGGGTGTCAGTGACGTCCAAAGCCTCCGAGGCGTCCATGACTACCAGGGGCGCCGGGGCTGCCGGGGCCATCGGGCCTGCCGAGACCGGTGGGGCGGCGGGGACGGCCGGGTCACCGGGGGTCCCCGGGGCTTCGGCGACGTCTGGGACGACCGTTTCTGCAGGCGTCCCCTGAGGGTTCTGCTGGGGGTTCTGCTGCGGTACGACCGGCGCCTGCTGGGGCTCCGCGCCCCAGGGCATCGCGCCCTGCGGCGGGATCTCGCCGAGCTGCGGGCCGGGCAGGGCGCCGGTGTCCTCGCGCGGCACGTCCAGGTACTCGGGACCGCTGGTGGGCGGGCCCGGCCGACGTACCGGCACGGCGTTCGGGGCGCTGCCCGCCGGGCCCCGGTCGGCGAGCGAGAGCACGGGCCGCGCGGCGCCGTCGGGGACGGCGGGCGCGGCCGGGCCACGGTGCAGCGGGCGGCGGGAGGTCCCGTGGTGCGAGGCCGGGGTGTGCGCGGGGCCCGAGGGCAGCGGGACGCCGGTCAGGTCGACGGAGCCGCTGTCACGGCCCGCCGTCTCGTGCGGTCCGGGCTGGTGCGCGGCCTGCTCCTGGGCGAAGGGGGCCGGGGCCGCGACGGGCTGCGCCTGGTCGGCCTGGGCCTGAGCTGCCGGTACCTGCTCCGCCGGGGCCTGGCCGTACGCCGCGGGGGCGCCCTGCGCCTGCGCGAACTGCGCCGACACCGCGCCCGGCTGGGCGGGCACGCCCGGCGCGCCGCCCTGCGGCACTCCCTGCGGCACGCCCTGGGGTCCCACCGTCCGCACGGGCGCCGCCGGGGCGGCCTGCGGTCCGGTCTGCAGCTGCTGCGCGGCCTGCGCCTCGCTCCACGCGCCCTGGGCACCCGGCATCAGCAGCAGGTCGTCGTCCTCGGCGGGATGCTCGGAGGGATCGAGGAAGGTGTAGGGGCCCGGCGCGGGGACGCCCGACTGCTCCACCATGCCTGCGCTCTCCGGCAGCCCCTCGCCCGGGACCTGGCCGGTGTCGGTCATGCGTACCCCTCGCCCATCGGTTAGTCCTTCTGTGACCGCCCGTCATCCACAACGAGCTCGCGAGCCGCGCGGCAACGCGCCGCGTTCGGACCACAAGGCATTGTCGCGGTTGCTCCGCCACCGCGGCAGCGTGATCGGCCACGGTCCGCTGTGGACTGCGCCACGTCGCGCGTCCAGCGGTCCCGCCGTACCACACGCACCCCCCAAAACGGGCGAGCTTTCCGGACATTGAGCAAGGAATCGCCGGAGACCCGGGTGCGGTACAACGATCGGCCAGCCTACCGCGCACGGCGCGGTTGGAGGGCCGCCAGGGTCACGCGGTGCGGTCGAGGAGCAGCCCGGAGAGCAGGAAGACGACGCTCCGCTTCCGCTCCGTCCAGGCGCGGGTGTCCAGTTCGACGGACTGCAGGAGGGCGCACTCGACGGCGTATCCGTGCTCCGACAGGTTCCGGCCGAGGAGTTCGGCGGCGTCGCGGGTGGGGGCGTGGGTGACGATGCGCTCCGGGCGCCGGTCGGCGGCGGCGGACACCACCGCCGCGCCCCCGCCCCCGACGCGTACGACGTCGGGCTCGGGGAGGCTTTCGAGGACGTGCGGCGCGGTGCCGTGCACGACGTGGGCGGGCACGCCGAAGCGGCGCGCGACGGCCGTGGTCCGGGCGCAGGCGTCCGGGTCGCGGTCCACCGCGATGACGGCGGCGCCGAACCGCGCGGCCTCCGCGGCGAACGCGCCGTTGCCGCAGCCGATGTCCCAGACCAGGTCGCCCACGCGGGGGCCGAGGCGGGCGAGTTGGGCGGCGCGGATGCGGTCGGTCTCGCCCTCGCCGAGCTCGTGCTCACCGCCGTACGCGGCGGCGGGCAGGGCCCAGCCGCGCGGGTCCGTACCGGGGTCGCGGCCCGCGATCCAGCCGCTGTCGGGGGCGACGTGGCCGCCCATGACGATGACGACGTTGGGGTCGCGCCAGGTGTGGTCGGCCGCCTTGTCGGAGGTGACGACGGAGACCCGCTCCCGCGCGGTGCCGAGCTCCTCGCAGACGACGAAGGTGCGGTGGACGCCGTCGAGGAGCAGCCCGAGCTCCGCGGGCCCGGCGCCGGGCGAGGTGAGTACGGCGACCTTGCGGTGCGCGCGGCAGACGTTCACGGCGCGGCGCAGCGTGCGCCGGTGGGCGACCACGACCTGGGCGTCGTCCCAGGGCATGCCCGCGCGGGCGAAGGCCTGGGCGACGGCGGAGACGGCGGGGACGACCTCGACCTCGAGGCCGAACTCCGGGGCGCGCAGGGTGCGGACGACGCCGAAGAAGCCGGGGTCGCCGTCCGCGAGGACGACCGCCGTGCCGCGGTGGGCGGCGATGCGGCGGGCGGCCAGGCCGACGCTGCCGAGGCGGATGCGCTCGGCGGTCGGGGGGACCTCGGGGAGTGCGAGGTGGTGGGCGGCGCCCGCCACGAGTGTCGCGGCGCCAAGGGCGGAGCGTGCCGCGGTGGTCAGCGGCGAGCCGTCCCAGCCGATCACCGTGACCCGGTCGGCCATCGTCGTCTGTCTCCTGGGATCGCGGGTCGTCGGATGGGAGGCCGATGGGTGCGGCCCGGTGGGAGCGTACCTGCTGCCGCGGAACCCGGCCGTTCCGGAGCGTACCCGGCGACACCCGGCCACAGGCGCGGAGCCGGAGACCACGGACGGCCGACGACGGCGCCGCGGCGAGATCGAGCCCGTCCGGCGATTGAGGACGAGGCCTCGGGCCGAGGGATCCGCCCACGCCGCCCGAGGCGCTAGTTCCAGTCGGAGAACGCCGTGAGGTGTTCCGAGACCCCTTCGAGGTCCTCCGGCAGGAGGCTCCACACGATGAGGTCGGTGCGCAGGTCGATCCAGCCGCCGAGGGGGTCGCCGCCGTTTCTGACCCGCGCTATCCAGGCGCCGCGCAGGACGCCCTCGCTGATGCAGCCGATCTTCTGCGCGACCTGCTGCGCGGCGGTGTTGTCGGCGGCGGTGCGCAGCTCGATGCGCTCGAACTTCTGGTCGTGGAAGAGCCACTGGGCGGTGGCGAGCGCGGCCTCGGACGCGTAGCCCTCGCCGCGGGCCCAGGGCGCGGTCACGTAGTTGAGCTCGGTGGAGCGCACCCGCCAGTCCGTGCGGCGCAGCTGGACGGTGCCCACCAGGCGCTGGGTGAGGAACTCGGTGACGGCGAGGGAGACGCCGTGCCCCGCGGCCCGCTCGGCGGGGGCGAGCTCGGTGATCCAGGCGCGCGCGTCCGCCTGGGTGTACGGCTGGGGCGCGGCGGTCCAGGCGGTGACGAGCTCGTCGTTCATCATCTCCGCGTACGCGGGGACGTCGGCCTCGTCGAGTGGGCGCAGCACAAGGCGCTCCGTGCTGATGGAGATGTCGGGAAACCCCGAGGAGCCCCTGGAGGCTGTAGTCATGCGCCGCTCCGTAACCTTCATGGGCCTGTCGCTCCGTGAACCTTCGTGGCCCTGGGGGACCTTCAGACCTGCTGAAGGGTTCAGCATGCAGCATGCTGACGCCTCGTCGCACCACGGGGTCCGCTCCGCGTCGCGAAGCGGACCCCGTGGGTGCGGCGCCGGTGCCGACGCGTGTCAGCCCGTCGTGACGGGCAGCACCGACCCCTTGTACGTGTCCTCGATGAACTTCTTCACCTCGGGCGACTTCAGGAGCTTGGCGAGCTTCCTGACCTTCGGGTCGTCCTCGTGGCCCTTCTTCACGGCGAGGACGTTGTTGTACGGGTTGTCCTTCACCGACTCCAGGAGGACGGCGTCCTTCTTGGGGTTCAGGCCCGCGTCGAGCGCGAAGTTGTTGTTGATGACGGCCGCGTCGACGTCCTTCAGGGAGCGCGGCAGCTGCGCGGGCTCCAACGGTTTGATCGTGAGCTTCTTCGGGTTGGCCGCGATGTCCTCGGGGGTGGCGTTCGCGCCCGCGTCCTTCTTGAGCTCGATCACGCCCTTGGAGGCGAGCAGCTGGAGGGCCCGGCCTTCGTTGGTGGTGTCGTTCGGGACGGCGACGACGGCTCCGGAGCGGAGCCGGGTGACGTCGTCGAGGTCCTTGCCGCCGTCGGCGTACACGCCCATCGGCGGCAGGTAGACCTCGGTCACCGGCACCAGCTCCGCCTTCTTGGAGGCGTTGAAGTCCTTCAAGTAGGGGGTGTGCTGGTAGAGGTTGGCGTCGAGGGAGCCCTCCTGGAGGGCGGTGTTCGGCGCGACGTAGTCGGTGAACTCGCGGATCTGGAGGTCGAGGCCCTCCTTCTTCGCCAGGTGCTGCTGGACGTACTCCAGGACCTCACCGGCCGGGGTCGGGGTGGCCCCGACGACGAGCTTGTCGCCGTCGGAGCCGGAACCCGAGCCGCAGGCGGTCAGGCCGAGCGCCAGGGCCAGGGCCCCGGCCGCCACGGCTGTGCCCGGCGTCCGCATGTCAGAAGGCCGCGACGACGGCGCCGTCGTACTTGTCCTCGATGAACTTCTTGACCTCGGGCGAGGTGAGGAGCTTGGCGAGCTTCTTCACGCGCGGGTCGTTCTCGTTGCCCTTCTTCACGGCGAGGAAGTTGCCGTAGGGGTTGCCCTTGGCCTTCTCGGCGACGAGGGCGTCCTTGGCGGGGCTGAGGTCGGCCTCCAGGGCGTAGTTGCCGTTGATCACCGCGGCGTCGACGTCCTTGATGGTGCGCGGCAGGGCCGCGGCCTCCAGCTCCTTGAACTTCAGGCCCTTCGGGTTGGACGCGATGTCCTTGGGGGTGGCCTCGAAGCCGACGCCGTCCTTGAGCTTGATGACGCCGTTGTCCGCGAGGAGCTTCAGGGCGCGCGCCTCGTTGGTGGTGTCGTTGGGGACGGCGACGGTCGCGCCCTTCTTGAGGTCGTCGAGGTTCTCGATCTTCTTCGAGTAGACGCCCAGCGGCTCCAGGTGCACCGTGGCGTTCGGGACGGGGACGATGTCCGTCCCGTTCTTCTTGTTGAAGTCGTCCAGGTACGGCTTGTGCTGGAAGTAGTTCGCGAAGACCTCACCCTGCTGCGTCGCCGTGTTCGGCGTGACGTAGTCGGTGAACTCCTTGACCTCCAGGTCGAGGCCCGCCTTCTTCGCCAGCTTCTGCTTGACGAAGTCGAGGATCTGGCCCTGCGGGGTCGGGGTCGCGGCGACGACGAGCGCGCCGTCCTTGTCGCCCGCGGAGTCCTTGTCCGAGCCGCAGGCGGTGAGCCCCAGGGTGAGGGCTCCGGCGGTCAGGACAGCAGCGGTGATCTTGGTGGTGTTACGCACGAAAAGTGCCTTTCTCCATGGGTGTTACACGCCTGCGGCGGGGCCGCGGGGTGGTGCTGGGTACTCGCTGGGCGAACTCAGCAAACTCGGGGGCTCAGGAAGCCTTGGCGGGCTCGGCTTCAGCCGTGACGGCCTTCGGGGCCTTGGCACGGAGCAGCTTCAGGCGCGGCGCGGCGCCGGAGTGGCTGCCGCGCCGGTGGAGCCTGCGGGCGGCGTAGTCGCCGACGAACTGGATGATCGAGATGACCACGGCGAGGATGCCGACGGTGATCCACATCAGCTCGGTCTCGAAGCGCTGGTAGCCGTAGCGGACCGCGAGGTCGCCGAGGCCGCCCGCGCCGACGGTGCCGGTGATCGCCGAGTAGCCGATGAGGGCGACGACGGTCGTGGTGGCGCTGGAGATGAGCGACGGCAGCGACTCGGGCACGAGGACCTTGCGGACGATCGTCCAGGTGTTGCCGCCCATCGACTGCACGGCCTCGACCAGGCCGTGGTCGACCTCGCGCACGGCCGTCTCGACCAGGCGGGCGAAGAACGGGATGGCGCTGATCGCGAGCGGCACGATCGCGGCCTCGCGGCCGATGGTGGTGCCGACGATGGAGCGCGTGAAGCCCATCAGGGCGACCATGAGGATGATGAACGGCATCGAGCGGCCGATGTTCACGACCTGCCCGATCACCTTGTTCACGACGACGTTCTGCAGCAGGCCGCCGCGGTCGGTGAGCACCAGGAGCAGGCCGAGCGGCAGACCGGCGGCGACGGCGATGAGCGCCGACCAGCCGACCATGTAGAGGGTGTCCCAACAGGCCTGCTCCAGCAGGGGCCGCATTTCGTCCCAGGTCACTTGGCACCTTCCTTCACCAGCACGGAGTCCTGCGGTGCGGGCGTGTCGTGCCCGGCGACGTCGACCTGGAGGCCCTGCTCGCGCAGGAAGCCGATGGGCACGACGTTCTCCTCGAAGCGGCCGGGCAGCTCGATGCGCATGCGGCCGACCTGCTTGCCTCCGACGGTGTCCATGGCGGCGCCGAGGATCGAGATGTCGATGTTGTACGTGCGCGACAGCTGGGAGATGACCGGCTGCGTCGCGGCCTCGCCGTGGAAGGTGACGTCGACGACGGTGCGATGGTCGCCGGTCGCGGCGCCGCTGAGCGGGAACAGCGCGGCGGCGAGCTGCGAGCCGGGCGTGGCCAGGAGCTCGCTGACGGTGCCGGACTCCACGATCTGCCCGCGCTCCATCAGGGCGGCCGAGTCGCAGACGGTCTTGACGACGTCCATCTCGTGCGTGATGAGCAGGACGGTCAGGCCGAGCTGCCGGTTGAGGTCGCGCAGCAGCTGGAGGATGGAGCGGGTGGTCTCCGGGTCGAGGGCGCTGGTGGCCTCGTCGGAGAGGAGCACCTTCGGGTCGCCCGCGAGGGCGCGGGCGATGCCGACGCGCTGCTTCTGGCCGCCGGAGAGCTGTGCCGGGTAGGACTTGGCCTTGTCGGCGAGGCCGACGAGGTCGAGCAGGTCGAGCGCCTTGCGGGCGCGCTCCTTGCCGGACAGGCCGAGGATTTCGAGCGGCAGCTCGACGTTGTCCTGCACGGTGCGCGAGGACAGCAGGTTGAAGTGCTGGAAGACCATGCCGATGCGGCTGCGGGCGGCCCGCAGCTCCCGGCCCGCGCGCGGGCCGCGTCCGGCGAGGGCGGTGAGGTCCTGACCCGCCACCGTCACGGTGCCGGAGCTGGGGCGCTCCAGGAGGTTCACGCAGCGGATGAGCGAGGACTTGCCGGCGCCGGACTGGCCGATGACGCCGTACACCTCGCCTTCGCGCACGTGGAGGTCGACTCCGTCGAGGGCGGTTACTTCACGACCGCGTGAGCGGTAGACCTTGGTAAGGCCGGAAGTGGTGATCACTGGGTTTCCGTCACTGTCGAGTGCGCGGCGCGTGGTGTCGCCGGGGCACGGGGCATTCGTTCGGAACGCGGCACGGTTCTCGCGGTGGCGGTGGAACCGGAGGACGTGTGCGCGGGGCGGGCTCTCGCTTCCGCTACGCCGCCCGCGGGCGGGACGTGGGGACGCGGGGCACGGCGGCTTCGCTTCGGGGCGCGAGGCTCAGTGGTACAGGGGCCCTCAGAAGGCGCACATTCGACACATACAACGAGCACCGGGCGTCGTCATCGCCTCGGTCGCAAGGGTGCGGCTGCTCGTCGTGGTCATGCGGACAGTAAAACATGCGGGCGGCCTCGCACCGCCACCGTTGTCCGAATAGCGGACGCCTGATGTCCGCCTGCCGGACGCGCGGCGTCGCCTCACCGGCCCCTTCGGACACCCGTGACGATCTCCACCCCACCAGCCGTGGCCTGCGCCGACACCTCCGAGAGGTCCCGCACGAGGACGTCGGCGGCCAGCTCGGCCGCGGGGTGCGTTGTGGTCAACGCCACGGTGGTCATGCCCGCGGCCCGCCCCGCCGTGAGACCCGCGGGGGCGTCCTCGAAGACCACGCAGCGCGCCGGGTCGACGCCGAGGGTCCGCGCGGCGAGCAGGAAGGGCTCCGGGTCGGGCTTGCCGCGGGTGATGTCGTCGGCCGCGATCAGGGTCTTGGGGCGGATGCCCACCTCGTCGAGGCGGGCCTCGGCCAGGCGGCGGGTGGCGGAGGTGACCACGGCCCAGCGCTCGGGCGGCAGCGAGGCGAGCAGGTCGAGGGTGCCGGGCAGCGCGAGGACACCGCCCGCGACGTCGGAGACCTCCAGCTCCTCGATGCGCGCGACCGCGGCCGCGACCCGCTCGGCGGGCAGCAGGTCGGCCACGATCTCGGCGGCGGGGCGCCCGTGCAGCTCGACCCGCGCGAAGTCCTCGGCGGTGATGCCGTGCTCCTCCGCCCAGCGCGTCCAGCAGCGCGTGACCGACTCCAGCGAGGAGATGAGGGTGCCGTCGTTGTCGATAAGGAGCGCTTCGGCCCGCAGGGTCTGGGGTTCGGCCTGGGTGTTCATGGAGATCGACGATACGTGGGCCGCCCCCGGCGGGACCCGGGCCCCCGGGGCCGCGCGCATCGGGCCTTTTGGCCCGTAATAGGGTCTCGGCATGCTTGTTGCCCTGACCGTCGCGACCTCCGTGGCCGCGCTCGCGCTCGCGGCCTGGTGCGGCTTCGCCGCCTACCGGGACCAGCCGACGAAGGACTGGCACTTCATCGGCATGGGCGTGGTCACCCTCCTCGCCCTGCTCCAGCTGATCGTCGGCATCGTGCAGCTGGCCCGGGGCGAGGACCCGGAGCAGGGCACGACGATCTTCGTGTCGTATCTGATCGGCTCGTTCGCCTGTATCCCGGCGGCGGGCTTCATGTCGCTCGCGGAGCGCACCCGCTGGGGCTCGGCGACCGTCGCCGCGGGCGGCGTGGTCCTCGCCGTGCTCGAAGTGCGCCTGTACGACATCTGGGGAGGCTGAGGTGGCCGTGACCGAATCCGGATCCGGAGAGGCTCCCGAGCGGAGCGGGCGGCGGCGGCAGAAGCTGATCACCGGCCCCGGCATCCTGCTGGTGTGGCTGTACGGCGTGATGGTGGTCGGCGCCGTGTCCCGCTCGGCGGTGCAGATCTCCACGGACTTCGACAAGGCGCCGCTGGCCTACACCCTGTCGGCGCTCGCCGGTGTGGTGTACGGCTTCATCACGTACTCGCTGGTGCGCGGCGGCGAGACGGCCCGCAGGGCGGCGCTGGTGTGCTGCGCCGCCGAGCTGGTCGGCGTGCTCGGGGTCGGGGCCTGGACCCTGGCCGAGCCGTCCGCGTTCCCGGACGCGACGGTGTGGTCGGACTTCGGCATGGGGTACCTCTTCATCCCCGTGCTGCTTCCGGTGACCGCCCTGTACTGGCTGCGCAAGGCCGGGCGCCATTAAGCGCCCCGAAGGGGCGCGGGGAACGGCGCGACCAGCCCCCACGCGCCCGCGGACGAAACAACCGCGCGAAGCGCCTAGGCGCTGGTGGCGTAAGCCTCCGCCGCCACCTCCTTGGCAAGGGTCACCACCGTGAGCCGCTCGTCCACGCGCCGCGTGCTCACCGGCGCGTACCCGTGCTTGCGGTACAGCTGGAGGTTGCTCTCGCTGCGGTGCCCGGTGAAGAGCTCGAAGCGGCGGGCGGCGCCGCCCTCGCCCAGGCGTCGCTCTATCGCGTCGAGCAGCCGTCCGCCTAGGCCGTGCCGCTGCATCCGGGGGTGGACGACGAGCTTGCCGACGCGCGCCGTGCCCGCCGCGTCGACGCTGGCCCGCACGGAGGCCACGACCTCGGCGCCGAGCCGCGCGACCAGGACGGTGCCCTCGGCCAGCTCCGCCTTGAGGGAGTCGAGGGTCTGGGTCAGGGGCTCGATCGAGTAGTCGCCGTACAGCTCGGCCTCGCTCTGGTAGCAGAGGTACTGCAGTTTGAGGATCTGCTCGGCGGCGTCCTGGTCGTCGGCCGCCGCCTCCGAGATGGTCACGCTCATGCCCATGTGTGCATGCCTCCCGCTCACCTGCTCCACCGGTTGTCCTTCACTCCTTTCCCCACGGGCCAGGAGTCGCAACCTCTTGCGCGAGCATTCTGCGCAGGCATCCCAGGCACCGGGAACGTTCCGGCCCCAAAGATCCTTGTGACATTCCCAACTCTCCTGCGATTTCACGGTAAGTGAGGTCCTTGGGCGACAGAAGTGCAGCCAGGAGCCGAGGACACCGTCCGGGGAGCTTGCGGACGGCCGCGTGCAGGATCCGGTGCCGGTCCGCCCGCAGCACGCGCTGCTCGGGCCCGCCCTGGAGGTCATCGGCCGGTTCGGTGACGTACGGCCGCTCGCGGCGGGCGGCGTGGCGGCTGCGGTGGGCCTCGTCGCGGACGGCGGTGCGCAGCCATCCCGCGGGGTCGGTGAGGGACCCCTTGGCGTCCAGGTGTTCGATCAGGCGCAGCCACACGGCCTGCTCGAGGTCGCCGGGTTCGGCGCCGGAGCCGTGCGCCTCCGCCGAGGCCTCCGCGGCGAGCAGCGGGCGCAGGGCGGTGACGAGGTCGGGCGAGAGCGAGGGCGTCATATCCGCCACGACGCGGCCGTTTCGGCGCCGGGTTTCCGAAACGGCCGCGGCTCACTCCAACCGGGAGTTCCCCGTCATCCGTTGACAGGGCCGCCGTCACGGAAGTCGGCGGCGGCCAGCAGCGCCGTGTCCGCGTTGTCGGAGAAGATTCCGTCGATGCCGGTGGCGAAGTACTTCTTGAACGCGCCGAAGGCGTCGCCGTACGCGTTGGGGTCCGTGCCCTTCTTGAAGTCGGCGGGCAGGAAGGTGTTCTCGTTGCGCATCGTGTACGGGTGCAGGATCAGGTCCTCGGCGTGCGCGTCGCGCACCAGCGTGGTCGGCTCCTGGAGCCTGCCGTCCGGGCCCTTGGGGATGATGAGGTCCAGGGTCGGGCCGATGCCCTTGGCGTACGAGGCCATCCAGCGCAGGCCCTCGGGCTTGATGAGGTCGGCGACGGTGCGCGGGTCGCCCGCCTCGACGAAGTCCCAGGGGCGGGAGTTCGCGGACGAGAGCAGGACCACGCCGGGCGCGTCGACGAGCTTGCGAAGGCGCTGGATGCTGCTGGGCTCGAAGGACTGCAGGAAGTTCGGTGAGTGCCTACGGTGGCGGTTGTAGCGGCGCAGGAGCTTGGCGAGGGGCTCTTCGAGGCCGAGGCCCAGCTTGCGGAAGTAGGTGGGGTGCTTGGTCTCGATGTGCAGCCAGACCCGGCGGCCGCGCTCGCGGCCCGCGCGCTCGGCCCAGCGCAGGACCTCCTCCAGGGTGGGGACGTCCCAGCGGCCGTCGTAGAGCGTGTTGCGCTGGCGGGTGCCGGGGATGCGCTCCTTGGCGCGCAGCGTCTTCAGCTCGGCGAGCGTGAAGTCCTCGGTGAACCAGCCGGTGAGCTGGACGCCGTCCACGGACTTCGTCGTCTTGCGGTCCGCGAACTCCGGGTGCGCGGCGACGTCCGTGGTCGCGGTGATGTCGTTCTCGTGACGGCATACGAGGTGGCCGTCCTTGGTGGGCACGACGTCCTGCTCGATGACGTCCGCGCCCATGTCCAGAGCGAGTTGGTAGGAGCCGAGCGTGTGCTCGGGCCGGTAGCCGCTCGTGCCGCGGTGCGCGATGACCGTGGGCACCGGCAGCTCGTCGCCGTGCCCGTGCCCGTGGCCCTTTCCGTGGCGGCCCTCGGCTCTCGCCACGCCGGGCGCGCCCGCGACGGCCGCGCCCGCGCCGAGGACCGCGGCCCCCAGGACCGCCCGTCGCCCCGGGCTCGTCCCCGTCCGCCGCTCGGCCGTCGCGCCGTATTCCTCGTTCGCCATGAAGGCTCCCTCTTCGTGTACTGCCGTGTGCCGCCTTGCACCTGACAAAGCGGCACCGATCGTAGGTGGCGACAGGTGACGTACGGGAGACCCGGGGTCGAACGTACGGGTGACGCGCGATGGCCGAAGGCCGCGTGGGGCGTGAAGGCGCGCGTGCCCGGCGCGGGAGAACGCCGGGCTTCAAGGCGTCCGGGCCCCGGGGAGGGCTTCGGGACGCGGCCCGCGCGGAGCGTGAGAAGGGCCACTCGGACAAGCGGCGCAGTTCGTACGGCGATACGGTCGTGGTGGTAGGACCCTCGTGGGGCAAGGGGCGCGCAAACTCAGGTCAACTCTGCGTATCGGTCGCATGAACCCGATGTGCGTTCAACGGGGACCCGCGAGTATGGTCCTCACCTGCAGCGACTTGCCGTCGACCCGTTGACACCGGAGGAACCGTTGTCCCGTCTAGCGCTCCTGAAGGCAGTGCTCGGACCGATCTTGCGCCTGACGTTCCGCACGCGGGTAGAGGGTGCCGAGAACATCCCCGGGACCGGTCCCGTCATCCTGGCCGGAAACCACCTCACGTTCATCGACTCGATGATCCTGCCCGTGGTCTGTGACCGGCCGGTCTACTTCATCGGCAAGGACGAGTACGTCACCGGCAAGGGCCTCAAGGGCCGCGCGATGGCCTGGTTCTTCACCGGCGTCGGCATGATCCCGGTGGACCGCGACGGCGGCCGGGGCGGCGTGGCCGCGCTGATGACCGGCAAGCGGGTCCTGGACGACGGCCAGATGTTCGGCATCTACCCGGAGGGCACCCGCTCCCCCGACGGCCGCCTCTACCGCGGCCGCACGGGCATCGCCCGGCTCACGCTGATGACGGGCGCGCCGGTGGTGCCGTTCGCCATGATCGGCACGGACAAGCTGCAGCCGGGCGGCAAGGGTCTGCCGCGTCCGGGCCGGGTGACGGTCCGCTTCGGCGAGGCGATGGAGTTCTCGCGCTACGACGGCATGGACCGCGACCGCTATGTGCTGCGCGCGGTGACCGACTCCGTGATGACGGAGGTCATGCGCCTGTCCGGGCAGGAGTACGTGGACATGTACGCCACGAAGGCGAAGGCGGCGTAGCCCTGCGGGGCTTGAGCGGCTAGGTCTGGGGCGCCCGCCCCGGCGCTGGGGGGTTCCCGGCGCCGGGGCGGGCCCTTGTTCTTTCACCGCGGGGCACCGGGGGCTGTGCCCACCCGTTCCGCCCTGCGGAACGCCTGCCCACAGCGGTTTCAGTGTTCGATGCCCTCTTCCAGCTTCTGCCCCTTGAGCAGGAACCAGGCCGCGACCGCCGTGGCGAGCAGCACCGCCGCGCCCACACCGGCGGCGACCCGCAGGCCGTCGACGAAGGCCTCCTGCGCCGCCGACACCAGAGGGCCCGCCGTGTGCTCCGGCAGCCCCGCGCTCGCCTCGACGGCGCCGCCGAGGGACTCGTGGGCGGCGGCCGCGGCGTCGGGCGGCGTGCCCGCAGGGGCCGTGAAGTCGCGGTAGACGCCGGTGACGATGGAGCCGAGCAGGGCGATGCCGAGGGCCGCGCCCAGTTCGTATGCCGTCTCCGAGACCGCGGAGGCCGCGCCCGCCTGCTCCTTGGGCACGCTGGACAGGATCACGTCGGCGGTCACCGTGAAGGCGAAGCCCGCGCCGACCCCGACCACCAGGAGCGCGGTGCCGAGGAGCGGATAGCCCGTGTGCTGGCTCAGGGTGGTGAGCGCGGCGAGGGCGAGGCCCACCGCCGCGAGCCCGCCCGCGACCACGGAGCGCACCGAGAAGCGGCGTGCCACCAGGCCCGCGATCAGACCCGCCGTCACCGCGCCGAGCGCGGCGGGCAGCTCGGCCAGGCCCGCCTCGAACGGCCGCCTGCCCTGCACCAGTTGCAGGAACTGCGACAGGAAGAAGACCAGGCCGGACAGGCCGAGGATGGTCAGCAGGTCCGCCAGGACCGCGGCGGAGAAGCCGCGGTTGCGAAAGAGCCGCATGTCGAGCAGCGGCGCCTGAAGGGTGAGCTGCCGCCGGACGAACCAGGTGAGGGCCGCGACACCGATGACGCCCGCGGCGAGCACCTCCCAGCCCGCGCCGCCCGCCGCCGCCTCCTTGATCGCGTACACGACGGCGATCATGCCGATGAGCGACAGGGCCACGCTGATCAGGTCCCAGGGGCCGGGCGCGGGGTTCTTCGACTCGGGGAGCAGCTTGACGCCGACGAGGACGAGGACGGCCATCACGGGCAGGTTGATCAGGAAGACCGAGCCCCACCAGAAGTGTTCGAGCAGGAAGCCGCCGACGACCGGGCCGATCGCCGCGCCCGCCGAGGCCATCGCGCCCCACACGCCGACGGCGATGCTGCGCTCGCGCGGGTCGTGGAAGATGTTCCGGATCAGCGCGAGGGTCGAGGGCATCAGGGTGGCGCCCGCGATACCGAGCAGCGCCCGGGCCAGGATCATCAGCTCCGGCGTGGTGGCGTAGGAGTTGAGCACGGACACCGCGCCGAAGGCGACGGCTCCGATGAGCAGCAGCTTCTTGCGGCCGATGCGGTCGCCGAGGCTGCCCATGGACACCAGCAGACCGGCGATCACGAAGGAGTAGACGTCGCCGATCCACAGGAGCTGGGTCCCTGAGGGCTTGAGGTCCTCGCTGATGTACGGCGTCGCGAGGCCGAGGACGGTGGCGTCCACGGCGACGAGCAGGACGGCGAGGACGAGCACGGCCAGGGCCAGCCAGCGGCCGGGCGGGCGGGCCACCTCGGCCGGTGAGGTGCGCTGTGCGGTCCGGGTCATGGTTCCACTCTCCGTTGCGCTCCGCCGATGAGCAGCTCGGCGATCATGTAGCTGAAGTCCTTGGCCGCGACGCGGCCGTCGAGGACGGCCCAGGCGCCGGAGCTGACGAGGCCGTACAGGGCCTCGGTGAGCCAGGCCGGGGTCAGGTCGATGCGGAACTCGCCGCTCTCCTGACCGCGCCGGAACAGCTCGGCCACTCGGGTGTCGATCCGGGACCAGCCCTCGTGCTGTGTCTCGCCCTCGAACAGCGCGTTCTCCGTGACGAGGAACGCGAGCAGTCCGGCGGCGGGCTGGAACTCCTTGACCAGGCGCCGCAGGGCGTCCGCGGCGCCGCCCTCGTCGAGGCGGGCGGCGTCCAGGGCCAGCTCGCACTCCCTCAGGCCGAGGTCTTCGAGCGCGCGGACGAGCGCGTCGCGCCCGGCGAAGTGACGATGGAGGGTGGCCCGGCTGACACCGGCGGCCTTCGCGACCTCGTCCATGGTCGCGGAGCCCTTGCGGGTGAGCAGGGCGGCGGCACTGCGCAGCACCTGGTCTCGATCGACAGACATGAGACAACCATACTCCACATGAGACATTTCTGTCTCACCAGAGGCGTACGGCTCTCAGGGTCGGGGCGGAGCGGTGGTCTCTCAGTGCCAGGGCAGCGCGGCCCGCGTGCTCCAGTACGCGGCGGGCTCCTCGGCGAGGGCCTCGACGCGCTCCAGGTCCTCGGCGTCCAGGTCGACGGCCGTGGCGTGCAGGTTCGACACGAGCTGTACGGAGGTGGCGGCGCCGGAGAGCACGACACCGGCCCACGGGCGGCGCAGCACCAGGGCGAGGGCGACCGCGTCGCAGCCGAGGCCGGTCCGCTCGGCGATGGCGCGCAGGGCGGCCGGGGCGTGCTCGCCCGCGAGGCGGCCGTTGGCCATGCCCTCCTTGACCAGGACGGTCAGACCCGCGTCGTGGGCCTCGGCGAGCGCGGGGCCCGCCGAGGTCTCCAGGGCGTTGTAGGTCGCCTGCACGGTGTGGAAGAGCCGCTCGCCGCCGACGGTCACGTCCAGGGCGGCGCGGATCGCGGCGGCCTGCTGGGGGCCGCTCACGGACAGGCCGACGGTGACGCCCTCGGCGGCGAGGTCCGCGAGCCGGGCGTGCAGCTCCTTGTCGATGAGCGCCGGGCTGTCCGGCGTGACCGAGTGGATCTGGTAGAGGTCGAGCCGCCCGCCGAGCAGCGCGGCGCTCTCGGCGCGCTGGCGGTCGTACGCGGTGACGCTGTGGTCCTTGACCTCGTGCGCGGCGGCGTCGGTGCGCCAGTCGGCGGTGTAGGTGTAGCCCCACTTGCTGCCGACGACGACGTCGTCGATGTCGGGCCTGCTCGCCAGCCAGTCGGCGAGGAACTCCTCGGAGCGGCCGTAGGAGCGGGCCGCGTCGACGTACCGCACGCCGAGCGCGTAGGCGGCGTCGAGGAGTTCGAGCGCGCGCTCGCGCAGGGCCTCGACGCTGCGGGTCGGCGGCAGGTCGGCCGCGCGGCCCAGGGTGATGTAGCCGGGCCGGCCGACGGCGGCCAGGCCGAGGCCGATGTGGGCGGTCGGGGTGGTGGCTGCGGCCAGGCGGGCGAAGGACATGTGGGGCTCCACACTTCGGGGGTGGGACGCGGCGAGGGGAGTGCGCGGGTCGCGCACTCCCCTCCGTTCAACGTAACCCTCCCTGGGCGGGCGGGCCCTCGCGGGGCGCCCCGGTACCCGCTACGCGGTGCGGGCCGTCGCCCACCGGCGCTGGGCGGTCACGTCCTGCTTGATCTCAGCGAGCTGGGCGGCCACCGCCGAGGGCGCGGTGCCGCCGCGGCCGTCGCGGGAGGCGAGGGCGCCCGGCACGTTCAGCACGGTGCGGACCTCGGGGGTCAGATGCGGGGAGATCTTCGCGAACTGCTCGTCGGTGAGCTGGTCGAGCTCGATGCCGTGGGCCTCGCACTCCTTGACGCACTCCCCCGCGACCTCGTGCGCGACGCGGAACGGCACGCCCTGCTTGACCAGCCACTCGGCGATGTCCGTGGCGAGCGAGAACCCGGCGGGGGCCAGCTCCTCCAGGCGCTCGCGGTGGACCGTGAGCGTCGCCATCATGCCGGTGAAGGCGGGCAGCAGGACCTCCAGCTGGTCGCAGGAGTCGAAGACGGGCTCCTTGTCCTCCTGGAGGTCGCGGTTGTACGCGAGCGGGAGCGCCTTGAGGGTGGCCATGAGGCCGGTGAGGTTGCCGATGAGGCGTCCTGACTTGCCCCGGGCGAGCTCGGCGATGTCCGGGTTCTTCTTCTGCGGCATGATCGACGAGCCGGTGGAGAAGGCGTCGTGGAGCGTGACGAAGGAGAACTCCTTCGTGTTCCAGATGATGACCTCCTCGGCGATCCGGGAGAGGTTCACGCCGATCATCGCGGTGATGAAGGCGAACTCGGCGACGAAGTCGCGCGAGGCCGTGCCGTCGATGGAGTTGGCGGCCGAGCCGCGCTCGAAGCCGAGGTCCGCGGCCACCGCCTCCGGGTCGAGCCCGAGCGACTGCCCGGCCAGGGCCCCGGATCCGTACGCCGACACCGCGGCCCGGCCGTCCCACTGCCGCAGCCGCTCGGCGTCCCGCGCCAGGGCCTGGGCGTGCGCGAGGACGTGGTGGGCGAAGAGCACCGGCTGGGCGTGCTGGAGGTGGGTGCGGCCCGGCATGGCGACGTCCGGGTGGGCCTCGGCGAGGCCGATCAGCGCCTCCTGGAGGTCGGTGATCAGCCCGCCGATGATCCGGGCGTGGTCCCGCAGGTACATGCGGAAGAGCGTGACCACCTGGTCGTTGCGGGACCGGCCCGCGCGCAGCTTGCCGCCGAGGTCCGGGCCGAGCCGCTCCAGGAGGCCCCGCTCCAGGGCGGTGTGCACGTCCTCGTCGGCGACGGTGCCCACGAACGCGCCGGACGCCACGTCCGCTTCGAGCCGGTCGAGCCCGGCGATCATGCGGGTCAGCTCGTCCTCGGTGAGCAGCCCCGCCTTGTGCAGCACGCGCGCGTGCGCTCGGGAGCCCGCGATGTCGTAGGGGGCCAGACGCCAGTCGAAGTGGACCGACGCGGAGAGTTGCGCCAGCGCTTCTGCGGGGCCGTCGGCGAACCGGCCGCCCCAGAGGCGGACATCGCCGGTGTTGCTGCTCACGGTTGCTCCTTGGTGTGCGGTGAGCGGGGCGAGGGTCTTCTCCCCCACCCCGCCCCTTCCCTTCCCGAACCGGGGCTCCGCCCCGGACCCCGCTCCTCAAACGCCGGAGGGGCTGAATCTGCTAGGCGAGATCCCGCTTGGCGGCGATCTTCGACGACAGGGCGAAGATGTCGATGAAGCCCTGGGCCTTCGACTGGTCGAAGGTGTCGCCCGTGTCGTACGTCGCGAGGTTGAAGTCGTACAGCGACTGCTCGGACCTGCGGCCGGTGACGACGGCGCGGCCGCCGTGCAGGGTCATCCGGATGTCGCCGCTGACGTGCTGGTTGGCCTCGTTGATGAAGCCGTCCAGGGCCCGCTTGAGCGGGGAGAACCACAGGCCGTCGTAGACCAGCTCGCCCCAGCGCTGCTCGACCTGCCGCTTGTAGCGGGCGAGCTCCCGCTCGACCGTCACGTTCTCCAGCTCCTGGTGGGCGGTGATCAGCGCGATCGCGCCCGGGGCCTCGTACACCTCACGGGACTTGATGCCGACGAGCCGGTCCTCGACCATGTCGATCCGGCCGATGCCCTGGGCGCCCGCCCGCTCGTTGAGCTGCTGGATGGCCTGGAGGACCGTGACGGGCTTGCCGTCGATGGCGACCGGGACGCCCTCCTTGAAGGTGAGGACGACCTCGTCGGCCTCGCGGGGGGTCGCGGGGTTGGAGGTGTACTCGTAGACGTCCTCGATCGGCGCGTTCCAGATGTCCTCCAGGAAGCCCGTCTCGACGGCCCGTCCGAAGACGTTCTGGTCGATGGAGTACGGCGACTTCTTGCTGGTCGCGATCGGCAGGCCCTTGTCCTCGCAGAAGGCGATGGCCTTGTCCCGCGTCATCGCGTAGTCCCGCACGGGGGCGATGCACTTCAGGTCCGGGCCGAGCGCCTGGATGCCCGCCTCGAACCGCACCTGGTCGTTGCCCTTGCCGGTGCAGCCGTGGGCCACGATGCCCGCGCCGTGCTTGTTCGCGGCGGCCACCAGGTGCTTGACGATGGTCGGCCGGGAGAGGGCGGAGACCAGCGGATACCGGTCCATGTAGAGGGCGTTGGCCTTGATCGCCGGGAGGCAGTACTCGTCGGCGAACTCGTCCTTGGCGTCCGCGACCTCGGCCTCGACGGCACCGCAGGCGAGCGCGCGCTTGCGGATGACGTCCAGGTCCTCGCCGCCCTGGCCGACGTCCACGGCGACGGCGATGACCTCGGCGCCCGTCTCCTCGGCGATCCAGCCGATGGCGACGGAGGTGTCCAGGCCGCCCGAGTAGGCGAGTACGACGCGCTCGGTCACGGGTTTCTCCTCACAGTGCATTCGCTCGCTCAGTGCATTCACTGATATGCATGAGTATGCACTGCGCCGTATGTTTCGTCAATCCAGGACGCGAACGGCCGCCGCCCACCCCTCACAACTCCGCCCGGCGGCTCAGGACACCCCGTCCGGGCCGAACGAGACACGTGTAGCGACCACATATCGAGACGGGGTTGCGCGCCGACGGCCGCCGGACGTTGCATCACCGGGTGCCGACCGAACAGACAACTCCCAGCTCCGCGGGGCCCGCCGGGGCCCCGAGCGGTACCGACCGGGCCGCGCGCCGGGCCGTGACCGTCTTTCCCGTCCTGGTGCTCGCCGCGGGCGCCGTCGGGCTCGCGGCGCCGGACGCCTTCGCGGGCTGGAAGCCGGGGGTGCCGTATCTGCTCGGCGTGGTGATGTTCTGCATGGGCCTGACGATGACCCCGGCGGACTTCCAGGGAGTCGCGCGCCGCCCCTGGGCCGTGGCGCTCGGCCTCGTCGCCCTTCCCCAAGCTCTTAATGAGCAGGGGATACCCCATCCGTGATCATGCCGGGCCTCGGCTGGCTGGTCGCCCACGCCCTGGACCTGTCACCGCAGTTGGCGGCCGGGGTGATCCTGGTCGGGTGCGCGCCCAGCGGCACGGCGTCGAACGTCGTGACCTATCTGGCGCGCGGCGACGTCGCCCTTTCGGTGTCGGTCGCCACCGTCTCCACGATGGTCGCCCCGCTCGTCACACCGCCGCTGACCCTGCTGCTCGCGGGCGAGTACCTGCCGGTGGACACCGGCTCGATGGTGACGGACATCCTCAAGACGGTGCTGCTGCCCGTCGTCGCGGGCCTGCTGGTGCGGCTGTTCCTCGGCCGGTACGTGGACCGGGCGCTCGGCGCGCTGCCGTGGCTGTCCGCCGCCACCATCGCCGTCATCGTGGCGGTGGTCGTCGCGGGCAGCGCGGCGGCCATCAAGTCGGCCGCCGCGCTGGTGCTGCTCGCGGTGGTGCTGCACAACGGGCTCGGCCTCGCCCTCGGCTACGGCGCGGGCCGCCTGGCCCGGCTCGGGGCGCCCGCGGCACGCGCGATGGCCTTCGAGGTGGGCATGCAGAACTCGGGCCTGGCCGCGTCCCTGGCCACCGCCCACTTCAGCCCGCTGGCGGCCCTGCCCGCGGCGGTCTTCTCGGTCTGGCACAACGTGTCGGGCTCACTGGTGGCGGCGTGGATGGCCCACAGGGACCGGAGGAGTCCGACTCAAGCCCGTCCGGCGTTTGAGGACGAGGCCGCAGGCCGATAGGGCCGCGCCAAGGCCAGGGGCCAGCCTCAGTGTTCGTTCGAGGCGAGCCGCAGCAGATGATCAGCCAGGGCCTGGCCCCCCGTCGCATCCCTGCTGATAAGCATCACCGTGTCGTCGCCCGCGATCGTGCCCAGGATGTCGTGCAGCTCGGCCTGGTCGATCGCGGAGGCCAGGAACTGGGCCGCTCCCGGCGGCGTACGCAGCACCACGAGGTTGGCGGAGGCCTCGGCGGAGATCAGGAGCTCGCCGGACAGGCGCCGCATCCGCTCCTCCTTCGCCGACTCGCCGAGCGGGGCGCGCGGGGTGCGGAAGCCGCCCTCGCTCGGCACCGCGTAGATGAGGTCGCCCTCGGCGTTGCGGATCTTGACGGCGTTCAGCTCGTCGAGGTCGCGCGAGAGGGTCGCCTGGGTGACGCTCAGGCCGTCGTCGGCCAGGAGCTTCGCCAGCTGGCTCTGCGAGCGCACCGGCTGCCGGTTGAGGATGTCGACGATCCTGCGGTGGCGTGCGGTGCGGGTCTGCGGCACCGCGGGCCCGGCGGACTCCCCTCGCTCGTTGCGCTGCGCATGGCTCATCGTCGTCTCATTCTCCGGATCGTCCGTCCCCGTTCGCCGCGGCCGCGGCCTGGTCGAGGACGCCGGGCAGGGCCCGGAGGAAGGCGTCCACCTCGGTGTCGCCCACGTTCAGGGCGGGCATGAGCCGTACGACATCGGGGGCGGGCGCGTTGACCAGGAAGCCGGCGTCCTGAGCCGCCCGCTGCACCTGCGCGGCCAGCGGCTCGGTGAGCACCATACCCAGCAGGAGGCCCGCGCCCCTGACATGGTCGACCATGCCGTGCCCCGCTGACTCGATTCCGTCCCGGAGCCGTTCGCCCGCGCGCTTGGTGCGGTCGAGCAGCCCCTCGGCGGCGATCGTGTCGAGCACGGCCAGTCCGGCGGCGCAGGCGACGGGGTTGCCGCCGAAGGTCGTGCCGTGCTGGCCCGGCCGCAGCAGGGCCGCGGCCTCGCCGAAGGCGAGGGTGGCGCCGAGCGGCAGACCTCCCCCGAGCCCCTTGGCCAGGGTGACGACATCGGGGAGCACGCCCTCGTCCGCGAAGTGCGCGAACCAGTGGCCCGTACGGCCGACACCGGTCTGCACCTCGTCGAGGACGAGGAGGGTGCCGGTGGCACGGGTGATCTCGCGGGCGGCCCGCAGATATCCGGCGGGCGGCACGACGACGCCGTTCTCGCCCTGGACCGGCTCGATGATCACGAAGGCCGTGTCCTCGGTGACCGCGGCGCGCAGGGCGTCGACGTCTCCGTACGGTACGTGCGTCACGTCCCCCGGCAGCGGCAGGAACGGCTGCTGCTTGCCGGGCTGGCCAGTGAGGGCGAGCGCGCCCATCGTGCGGCCGTGGAAGCCGCCGTCGGTGGCGACCATGTGCGGGCGGCCCGTCAGCCGCCCGATCTTGAAGGCGCCCTCGTTGGCCTCCGCGCCGGAGTTGCAGAAGTACACGCGGCCGTCGCGGCCGAAGAGCTGGAGCAGCCGCTCGGCGAGCGCGACGGGCGGCTCGGCGACGAAGAGGTTCGAGACGTGGCCGAGCGCGGCGATCTGCCGGGAGACGGCGTCCACCACGGCCGGGTGCCCGTGGCCGAGCGCGTTCACCGCGATGCCGCCGACGAAGTCGACGTACTCCTTGCCGTCCGCGTCCCAGAGCCTGCTGCCCGCGCCGCGCACCAGGGGCAGGCGCGGCGTGCCGTAGTTGTCCATGAGCGCGCCCTGCCAGCGCTCGGTCAGGGACTGGTTGGTGTCGGTGGACGGGGTGGCGGCGGTCATGCCGTGGCTCCCTCGGTCAGCTCGTCGGGCACGACCATCGTGCCGATTCCTTCATCCGTGAAAATCTCAAGCAGGATCGAGTGCTGGACCCGGCCGTCGATGACGCGGGCCGTCTGCACGCCGTTGCGCACCGCGTGCAGACAGCCCTTCATCTTGGGCACCATGCCGCTGGACAGCTCGGGAAGGAGCTTCTCCAGCTCGGCGGCGGTGAGGCGGCTGATCACCTCGTCGCTGCGCGGCCAGTCCTCGTAGAGGCCCTCCACGTCGGTGAGGACCATCAGCGTCTCAGCACCAAGCGCCGCAGCGAGTGCCGCAGCCGCCGTATCAGCATTGACGTTGTAGACATGCCCGGAGTCACCTTCGTCCTGGGAGCGGGCGATCGAGGAGACCACCGGGATGCGGCCGTCGGCGAGCAGCGCCTCGATGGCGCCGGTGTCGATGCCGGTGACCTCGCCGACCCGCCCGATGTCGACGGGCTCGCCGTCGATCAGCGGGCGGTGCCGGGTGGCGGTGATGGTGTGCGCGTCCTCGCCGGTCAGCCCCACGGCCAGCGGGCCGTGCTCGTTGAGCAGCCCCACGAGCTCCCGCTGCACCTGCCCGGCGAGGACCATGCGGACGACGTCCATGGCCTCGGGCGTCGTGACGCGCAGGCCCGCCTTGAACTCGCTGACCAGGCCCTGCTTGTCGAGCTGGGCGCTGATCTGCGGGCCGCCGCCGTGCACCACGACGGGGCGCAGGCCCGCGTGGTGCAGGAAGACGACGTCCTGGGCGAAGGCCGCCTTGAGTTCGGCGTCCACCATGGCGTTGCCGCCGAACTTGATGACGACGGTCTTGCCGCGGTGCCGGGTCAGCCAGGGCAGCGCCTCGATGAGGGTCTGCGCCTTGGGCAGGGCGGTGTGCTTGCGGGTGCTCATGGGGTGTTCAGGGTCCTCGGGTTCAGGACGGGCCGCCCGGGGCAGGACCGTGCGGCCCCGCCGGGCTCAGGACGAGTAGGCGCTGTTCTCGTGGACGTAGTCGGCGGTGAGGTCGTTGGCCCAGATGACCGCGGACTCGGTGCCCGCGGCCAGGTCGGCGGTGATCCGCACCTCGCGGTAGCGCATGTCGACGAGGTCGCGGTCCTCGCCCACCGAGCCGTTCTTGCAGACCCAGACGCCGTTGATGGCGACGTTCAGCCGGTCGGGCTCGAAGACCGCGCCGGTGGTGCCGATGGCCGACAGGACGCGGCCCCAGTTGGGGTCCTCGCCGTGGAGGGCGCACTTGAGGAGGTTGTTGCGGGCGATGGAGCGGCCCACCTCGACGGCGTCGTCCTCGCTCGCGGCGCCCACGACCTCGATGCGGATGTCCTTGCTGGCGCCCTCGGCGTCGCCGATGAGCTGCCGGGCGAGGTCGTCGCAGACCGTGCGGACGGCCTCGGCGAACTCCGCCTGCCCCGGCGTGACCTGCGCGGCACCGGAGGCCAGGAGCAGCACGGTGTCGTTGGTGGACATGCAGCCGTCGGAGTCGACCCGGTCGAAGGTGAGCCGGGTCGCCTCGCGCAGCGCCTTGTCCAGGTCGGCGGCGGGCAGGTCGGCGTCGGTGGTGAGGACGACCAGCATGGTGGCGAGGCCGGGGGCGAGCATGCCCGCGCCCTTGGCCATGCCGCCGACGGTCCAGCCCTCGCCCTCGAAGACGGCCGTCTTGTGCACGCTGTCGGTCGTCTTGATGGCGATGGCGGCCTTCTCGCCGCCGTGCGGGGACAGGGCGGCCGCGGCCGCCTCGACGCCCGGCAGGAGCTTGTCCATGGGCAGCGTGACGCCGATGAGGCCGGTGGAGGCGACGGCGACCTCGGCCGCGTTCACCCCGAGGACCTCGGCCGCCTTCTCCGCGGTGGCGTGCGTGTCCTGGAAGCCCTGGGGGCCGGTGCAGGCGTTGGCGCCGCCGGAGTTGAGGACGACCGCGGCCACCTGCCCGCCCTTGAGGACCTGCTCGGACCAGAGCACGGGGGCGGCCTTCACGCGGTTGGAGGTGAAGACGCCCGCGGCGGCCAGGCGGGGCCCGCCGTTGACCACGAGGGCCAGGTCCGGGTTGCCGTTCTCCTTGATCCCGGCAGCGATGCCCGCCGCCTGGAATCCCTTGGCTGCCGTGACACTCACGGTGCGACTCCGATCGTAGAAAGCCCCAGCTCCTCCGGGAGCCCCAGGGCGATGTTCATGCTCTGCACCGCGCCGCCCGCGGTGCCCTTGCTGAGGTTGTCGATGGCGCTGATCACGATCACGCGGCCGGAGCCAGGGTCGTGGGCGACCTGGACGTGCACGGCGTTCGAGCCGTAGACGGACGCCGTGGCGGGCCACTGGCCCTCCGGGAGCAGCCGCACGAACGGCTCGTCGGCGAACGCCTTCTCGTACGCGGCGCGCACGCTCTCCGCGGTGACGCCCGGCCTGGCCTTGGCGCTGCACGTGGCGAGGATGCCGCGCGGCATGGGGGCCAGGGTGGGCGTGAAGGAGACGGACACGCGGGTGCCCGCCGCCGCGCTGAGGTTCTGGATCATCTCGGGGGTGTGCCGGTGCACGCCGCCCACGCCGTACGGCGACATGGAGCCCATGACCTCGGAGCCGAGGAGGTGGGGCTTGGGCGCCTTGCCCGCCCCCGAGGTGCCGGAGGCCGCGACGATCACCGCCTCGTCCTCCACGAGCCCCGCCGCGTACGCCGGGAACAGCGCGAGCGAGACCGCCGTCGGGTAGCAGCCGGGCACCGCGATGCGCTTGGTCCCCGCGAGGGCGGCACGGCCGCCCGGCAGCTCCGGCAGGCCGTACGGCCAGGTGCCCGCGTGCTCGCTGCCGTAGAACCTCTCCCAGTCCGCGGCGTCCTTGAGGCGGAAGTCCGCGCCCATGTCCACCACGAGCACGTCCGGGCCGAGCTGCTCGGCGACCGCGGCGGACTGGCCGTGCGGCAGCGCGAGGAAGACGACGTCGTGCCCGGCGAGGGACTCGGCGGTGGTCGGCGCGAGGACGCGCTCGGCGAGCGGCGTCAGGTGCGGCTGGAGGGCACCGAGCGGCTGGCCCGCGTTCGAGTTCGCGGTGAGGGTGCCGATTTCGACCTCGGGGTGCGTGAGCAGCGTGCGCAGCAGTTCCCCGCCCGCGTATCCGCTCGCCCCCGCCACCGCAGCGCGTACCGTCATGACTCCTCCTCGTGAATGGCATGAATATACAAGCTATTGCAGATCTATGCAATGGAGATCTTGTGCCGCCCGGCCTCCCGGGCGGCACCGGTGTCCGGTGGCCAAGACACGACCGCCCCGGTCGGCGGTTGCCGACCGGGGCGAGCGGTGCTTGCCTCATGACACCTGGCAGGCGGGCGCCGTTACGCGAGCGACGCGATGGCCTCGTTGAACGTGGCCGACGGGCGCATGACGGCCGCGGCCTTGGCGGCGTCCGGCTGGTAGTAGCCACCGATGTCGGCCGGGGAGCCCTGGACGGCGAGCAGCTCGTCCACGATCGTCTGCTCCTGCTCGGTCAGCGTCTTGGCGAGCGGGCCGAAGGCCTCGGCGAGCTGGGCGTCGTCGGTCTGCTTGGCCAGCTCCTGGGCCCAGTACAGGGACAGGTAGAAGTGGCTGCCGCGGTTGTCGATGCCGCCCAGCCTGCGGCTCGGCGACTTGTCCTCCTCCAGGAAGGAGGCCGTGGCGCGGTCCAGGGTGTCCGCGAGGACCTGGGCGCGGGCGTTGCCCGTGGTCTGCGCCAGGTGCTCGAAGGAGACCGCGAGCGCGAGGAACTCACCGAGGCTGTCCCAGCGCAGGTAGTTCTCCTTGACCAGCTGCTGGACGTGCTTGGGGGCCGAGCCGCCGGCGCCGGTCTCGAACAGGCCGCCGCCGTTCATCAGCGGGACCACCGAGAGCATCTTGGCGCTGGTGCCGAGCTCCAGGATCGGGAACAGGTCGGTCAGGTAGTCACGCAGCACGTTGCCGGTGACGGAGATCGTGTTGAGGCCCTGGCGGATGCGCTCCACCGACAGCTTGGTGGCCTCGACCGGGGACAGGATCTTGATGTCCAGGCCCTCGGTGTCGTGCTCCGGCAGGTACGCCTTGACCTTCTCGATCAGCTGGGCGTCGTGCGCGCGGGTCTCGTCCAGCCAGAACACGGCCGGGTCGCCGGTGGCGCGGGCGCGGCTGACGGCCAGCTTCACCCAGTCCTTGATCGGCGCGTCCTTGGTCTGGCAGGCGCGGAAGATGTCGCCCTCGGAGACCGGCTGCTCGATGAGGACGGTGCCCTCGGCGTCGACCACGCGGACCGTGCCGGCGGCGGCGATCTCGAAGGTCTTGTCGTGGGAGCCGTACTCCTCGGCCTTCTGCGCCATCAGGCCGACGTTCGGGACCGAGCCCATGGTGGCCGGGTCGTAGGCGCCGTGGGCGCGGCAGTCGTCGATGGCGACCTGGTAGACGCCCGCGTAGGAGGAGTCCGGGATGACGGCGAGGGTGTCGGCCTCGGCGCCGTCCTTGTCCCACATGTGGCCCGAGGTGCGGATCATGGCGGGCATCGAGGCGTCGACGATGACGTCGGACGGCACGTGCAGGTTGGTGATGCCGCGGTCGGAGTCGACCATCGCCAGGTCCGGGCCCTCGGCCAGCTCGGCCTCGAAGGACGCCTTGATCTCGGCGCCGTTCGCCAGCGCCTCCAGGCCCTTGTAGATGCCGCCGAGGCCGTCGTTCGGGCTCAGGCCCGCGGCCGCGAGGTCGGCGCCGAAGGCCGCGAAGGTCTTCGGGAAGAAGGCGCGCACGACGTGGCCGAAGACGATCGGGTCGGAGACCTTCATCATCGTCGCCTTGAGGTGCACGGAGAACAGCACGCCGTCGGCCTTGGCGCGGGCGACCTGGGCGGTCAGGAACTCGCGCAGCGCGGCCACGCGCATCACGGAGGCGTCGACGACCTCGCCCTGAAGCACCGGCACGGACTCGCGCAGGACGGTGGTGGAGCCGTCGGCGGCGACCAGCTCGATCTTGAGCGCACCGGCCTTCTCGATCACGACGGACTTCTCCGTCGAGCGGAAGTCGTTCTCACCCATGGTGGCGACGTTGGTCTTGGAGTCGGCCGACCAGGCACCCATGCGGTGCGGGTGCGCCTTGGCGTAGTTCTTGACCGACGCGGGGGCGCGGCGGTCGGAGTTGCCCTCGCGCAGGACCGGGTTGACCGCGGAACCCTTGACCTTGTCGTAGCGGGCGCGGATGTCGCGCTCCTCGTCGGTCTTGGGGTCGTCCGGGTAGTCCGGCAGCGCGTAGCCCTGCTCCTGCAGCTCGGCCACGGCGGCCTTGAGCTGCGGGATCGACGCCGAGATGTTCGGCAGCTTGATGATGTTGGCCTGCGGCGTCTTGGCCAGCTCGCCGAGCTCGGCCAGCGCGTCCTCGATGCGCTGGCTCGGCTCCAGGCGCTCCGGGAAGCTCGCGATGATCCGGCCCGCCAGGGAGATGTCACGGGTCTCGACGCGGACACCGGCCGTCGAGGCGTACGCCTGGATCACGGGCAGGAACGAATGCGTCGCGAGGGCGGGGGCCTCGTCAGTGTGTGTGTAGATGATGGTCGAGTCAGTCACCGGGTGCTCCGCTCCACGTCTGCAACATTGCTCGACATCAAGATATCTCGTGGGCGCGGCGGTCCGGACAGGGCCCTGGCCGAGCGGCGGATACCGGACACGTACGGGGCCGGGCGGCGGCGCGGGGCGGGCCCGGTTCCGGTCGGCGGGCCGGGGCCCGGTTCCGGTCAGCGGGGCGGGGCCGGGGCCCAGACGCCCGCCGCCGTGCCCTCGCGCACGTGCTTCTCGTACGCCGTGACCTTGCCGTGGATGATCTCCAGGGCGGCGTCGAGTTCCGCCCTGCGCGCGCGGACGGCGCGCTCATGCTCCTGGAGCAGGGCGAGCCGCTCCGGCTCGTTGCCCGGCCCCGAGCGGACGAGGGCGGCGAAGCGCTTGAGGGTCGCGATCGGCATCCCGGACTCGCGCAGCCGGTTGCACAGCAGGAGCCACTCCACGTCGGCGGGCTCGTACACGCGCCGCCCGCCGCCGGTGCGCGGGACGGGCCGCAGGAACAGCTCCTCGCGCTCGAAGAACCGCAGCGCGTGCACGCTGAGCCCGGTCTCCTCGGCGACCTGCCCGATGGACATCCCCTCGGCGCGCTGCGCCACCTCGACCTCCGTGCCCGCTCAGCTTGATCTAGATCGCAGTCTAGGTCCTAGCGTTCCCGCCATGACGACCACGACAGCAGAGCAGCGCAGGATCGGTTCCGGGCACGGCGCGGGGAGCACCGCCGACGACGTACTGAGGGGCATCTCCCTCCAGGGCAGGACCGCGATCGTCACCGGCGGCTACTCCGGCCTCGGTCTGGAGACGACCCGGGCGCTGGCCCGCGCCGGGGCCCGGGTGCTCGTCCCCGCGCGCAGGCCCCGGGCGGCCGCCGCGGCCCTCGACGGCGTGCCCGGCACGGAGGTGGCCGCCCTGGACCTCGCCGACCTGGACAGCGTGCGCGCCTTCGCCGACCGGGTCCTGGACGCCGGGCGCGCCGTCGACCTGGTGATCGCGGGCGCGGGCATCATGGCCTGCCCCGAGACCCGGGTGGGGCCCGGCTGGGAGGCGCACTTCGCGGTCAACCACCTGGGCCACTACGCCCTGGTCAACCGGCTCGCCCCGGCGCTGACCCCGGGCCGGGCCCGGGTCGTGGCGGTGGCCTCGTCGGGGCACTTCCTGTCCGGTGTCCGCTGGCAGGACCCGCACTTCCACGAGGGCTACGACCGCTGGCTGGCGTACGCGCAGTCGAAGACCGCCAACGCGCTGTTCGCCCTGCACCTGGACCGGCTCGCCGGGCCCCGGGGGCCGCGCGCCTTCGCGGTGCACCCGGGCAGCATCCTCACCCCGCTGCAACGGCACGTGCCGCGCGAGGAGCAGCTCGCTCAGGGCTGGTTCGGTCCCGACGGCACTCCGGCGGAGGGCTTCAAGTCCCCGGCACAGGGCGCGGCGACGGCCGTGTGGGCCGCCACCTCGCCGCTGCTCGCGGACCACGGCGGCGCCTACTGCCAGGACTGCGACGTCGCGGAGCCCGCCACCACCGACGACATGCTGATCGGCGGGGTCAAGCCGTGGGTCAGGGACCCCGAGGCGGCGGCCCGGCTGTGGGAGCTGTCCGCCGAGCTCACCGGCGTGGACCACTTCGCGTAGCGCGCGCCGTCGGGCACGTGGCGTCCTCGCGCGGCAGGCCGCCCCGGGGTGGCAGAGGCGGGCCCCCGGGCGGGGCTTGCGTTGGAGCGCGCTCCAACTCCTACTGTCACGGCCGTGATCACCGCCCCGCGGGGATCCGCGCAGACCACCGCACCACCTGGAGGTACGACATGACCGGCCTGCCCACCCGCACGCTCGGCGCGCTCACCGTCTCGGCCCAGGGACTCGGCTGCATGGGGATGAGCCACGGCTACGGCACGTCGGACGACGCGCAGTCGATCGCCACGCTGCACCGCGCCCTCGACCTCGGCGTCACCCTCTTCGACACCGCCGACTACTACGGCGCCGGGCACAACGAGGAGCTGCTCGGCCGCGCCCTGTCCGGGGCGCGCCGCGAGCGGGCCGTGATCGCCACGAAGTTCGGCTTCGCCAACCGGCTCGGCGAGCCCCCGCTGATCCGCGGCGACGCCGCGTACGTGCGGCAGGCCTGCGACGCCTCGCTCGCCCGGCTCGGCGTCGACCACATCGACCTGTACTACCAGCACCGCGTCGACCCGAACGTGCCGATCGAGGAGACCGTCGGCGCGATGGCCGACCTGGTCGCGGCGGGCAAGGTGCGCCACCTCGGCCTGTCCGAGGCGAGCGCGCGGACGATCCGGCGCGCGCACGCCGTGCACCCGATCGCGGCGCTGCAGAGCGAGTGGTCGCTGTGGACCCGCGACCTGGAGGAGGAGACGGCGCCGGTGTGCCGGGAGCTCGGCATCGGCCTCGTGCCGTTCTCGCCGCTCGGCCGCGGCTTCCTGACGGGCCGGGTCACCTCGGTCGAGAACCTGGAGGCGAACGACGTGCGCCGCTCGCAGCCGCGCTTCGCCGACGGCAATCTGGAGCGCAACCTCGCCCTCGTCGACGCCCTGACCGCGCTCGCCGCCGAGAAGGGCGTCACGGCGGGCCAGCTCGCCCTGGCCTGGGTGCAGCACCGGGGCGCCGACGTGGTGCCGATCCCGGGCACGCGCCGCGAGACGTATCTGCGGGAGAACCTCGCGGCCGCCACGATCGAGCTGTCCGCCGACGACCTCGCCGCGATCGACGCGGCGGCCCCCGTGGACGGCGTCGCGGGGACGCGGTACGACGCGGTGAGCCTCACCGTCGTCGACCGTTAGCCCCGCGGCCCGCGTACGCTGCGGGCATGCCCTTCCCCGTGCCCGACGCCCTCGCCCACCTCGCCGGTGAGTGGCGCGTGGAGCGGACCGTACGGGACTTCGCCGCGGGCGCGGACGGACCGGTGGAGGGCCGCTTCAGCGGCACGACCCGGTTCACGCCGCTGACCGGTGCGGCCGCGCGGGGCGGCGGTCTGCTGCACCACGAGTCCGGCACGTTCACCTGGCGGGGCACCCCGCGCCCCGCCGAGCGCACCCTGCGCTTCCTGCCGGGCGAGCCCGCGGGCACCGTGCTCGTGCACTTCGCCGACGGGCGCTTCTTCCACGGCCTCGACCTGCGCACCGGCCGCCACACCGCCGACCACCCGTGCGCGGCGGACCTCTACCGGGGCGACTTCACGGTGGCCGACGCGGACTCCTGGCGGACGTGCTGGCGGGTCCGGGGCCCGGCCAAGGACCTGCTCTTGACGACGGAGTACGCCCGCGCGCGCTGAGCCCGCGCTCAGGCGGTCACCTCGTCGCACGCCTGGGCGAGGCGGCGGACGCCTTCGGCGATCTCGGCCGTGCCCGCGAGGGCGGCGAAGCTGAGCCGGATGTGCGCGGCCGGGGGCTCCGCGGCGAAGTAGGGGCGACCGGGGGCGACCGCGACCCCGGCGCGCGACGCGGCCACCGCCAGGGCGAGTTCGTCGGTGCCGTCGGGAAGCCGCAGCCACAGGTGGTAGCCGCCCGCGGGCACGTGCGGCAGGGCGAGCGCGGGCAGCCGCAGCCGCAGCGCGGCCACCGCGGCGTCCCTGCGCTCCTTCAACTCCCCCGCCACGGCCCGCAGATGGCGGGGCCAGGCCGGGGAGCCGACGAGTTCGAGCGCGGCCTCCTGAAGCGGCCTCGGCACGAAGAAGTGGTCGACGACCTGGATGGTGCGCAGCCGCTCCAGGACGGGGCCGCGCGCGACGAGCGCGCTGACCCGGAAGCTCGGCGAGGTGGCCTTGGTGAGCGAGCACACGTGCACGACGACGCCGTCCCGGTCCTCGGACGCCAGGGGCCTGGGCAGCGGCCCCGCGTCCTCGTGCACGAGGCGGCGCACGAAGTCGTCCTCGACGACGAAGGCCCCGGCGGCGCGGGCGATCCGCAGCACCTCGGGACGGCGCTCGGCGGACAGCACGGCTCCGGTGGGGTTCTGGAACAGCGGCTGGCAGACGAACACCCGCGCGCCGGTCGCCTCGAACGCGGCGGCGAGCAGGTCGGGGCGCACCCCGTCGGTGTCCACCGGCACCGGCACGGGCCGCAGCCCGGCGGCGCGCGCGATGGCGAGCAGCCCCGGGTACGTGGGCGATTCGATGAGCACCGGCGCGCCGGGCGGGGCGAGCGCCCGCAGCGTGGTCGTCAGGGCGCTCTGCCCGCCCGCGGTGATCAGGACCTCGGCCGCGGTGATCGCGCCGCCGATGCCGCGCGCGAACCACTCGCGCAGCTCGGGCAGGCCCTCGACCGGGGGCCGCTCCCAGGCGCCGGGGCGCCGCCCGGCGCGCGCCAGGGCGGCGGCCATCGCGCGCTCGGGCTGGAGCGAGGGGTGCAGATAGCCGCCGTTGAACTCGATGACGCCCGGGCCCGGCGCGGCGAGCGTGGCGAGCACCCCGGAGGCGTCCACCGAGCGCGGCACGACGTCGGCGGTGGCGTCGGCGCTCAGGGACACCTCCTGCCACGAGGTGTCGCCCACCGGGACGGCGGCGCCCGGCGCCTGGGCCCGGAAGGCACCGGCGCCGGGCCGGGTGACGACCAGGCCTTCGGCGGCGAGCTGCGCGAGGGCGCGCGACACGGTCACCGGGCTCACCCGGAACCGCTCGACCAGGGCCCGACTGGAGGGCAGCTTTCCACCTGGAGAGTAGCGGTCCAGCTCATTTCGTAGCTGATACGCCAACTCACCCACACTGCTACGCTGTTGCATGACAGCACAGGATAGCGCTACTGAACGACAGCGGATAGCGGTCCCGCCCCGCACCTCCCCGGCGGACCGGCCCGCCACCGGCCGCCCCGCGACGGGAACCGCCACGGCGAACCGCGCGGCCGCGCGGCCCGGGGCCCCGCAGACGGCTCCCGTGTCCCGGCGCGTCGGCACGCTTCAGGCCGCCCTCGGCGTCACCGCGTTCTCGCTCACGTTCCCCTCCACCGCCTGGGGCCTCGAAGGGATCGGCCCGTGGAGCTTCGTCGCCCTGCGCTGCGTGCTGAGCGCCCTCGTCGCGGGCGGCTGTCTGCTCGCGCTGCGCGTGCCGCCGCCCCGGCGGGCCGACTGGCCCGGCCTCGCCGTCGTCGCGGCCGGAACGGTGATCGGCTTCCCCCTGCTCACGACGCTCGCCCTGCAGACGTCGAGCACCGCGCACGCGGCCGTCGTCGTCGGCCTTCTGCCCCTGACCACGGCCGTGTTCTCCGTGCTGCGCACCGGCGCCCGGCCCTCGCGCGCGTTCTGGGCGGCGGCGCTCGCGGGCGCCGCCGCCGTGGTCGGATTCACGGTCCAGCAGAGCGGCGGCGCCCTGACGACCGCCGATCTGTATCTGTTCGGCGCGCTGGTGGTCTGCGCCGCGGGCTACACCGAGGGCGGCCGCCTGGCCGGGCACATGCCGGGCTGGCAGGTCATCGGCTGGGCGCTCGTCCTGTGCCTGCCGCTCGGCGTCCTCTGGGCGGCGCTCGCCCTGCCGCACGAGACGGTCGAGCTCACCGCGCACAGCACGGCGGGCCTGCTGTACGCGGCGGTCGGCTCGCAGTTCCTCGGCCTGGTCGTCTGGTACCGGGGCATGGCCGTGGTCGGCATCCCCAAGGCCAGCCAGCTCCAGCTCGCCCAGCCCCTGCTCACGCTCGTCTGGTCGGTGTTCCTGCTCGGCGAGGCGCTGACCCCGGCCGCGCCGCTCACGGCCGTCGCCGTCCTGGTGTGCATCGCCGCCACCCAACGGGCGCGCGGGTAGGCGCCAACCGGGGCCACCGGTCGTACACTGTCCGCCACGCACCGCCACCAACAGCGAAGCGGACGAGGAGGTCACTCCCCATGCAAGCATCCGTGGGCGACCGGCTGCTGATCCACGGCAGGATCGTGGGACAGCACGACCGGAATGCGGAAGTCATCGAGGTCCTCGGAGCGGACGGCGGCCCGCCGTACCGCGTGCGGTTCGAGGACGGTCACGAGACAGTGATGTCCCCGGGCCCCGACACGGTCGTGCGCCCCTTCGCCGCCAACGACTAGCCGCGCGCCCCGCGGCCCTAGGCCGGGTACGTGTAGTGGTCGTCGACAACGCGCCGCATCGCGCCGATCCTGTCGGCGACCACGTGCTTCGCCGAGTAGAACACGTGCCCGCGCACCCGTGGGAAGCCCTTCGCGTACGTGAGGTGGCGGGACAGCTCGGTCGGGTCCTGCCAGGGCGCGGGCTGCGCGGGGTCGCCCGCCTTGTACAGCGCCTCCCCCACGTACAGGCGCACGCCCGTCCCCCGGGCGACCTCGTCCCACCAGGGCACCAGCTTCGCGTAGTCGGCGGCGGGCAGGCCGATGTGCCAGTAGAGCTGCGGACAGATGTAGTCCAGCCAGCGCTTGCGCACCCAGCCGCGGGTGTCGGCGTACAGGTCGTCGTAGGTCTGCACGCCCGCCCGCGTGTCCGATCCTGTGGGGTCGGTGGCCGCGTTGCGCCAGACGCCGAAGGGGCTGATCCCGAACTGCGTGCCCGGGCGGACCTTCTTGATCCGGGTGCCCATCTCGCGCACGAGGCGGTCGATGTTGTCCCGGCGCCACGAGGCCCGGTCGGGGAAGGCGCCGCCGTAGCGCGCGAAGGCGGCGTCGTCGTCGAAGACCTGACCCCCCACCGGATACGGGTAGAAGTAGTCGTCCCAGTGCACGGCGTCGAGGCGGTAGCGGCGCACCGCGTCGAGCATCGCCTGCTGCACGAACCGCCGCACCTCGGGCAGGCCGGGGTTGTAGAACAGCTTCCCGCCGTACGGCACCACCCACTCGGGGTGCACGCGCGCGGGGTGGGTCGGCACGAGGCGGGCGGGGTCGGCGTGCATGGCGATCCGGAACGGGTTGAACCAGGCGTGCAGCTCCAGGCCGCGGTAGTGCGCCTCGCGCACGGCGGTGCCGAGCGGGTCCCAGCCCGGGTCCTTGCCCTGGGTGCCGGTGAGGTACTCCGACCAGGGCTCGTAGCTGGAGGGCCAGAACGCGTCGGCCGTCGGGCGCACCTGGAGGACCACCGCGTTCAGCCTGCGGCGCACCGCCTCGTCGAGGTAGGCGATCAGCTCCGCGCGCTGCGCTTGCGGTGACAGGCCCGGCTTGGAGGGCCAGTCGATGTTCACCACCGTCGCCACCCACATGCCCCGCATCTCGCGCCCCCCGTGTCTGGAGCCCGTCCCCGCGGCCGCGTCCCCGGCTGTCGCGAGCCCCGCGGCCGCCGCTGCCGCCGCCACGGTGAAGGCCCGACGTGACATACGCCTCATGTTCCCGTCCCCTGATGCTCGAAATCCCCGGACAAGCCCTGGCCGTTCGGGGACAGCATGCCCGACCCGGGCGGCCGCGCACCGCGACGCGCGGAGTAACGTTCACCGGCGAGGCAGGGACCGGTACCGCACGGGGGACCTGCCGCCCCTGTAGATGAGCGAAAGGCACGAGGTGACCGACTCTATGGCCGACATTGCGCGCGTCGGAGTGGTGGGCTGTGGCCAGATGGGCGCCGGGATCGCAGAGGTCTGCGCCCGCTCCGGCCTGGACGTGAAGGTCGCGGAGACCACCGGAGAGGCCCTGGAGATCGGCCGCACCCGGCTGTACAACTCCCTGTCCAAGGCGGCCGAGCGCGGCAAGATCTCGGAGGAGGAGCGGGACGAGACGATCGCGCGGCTCAGCTTCACCACGGATCTGGGCGAATTCGCCGACCGCGACCTCGTCATCGAGGCCGTCGTGGAGAACGAGCAGGTCAAGACCGAGATCTTCCAGGTGCTCGACCAGGTCGTGACGCGCCAGGACGCGATCCTCGCCTCCAACACCTCCTCCATCCCCCTGGTGAAGCTGGCCGTGGCCACCTCCCGGCCCGACCAGGTCATCGGCATCCACTTCTTCAACCCGGCCCCCGTGCAGCAGCTCGTCGAGCTGATCCCGGCCCTGACCACGTCGGAGGGCACGCTCAGCCGGGCGCAGCTGTTCACGGAGAAGGTGCTCGGCAAGCACGCCATCCGCGCCCAGGACCGCTCCGGGTTCGTGGTGAACGCGCTCCTCATCCCGTATCTGCTCTCCGCGATCCGGATGTTCGAGTCGGGCATCGCCAGCCGCGAGGACATCGACAACGGCATGGAGCTGGGCTGCGCCCACCCGATGGGCCCGCTCAAGCTGGCCGACCTCATCGGCCTGGACACGGTCGCCTCGGTCGCCGACTCGATGTACACCGAGTACAAGGAGCCCCTGTACGCCGCTCCCCCGCTGCTCCAGCGCATGGTCGACGCGGGCCGCCTCGGCCGCAAGTCGGGCTCGGGCTTCTACCCGTACGACTGACCCGCGTCCGGCCCGCCCGGCGTACTGGGGGGGCGCTCGCGGGATCTGGATCGGTGGGCTCCGGTAGCGGCTACGCTGCGTTGCTGAATTCAAGTCAATTTCCGGCCAGTTCACGGGCCCGGCACTCGCTGAGTGCCGGGCCCGCGCCTTTCACACACCGTGTGCGCCATGGGCTCGCATATGCCCTGCGCACACTCTCCCGCCGCGACGACCAGGCGAGTTGACTTTCCGCTGCGCACAGGGGGGATGTGACCCCACTACTGAGAGGAGCGGAGTCGTGACCACCGACCCCGAGCGTCCCGTGGTCCCGGAAGAACTCGCAGAGTTACGTCGGGGCTTGGACGTGGGTCTCGCCCGCGTCGACGGACAGCTCGCGTTACTCACCCAGCGCGACCTTCAGCACACCAAGGACCAGGACGACCTGTCCGTACGGCTCGCGGCCCTGGAACACACCCGTTGGCCACTGCCCGCCCTCGCTGCGCTCACCGCGGTCGGTGCGCTCGCCGTGGCGGTCTGGCAGGCCCTCGGACACTAGCCCGGGGCCGCGTCCGAGCGGTCAGCGCGCGTCCTCGCCGAGGCGCAGATGGTGCAGCAGGAGGAGCGCCGCCGCCATGTTGGCGGCCGGGACCTCGCCGCGCGCCACCATGTCGGGAACGAGCTTGAGCGGCACCCACTCGCGTCGGTCCGACTCGAAGTCGTCCTCGGGGTGGCCGATGTAGGTCCCCTCGTCCGACCAGTAGATGTGGTGCCGGGCGTCCGTCAGCCCGTTGGACGGCTCGACGCTCATCAGGTGTCGCAGGGGCCCCGGCCGCCAGCCGGTCTCCTCCTCCATCTCACGCGCGGCCGCGTCGGCGATGTCCTCTCCGTCCTCCACCACCCCCGCCGCGAGCTCCCAGCCCCAGCTGTCGGTGATGAAGCGGTGCCGCCACAGGAGCAGCACCTCGTTGGCCTCGTTGACCACCGTGGCGATCGCCACCGGACGGAGCCTTATCAGGAAGTGGTCGAGGTGCCGGCCGTCCGGCAGCTCGACGTCTGCGAGATTGACGGTGAACCATCGGTTTCCATACACAGTCTGTTCGCTCTGTTTCGTCCACTGCACGGTTCTGCCACCTTCCGCCGAGTAGATGGCAATATCGCAGCAGGAGGGTGGGAGAGCACTCGGCGCACGGCGGGGCGACGTAGCACGTGTCAGGCGTCGTTCCGCCCCCGCGCCCCCGATGTCACGACGTCACGGCGTCACGGAGAACCGCGCCGCACTGCGCCCCCGCTCCTCACAGCGGCACCCGCAGCGCCCCGTCGATCAGCTCCGCGGCCTCGGCCGTGCCCGCGCAGTCGCTGCGGACCAGGTACTCGCGCACCGCGCGCAGCCGGTCGCGCAGGCGCTGGGACTCCATCCCGCGCGCCTGCTCCGCCATCTCCACCGCCGTGGCCACCGCCTCGTCGGTGTTGCCCTGGCGCAGCTCGATCTGGCTGAGCATCGCGAGCCGGTGCACCCGGCCCCGGTCGTGCGCCGGGGTGTCCACCGCGGCGGCGGCGTGTTCCCGCGCCGCCGCGAGATCACCGAGGCTGAGCAGTGCCTCCGCCACCTGCACATTGACCAGGCCCGGCTGGACATAGCCCGTCTCGTCCGGCTCCCGGCCGCGCCGGATGCGCTCGGCGGCCACCTCGGCCCGCCGGATGCAGGACAGCGCGCTGCTGCCGTCGCCCAGGTGCGCGTACGCCTTGGCCTGCATCGCGTACAGGTCGGACGCGAGGGCGGGCGTGATGTCCCGGCCCGCGGCGCGCAGCGCGGCCTCCGCGAAGGCCACCGCCTGGCGGTACTCGCGCATGAAGAGGGACTGGTTGACGAGCAGCGCGATCACGTACGCGCCGAGCCCCCGGTCCCCGCTGGCCTTCGCCAGGCGCAGCGCCTGGTGGAAGTAGCGCTGGGCGAGGCCGTGCGCGTCCGAGTCGTAGGCACAGATGCCCGCTATCGCCACCAGGCCGCCGGTCGCGCGGTGCAGCTGACGCCCCATCGCGTCGGTGTAGCTGCCGCGGAGCAGCGGCGCCGCCTCCGCGTTGAGGAAGCCGACGATGCGGGTGCGGGTCGCGATGCCACCGGTCTTGCGGTACATCTGCTCGTAGTGCGTACGGGCCGCGCGCAGCATCTCCAGGTCCGCCATGCTCACCGGGTGGCGGCCGCCGCGCGAGACGTCCGTGTCCTCGGGTGGATTCTCCCACTCCCACACCGGCATCACGGCGGGCGTCCCGGTCACCGCGGGCGCGCCGAGCAGGTGCGGGCGCTGCTGCTCGTCCGACCGCCACAGCGCCGTCGCCCGCTCGACGAACCCCGAGAGCGTGGAGGCCATCGTGCCCCCGCGCAGGGCCGGGCCGCCGGGCACGCCGAGGCCGATGTCGTCGAGCGTGACGGTGCGCTGCAGCCGCGCGGCGAGCACCTCGCAGATCAGGTCGGGCACCTGGCCGCGCGGGCGCTGGCCCTTCAACCAGCGGGCCACGGCGGTGTGTTCGTATCTCAGGGAGAGGCCGCGGGCCTTGCCGGCGTGGTTCACATGGGCGGCAAGGCCCGCGTGCGAGATGCCGGCTTCGTCGAGGATCGCGTCGAGCAGGGTGTTGGGCTGCATGGATGCCCCTCCGGTGGCTCGGTCCGCCCAGCCTAGTGGAGCGCCCTTCACACGGGGTGTGAACGGAGTGCTCGCATCCGGGGGGCACGCGCTCTGCCGCACGGGGCGCGCGGTCGGTTGACTGAGGGTCCTCACCAGGAGGCGGCCGGGCCGTCGGCTCCCCCCTCACTCAGCGCGGCGGCCCCTGTCGGCGCCGTCCGTTCGTCCGTCGTCTGCCCGGCAGTTCCGCGACGGCACGGACGGCGCGGGCCGCACCACACCGGGCGGTGTTCAGCTCATGGTGCGGGCGCACCGCCCGGTCTCCGTCTGCTGCCGGGGGACCCTCTTGCGGTCGTTGCGCAGCACGAGCAGCGCCGCGTCGTCGGACGGGAGGCGGCCGATGTGCCGCAGGAGCCGGGCGTACACGGACTGGATCACCTGCTGCGGCGACACCGGCTGGCTCCTGGCCGCCTCGCCGAGCACGGCCTTCAGCGGGAAGAACCGCCCGGAGCCGTCGCGCGCGTCCTCCACGCCGTCCGTGTGCAGCACCAGCGCGTCGCCCGGCAGCAGCCTGCCGCAGAGCTGCACGGGCAGTTCGGCGGGCAGCGGGAAGGGGCCGAGCGGCGGCAGCGGCTCGCCGCCGGAGAGCAGCTGGGCGCGGCCGCGCAGCCGATAGGGCCACGGGTGGCCGCAGTTGAGCGCCCACACCTCGCCGTCCTGGCCGATCTCCACCAGCAGGACGGTCACGAACTCCTCGGCGACCGGGCTCTCCGGCGCCGCCGCGCCGCTCGCCGGGTGCTCGGCGCGGGAGCGCTCCCGCAAGTGCCGGGCCAGGGCCCGCTCCAGGCGCCGCAGCACCTGCGGCAGTTCGGGCTCGTCGTGGGCGGCCTCGCGGAAGCTGCCGAGCACGGCGGCGACGGTGCCGATCGCGGCGAGGCCGTGGCCGCGCACGTCGCCCATGACGAGGCGGACGCCGTGGTCGGTGGCGGCGACCTCGTACAGATCGCCGCCGACGGAGGCCCCCAGCGAGGCGGAGAGGCGGCCCGCGGCCAGCGCGAGCCCGTCGACGCGCGGCGGCAGCGGCCGAAGCAGGACGTTCTGCGCGGCGCCCGCGACCTCGCGGATCTGCCGCAACTCCCGGATCAGCGCGTGCCGCACCTGGACTATGAGTCCCGTGCCGACGGCGAAGAAGACGGCGCTGGTGACGATCCGCGCCCCCAGGCCGTGCTGCTGCGCGAGCGGACAGACCAGTTTGTACGTGATGGCGACGGCGCCCCACACCGTCGGCAGGCCGAGCGCGAGCGCCCGCCGCAGCCGACGGCGGCACGGCCGCTCGAACGTCGCTGACGGACGCTCGTCACATCCGTCGCCACCACCGCGGGCCCGCCGCCGCGGTCCGCGCCGGGTCCCGGCGCCGCGGCGGGGCGTACGAGGCTTGATGAGGATCATGCCGACGGCCCCCCTAAGGCCCGGTTCAGCGTGCGGGCCGTGTACGGGACCGGTCCCCACGGCCGGATTGATTCTGTCGACCGGATGGCCGGATCGGGTCAGATCACCGGCAGTTGTCACTCAAACGAGTGAGCGGGCTCAGGGTGTCCCCGAGTACGCCGGAGGGGGCGCATCCGCTTTCGCGGACACGCCCCCTCAGCAGCACTTGCGCGCGCCGGGCCGGTACTAGGCCCCGCGCAGCACCGCGCCGGTCGTCTCGGCGGCGCGCGCCACGGCCGCGTCGCGGGCGGCCGAGGCCTCCTCGACCGTCAGCGTGCGGTCGGCGGCGCGGAAGCGCAGCGCGTACGCGAGCGACTTCTTGCCCTCGCCCAGCTGCTCGCCGGTGAAGACGTCGAACAGGCGGATGTCCTCGAGCAGGTCACCCGCGCCGTCGCGCAGATACGCCTCGACGACGGCCGCGGGGACGTCCTGGTCGACGACCAGGGCGACGTCCTGCGTGGCCACCGGGAAGGCCGAGATGCGCGGCGCCCGCAGCGAGCCCTCGCCCGCCTCCTGGAGCAGGTCCAGGTTCAGCTCCATCGCGCAGGTGCGGGCGGGCAGGCCCAGCGCCTTGGTGACGCGCGGGTGCAGCTCGCCCGCGTGACCGATGGAGACCAGGTCGCCCTGCTCGCCGTTCGGCCCCTCGGCGCTGTCCAGGAACACCAGGAGCTCGGCGCAGCGGCCCGGGTGCCAGGGGCCGTACTGGCCCTGCTGGACGATGAGTTCGGCACCGGCCTCGCGGGCCAGGGTGCGCGCCGCCTCGACGGCGTCCGCCCAGTCGGCCGGCCGGCCCTTGCCCCACCAGCCGGAGCGCTCGCGGGCGCCCGCGAGCACGACCGCGGCGTGCCGCGGCTGCTCGGGCAGCACGCCGTTGAGCGCGGCGATCTCCTCGTCCGTGGGACGGCGGCCCGCGGGCAGGCGCCCGGCGACGTGCGCGCCCTCGGCGGGGTGGAAGACCAGGCCGGTCTCGAACAGGGCCAGGTCGTGGCTGCCCCGCCCGTCGTTGCGGCGCAGCGTGGCGAGGAGGCCGGGGAGCAGCGTCGTACGGAGCGCGGGCTCCTCGTCCGACAGCGGGTTGACGAGCTTGACGACGCGGCGGTTCGGGTCGTCGGCGTCCAGGCCGAGCTGGTCGAAGACCTGCTCGCTCACGAACGGGTAGTTCGGCGCCTCGACGTAACCGGCGCCCGCGAGCGCGCGCCCGACCCTGCGGTGCAGCCGCTGCCGCTCGGTCAGACCGCGTCCGGCCGGGGGCTTGGGCAGCGTCGAGGGCAGGTTCTCGTACCCCTCGAGGCGGATGACCTCCTCGGCGAGGTCGTTGACCTCGACGAGGTCGGGGCGCCACGACGGCACGGTGACGGTCAGGACGTCCTGGCCGTACACGTCGCAGCCGACCTGCTGGAGGCGGCGCACGACCGTCTCGCGGCCGTACGCGACACCCGCGACGCGGTCCGGGTGGTCGGCGGGCATCGTGATGGTGTGCGGCGCGGAGGGCGAGATGACCTCCGTGACGCCCGCCTCCGCGGTGCCGCCCGCGAGCAGCACGAGCAGGTCGACGGTGCGCTGCGCGGCAGCGGACGCGGCCTGCGGGTCGACGCCCCGCTCGAAGCGCCGGGCCGCCTCGGAGGACAGCTTGTGGCGACGGGCGGTGCGGGCCACCGCGACCGCGTCGAAGTGCGCGGCCTCGATGACGACGTCGGTGGTGCCCTCTTCCTCCGCGTGGTCGGCGATCTCCGTGTTGGCGCCGCCCATGACACCGGCGAGGCCGATGGGGCCGCGCTCGTCGATGATCACCAGGTCCTCGGCGTCGAGCACGCGCTGGGCGCCGTCGAGGGTGGTGAACTTCTCGCCCTGCTCGGCGCGGCGGACGCCGATGGTGCCCTGGACGCGGGAGCGGTCGTAGGCGTGCAGCGGCTGGCCGAGCTCCAGCATCACGTAGTTGGTGACGTCGACGGCCAGCGAGATCGGGCGCATGCCCGCCTTCTGCAGGCGGCGCTGGAGCCAGATCGGCGAGCGGGCGTCGGGGCTGAGCCCGGTGACGGTGCGCGCGGTGAAGCGGTCGCACCCGACCGGGTCGCTGACCTGCACCGGGTACCCGAAGGAGTTCGGGGCCGGGACGTCGAGCAGCGCCGGGTCGCGCAGCGGCAGGCCGTACGCGGTGGCCGTCTCGCGGGCGACGCCGCGCAGCGACAGGCAGTAGCCGCGGTCGGGCGTGACGGCGATGTCCAGGACCTCGTCGACGAGTTCGAGCAGCTCGATGGCGTCGGTGCCGGCCTCGTGCTCGGGCGGGAGCACGATGATGCCGCCGCTGCCGTCGTCGCCCATGCCCAGCTCGTCGCCGGAGCAGATCATGCCGTGCGACGTCTTGCCGTACGTCTTGCGCGCGGAGATGGCGAAGCCGCCGGGCAGCTCGGCGCCGGGCAGGACCACGACGACCTTGTCGCCCACGGCGAAGTTCCGGGCGCCGCAGACGATCTCCTGCGGCTCACCCGTGCCGTTGGCCGTGCCGACGTCCACGGTGCAGAAGCGGATGGGCTTCTTGAAGCCCTCCAGCTCCTCGATGGTGAGGACCTTGCCGACGACGAGGGGGCCCTTCAGGCCCGCGCCGAGCTGTTCGACGGACTCGACTTCGAGGCCCGCGGAAATCAGCTTGGCCTGCACGTCGCGGCCGGTCTCGGTGGCGGGGAGGTCGACGTACTCCCGCAGCCAGGAAAGCGGGATGCGCATCAGATCTCCGTCCCGAACGGCCGGGTGAAGCGGACGTCACCCTCGACCATGTCTCGCATGTCTTCGACGTTGTGGCGGAACATCAGCATCCGCTCGATGCCGAACCCGAAGGCGAATCCGCTGTACTTCTCGGGGTCCACACCGCAGGCGGCCAGCACCTTCGGGTTGACCATGCCGCAGCCGCCGAGCTCGATCCAGCCCTCGGACGAGCAGGTGCGGCAGGGGCGGTCGGCGTTGCCCACGGACTCGCCGCGGCACACGTAGCAGACCATGTCCATCTCGGCGGACGGCTCGGTGAACGGGAAGAAGTTCGGCCGCAGGCGGGTCTTCATGCCCTCGCCGCCGAACAGCTTCTGCACCATGTGGTCCAGCGTGCCCTTGAGGTCCGCCATGGTCAGGCCCTCGTCCACGGCGAGCAGCTCGACCTGGTGGAAGACCGGGGTGTGGGTGGCGTCCAGCTCGTCGGTGCGGTACACGCGGCCGGGGCAGATCACGTAGACCGGCGGCTCGCGGTCGATGAGCGAGCGGATCTGCACGGGCGAGGTGTGCGTGCGCAGCACGACGCCGGAGTCGGCCGAGCCGTCCGCGCCTTCGATGAAGAACGTGTCCTGCTCACCGCGCGCCGGGTGGTCCGGGCCGATGTTCAGGGCGTCGAAGTTGAACCACTCGGCCTCGGCCTCGGGGCCCTCCGCGACCGCGTAGCCCATGGCGACGAAGATGTCCTCGATGCGCTCGGACAGCGTGGTCAGCGGGTGCCGGGCGCCGGGCGCGACGCGGTCGTGGGGCAGCGTGACGTCCACCGCCTCCTCGACCAGGACGCGGGCGTCGCGCTCGGCCTCCAGCTCGGCCTGGCGGGCGGCGAGCGCCTTGTTCACGGCGCCGCGGGCCATGCCCACGCGCTTGCCCGCCTCGGCCTTGGCCTGCGGGGGCAGCGCGCCGATCTCGCGGTTGGCGAGCGAGAGCGGCGAGGTGCCGCCGCAGTGCGCGGTCTTCGCCTCCTGGAGCTGGCCGAGGTCGGCGGCGGCCGCGAAGGCGGCGAGCGCCTCGTCCCGCACGCGCTCGATCTCTTCAGGTTTCAGTGCCTCGACCTCGACAGGGTCGTACGACTTGTTCGGTGCCGACATCTCTTCCCGTGCTTCCGGTTGGCTGGCGGATGGTCCCCGTCAACGAGTCGGAGACGAGTTGTCCCGAAATTGGGGACACAAAGGTGCCAACGACCGAGTCTAACGGGGTGGTGGTGAACGCATGCGCCCGCGGGCTGCTCAGGGCGTCCTCACTGGAGGTACGCCGGAGCCCCCACGGGCAACGTAAATCGGAACTGGGCGCCGCCGCTCGCCGCGCGGCCGACGGTGATCGTGCCGCCGTGTGCCTCGACGATGCCCTTCACGATGTACAACCCCAGTCCCGTCCCGCCGCGCTTGCTGCCCCGCCAGAAGCGGGTGAACACGCGGCCCATCGACTCCTCCGGAATGCCGGAACCCTCGTCGCTGACGGTGACCGCGGTGTCGGTCGCTCCCCGCACCCGCAGGGACGGCGAGGGCGCCACGTCGATGGTGACAGTTCCCTCGCCGTGGCGCACCGCGTTTTCCAGGAGGTTGCTGAGCACCTGGTCGATCTTGTCGGGGTCGGCCCACAGGTCGGGCAGCGGCTGCTGGAGGCGGACGAGGAAGCGGTCCGCGTCCTGTCCCGCGGCGACGTGGGCCTGGATGTGGCGCCCGACGGCGGCCCCGATGTCGACGGGCTGGCGGCGCAGCTCCAGGCGGCCCGAGTCGATGCGCGAGATGTCGAGGAGCTCGGCGATCAGCCGGGTCACCCGGTTCGCGTCGGCGTCGACGGTCTCCAGCATCAGCCGCTTCTGGTCGTCGGTGAACCGTTCCCACTTGGCGAGCAGCGTGGCGGTGAAGCCCTTCACGGACGTCAGCGGGGAGCGCAGTTCGTGGGCGACCGTCGCGATCAGCTCGGCGTGGCTGCGCTCGGTGCGCCGCCGGGCCTCGGTGTCGCGCAGCGAGACGACGAGGCGGCTCAGCGGGCCCTTCGGCCGCGACCGTACGTACCGGGCGGAGACGAGCACTTCCCGGCCGCCGGGCAGCAGCAGATTGCGCTCGGGCTGGGCGACGCGCGTGACGAGGCCCCCATAGGGGTCGGTCACCTGCCACCACCGGCGGCCTTCGAGGTCCTCCAGGGGCAGGGCGCTCTCGATGCGGATGCCGAGCGCGTCGGCGGCGCGCACGGCGGTGATGCGCGCCGCGGCGGCGTTGAAGCAGATGACGCGCCCGCTCTCGTCGGCGACGACGAGGCCGTCGGGCAGGTCGTCCGGGTCGATGCCGAGCTCTCCGAGGCCGGGGCCCGCCGGGCCCGCGTGGCCCGCGGGAGGGCACAGGATGCCCCGCACTCCCGGTGCTCTGCTCGTGCCGACGCTCATTCCCCTTATCCCCGCCTCTCGGAGCTGGCGCAGTGGGCCCCCGAGCCCGACACACTACTAGCCGGGGGTGACGGAGCGGCACCCTCCGGCGGCACGCTGTGCACGGGCGGACGCATAGAGGCATACGGCTGCCGCGGTCGCGAGGTTCAGGCTCTCCGCGCTGCCGTGGATCGGAACACGCACCACGGCGTCGGCGAGTGCGCGGGTCTCCTCCGGCAGCCCCCAGGCCTCGTTGCCGAAGATCCAGGCGGTCTCGGTGCCCATGGTGCCCTGGTCGAGCTCGGCGTCCAGGTCGTCCTCGCCCGCGCCGTCCGCGGCGAGGACGCGTACGCCCGCCGCCTTCAGGCCGCGTACGGCCTGCTCGACGGGGACGCCCACGGCCACCGGCAGATGGAAGTGCGAGCCGACGGAGGCGCGCACCGCCTTGGGGTTGTACAGGTCCACGGACGCGTCGGTGAGCACCACCGCGTCGGCGCCCGCGGCGTCCGCGCAGCGCAGCACGGTGCCCGCGTTCCCGGGGTCGCGTACGTGCGCGAGCACGGCCACCAGCTTGGGGCGACCGGCGAGGATCTCCTCGAACGGCACGTCGAGGAAGCGGCACACCCCGACGAGCCCCTGCGGGGTGACGGTGGTCGAGATGTCGGCGATCACGCTCTCGTCGGCGAGGTGCACCCGTGCCCCGGCGGCGCGCGCGTCCGCCACGATGTCCGCGTACCGCTCGGCGGCCTCGACGGTCGTGAACAGCTCCACGAGCGTGGCCTGTCCGCCGCCGCGGTGCCCGGCCGCCTCCCGGACCGCCTGCGGTCCCTCCGCGAGGAAGAGCCGCTCCTTCCCCCGGAAGTTCCGCTTGCCAAGCCGCCGCGCGCCACTGACGCGCGGCGAACGCGGGGAGATCAGTTCGGGACCGTGTGCCATCAAGTCGCTTTCAGCTGTACGGGGTGAGGGGGACGGGAGCGCCGCGCGGGCGGGCCGAACGCGACTGGACCCGCAGGCTCAGAGCGCCTGCGGGTCCAGTCACGGTTCGAGCTCAGTGCGACGTCACGCGGCCTTGGGGGCGTTGACGTCGGACGGCAGCGCCTTCTGCGCGACCTCGACGAGCGCCGCGAAGGCGTTGGCGTCGTTGACGGCCAGCTCGGCCAGGATCTTGCGGTCCACCTCGATGTTGGCGGCCTTCAGACCCTGGATGAAGCGGTTGTAGGTGATGCCGTTGGCGCGGGCAGCGGCGTTGATGCGCTGGATCCACAGCTGACGGAAGTCGCCCTTGCGCTTCTTGCGGTCGTTGTAGTTGTAGACGAGGGAGTGGGTGACCTGCTCCTTCGCCTTGCGGTACAGGCGCGACCGCTGGCCGCGGTAGCCGCTGGCCTGCTCGAGGATCGCCCGACGCTTCTTGTGGGCGTTGACTGCCCGCTTGACGCGTGCCACTTGTTAACTCCTTGTAGCGGGGCCGTGGTGGTCGTCACACGGCCCGATTCGACTGATGTCCCGGTCCTGGCGTCGCGTGACCCCCGTCACCGGGGGTCGCGACGTCACTTGCCGAGAAGCTTCTTGATCTTCTTGGCGTCGCCCGGGGCCATCTCGGCGTTGCCGGTGAGGCGACGCGTCAGACGGGACGACTTGTGCTCGAGCAGGTGGCGCTTGCCGGCGCGCTCGCGGAGCACCTTGCCGGAGCCGGTGATCTTGAAGCGCTTGCTGGCACCGCTGTGCGTCTTGTTCTTCGGCATAGCGCCGTTCTCTCCTCGTCAGTGGCGCTCCGATGCCCGGTCGCGAAACCGGGCATCCGGGAGCGTCATGTGTTCGGTTGGCATCCCTGGACTCGCGTCCGGGGATCAGGCCTCGGCGGGGGCCTCGGCCGGGGCCTCGGCGGGAGCCTCGGAAAGCTCGCCCTCGGCGGCGTTCTGCGACTTGCCGGGGTTGGCCTTCGCGTCCGCCTTGCGGGCCGCCTGGGCCTCACGGGCCTCGGCCATCGCCTCGGTCTTCTTCTTGTGCGGACCGAGGACCATGATCATGTTGCGGCCGTCCTGCTTCGGGTTCGACTCGATGAACCCGAGGTCCTGGACGTCCTCGGCGAGGCGCTGCAGCAGTCGGTAGCCGAGCTCCGGCCGGGACTGCTCGCGACCACGGAACATGATCGTGATCTTGACCTTGTCGCCCTGCTTGAGGAACCGGACGACGTGACCCTTCTTGGTGTCGTAGTCGTGCGGGTCGATCTTCGGCCGGAGCTTCATCTCCTTGATGACCGTGTGCGCCTGGTTCTTGCGCGCCTCACGGGCCTTCATGGCCGACTCGTACTTGAACTTCCCGTAGTCCATGAGCTTGCACACGGGCGGACGGGCGTTCGCCGCGACCTCGACCAGGTCCAGGTCGTACTCCTGCGCAAGCTCCAGGGCCTTGGCAAGCGGGACAATCCCGACCTGCTCGCCGCTGGGACCGACAAGTCGCACCTCGGGAACGCGAATCCGGTCGTTGATGCGGGGCTCGGCGCTGATGGATCCTCCTCGGTAGCACCACGCGACGGTCTGGCGGACAGCCGCGTAACGTCTGTTTTCTCGACCAACCCGTCGGGGGCACAAAAAATGCCCCGGCTGGTCACAGCGGGGCTCCACACAACTACCGGAGCACCTCCATGGTGACCACGGGGCGCATCGGGCGGGTCCACACGCTCGGTGCGGTCCGCCTGACCGGTGACCCGCCGCTCAAGGAGCGGCCAGGTGGGAGTTCGGAGCCTCCACTTGTGGGCCGGATCCCTCGGTCATCCGTGGGCGTCCGGCCGGTCGTCACCCAAGGTTAGCAGGTCCCGGGGGGTGGGGCTAACGGCTCGCGGGCGGCTCTAGGGTGTGGGACATGAGTGACACAAGCCCCACGCCCTCCCCGACCCCTTCGGCCGCCTCCGCCGAGAGCCCCGACTTCGACGCCATGACCCGCGACATCGCGGACGTGCCCGCAGTCGAGGTGATCACGACGGTCGCGGTGCACCTGATGAGCGCGGCGGCGGTGAACCTGGGCCTGGCCGAGGAGGGCGAGACCCACAAGGACCTGGACGAGGCCCGCAAGCTCATCCAGGCCCTGGCCGGTCTGCTGGACGCGAGCGCCACGGAGGTCAGCTCCTTCCACGCGGCTCCGCTGCGGGACGGCCTGAAGTCGCTGCAGCTGGCGTTCCGCGAGTCCTCCGTGGTGCCGGACGCGCCGGGGCAGGGCCCTGGCGAGAAGTACACGGGGCCGGTGTTCGGCTAGCCGTCAGCGTACGTAGAGGGGCTCGCCCGGTGGCGTCGCCTCGGCCGGCAGCAGTGCCAGGTCGAGGCCGCGCACCAGGCGGGCCCTCAGTGTTTCGTCGGCGGCGAGGGCCTCGGCCAGGCGCCGGGCGGTGTCGGCCGGGGCGGCGCCCGGGGCGAGGACCAGGGCGAGGGTGCCGTCGGCCGTGCCCGGGCCGAGGTGGGCGCGGAGCACGGCGGGCTCGGCGGCGACCGCGGCGCGCACGGCCTCCCGCACGGCCGGGTCGGTGAGCGCGTCGGCGCTGTGGCGGCCCTCGGCGAGGGCGATGAGCGCGGCGCGGTTCAGCTCGTAGGGGACGGGGCCCGCGAGGTCGAGGACGATCGTGTCGGCCTTCTCGTGGGCGGCCGCCTGGAGGGCCTGGTGCAGCGGTACGGCGACGGGGCGGGCGGCCGGGTCCCACAGGGCGAGGGCCTCGGTGGAGGTGAAGGCGGGCAGCGCGGTGCGCTTGCCCGCCTTGAGCGTGGGCACCGCCATGTCGCTCGTCTTCTCCCGGCGCAGTCCGTTCTCGTCCTCTTCGACCTCGCCAAGGACGGCGACGACCGGCACGAGGAGCCTGGCTGTCGCCAGGGCCTTCAGGACCGGGCCGTGGGCGGTCCTGTCCTCGGACCACGCCTCCAGGGCCGCGCGCAGCTCTGGAGCCGCGGAGCCGTCGTCGTCGGAGAAGCCGGGGTCAGGGATGTTCTTTGTCTGCACGTCGTCGACAGTAGCCCGCCGCTTCGCGGCGGGAGTCGCCCACCCACCCGCCCGTTCCTCGGCGCCGCGAAGCGCGGCTCAGCGGCGGCGCGGGCGGCCTCGCCAGAGGTAGGCCGCCGCCGCGAGCAGGGCCACGCCCGCGGCCGCGGCCACGGGGCCCAGCCAGCCCGATGACGTGGCGTCGTCCCGCGCCTCGTCGGGGCCCGGGCCGAAGTACTTCTTGGCGTACGTCCCGCCGTGGGCCCTGGCCCGCAGGGAGTCCGGCTTGAGTCCGGCGGCGCGGCCGAGGGCGGCCACGGGGTCGATGAGGCCGAAGCCGCGGGAGTCGTCGCGGCCGCCCGCGGGGGCGTCCTGGGCAGTGTCCTGGAGGAGCCGCTTGACCTGCGCCGGGGAGAGGCCGGGGCGGGCGGCCCGGATCAGGGCGACGGCGCCGGAGACGAAGGCGGAGGCGGCGCTGGTGCCCCAGCCCTCGTAGTACTTGCGGTCGGGGTCGGCGATGACGATGTCGTCGCCGGGGGCGCTGACCGTGGCGTACCAGCGGCGGGTGGAGAAGGAGGCCCGCGCCCCGTTCTCGTCGACGGCCGTCGCGACGATCACGCCCGGGTAGGCGGCGGGGTAGGAGACGTGGTCGCCGCGCTCACCGCCGTTGCCCGCCGACGCGACGACGACGGCGCCCTTCTTGAGGGCGTACTGGACGGCGGCGTCCTCGCTGGGCTCGGGGTGCGCGGACTTGGAGTCGTCGCCGAGGGAGAGGTTGATGACGTCGGCGCCGTGGTCGGCGGCCCAGCGGATGCCTTCGGCGAGGGCGTTGCCGCGCGACTGGCGTGCCTTCCTGCGGGCCGGGTCGCCGTCCTCCAGGATCACGCGCACCGGCAGGATCCTGGCCCCGGGGGCGATGCCGAGCACGCCGTCGCCGCGGCCCTCGCCGTGGCCGTGCCCGGCGATGATCCCGGCCATGGCGGTGCCGTGCCGGGCCCAGGTCCGGTCGCCGCGCCGGGCGCCGAAGCCCACCATGTCCTTGCCGGGCAGGACGCTGCCCCTGAGGTCGGGGTGGGTGCCGTCGACCCCGGTGTCGAGGACCGCCACGGTGACGCCCTCGCCCTTGGTGGTACGCCACGCCTGGCCGGTGCCCATGGCGTCGAGGGCCCACTGCTGGGCGCGGATGCCGTCGTCGGCACGGGCGGGGGCGGCGGGCAGCAGCGCCAGGGCTCCGGCGAGGGCGGCGGCGGCAGGCGCGTGCCACCGCGTCGGCCGCTCCCGGCCCGGTGTGCCCTGCGTGCTCGGTGTGCTCGGCGTGCTCATCAGGAGGTCTCCGGGGCCGCGCTGGCGGTCTTGCGCAGGCTGCGCTCGACGCGGTCGGCGATGCCCTTGGCGTCGTGGCCGAGGCCCGCCTGGGCGGGGGCGGAGGCGGCGCCCGCCCTCATGGCGTCGGCGGCGGGTTCGGGCTCGGTGACGGCGCGGCCGTCGGCGAACCCGGAGACGGCGTAGGCGACGACGGGCGCGTCGGGCAGGACCGACAGGGTCCAGGTGGCCCGCTGCGCGTCGCCGAAGTGCGCGGCGGGGGTGCCCGGGGCGGCGTACGCGCGGGGCATCAGGTCGGTGCGCCGGTCCAGGCCCTCCTGGCCGAAGCGGGTGCGCAGCGCGTGCATGGCGGCGGCGTCCGCCTTGGTGAACAGCAGGCCCACGGTGGTGAGGTGGCTCTTCGTGGCGTCGGTGTAGGTGGCCCGCAGCAGGCGCTGGCAGCCCACGGGGGCGAGCGCCTTGCGCAGCAGCGGGTCGAAGGCCTTGGCGCAGCCGCTGTCGGGGGCGACGGCGACGCGGTTCCAGACCCGGTCGGCGCCGCCGGGGCCCGCGCCCCCACCCTTGATGGCGGGCGGGAACAGGACGTCGACGGGCAGGCTGTGCCAGAGCGCCCCCGCGGTGGCGTAGGTGGAGCGGGAGCTGCCCGCCGCGTCGGACTCGCCGGTCAGCCAACTCCCGGTCACGGCACCGCCGATGAGCCCGAGCCCGAGGACGGCACAGGCCGCGGCGGCGGCCGCGCGGGGCCGCAGCCAGGCCGCGAGGGGGCGCGGCCGGGTGGTGGTGCCGTCGTCCAGGGCGGGCCGCGCGAAGAACACGAACGGCCGGTGCGCGTCGGGACGCGCCGGGGCGGCGGGGGGCTCGTCCGGGAGGCGGGCGGAGGCGGGCGGGGGCGGGGCGTCCTCGACGTCGGCGGTGGAGGGGGTCGCGGGTTCGGCGGTGGCGCGGCTCGCCCCGGCGGGGCCCTCGGCGCTCGCTGCGCCCGTCCTGGTGCCCGTACGGATGTCCGTCCCGCTATTCGTACGGGCGTCCGTCCCGGCATCCGTCCCGGTGTCCGTACGAGCGTCCGTCCCGGCATCCGTGCCGGTGTCCGCCCCGGCCGCCTCTGCCTCGACGGCCGTGGCCTGGCCCGACGCGACCCGGTCCGCCGCGGCCCGGTCGAAGGGCGCGAGCAAGTCCGCCACCGCGGCCGCGTGTTCGGGCGGGAGAGAGGGGGGCGTGAGGGCGTCCGGGGACGGGCGCGGGGGGACGACCGCAGGGGGGCGCGCGTCGGGGAAGCGGGCGCTCGCCGGGGGTGGGGGCGGCTCCGCCGAAGTGGGGGGAGCGGCCGGGGCGGACGCCGGAGCCGGGGCGGACGCCGGGGCCGGGGGGACGGGCTCGGCCGGGGCGCCGAGGGCGTCGGGGGTGTCATGGGGCCTGGCTGGCAGCCGTATCCCGGGCGCGGTCGGGGCCGGGGAGACGGGCTCGGCGGGAGCGGCCGGGGCGCCGAGGGCGGCAGGGGCACCAGGGGCGGCAGGGGCAGCAGGGGCGGCGGCGCCATGGGGCTTGGTCGGCGGCCGTGGTGGCGTACCGGAACGTGGGGGGACGGGGGGCCGTCGCGCCTCCGTGCTCATGCACCCCCCGTTCCGTCGCGTCGCGCGCTCCCTGCGTGCGCGTCACTTTACGGGTTGACATGAGCCCCACGGGAACCCAGTCCAGGCCACGGGCGATCTGCCCGGAACGTCCCCCTACCCTCGGGTAGCCGTGTCTGGCAGGCTGCGCCCATGACAGGCGGAGCCGCTGACTTCACCGGAGACAGGACCGCGGACCGGGCCCGTTACGACCGGGCCACCGCACATCTCGACGCGCCGCTCGCGCTCGTCGATCTGACCGCGTTCGACGCCAACGCCGACGACCTGACGCGCCGGGCGGGCGGGAAACCCGTCCGGGTCGCGAGCAAGTCGGTGCGGTGCCGGGCCCTGCTGGAACGGGTCCTCGCGCGGGACGGGTTCGCGGGGATCATGTCGTTCACGCTCGCGGAGTCGCTGTGGCTGGCGCGCTCCGGCTTCGACGACGTCCTGCTCGCGTACCCCTCGGCGGACCGCGCCGCCTTCGCCGAGCTCGCGGCCGATCCGAAGCTGGCGGCGGCCGTGACGGTGATGGTGGACGACCCGGCGCAGCTGCGGCTCATCGAGGAGGCGCGCGGTGGCGGCCGCGAAGTGGTGCGCGTGTGCCTGGAGTTGGACACCTCCCTGAGGCTGCTCGGCGGGCGGGTGCGGATCGGCACGCGGCGCTCCCCGCTGCACGAGCCCACCCAGGTCGCCGCCCTCGCCCGGGCGATCGCGCGCAGGCCTGGCTTCCGGCTCGTCGGCGTCATGGCGTACGAGGGGCACGTCGCGGGGGTCGGGGACTCCGTCGCGGGGCACCCCGCCAAGTCCCGGGCGGTGCGGCTCATGCAGTCCACCGCGCGCAGGGAGCTGGCGGCCCGGCGCGCGGAGACGATCCGGGCGGTGCGGGACGCCGTGCCCGGTCTGGAGTTCGTGAACGGCGGCGGCACCGGCAGCGTGCAGCACACGGCGGCCGAGGACGTGGTCACGGAGGTGGCGGCCGGATCGGGCCTGTACGTGCCGCGCCTGTTCGACCACTACACGTCGTTCAGCGGGCGCCCCGCGGCCCTCTTCGCGCAGCCGGTCGTGCGCAGGCCGGGCCGGGGCGTGGTGACGGTGCTCGGCGGCGGCTATCCGGCGTCGGGGGTCGCGGGCGCGGACCGGTCGCCGGTGCCGTATCTGCCCCAGGGGCTGCGGTACTCCGGCCAGGAGGGCGCGGGCGAGGTGCAGACGCCGCTGCTCGGGTCCGCCGCGGACGATCTGCGGATCGGTGACAAGGTGTGGTTCCGGCACGCCAAGGCCGGTGAGCTGTGCGAGCGGTTCGCGGAGCTGCACCTGGTCGTGGGCGACCGGGTGACGGAGACCGTGCCGACGTACCGGGGCGAGGGCCACACCTTCCTGTGAAGCCGTGAAGCCGTGAAGGCCTGCGCCCGTGAGGCCCGGTCTACGGCGTCGGGCCCACGCTGCTGCCCACTCCCCCGCCCGTGGCGCTGTCCCCGATGGGCCTGATCCCGTCGACGAGCTCGTCGATGTCGGACAGCGGGGGCGCGCCGTCCGCCGCGTCGATGCTGACGCGGACGATGACCATGGCCTCGGAGCCGGTGCTGGAGGGGAACGCGAGGGACTGCACGTAGCCGCCGGGCCCCTTCTCGGTGTGGACGCGCCACCGTACGAAGTAGCCGCCGCGGCCCGCGACCGCGACGGTGCCGCTCTTGACCTGGGCGTGCCGGGTGATGCCGCCGAACGGCTCGCGGTCGAGCGCGTCGTGGTCGTACGCGGCGTCGGCGGCGTCCTTGATGTCGCGCCGGGCGAGCTTCTGCGGCGAGCGCTCGTCGGTGCCGGTCACCGTCCGCGTGGTGATCGTGCCGTGGCGGCAGAAGCCGGGGTCGCCGGGGCAGTCGTAGGTGTTCGGCGTCTGCAGGGTCAGCTCGTCGCCGACGGTGTGGTCGGCCTTCTCCCAGCCGTCGGGGACGGGCAGGGTGATGCCGTTGAGCTCGTCGGTGAGGATGTCCGGGTCCTCGGTGGCGGACGGCGAGGCGGTGGGCGAGGCGGAGGTGGGGGTCGGCTCCTCCGGCGCCGGTGCGGTGGGCGCGGGCCCGGCCGTGGGGTCGCCGTCGTCGTCCTGGAGGACCAGGAAGCCGGTGACGATCGAGGCGACGAGGACCGCCCCGGCCGCGCCGAGCGCGACGGCCCGGGCGCGGCGCCCGCCGGTGCGCGCGGGCACCGGCCGCACCACGGTGGCGGCGGGGCCGGGCCGTGCCTGGCCCAGGTGGACCGTGGCCTCGGGCGTGCGCCGGTGCTCGGTCCACGCGGACCCGTCCCACCAGCGCTCGACGGCGGGTCGGGACGGGTCCGGGTACCAGCCGGGCGGAGGCGACATGCTCATCCCGGCACTCTAGGACGTGGCGCGCCGGCCGGTACAACCAGCCGGTCACACGGTCAGTAGACGCTGTCCCGCTGGTCGGGGACCACCGAGCCGTCCTCGCGCAGGACGGGTCCCTTGCGCCCGTCGGGCTCGTTGTACGCGGCGGTCGCGCACGGGTAGGTGCCCGGCTTCTGCGGCAGCGGCTCGATGAACATGGGGTTCACGACCCAGCGGCCGTCGGCGTTGTCGTACGCGCGGCACATGAACTCGCCCTTGTTGCGGTTCAGCACGAGGTGCGCGCCGGTGGCGTCGCCGACGAACGTCACGTCGGTGTCGGCGTCCCCGCCGCCGACCGCGATGCGCTTGCTCCAGCGCTGCTTGTCCCAGGCCTTCTTGCCCTTGACCTTGTAGATCTCCTGGTTGATGAAGCAGCGCTTGCCGTCGATGTACGGGATGACGTCGCCCTTGTTGACGCCGACGCCGCCGCAGCCCTGGTTCCAGGTGGTGATGCGGCCCTTGCGGTCCAGGACGGAGCGGATCGCGATGGTGTGCTTCCGGTCGATGCCCACGCCGCGCGACCACACCTCGGCGACGGGCTCGGAGCCCGCGGAGACGATGTAGACGTCGAATCCGGCCTTCTTCAGGGTGCGGATCAGGTCGCGCTGCTGGTCGTAGTAGCGCGCGTAGCCGGGCACGGTGTGGCTGCCGATGGTGCGGGTGGTGCCGACGGGCGCGGCGAGGGCCTCCGTGCGGGCCTTCCTCGCGTATGTCTCCACCTCCTTGACGGTGTGTCCCGCGAAGAGCTGGGGCACCCAGGCGTACTGCGGGACGGTGCGGCGGTGGTGCCAGGTCCCGGCGAAGGCGGCGGCGCCGCTCATCGTGGTGCCGTCCTCGCGGATCTGGAGGATCTCGTCGGCGCAGGCGGTGTTGGTGGAGGTGGGCAGCGGCTTGCCGACGGGCACGGTGGTGCCGCAGGCCTTGGTGAGGGCGCGGTGGCCCGCGGCCGTCATCCACTTGCTGGAGGACTTCCAGCTCTTGGGGCGCAGGATCTTGTCGTGCCGCAGCGCCCAGCTGATGGTGGCGTCGGTGACGTCGTTCTTGACGACGGTGTTGTCCCAGTCGAAGGCGGCGACGGGGCGCTTCTGGCCGTGGCCGAGGTGCGGGTTGGAGCAGGTGCCCCGCTCGTCGATGACCTTCTGCAGCCGGGCGCGGTTGTCGCCGTACCAGGTGAGCTTCTTCGAGAGCTGGGGACAGTGGGCGCCGGGGTGCGACGCGGGCGCGGCCGTGGCGGCGGCAGCGGGAAGCGTGACGGGCCCGGCCACCAGGGTGGCGGCCGAGGCCAGCGTCAGCGCCAGAATGTTTCTGTTACGCATGTGCGTGGACGGTACAGCAGTCCTACGAGGTCGTTGAACCCCCGTACACCGTGTCCTGTTGATCCTTGATGACCGATCCGTCCGCGCGGCGCACCGGGGCCTTCGTGCCGTCCCGGCCGGTGTAGCCGGTGGTGGCGCACGGATAGGGCGCGGGCTGCTTGCCCTTGGGCTCGATGAACATGGGGTTGATCAGCCAGCGCCGGTCGCCGTTGTCGTAGGCGCGGCACATCAGCTCGGTCTTGTTGCGGTTCAGGACGAGCCTGAGGCCGGTGGCGTCGCGCAGGAAGGAGACGTCGGTGTCGGAGTCGCCCGCGGCGAACACCTGGCGCTTGGCGGCCGGTTGGACCTGCTCGGCGGCCTTGCCGCGCACGCCGAGGATCCGCTCGTTGATGGCGCAGCGCTTGCCGTCGATGTACGTGATCATCGAGTCGGCGCCGTCCGGGACGGAGCCGCAGCCCTTGAGGCGGGCGGTGAGGCGGCCCTCGCGGGTGACGTTGCGGATGCCGAGGGTGTGCCGGGCGTCGAGGCCGACGCCCTTCGCCCAGACCTCGGCGACGGGCTCGGGCGAGGCGGAGACGACGTAGGTGTCGAACCCGGCCTTCTTGAGGGTGCGGATCAGATCGCGCTGCTGGTCGTAGTAGCGGGCCCAGCCGGTGGCCTTGCCGCTGCCGACCCGCTGTTCGGTGCCGATGGGCGCGGCGAGGTTCTCCTTGCGCGCCGCGGCCGCGAAGTCCTTGACGCGGGCGGGGCTCCAGCCGCGCAGGAGCTGGGCGAGCCAGGCGTACTGGGGCTCCATGCGGCGGTGGTCGAAGCCCGCGAAGGCCTCCTTGCCGGTGGTCGTGGTGCCCTCGCCGTACACGGCGGCGATCTCGTCGGCGCAGGCGGTGTCCGTGCTCGTGGGCAGGGTGCGGCCGGTGGCCGGGCAGGCCTTGCGGAGGGCCTTGGCGGCGGGCGCGGTGAGATAGCGGCTCGTGGTGCGCCAGTCGCCGCGCTCGGGGGTGCGTATCTTGTCGTGGCGCAGCATCCAGAACAGGGTGGCGTCGCCCACGTCGTTCTTGATGACCGTGTTGTCCCAGTCGAAGACGGCGAGGGGCTTGTGGCGCTTGTCGTACGCGTCGCCGCAGCGGCCGTAGGTGTCCAGCATGCGCTGGAGGCGGTCCTTGTTGTCGCCGTACCAGCCCTTCGAGACGGTGAGGGCGGGGCACTTCGCGGCGGCGGTGCCGTGCGCGGCGCGGGGGGCCGGGGCGGCCTGGGCGGTGGTGGCGAGGCCCGTCCCGGCGACGGCGAGGGCGGCGGCCGCCGCGTACCAGCGATGCTTGATCTTCATGAACACGGTGCCTGTCTACGCAGGTCAGCCGGGCGCCTGACGACGCCCGGCTGATCGGTGGGTGGCCTCTGGGTGAACTACTGGGGCGTGACGTACGCCCCGGAGATGCCGCCGTCGACGAGGAAGTCCGTGGCGTTCACGAACGCGGAGTCGTCGCTGGCGAGGAAGGCGACCGCGGCGGCGATCTCCTCGGCCTCGGCGAAGCGGCCCACCGGGATGTGCACGAGGCGGCGCGCGGCGCGCTCGGGGTCCTTGGCGAACAGCTCCTGGAGCAGCGGGGTGTTCACCGGGCCCGGGCACAGCGCGTTCACGCGGATGCCCTCGCGGGCGAACTGCACGCCCAGCTCGCGGGACATCGCGAGCACGCCGCCCTTGGACGCGGTGTACGAGATCTGCGAGGTCGCGGCGCCCATCCGGGCCACGAAGGAGGCCGTGTTGATGATGGAGCCCCGGCCCTGGCGCCGCATGTAGGGGATGGCGGCCTTGCAGCACAGGTACACGGAGGTGAGGTTGACCTCCTGGACGCGCTTCCAGGCCTCCAGGCCGGTGTCCAGGATGGAGTCGTCGTCGGGCGGCGAGATGCCCGCGTTGTTGAAGGCGATGTCGACCGAGCCGTAGGTGTCGTACGCCGTCTTGAACAGGGCCTCGACCTGCTCGGGGTCGGTGACGTCGACCTTCACGTACGTCCCGCCCACCTCCTCGGCGGCCTTCTTGCCCGCGGTGTCGTCGATGTCGCCGCACACCACGTGCGCGCCCTCGGAGGCCAGACGCCGTGCGGTGGCGAGGCCGATGCCGCTGCCGGCGCCGGTGATGACGGCGGTACGGCCGACGAGGCGGCGGCAGACAATCTCTTCGGTCACTGGGCGGGCCCTTCCGTGCTGATGAAGACGTTCTTGGTTTCGGTGAAGGCGGCGAGCGCGTCCGGGCCGAGCTCGCGCCCGAGCCCGGACTGGCCGTAGCCGCCGAAGGGGGTCCAATAGCGCACGCTGGAGTGCGAGTTGACGGACAGGTTGCCCGCCCGCACGGCCTGGGACACGCGCAGCGCCCGGCCCACGTCCCGGGTCCAGATCGAGCCCGAGAGGCCGTACTCGGTGGCGTTGGCGAGGCGGACCGCCTCGGCCTCGTCCTCGAAGGGCAGCACGACCGCGACCGGGCCGAAGACCTCTTCGACGGCGACCGGCGACGTCGGCCCCGCGTCGGTGAGGACGGTCGGCGGGAACCAGAACCCGGGCCCTTCGGGGGCGCTGCCGCGGATGCCCGCGCCCGCGGGCACGTAGGAGCGCACCCGGTCCAGCTGGGCCCGGGAGATCAGCGGGCCCATCTGGGTCTTCTCGTCGGCCGGGTCGCCGACGACGTACGACTCGACCAGGGGCGTCAGGAGCTCGACGAAGCGGTCGTACACGGAGCGCTGCACGAGGACGCGGGTGCGGGCGCAGCAGTCCTGGCCCGAGTTGTCGAGGAAGGAGCCGGGCGCGGCGAGGGCGGCGGCCTCCACGTCGGCGTCGGCGAAGACGATGTTGGGGCTCTTGCCGCCGAGTTCGAGGGTCACGCGCTTCACGCGGTCCGCGCACTTGGCCATGATCTGCTGGCCGACGCGGGTGGAGCCGGTGAAGACGATCTTGGCGACGTCGGGGTGCTCGACGAGCGCGTTCCCGGCGACGGCGCCCTCGCCGGGCAGGACCTGGAACAGGCCCTCGGGAAGCCCTGCCGCCAAGGCGAGCTCGGCCAGGCGCAGGGCGGTCAGCGGGGTGGTCTCGGCTGGCTTGAGGACGACCGCGTTGCCCGCCGCGAGGGCCGGGGCGGTGCCCCAGGCGGCGATGGGCATCGGGAAGTTCCAGGGCGCGATGACGCCGATGACGCCGAGGGGTTCGAGGATCGTGACGTCGAGTCCGCCGGGGACGGGGATCTGGCGGCCGTTGAGGCGCTCGACGCCGCCCGCCGCGTAGTCGAACAGGTCCCGGGCGTTGCCCGCCTCCCAGCGGGCGTTGCCGATGACGTGCCCGGCCTCGCGCACCTCGAGGCGCGCGAGCTCCTCGATGTGGCCGTCGATGACGGCGGCGAATCGGCGCAGCAGGCGCGCCCGGTCGGCCGGGGCGACGGCGGCCCACGCGGCCTGTGCCGTGACGGCGCGGGCGACGGCCGCGTCGACGTCGGCCGGGGTCGCGGCGGGGACCGTCGCGACGACGCCCTCCGTCGCCGGGTTCAGTACCTGGAGTCGTTCGAGCAAGACGTGCCTCACATGCGTTCGAAGGAGCGGCGCAGCTCCCAGTCGGTCACCGCGGAGTCGAAGGCTGCCAGCTCGACCCGCGCCATGTTGCGGTAGTGCGCGACGACCTCGTCGCCGAACGCGGCCTTGGCGACGGGGCTGTTCTCCCACAGCTCGGCGGCCTCGCGCAGCGTCGTCGGGACGTGTTCGTAGTCGGCGGTGTAGGCGTTGCCCGTGCACGCCTCGGGCAGTTCGAGGCGCTGCTCGATGCCGTACAGGCCCGCCGCGACCAGGCCCGCGACCGCCAGGTGCGGGTTGACGTCGCCGCCGGGCAGCCGGTTCTCGAAGCGCAGCGAGCGGCCGTGGCCGACGACGCGCAGGGAGCAGGTGCGGTTGTCGTAGCCCCAGGCGGCCGCGGTCGGCGCGAAGGAGCCGGGCTGGAAGCGCTTGTAGGAGTTGATGTGGGGCGCGTAGAGGAGGCTGAAGTCGCGCAGCGCCACCAGCTGGCCCGCGAGGAAGTGCCGCATGACGGGCGACATGCCGCCGGGGCCGTCCCCGGCCATGGCGTTGTTGCCGTCGGCGTCCTGGAGCGAGAGGTGGATGTGACAGGAGTTGCCCTCGCGCTCGTTGTACTTCGCCATGAAGGTGATCGACACGCCCTCCTGCGCGGCGATCTCCTTGGCCCCGGTCTTGTACAGCGCGTGCTGGTCGCAGGTGACGAGGGCCTCGTCGTAGCGGAACACGATCTCGTGCTGACCCGGGTTGCACTCGCCCTTGGCGGACTCCACCGTCAGGCCCGCGCCCGCCATCTCGTTGCGGATGCGGCGCAGGAGCGGCTCGATGCGGCCGGTGCCGAGGACGGAGTAGTCGATGTTGTACTGGTTGGCCGGGGTCAGGCCCCGGTAGCCCGCGTCCCAGGCCTGTTCGTAGGTGTCCTTGAAGACGATGAACTCCAGCTCCGTGCCGACGTGCGCGGTGTAGCCGTGCTCGGCGAGCCGCTCCAGCTGGCGGCGCAGGATCTGGCGCGGGGCCGCGACCACGGGTGAGCCGTCGTTCCAGGCCAGGTCGGCGATGAGCAGCGCGGTGCCCTCGTGCCAGGGCAGGCGGCGCAGGGTGGAGAGGTCGGGGCGCATGGCGAAGTCGCCGTAGCCCCGGTCCCAGGAGGACATCGCGTAGCCGTCGACGGTGTTCATCTCCGTGTCGACGGCCAGGAGGTAGTTGCAGCCCTCCGTGCCGTGCTCCAGGACCTCGTCCAGGAAGAACGGGGCGGCGAACCGCTTGCCCTGGAGCCGCCCTTGCATATCGGGGAAGGCCAGGACGACAGTGTCGATCTCGCCGCTCGCCACGAGGGCACGCAGCTCCTCGACACCGAGCGGGGGTGTGCGGTCTGCCACGGGAAAAGCCTCCTTGGGTCAGCCGAGTGGCCATAAGGTATGGGCAAGAACCATTGCTTGGGAAGGGGGTACGGGCAGATGTCCCACGCGCGGGGCGAGGACCGCCTCATTCAGGTGCTGCGACCGGTCCGGGCGGGCAACGGCTTCGAGGAGGCCCTGGAGCAGATCCTCCAGGTGGTCCGCCTCGGCCTGGTGCCCGGGGGCGAACGGCTGCCCGCGGAGCGGGAGTTGGCCGATCTGCTCGGCATCAGCCGGGTCACGCTGCGCGAGGTCCTGAAGGTGCTCCAGGACCAGGGCCTGGTCGAGTCGCGGCGCGGGCGCTACGGCGGCACCTTCGTGCGCCCGCGCGCCGGGGCGCCGGGCGAGGCCGAGCTGCGCCGCCGGGTCACCGACGTGGACGTGGAGGACGCGCTGCGCTTCCGCGAGGTGCTCGAAGTGGGCGCGGCGGGCCTGTGCGCGGCGCACGGCCTCACCGCCGAGCAGGCCGACCGGCTGCGCGAGGCCCTCGCCCGCACCCATGACGCGCCGCTCGCCGACTACCGCCGCCTGGACACCCTGCTGCACCTCACCCTCGCCGAGCTGTCCGGCTCCCCCACGCTCACCGCGCAGTACGCGGCGGTCCGCGCGACGGTCAACGACCTGCTCGACTGCATCCCCCTGCTCGTACGCAACCTGGAGCACTCGCAGCGCCAGCACACCGCCCTCGTGGAGGCCGTGCTCGACGGCGACGCGGACGGGGCGCGGGAGATGATGCGCGAGCACTGCGCGGGCACGGCGGCGCTGCTGCGGGGATTCTTGACCTGAGCCACGGGCGCGCGGGCTCCTCTCCCCGGGTCGGACGAGCGCCCCTTCGCGGGCCGGGCAAGTACCCCTTCGCGGGTCGGACGGTTAACCAGCACGTTACGCACAGGTCTTGCTTTCTGTCCGCCCGCACCGCGAAGGTATGCCTCCACACCGCAAAGGTATGTCCTCAATCCATTGAGTGCCGCAGGGGGAGCCCCGCATGAGCCTGGAGTCCACGGAGCCGACGACGGCGCGCGCCGCCGAAGGCGACGACTATCTGGAGCGGCGCGCCCTGCGCCGCGGCAACGCCGGGTGGGTGCTGCTCACCGGCCTCGGCGTCGCCTACGTCGTCTCCGGCGACTACTCGGGCTGGAACTCCGGCCTGAAGGAGGGCGGCTTCGGCGGCCTGGCCATCGCGATGGCGCTCATGGGCGTGATGTACACCTGCATGGTCTTCTCGCTCGCGGAGCTGTCCTCCGTCCTGCCGACGGCGGGCGGCGGCTACGGCTTCGCGCGCCGCGCCCTCGGCCCCTGGGGCGGCTTCCTGACCGGCACGGCGATCCTCATCGAGTACATCCTCGCGCCCGCCGCGATCTCCATCTTCATCGGCGACTACGTGGAGTCGCTCGGCCTCTTCGGCCTGGAGTCGGGCTGGCCGGTCTACCTCGCCTGCTTCGTGATCTTCATCGGCATCCATCTGTGGGGCGTCGGCGAGGCGCTGCGGTTCAGCTTCGTCGTCACGGGCATCGCGGTGGCGGCGCTCCTGGTGTTCGCCGTCGGCGCGTTCATGGACTTCGACGGCTCGAAGCTCAACGACATCCCCGTGGACCACGACGCCTTCGGCGCCACCTCCTGGCTGCCGCTCGGGATCCTGGGCATCTGGGCGGCGTTCCCGTTCGGCATGTGGTTCTTCCTGGGCGTGGAGGGCGTACCGCTCGCGGCCGAGGAGACGAAGGACCCGGCGCGCACGCTGCCGCGGGCGATCCGCTGGTCGATGCTCATCCTGGTCGCGCTCGCGCTCCTGACGTTCTTCGCCTCGGCCGGAGCGCGCGGCTCCGCCGCCCTGCAGTCGACCGGCAACCCGCTGGTGGACGCGCTGCAGCCGGACGGCGAGCGCACGGGCCTGAGCCGCGTCATCAACTACGCGGGCCTCGCGGGCCTCGTGGCCTCCTTCTTCTCCCTGATCTACGCCGGTTCGCGCCAGCTCTTCGCCCTGTCCCGGGCGGGCTACCTGCCCCGCTTCCTGTCCCTGACGAGCAGCCGCAAGGCGCCCTACCTGGGCCTGCTCGTGCCGGGCGCGATCGGCTTCTCGCTCGCCGCCGCCAGCGGCGACGGCGCGCGCATGCTGAACGTGGCGGTCTTCGGCGCGACCATCTCGTACGCCCTGATGTCGCTCTCCCACATCGTGCTGCGCCGCCGCGAGCCGGGCCTGGCGCGGCCCTACCGCACGCCCGGCGGCATCCTGACCTCCTCGGTGGCGCTGGCCCTGGCCTGTGCCGCCCTGGTGGCGACGTTCCTGGTGGACGTCACGGCGGCGTTCATCGCGCTCGGCGTGTACGGAGTGGCGATCGCGTACTTCGGCCTGTACAGCCGCAAGCATCTGGTGGCGCGGGCACCGGAGGAGGAGTTCGCGGCCCTGGCCGCCGCAGAGGCCGAACTGGAACGGAACTAGCGCGAATGCAGAGGGAGTCGAAGGTGAACGGGAACGGCAAGCGCCCGCTGATCGGCGTGAGCACCTATCTGGAGGCCGAGGCGCGCTGGGGCGTGTGGACGCTGCCCGCCGCGCTGCTGCCCGCCGGGTATCCGCGCCTGGTGCAGGCGGCGGGCGGCCTCGCGTCGATGCTGCCGCCGGACGACCCCGCCCACGCGGCGGACGTCGTGGCCCGGCTCGACGGCCTGGTCGTCGCGGGCGGCCCCGACGTGGAACCGGCCCGCTACGGCGCCGAGCGCGAGGACCGCACGGGTCCGCCCGCGAAGGAGCGGGACGCCTGGGAACTCGCCCTGATCCGGGCCGCCCTGGCCGCGGGCACGCCCCTGCTCGGCATCTGCCGCGGCATGCAGCTCCTCAACGTCGCCCTGGGCGGCACCCTGGTCCAGCACCTGGACGGCCACGCGAAGGCCCCCGGCGTCTTCAGCACGCACGCGGTCAAGCCGGTCCCCGGCACGCGGTACGCCGCCGTCGTGCCCGACGCGTCCACGGACGTGCCCACGTACCACCACCAGGCGGTGGACCGCCTCGGCCGGGGCCTGCTGCCCTGCGCCCACGCGGACGACGGCACGGTCGAGGCCGTCGAACTGCCGGGCCCCGCCTGGGCCCTGGGCGTGCAGTGGCATCCGGAGGCGGGCACGGACACCCGGGTGATGGAGGCGCTGGTACGGGCAGCGCGCGGCTGACCGTACCGCGCCAGGACGTCGGGCGTCCGCGGGTCCGTCGTGGCTGGTCGCGCAGTTCCCCGCGCCCCTACGGGGCACTCCCCTGTGTGAGCCCGAGCAGCTCGCGCGCGGGCCCGGCGGGCACATGCCCCGTCGGCCACACGGCCCGCAGCTCGCGGCGCAGCCGCACCCCCTCCACCGCCACCCGCACCAGGCGGCGCGCGGCCAACTCGTCGCCAAGGGCCAGCTCACTGACCACAGCGGGCCCGGCCCCGCTCACCGCGGCGGACTTCACCGCGGTGGTGGAGGACAGCTCCATGAGCGGCGCCGCGAGCCCGCCGAGGGCCGTGTCCAGGACCTGCCGGGTGCCGGAGCCCCGCTCGCGCAGGATCAGCGGCGTCCCGGCGAGCTCCGGGGCGGCGAGCGGCGCGCGCCGCCGCGCCCAGGGGTGGCCGGGCGCGACCACCACGATCAGCCGGTCGTGCCCGATCACCGCCGCGTCCAGGCCGGGCGGCACCTTCAGGCCCTCCACGAACCCGAGGTCCGCCTCGCCGCCGAGCAGCCGCTCCGCGACCTCGGCGGAGTTGCCCGCGAGCAGGGAGACGGCCGTGTCCGGACGCCGGGCGCGCAGCGCGATCAGCCAGCCGGGCAGCAGGTACTCGGCGATGGTCATGCTCGCCGCCACCCTGAGGCGCGAGTCCCTGCGGTCCCGCAGCGCCTGCGCGCCCGCGTCGAAGGCCTCGGCCGCCTCCACGATCCGCCGCGCCCAGTCGGTGACGAGCGCGCCCGCCTCCGTCAGGCGCGAGCCGCGCGGGGAGCGGTCCACCAGGGCCACGCCGAGCTGCCGCTCCATGGACCGGACGCGCCCGCTCGCCGCGGGCTGGGAGATGCCGAGCTCCCGCGCCGCCCGGCCCAGGCTGCCGAGCCGGGCCACGGCGAGCAGCAGCTCCAGGGCCGCCAGGTCGGGCACCCGGTGCGCGAGCGGCACCCCCGGCCGGGTGTCCGCGGAACTCGACGAGGCTGAGGTCATAAGCCCAGGTTATGCCCTCATAGCCCCAAGATCCCTGGTGGGCCGGGCGGCGGGGGCGCACCGTGGAGTCATGGTCACCGCAGCACACAGCCACCCCCGGGTCCGCCCCGGCACCCCGCGCGCCGCCGTCCGGCACCTCGGCCCCAACTGGTACGCGTCCGTCATGGGCACCGCGATCATCGCCAACGCGGGCGTCGCGCTGCCGTACGACGTACCGGGTCTGCGCACGGCCTGTGCCGCCGTGTGGGCGCTGTCCCTGCTGATGCTGACCGTGCTCCTGCTGGCGCGTGCCGCGCACTGGGCGCACCACAGGGACCAGGCCCGCGCGCACCTCCTCGACCCGGCCGTGGCGCCGTTCTACGGCTGTCTGTCCATGGCCCTGCTCGCGGTCGGCGGCGCCACCCTGCTCGTCGGCCGGGACTGGATAGGCATCAGCGCGGCCGTCGTCCTCGACACGGTCCTGTTCACCGCCGGGGCGGCGATCGGCCTGGTGGCCGCGGTCGCCATCCCGTACCTGATGGTGGTCCGGCACAAGATCACGGCTGACCAGGCGTCCCCGGTGTGGCTGCTGCCCGTCGTGGCGCCCATGGTCGCCGCGGCCCTCGGCCCGCTGCTGGTGCCCCATCTGCCGCCCGGAGAGGCCCAACGGGCCCTGCTCTACGCTTGTTTCGCGATGTTCGGCATCAGCCTGCTCGCCACCCTGGTGATGCTGCCGCTGATCTTCGCCCGCCTGGTCACCGGGCCCCCGCTGCCCCTCGCGCTCACCCCCACCGTCTTCCTGGTCCTCGGCCCCCTCGGCCAGTCCACGACCGCCGCCAGCAAGTTCGCCGACGTGGCCCAGGGCGTCCTGCCCGCCCCCTACGACCAGGGCTTCGCGGTCTTCGCCGTGCTGTACGGCGTCCCGGTGCTCGGCTTCGCCCTGCTGTGGCTGGCCCTCGCGACCGCGATGGTGGTCAGCGCCCGGCGCGCGGGCATGGGCTTCGCGATGACCTGGTGGGCCTTCACCTTCCCCGTCGGCACCTGCGTCACCGGCGCCGCGGGCCTGGCCCGGCACACCGGCCTCGCCGCCTACGACTGGCTGGCCGCGGCCCTCTTCGCCGTCCTCGTGACCGCGTGGGCGGTGGCCCTGGCCCAGACGGCCCGGGGCCTGCTCAGCGGACGGCTGCTCGCAGCACCGCGCTGAGCACCCCCGGCGCCTCGCGCAGCGACGGTCCGTACCAGGTGAGGTGGCGCCCGCTGACCAGGGCGGCGGGCGTCCCCGGGAAGGCCTCGGGGCCGTCGTCGGGCGTGAAGCGGTACGGCTCGTCCGGGAGCACCACCAGGTCGGGGGCCGCGGCGCGCAGCTCGTCGAGCGGGACGCGCGGATAGCGCTCGGCGTGCGTCGCCCAGGCGTTGTCGACGCCCAGGCGCGCGAGCAGGTCCCCCGCGAACGTGTCGCGGCCGAGCACCATCCAGGGCCGCCGCCAGACCGGCACGGCCGCCCGCAGCCGGGAGGCCGGGCGCGGCAGGCCGTCCCAGGCGTCCTCGGCCTCGGCGAGCCACCGGGGCCGGGCGTGACCGCCGCAGGCGGCGAGCGCCCGGGACAGCTCACGGAAGGCCTGCTCCAGGCCGCGCACCTCCGTGACCAGGACGTCCAGGCCCGCGGCGCGCAGGGCGGCCAGATCGGCGGGGCGGTTCTCCTCCTCGTTGGCGAGCACCAGGTCGGGGGCGAGCGCCACGACCGCGGGGACGTCCGGGTTCTTCGTGCCGCCGACCCTCGTGACGCCGAGGTCGTCGAGGTCCGCCGGGTGGCTGCACCACTCGGTGGCGCCGACCAGGGCGCCCGGCACCGTCACCGCGACCGCTTCGGTCAGGGACGGCACCAGGGAGACCACCCGGGCGGAGGGCATCGCTCAGCGCCGCCCCGCGTCCAGGGCCTCGATGTGGTCGCCCACCGCGACGACGAGCACCCGCGCGTCGGCCGCCGTGGCCCGCCAGCGGTGCCGCACGCCACCGGTCAGATACAGGGAGTCGCCGCGCCCGAGGCGGTAGGCGCGGCCCTCGGCCTCGACCTCGACGGCGCCCGCGATGACGTACATCAGCTCGTCGTTGCGGTGCTGGAACTCGCGGCCCTCGTCGTGGTCGCCCACGTACTCGAAGGCGTGCAGCTGGTGGTGGCCGCGCACCAGGTCCCGTACGTGCGTCTCGCAGGTGCCGCCCGCCAGGCTCACCTCGTCGTGGGCGCGCACCAGGTCGACCGTGCCGGTCGGGTCGGCGGCGGCGAGCAGCTCCACGGCGGTGGTGCCGAGCGCGTCCGCGACCCGCTCCAGGGAGCGCATGCTGGGGCGGGCCCGCTCGTTCTCGACCTGGCTGAGGAACGGCACGGACAGGCCGCTGCGCCGGGAGACGACCGCGAGGGTGAGCTCCAGCTGACGGCGGCGGCGCCGTACGGCCGAGCCCACCCGGAGGTTTTCCTTGTGCTCGTCCATCGCCTCGGCTCCCTTCTTCTCTTGCGCGCTTGGGCCGACTCGGGCGAGCCAGTGCCTTCACCCTGATGGGTTTTCTGCACCCTACGCATGTTCGCCAAACGGTTTTACCCAGTTGGGCGGTCCGTGCGCACGTTCCAGCCGAGCGCTGGGGCGCGCGCCGTCGCGGGTTCACCACGCCGCGCGCTCGTCGTCCAACGCCCGCCGGACCGGAAATCGTCGCCGCGAGGCCCGCCGCACCGCAACTCCGGCAACTCCCGGGCCCGCCCGGCGCACCTTCTCCGCCCTCTTCGGCCCGCGCCCGAGCACGCGTACGCCCGCCCACCCGTCCTGAAGCGGACGGGTGGGCGGGCGGAATCCGCCGCGAAGCGGCGGGGCACCACGACGGCGCGGACTGCTTCAAGCCGCCGACGGAACCGGCGGCGGAGCGGCCGGGCCCCCGGTTACTGCGGAGCCATCCGGTCCGGAACCTCCGGGTGCTCCTTCAGCCAGGCGGCGACGGCCTGCTCCTCGTGGCCCTTGCCGCGCTTCTTGATCTCGTTCTCCAGACCCGCGAGCTCCGACTCGCTCATCTTGAACTTCTTGAACCACTTCGTGAGCTGCGGGTACTGCTCGGGGAACTTCTTGCTGGTGATCGTCCGGATCGTGTCGCCCTTGCCGAAGGCGCCCTTGGGGTCCTTCAGCTTGGTCAGGCCGTACTCGCTGTACGCCCAGTGCGGCGACCACAGCAGCACCGCGACCGGCTCCTTCTTGGCGTACGCGCGCTTGAGCTCGGCGAGCATCGCGGGCGTCGAACCGCTGGCGATCTTGTACTCGTCCTCCAGGCCGTAGCCGGGCAGGACCTCGTCCTTGAGCTTCTGCATCACGCCGGTGCCCGGCTCGATGCCGACGATCTTGCCGTTGAAGGTGCCGCCCTTTCCCTTGAGGTCCTCCAGGGACTTCACGCCCTTCACATAGGACGGCACGGCGACCTCCAGGGAGGTCGGGCTGTACCAGGTGCCCATGTCGACGAGGTCGTCCTTGTGCTTGTCCCAGTAGTTCTTCTGGGTACTGGGCAGCCAGGCGTCGAAGTTCACGTCGATGTCGCCCTGCGCGAGGCCGGTGTAGACCGGGCCCACGTCGGACTGCGACAGCTTCATCTTGTAGCCGCGCCGCTCCAGGACGTTCTTCCACAGATACGTGACCGCCACGTCCTCGTCCCAGGGGAACCAGGCGACGTTCAGGGTCCGCTTGGCCTCGGCCGGGGCCGCGCCCGCGGCCACCGGGGCCCACTTGTCGACCAGGCCGGGGTTCTTCTCCAGCCAGGCGCGCACGGCCTGCTGCTGGTTGCCCTTGCCCGCCTTGTTGATCTCCGCCTCAAGACCCGTGAGCTGCTTCTCGCTCATCTTGAAGTCCTTGAGCCACTTGGCGACCTCGGGGTGATCGCCGCCGAAGCCCTTGCGGGACAGGGTGTGCACGCCGTCGCCCTTGCCCCAGGCGCCCTTGGGGTCCTTGAGCTTCTTCAGGTCGAACTCGCTGTACGCCCAGTGCGGCGACCACAGCGTCACGACGATGGGCTGCTTCTTGGCGTACGCGCGCTTGAGCTCGGCGAGCATCGCGGGCGTGGAGCCGTCGACGACCTCGAAGTCCTTCTCCAGGCCGTACTCCTTGAGCACCTTGTCCTTGAGCAGCTTCATCATGCCCGCGCTGGACTCGATGCCGATGACCTTGCCCTTGAAGGTGCCCTTCTTGCTCTTGAGGTCCTCCAGAGAATTGACGTCCTTCATGTACGAGGGGACCGTCAGTTCCAGGGAGGTCGGCCCGTACCAACGGCCGAGGTCGTCCAGCTTGTCGCCGTACTTGTCCCAGTACGAGGCGTGCGTGGTCGGCAGCCAGGAGTCCGTCTGGAAGTCGACGCTGCCCTGGGCGAGCGAGGTGTAGAGCGGGCCCGCGTCGAGCTGCTTGGCGTTCACCTTGAAGCCGCGCTGCTCCAGGATCTCCTTCCACAGGAAGGTGGAGGCGACGCCCTCGTCCCAGGGGATGTAGCCGACGTTCAGCTGCTTGCCGTGGCCGACGTTCTTGCCGTCCGCGGCGGTGGCCGCGTCGTCGTCCGAGCCGCCGAAGACGCCCACGCCGCCCGCGACGAGTGCGAGGACGACGACGCCGATCACGGCGAAGGCCGGGCGCGGCCGGTAGCTCCACAGCTTCAGGCCCTGCGCGGCGCGCGCCTTGGCGGCGGCGCGGCGGCCGAGCGGGGAGACCTGGGTGCCCAGGGACGCGGTCATGCGGTCCAGGTAGATCGCGAGGATCACGATGGAGACGCCCGACTCGGCGCCGAGGCCGACGTCCAGCTGGCCGATGGACTCGTTCACGTCGGCGCCGAGGCCGCCGGTGCCGACCATGCCCGCGATGGCGGCCATGGACAGACCCAGCATGATGACCTGGTTGACACCGGCCATGATCGTCGGGAGCGCGAGCGGCAGCTGGACGCGGAACAGCACGTTGCGCGGCGTCGTACCGAACGCCTCGGCCGCCTCGACCAGCTCCTTGTCGACCTGGCGGATGCCCAGCTCGGTCATGCGCACACCGGGGGCCAGGGCGAAGATCAGGGTCGCGACGATGCCCGCCGGGCCGCCCATGCCGAAGAACAGGATGGCCGGGATGAGGTAGATCATCGCGGGCAGCGTCTGCATCAGGTCGAGCACCGGCCGGAGCAGCGCGCTGACCCGGTTCGAGCGGGCCGCCCAGATGCCGAGCGGCACCGAGATGACCAGGGCGATGATCGTCGCCACGAGCACCAGGGACAACGTGATCATCGCGTTGTCCCACAGTTCGAGGGAGTCGATGAACGCGAAGCCGACGAAGGTGAGCGCCCCCGCGGTGAGCCCGCGCAGCCAGAACGCGACGACGGCGAAGATGCCCGCGAGGAGCAGCGGCTCGGGCGCCTGAAGGACGTCGATGATCGTGTCGTTCATGCCGCTGAGCACGGACTCGATGAAGCTGAACAGCCAGTCGAGGTGGTTCGTGAGCCAGTCGACCGCGTCGTTGACCCAGTCGCCGAGATGAATCCTAGGCACCGCTGCTCACCTTGCCCACGCTCTTGCCGCCGTCGTCGTCGGCGTTCCGCTCGTCCTCGACCGCGTCGCCCGGGGCCTTCGCCGCGTCCTTGACCCGCGCCGGTATGACGGCGCTCACGGCGGGCTCCTGCTGCGTGGCGGGCTCCCCGAGCACGGCGAGGAGCCGCGCCCGCGGTACGACCCCGACGAGCGCGCCGTCCGCGCCGGTCACGGCCACGGCGACGCCGCTGGTGGAGCACGGCGTGAACAGCTCGATGATCGGGGTGTCCTCGGCCACGGTCGCGGGCGCGGCCTTGAAGACGTCGGCGGCGGTGCGCAGCTCGGTGCCCTCGGGCGTCGTGGTCCCGTACACGGTCTCCGGGTCGGCCATGATGGCGCCCGCGGTCAGCACCCGGGCGCGGTCGACGTCCTGCGTGAACGCGGCGACGTAGTCGTTGGCCGGGGTGACGAGGATGTCCTCGGCGCTGCCGGTCTGGACGATGCGGCCGTCGCGCATGACGGCGATCTGGTCGCCGAGGCGCATGGCCTCGTTCAGGTCGTGGGTGATGAAGACGATGGTCTTCTTCAGCGTCTTCTGGAGTTCGAGGAGCTGGTCCTGCATGTCGCGCCGGATCAGCGGGTCGAGGGCGCTGAACGACTCGTCCATCAGCAGCAGGTCGGCGTCCGTGGCCAGGGCGCGGGCCAGGCCCACGCGCTGCTGCATGCCGCCGGACAGCTCGTCGGGCCAGGACTTCTCCCAGCCCTTGAGCCCGGCGAGTTCGAGCGCCTCGGTGGCCCGGCGCTCGCGCTCCGCGCGCGGCAGGCCCTGGACCTCCAGGCCGTACGCGGCGTTCTCCAGCACGCTGCGGTGCGGGAACAGCGCGAAGTGCTGGAACACCATGCTGATCTTGCGGGACCTGACCTCGCGCAGCTCGCGCGGGCTGAGCTTCGTCAGGTCCTGGCCGTCGAAGAGCACCTGCCCGGCCGTCGGTTCCGAGAGCCCGTTGAGCATGCGCAGCAACGTGGACTTGCCGGATCCGGAGAGACCCATGACGACGAAGATCTGGCCCGGCTCGACGGTGAAGGACGCGTCGACCACCGCGGCGGTGGTCCCCTCGGCGCGCAGTTCCTCACGGTCGGCTCCGGCGCGGAGCCTGGTCACCGCGTCGTCGGGTCGTCTGCCGAACACTTTGTACAAGTGCTCGGCTTGCAGCCTGGACACATACACCTCTCGGGTCGAACGAAGACGGCCCGCCTCCCCCGCCGGCGGGCCGTGGAGCGACACGGGATCGCCCGTTCGCCCGTCAAGAAGTTGAAAACGAGACGGGTCGCTCCGCGTGCGCGCCTGCCCCCGCCGCCCCACGCCAAACCAAGAAGTGTCCCAGGTCACAAAGGCCCCACTTGTCCCGAGTGCCGGTGCACGGCCGGGCGGCCCTGGGGCGCCCCCGCGAGGCCCCGCCGCCCGTGCGGCAAGATGCACTCGTGACCCACCAAACCCGACGGCTCATGCTGCTCGACACGGCGTCCCTGTACTTCCGGGCCTACTTCGGCGTCCCCGAATCCGTGAAGGCCCCGGACGGCACCCCGGTCAACGCGGTCCGCGGCCTGCTCGAATTCATCACCCGCCTCGTCCAGGACCACCGCCCGGACGACCTGGTCGCCTGCATGGACGCGGACTGGCGCCCGCACTGGCGCGTGGAGCTGATCCCCTCGTACAAGGCGCACCGCGTGGCGCAGGAGTCCCCGGAGAGCTCCACCGCCCCGGACGTCGAGGAGACCCCGGACACCCTCTCCCCCCAGGTGCCGGTGATCGAGGAGGTCCTGGACGCCCTCGGCATCGCCCGCGTCGGCGTGGCGGCGTACGAGGCGGACGACGTGATCGGCACCTATGCGGCCCGCGCCCGCGGCCCGGTCGACATCGTCACGGGCGACCGCGACCTGTTCCAGCTGGTGGACGACGCGCGCGGCATCCGCGTCCTGTACCCGCTCAAGGGCGTCGGCACCCTCCAGATGACCGACGAGGCCCTGCTGCGCGAGAAGTACGGCGTTGACGGACCGGGCTATGTGGACCTGGCCCTGCTGCGCGGCGACCCCAGCGACGGCCTGCCCGGCGTGCCCGGCATCGGCGAGAAGACCGCGGCGAAGCTGCTCGACGCCTTCGGCGACCTGGCCGGGATCATGGCGGCGGTGGACGACCCGAAGTCCAAGCTGACGCCGTCGCAGCGCAGGCGCCTGGACGAGGCCCGTCCGTACGTGGCCGTCGCGCCGACGGTGGTGCGGGTCGCGAGCGACGTGCCGCTGCCGGATGTGGACCTCGCGCTTCCGCGCGCGCCGCGCGATCCGGCCGCCCTGGAGGCGCTCGCCGCCCGCTGGGGCCTGGGGGGTTCGCTCGGCCGACTGCTGACCACGCTCGAGGCGTGAGCGAGGGCCGGATGTTAGGTTAGGTGAACCTAACAAGTTGTGGATCAGGGGAGGCACACCATGGCAGAGCGGCCCGCGCGCAAGAGTCCCACGCCTCATGTCGCGCAGGTCGTCCGCACCGAACGGCTCACCCCTCACATGCAGCGGGTGGTCCTCGGCGGCGACGGCCTGGCGGAGTTCACGACCGGCGACTGCACCGACCACTACGTGAAGCTCCTGTTCGCCCCCGCGGGTGTGACCTACCCCGAGCCGTTCGACCTCCAGCGCGTCCGCGAGGAGCTGCCGCGCGAGCAGTGGCCCGTCACCCGTACGTACACCGTGCGCTGGTGGGACCCCAAGAAGCGCGAGCTGGCCCTGGACTTCGTCGTCCACGGCGACCAGGGCCTCGCCGGGCCCTGGTCGCTGCGCGCCGAGCCGGGCGACACGGTGCGCCTGCTCGGCCCCGGCGGGGCCTACGCCCCGGACCCGGCCGCCGACTGGCACCTGCTCGCCGGTGACGAGAGCGCGCTGCCCGCGATCGCCGCCGCCCTCGAAGCCCTGCCGGAGGGCTCCGAGGTACGCGCCTTCGTGGAGGTCGAGGGCCCCGAGGAGGAGCAGCCGATCGCCACCGGCGCGGAGGTCGTCTGGCTGCACCGCGGGGGCCGCCCGGTCGGCCAGGCCCTGGTCGAGGCCGTGCGCGCCCTGGACTTCCCCGAGGGCACCCCGCACGCCTTCGTGCACGGCGAGGCGGGCTTCGTGAAGGAGCTGCGCCGCGTCCTGCGCGTCGAGCACCAGATCCCGCGCGAGCGCCTGTCCATCTCCGGCTACTGGCGCCTCGGCCACAACGAGGACGGCTGGCAGGCCTCCAAGCGCGACTGGAACGCCCAGGTGGAGGCCGAGCAGGAAGCGGCCTGACCACCGCGCCCCGCCCGCGGCTCCCGTGCCGGGGCCGGGCCCCTCTCCCGCGGGGACCCGGCCCCGGCTACCCGCGGATCCGCGCGTGCAGATGCATGTCGTGCCAGCCGTCCCCGTGCAGGACCGCGCTGCGCTGGACGCCCTCGGCGACGTAGCCCGTCTTCAGGGCCACGCGGCACGATGCCTCGTTGAGCGTGGAGTGGCGCAGTTCGAGGCGGTGCAGGCCGAGGCCGTCGAAGGCCCAGGTGGTCAGCGCCGTCACCGCGCGCGGGGCCACGCCCCGGCCGCGGGCGCGCGGCATGGTCCAGTAGGCCATCTCCGCCTGGCCGTCGATGAAGTTGAGCATGCGCAGGGCGACCCGGCCGAGCACCTCGTCGGTGTCCGCGTCGACGGCGGCCCACTGGGCGCTGGTCTCCTCCTCGTACTCCGTGCGCCAGGTCTCCATCCACTGGCGGACCTCGTCCTCGGAGTCGGCCACGCGCGCGTGCCAGCGCTGGAGGACGGGGTCCTGGAAGGCCTCGTACACGGCGGGCGCGTCCGTGACGGCCCAGGGGCGCAGAAGGAGGCCGCCGGAGGCGGGCAGGGTCGGCTGCGCCCGGCCCGCGAGGGCGCCGGGCTCGACCGCGTTCGAGATCATGAAGGGCATGCCCCTCATGGTGCTGCCGGAGGCCGCCGCGGCACAGCGGTTTTCGCCGCCGCCCCCGGGCCGCCCCGCGGGCCGCGCCCCTCGACCGACCCGTACGCTGGGCCGACGTGAGACGAAAGCCCCGTGTGCCCCCGGCACCGCTCCCCCAGCGCGACGGCGTCGACCCGGTGCGGGTGCGCCTCCCGGCGGACGGCACCTGGGCGACCGTGCGCGACCACCTCGTGGCGCGGCTCGCGGCCGAACCGGGCGTCGTCGACCGGATGCTGCGCGAGGGCCGGATCGTCGGCGCGGACGGCACGCCGCTCGCCCCGGACACGCCGTACGCGGCGGGCCTGTACGTGTGGTTCCACCGGGACCTGCCCGCCGAGCCCCGGGTGCCGGGCGACCTCACCGTCGTCTACCGCGACGAGCACATCGTCGTCGCCGACAAGCCGCACTTCCTCGCCACCATGCCGCGCGGCAGCCACGTGACGCAGACCGCGCTCGCCCGGCTGCGCGCCGAGCTCGGCATCCCCGCGCTCGGCGCCGCGCACCGCCTGGACCGGCTCACCGCCGGGCTGCTGCTCCTCACCGTGCGGCCCGAGGAGCGCGGCGCGTACCAGACGCTCTTCGCCGACCGGCGGGTGCGCAAGGAGTACGAGGCCGTGGCCGCGTACGACCCGGCTGTCACGCTGCCCCGTACCGTGCGCAGCCACATCGTCAAGGAGCGCGGCGTGCTCGCCGCGTACGAGGTGCCCGGCGCCGAGCCGAACAGCGAGAGCCGGGTCGAGCTGCTCGCGCACGACGGCCGCGTCGGGCGCTACCGGCTCCTGCCGCACACCGGCCGCACCCATCAGCTGCGCGTCCACATGAACGCGCTCGGCCTCCCGCTGCTCGGCGACCCGCTCTACCCGGCGGTCCTTCCGGCGGTGGCGCCGGACGACTTCCGGCGCCCGCTGCAACTCCTCGCCCGCTCCCTGGAGTTCACGGACCCGCTCACGGGCACGGCGCACCGCTTCGTCAGCGAGCGGGTCCTGGACGCCTGGTCGTCGTACGGGACGTGGGCCGACGGCTGAGCGGCCGGAGCGGCCTCTAGTAGCCCCGCCACCACTCCAGGAAGCGCCGCCACGCGCCCTTGCGGCGCACCGGCGCCGGGGCCGCCGCGGGGGCGCTCGCCACGGGCCGCGGCGCCGGGGCCGCGGGCGGAACCTGCGCCTCCGGCAGCGGCGACGACACCTCCCAGCTCGTGCGCGGCGTCGGCACCTGCGCCATGGGCCGGGCGGTGACGTCCTGCGGCGGCCGCTTGCCGAACGTCACCGGAAGCGACACCAGATGCCGGGACAGGATCGACGAGCGCCAGGACAGCGCGGACTCGTCCACGGCCAGTTCGACGTCCGGGAGCCGCATCAGGAGCGCGTCCACGCCGGTGTCGGCGATGGCGCGCCCGATGTCCTGGCCCGGGCACTCGTGCGGCCCGCCGCTGAAGGCGAGGTGGGAGCGGTTGCCCTGCATGTTGGCGGACAGGTCGGGGCGCACGACCGGGTCGACGTTGCCGGGCTGGATGCCGAGCAGGAGGCCGTCGCCCGCCTTGATCTGCTGGCCGCCGAGCTGGGTGTCCTGCTTGGCGAAGTAGCCGACCATCGCGCTGAACGGCGGCTCGTCCCACAGCGACTGCTCGACCGCCTCGGGGACGGTCATCTGGCCGCCGCTGAGCTGGGCGCGGAAGCGCGGGTCGGTGAGCACCATCCGCAGCACGTTCGCGATGAGGTTCGCCGTCGCCTCGTACGCGGCGATGAGCACGAGGCGCAGGTGCTCCGCCATCTCGGTGTCGGTGAGCTGCTGCGGCTGGGCGATGAGGGCGCTGGTGAAGTCCTCCTCGGGCTGGGTGCGGCGGCGCACCACGTGCCGGGTGAGGGCCTCCATCACGTACGCGTTGCTGGCGATGGCCGTCTCGGTGCCCTTGATCATGTCGCGGGCGGCCTGCACCATGCGCTCGCTGTAGTCCTCGGGCATGCCGAGCACGTGCAGCATCACCATCATCGGCAGGTGCTCGGCGAACTGGCCGACCAGATCGGCCTCGCCCTGCTCGCAGATGCCGTTGAGGAGCTTGTTGCTGTAGCGGTTGATGTGGCGGCGGATGCCGCGGTGGTCGAGGCCCGCCATGGCGCCGGTGACCGCGCCGCGCAGCCGCTGGTGCTCGGCGCCCTCGGCGAAGCTGCACATCGGCTGCCAGGTGAACACGGGCGCGAGCGGGTGGTCGGGGCCCGCGCTGCCGTCCTTGACCGCGCTCCACACGCGGGAGTCGCGGGTGTACTGGGAGGGCGTGCGCACCATGTGCAGGTTCTCGCTGTGGCCGAGCACCGCCCAGACGCGTACGTCGTTGTGGATCAGCGCGGGGGCCACGGGGCCGTGCTCGGCGCGCAGCTTCTCGTACACGCCCGCGAGGTCCTCGTCGGCCTCGGGTCCGTACAGGCGGCGCAGTCCGCCCGCGCCGAAGGCGCCCTGATGGGCGGGGCAGCCGGGCGGCGCGGCGGGAGAAGGGGATGAGGAGGGAGTCGTCACGGTGGTCGCTCCGGGGTCGCGAAGGGTCGTGCGGCCGGGCCTAGGCCCGGGCCATGGCGAGGGAGTGCAGATAGCGCATGAGGGTGAGGAGCGCGTCGCGGCTGGAGGAGCGGCGCCGCGCGTCGCAGTGCACGATGGGCACCTCCTTCTCCAGGTCGAGTGCCGTGCGCAGGGCCTCGACGGGGTGCCGGGGCGCGTCCGGGAAGTCGTTCACGGCGATGATGAACGGGACGCCGCGCTCCTCCAGGCGGCCTATCACGTCGAAGCTCACTTCCAGGCGGCGCGTGTCGATGAGCACGACCGCGCCGAGCGCGCCTTCGAAGAGGCCGTTCCACAGGAACCAGAACCGCTCCTGGCCGGGGGTGCCGAACAGATAGAGGACCAGTTCGTCGGAGATGCTGATGCGCCCGAAGTCCATGGCGACGGTCGTGGCGGTCTTGGTCTCGGAGCCGTAGTTGTCGTCGACGCCGATACCGGCCTGCGTCATGGTCTCTTCGGTGGTCAGCGGGCGGATCTCGCTGACGGAGCCCACCATCGTGGTCTTGCCGACCCCGAAGCCGCCCACGATGACGATCTTCACCGCGGCGGCGGCCGAGGCGGGCAGCACGTCCTGCTCGCGCGGCCCGGCATGGGGGCCGGAGGTGAGCGTGTCAGAGCTTTTGAAGTCCATGCATCACCGCTTCGAGGAGGGAACGGTCGGGGAGCGCGGAGCGCACCAGCGGAGCGCGCGCCTGCACTAAGTCCGCCGCGAGCAGCTCCGTGAGGAGCACGGTCACCACGCTGAACGGCAGCACCAGGTAGGCCGAGAGCTCCGCCACGGACAGCGGGGTCCGGCACAGGCGCAGCAGGGCGGAGTGCTCCGGCTGCGCCGTGGGCGACGGCTGTCCTTTGGCGACGATCAGCGTGACCAGGTCGAGCGGTGCCCGCTCGGAGTCCTCGCCGGTGAGGATGTAGAGCCGCGCCGGGTTGGCGGCGGGGTCCTGGCTGCGGCGCTCCCGCTGCGCGGTGACCTCGGCCTGGAAGCGGGGGTCGTGGGGATCGTCGTACGGGGGGTCTTGCGGATGCGTCATACGGCCTGCCCGTCTCGCCGCGGCGGGCTCGTCAGGTGGGCGCCGATGCGCACGACGAGGTCCCGCATGCGGTTGCCGACCAGGCCCGCGTCCACGGTCTCGTCGGCGAGCACGGCCAGAAAGGCTCCCGCGCCCGCGGCCATCATGTAGAAGTAGCCGCCGTTGACCTCGATGATGACCATGCGCATCTTGCCGTCGCTCTCCGGGATCTCGGTGGCGACGGCCGCGGCGAGGCTCTGCAGTCCGGCGCAGGCGGCGGCGAGGCGGTCGGCGCCGTCCGGGTCGCCGCCGTGGCGCGCGATGCGCAGGCCGTCGGCGGAGAGCACCACGATCTGCCGGGTGCCGTGCACGCCGTCGGCGAGCTCCTTGAGCATCCAGTCGAAGTTGGCCCGCTGCTGGATCACTTCCAGCCCCCCTCGTCGGCGTGGTCGGTGCTGCCGTGGTCGTTCTCGGTGCGGTGCTGCTGCGGGGGCGCCGGGTCGTCCGGCCGGTCGGCCGTGTCCTCGCCGTTGACGCCCTTCATGAAGGCCTCGATCCACAGACCGGGCTCGGGCTCCTCCTTCTGGACGGGGGGGCTGACGGCCTGCGGGGGCGCGGCGGCCATGGCCGCCTCGGCGCGCCGCTGTGCCTCCGCCTCCTGCGCGTAGCGCTGGCTGAGGGGCATCTTGACTCGACTCCTGCGCTGGGGAAGGCCGTTGGCCGTCCACTCGGTGACTTCGGGGATCTCGTCCTCCATGGACGCGCTGAGCGGCATGGAGGGGCGCGGCACGGTGGTGACCTTGCGCGGCTTCTTGCGCCGGATGTCGCGGGCCTCCTCGATGACCGTGCCGTCGGCGTTGACGCGCGGTACCGCGGAGGCGCCGATGCCGTGCGCGAGGCCGTGCGCGGGCGCGGTGGTGAGCATGTCGCGCGGCACGATCAGGACGGCGCGCACGCCGCCGTAGGCGGACTGCCGCAGGGAGACCTGCATGTTGTACATCTGCGAGAGCCGTCCCACGACCGCCATGCCGAGCCGCGGGGTCTCGCCGAGGTCGTTCAGGTCCATGCCCTGCTGGGCCTGTTCGAGCATGCGCTCGGCGCGGCCGCGGGCCTCCTCGCTGAGGCTGACGCCGCCGTCCTCGATCTCGACGGCGATGCCCGTCTGCACCTCGACCGCGGTGACGTGCACGCGGGTCTGCGGCGGGGAGTAGCGGGTGGCGTTGTCGAGGAGTTCGGCGCAGGCGTGGATGAGCGGCTCGACCTTGGTGCCGTGGATGGCGACGTTGGCGATGGAGTGCAGATCGACGCGCTGGTACTCCAGGATGCGGGACATGGCGCCGCGCAACACGCTGAACAGCGGGACGGGCTTGGGCCACTGCCGACCGGGCCGGGCCCCGCCGAGGACCGTGATCGAGTCGGCGAGGCGGCCGATGAGGGCCGTGCCGTGGTCGATGCGCAGCAGGTCGTCGAAGACCTCGGGGTTGCGGCCGTGGAACTCCTCCATCTCACGGAGTTCCGCGGCCTGTTGGTGGACGATGGACTGCACGCGGCGGGCGATGTTGACGAAGGCGCGCTGGGCGTTCTCGCGCATCGCCTCCTCGCGGTCCAGGATGTCCAGGATGGAGCGCAGCAGCACGCGCTGCGAGCGCGGCAGACGGCGGTTGGTCTCGTCGCCGTCGATGACGTGGCGGACGACCTCAGAGGGAGCCTCGCCCTGCCGGACCCGGTAGAGGGTCTCGGGCAGCAGCTCCTGGCCGAGTCGTTCGGTGTCCTCGTCGATGGCCGCGATGCGCCGCTCCAGGTGGGCGACCCGCTCCGCGTGACTCCTGCGCAGCTCCCGGATGGTACGGGCGCGGCGTGCGGCCTCGGCGCCGACGGCGATCACCGCGAGGGTGGCGACGGCTCCGCACCAGGCCACGGCGGTCCGGGCCGGGGCCGCGACGGCGGCGACGGCGGCTCCGGTCGCCGCGGCCATCACCATGGCGGGCAGCAGCAGCACGCGTGCGTAGGGGACTTCTCGGCCACCGGGAGGCGATTGAACACTCACCATGTATGCCCTCTGAACACTCGTCTTGGGGGAGGAAGTTGGGGGGAAGGGGGATGTGCGCGGGGTGGTGCGTGGGGTTCGGGTGATGCCTGGGAAATCTGGTGGTGCGCGGGGGTTCAGGTAGTACCTGGAAAAACGACGTGGTGCGCGGGGAGTTCGCCATGTGGGGGGAGTGCGTGGGGAGTTCTGTAGGTGAAGGTGGTACGTAGGGGTTTCGCCGCATACGCGACAGCGAAATATCGAACTAACAGCCATGAAGCGCGAACAAGTGCGCGAATCTGTCGCAACTCGTTCAACTCGCCGCGCTCCGGGCGAGCTTAGTCCGCTCGCATCACGCTGGAGTCATATTCGGCAACCCTCTGCGAGCGCCCGCCAACACGCCTACACTCAGCTCTATTTACACGCATCGCGATCAGTCGAACGCATGTGGTGAGGCCGTCGAACGGCGGCGTGCGAGCGCCGCCGCCCCGCCCACCGCCGCACCCCGACCGCCTGTACGACCCCGGCCCTCCCCCGCGTGTGCGAGGCCGACGTCAACCCCCGGCGCCCACGACGGCCCCGGCCGGTACGCGCGTGGCCCCCGCCGAGTCACCCGGCGGGGGCCACACCCTTCACTCACCGTCCGCGCGGACGGCGCCGCGCTCAGCCGACGGAGCTGTACGCCACCACTCCGCGCAGCAGCTGGTCGACCGCCTTGCGGGCGTTCCGCGCGACCGTGCCGCCCTCGCTGGAAGCCGCCGCGGAGATCTGCCCGAGCACGTCGATGACCTGCTTGCACCAGCGCACGAAGTCACCGGCGGGCATCTCCGCCTCGCGCAGCACCTCGTCGAGCCCCTTGCCGCTCGCCCACATGTACGCCGCCCAGGCGAAGCCCAGGTCCGGCTCGCGCTGGCCGACGCCCTCGGTCTGGCTGATCCGGAACTCCTCCTCGAGCGCGTCCAGGCGGCCCCAGATGCGGACCGTCTCGCCGAGCGCGGCCTTGGCCTTGCCGGAGGGCAGCTTGGGCGCGAGCGCGTCGTCGCTGAGCCGCGCCTCGTACACCAGCGCCGAGACGCACGCGGCCAGTTCGGCGGGGTCGAGGCCCTCCCACACCTTGGCGCGCAGACACTCGCTCGCCAGCAGGTCCAGCTCGCCGTACAGCCGGGCGAGGCGCTTGCCGTGCTCGGTGACCTCGTCGCCGCGCAGATAGTCCAGCTCGGTGAGGAGGGCGACGATGCGGTCGAAGGTGCGCGCGACGGTGTTCGTCCGGCCCTCGATGCGGCGCTCCAGCTGGTGCGTGTCGCGCTTGAGGCGGTGGTAGCGCTCGGCCCAGCGGGCGTGGTCCTCGCGCTCGTCGCAGCCGTGGCAGGGGTGGGCGCGCAGCTCGGCGCGCAACCGGGCGATCTCCCGGTCGTCGGCGGCGGCCGCGCGGCCCTTGCGGTGCCGCTCGGGCGCGATGTGCCCGGCCTTGGTGCGCAGCGCCGATGCCAGGTCGCGCCGGGACTGCGGGGAGCGGGCGTTGAACGACTTGGGGATGCGCATCCGCTCCACGGGCTCCACCGGCACCGGGAAGTCCATCACCGCGAGCCGCTTGACCTGCCGCTCGGCGGTGAGCACCAGGGGGCGCGGGCCGTCCTGGTGGTCGAAGCCGCGGTGGCCGTTGGCCCGCCCGGCGGGCAGGCCGGGGTCGAGGACCAGGGCGAGGCCCGCGTACTTGCCCGTCGGCACGTGGATCACGTCGCCCGGCTTGAGCTTCTCCAGGGCGGCCGCGGCGGCGGCCCTGCGCTGCACGACCCCCTGCTTGGCCAGCTCGGTCTCGCGGTCCTTGAGCTCCCTGCGCAGCCGCGCGTACTCCTCGAAGTCGCCGAGGTGGCAGGTCATGGAGGCCTTGTAGCCCTCCAGACCCTCCTCGTTGCGCTGCACCTGGCGGGAGATGCCGACGACCGAGCGGTCGGCCTGGAACTGCGCGAAGGACGTCTCAAGCAGCTCGCGCGAGCGGTGGCGGCCGAACTGCGCGACCAGATTCACCGCCATGTTGTACGACGGCTTGAAGCTGGAGCGCAGCGGATAGGTGCGCGTGCCCGCGAGGCCCGCCAGGTGCTCGGGGCTCATGGCGCGCTGCCAGAGCACCACCGCGTGGCCCTCGACGTCGATGCCCCGGCGCCCGGCACGGCCGGTCAGCTGGGTGTACTCGCCCGGGGTGATGTCGGCGTGCTGCTCGCCGTTCCACTTCACGAGCTTTTCCAGGACGACGCTGCGCGCGGGCATGTTGATGCCGAGGGCGAGGGTCTCCGTGGCGAAGACGGCCTTGACCAGACCGCGGACGAACAGCTCCTCCACGACCTCCTTGAAGGTGGGCAGCATGCCCGCGTGGTGGGCGGCGATGCCGCGCTCCAGGGCCTCCAGCCACTCGTAGTACCCGAGGACGTGCAGGTCCTCGTTCGGAATGGAGGCCGTGCGCTCCTCGACCAGTTCGCGGACCGCCAGGCGCGCCGTGTCGTCGTTCAGCCGCAGGCCCGCGTACAGGCACTGCTGGACGGCGGCCTCGCAGCCCGCGCGGCTGAAGATGAACGTGATGGCGGGCAGCAGGCCCTCGGCGTCGAGCCGCTCGATGACTTCGGGGCGCGAGGGCGTCCAGATCCGGGACCGCTGGCGGCGCTCGCGCTCGCGGTCGGCCTCGCGGACCATCTTGCCCTTGCGGCGCTCGCGCGGGTTGTACCCCCGGCTGGCCTCCATGCGGGCCATGCGGGTCAGGTCGGGGTTGACCGTCTTGCGGCGGCCCTCCTCCTCGAAGAGGTCGTACATCCGCCGCCCGGCGAGGACGTGCTGGAACAGCGGCACCGGCCGGTGCTCGGAGACGATCACTTCGGTGTCGCCCCGGACCGTGTCGAGCCAGTCGCCGAACTCCTCGGCGTTCGACACCGTGGCCGAGAGGGAGACCAGGGTGACCGACTCCGGCAGGTGGATGATCACTTCCTCCCAGACGGCGCCGCGGAAGCGGTCCGAGAGGTAGTGCACCTCGTCCATGACCACATAGCCGAGGCCGAGCAGGGACTGGGAGCCCGCGTACAGCATGTTCCGCAGGACCTCGGTGGTCATGACGACCACCGGCGCCTCGGAGTTGACGCTGTTGTCACCGGTGAGCAGGCCGACGCGCTCCGCGCCGTAGCGCTTGGCGAGGTCGGCGTACTTCTGGTTGGAGAGCGCCTTGATCGGCGTGGTGTAGAAGCACTTCTTGCCCTGCTGGAGGGCGAGGTGCACGGCGAACTCGCCGACGATCGTCTTGCCGGAGCCCGTGGGCGCGGCGACCAGCACGCCCTTGCCCGCCTCGAGTGCCTGACAGGCCTCGATCTGGAAGGGGTCGAGGCCGAATTCGTACATCCCGCGGAAGGACGCGAGTGCGGTGGCCTGCTCGGCAGCGCGCTGCCGCGCTGCCGCATATCGCTCGGCCGGTGAGAGGTCCTCTGTCATCGTGCTTTCGAGCCTACCGGCCACCGCTGACATCGGACGATCATTATCGGGTCCGACGGAAGAACCCCAGGTCAGGGGCGTGGCTCCCGGTCGGGAGCCGCCCTTCAGGGGCCGAGGACCCGGACGGCAGCGGGGACGCACTCCGCCGTCACGGGCAGCGCCCCTAGCCGCTCCCCGTCGGCGTACGCGGTGACGCCCGCGGCCGCGAGCTCGACCTTCGCGGCCCGGTGCACGGTGACCTGGGGATGGCCCAGATGCGTTCCTCTGTAGACCCGCGGGAACACCGTCAGGAGCGTGGTGCGGCTGCAGGCGCCGACGACCGTGACGTCGAAGAGGCCGTCGCCCATGTCGGCCCCGGCGCAGATCCGCATGCCGCCCCCGTACGAGGAGCCGTTGCCGACCGCGACCAGCGTGGCCTCGACCTCGCGCACCTCGCCGCCGTCGAGGGTCAGGCGGTACGGGATGGGCTTGAGGGCAGCCAGTTCGGCGACCATCGCCAGGTCGTACTTGAAGCGTCCGGTGGGCCACCGCATGCGGTTGCCGCGGTCGTTGACCCGCGAGTCGAAGCCGGAGGCGAGGACCGTGCCGAACCAGGTCTCCCCCACCCGGCCGAGGTCGACGTCCCGCGTCCGGGCGCCCTTGAGCGCGTCGGCGACCAGCGCCCCGGCGGCCGCGGGCGCGCGCACGGGCAGGCCGAGGGCGCGCGCGAAGTCGTTGCCCGTGCCCACGGCGATCACGCCGAGCGGGGTACGGGTCCCGGCGACGGCCTGGAGGGCGAGGCTCGCCATGCCGTCGCCGCCGACGGCTATGAGCGCCCCGGTGCCGCCGTCGACGGCGGCGCGGGCCCGGCGCAGCGCGTCCCCGGCGTCCTCGCCGATGACGGTGCGCACCGAGAAGCCGGACGCGCGCAGCGCCGCGGCGGCGGGCTGGGCGGCGTGCGCGCCGCGGCCCCGGCCCGCGGTGGGATTCACGAAGAGGGTGATCTCGCTGGTCACTGGGCGGACCCTACACAGCGCGCCGCCCGGCAACCAGAAGGGGCCGGACGCGGTGGGCGTCCGGCCCCTGTGCTCTGCCGCGCTCGGCGATGGCGCCGGGGGTCAGGTGACGTCGTCGTAGCCGTTGTACTTCGGTGAGCGGCCGCTGTCGCCGTTCACCTGCTCCGGCACGGCCCTGGCGGCGGGGACGGGCTCGCTGTCGTCCACCGGCTGGGGCGTGAGGTCGAGCTCGGAGGCCTCGTCGTCGTCCAGCTCCGCGTCCGGGTCGGCGCGGCGGCGACGCTTGTCGTTGAGGAGGGAGAAGCCGACGGCCAGGAAGTACAGGACCACGATGGGGCCCGCGAGGGCGATCATGCCGAACGGGTCGGTCGTCGGCGTCGCCACGGCGCCGAAGACGAACACGCCCATCACGACACCGCGCCACCAGGTGAGCATGCGGCGTCCGGTGACGATGCCCGTCATGTTCAACATGACGAGCAGCAGGGGCAGTTCGAAGGAGACTCCGAAGACCAGGACCATCCGGACGCTGAAGTCCAGGATCTTGTCCATCGGCAGGATGTTCTCCGAGCCGTCCGGAGTGATGCTCAGCAGCACCCGCATGCTGATGGGCATGATCTCGTACGCCAGCCAGGCGCCGCCGAAGAACAGCGGCACGGCCGCGGCGACGAAGGCGTAGGTGTACTTGCGCTCGTGCTTGTGCAGACCGGGCGCGACGAAGGCCCAGAGCTGGTAGAGCCAGATGGGGCTGGCCACCACGACACCGACCATGAGGGAGACCTTCACCGTCGTGGTGAACGGCGAGAGCAGGTCCATGTACGCGACCTTGGCGCAGACGCCGCCCGTGGTGGGCTTGCCGTCCTCGCAGCGCGGCACGGGGTCGGAGAGGAACTCCATGAGTTCCTCGCTGTAGAACGCGGCGATGATCGACACGACGACGATCGCCAGCATTCCCTTCGCGAGCCGGTTGCGGAGCTCACGCAAATGGTCCGCGAGAGGCATCCGCCCCTCGGGGTCCCTCTCCTTCTTGCGGGCAGACTTGAGCAACCCACGTCCTCATCTCGTGCGGCAGGCCGACCGCCGGGGCCGGCCTTGGGTCAGCGCTTCGTCGTGTGGTCGGTCGGCTCGGCGACCGGACGGGAGCTGCTCACATCGCCGGGAGCCGCCTGGATGGTGCGCTGCTGCGGAGCGGTCGTGTCGGCGGGCGGGTCGGCCGGGGCGGCCTCGTCCTGCTTGCCGTCCGACTTCATCGCCTTGGCCTCGCTCTTGAGGATGCGCGCCGACTTGCCGAGGGACCGGGCCATGTCCGGGAGCTTCTTCGCACCGAAGAGCAGGACCAGGATGACGAGGATCAGGATGATCTCGGTGGGGCCGAGCCTACCCATAGCTGTCTACCTTCTTCACCGAGGCGTCAGATTTCGGGACCGGCTGTCGGACAGTCGTCCGACCACCGGGCTTGGCAGCGATCGTAACCCCCTGCAGTAAACGCGGGGCAATCCCCGTGCATACTCCCAGTTGCGGTCCGCGCCTCACATTTCGGACCACTTCAGCAGCGTACCCGGAGGGTCGGGGAAGGCGGCAGGCCGCATGACGTTGGGCGACGGCCACCTCGGCAAGTCGCCCCGCGGTCCGGCCCGGTGTCTCCCCGCGCCCGCCCGACGTCCGCGCGCCCCGCCGTCTGCGTGCGCTGCCGTCTGCGTGCGCTGCCGTCCGCGTGCGCTCAGCCGACGTCCCGGCTCGCGCGGGCCACACCGGCCGCCGCCCGCTCCAGGTCCTCGGCCGCGCGGTTGATCCGCCGTGTGGTCTCGGTCACTTGCCGCCCGAGCCGCTGGGCCTCCACGAAGACCTTGATCGCGAACACACCCAGAACGGCGAGACCGCAGAATCCCATGGTCACCGCCAGCATCGCCCAGAACATGCGTCGAGCCTAGACGGTGGAGTGCAGGCGCAGCGTCCGCACCCCGCCGCCGGTGAGGAGTTCGACGATGCGCTCCCCCGCGGGCTTGCGCACGGCGGTGCCGCACTCGGGGCAGGTGAAGGAGTAGAAGGTGGTGCGGCGGCTGGCGCCGATCGCCAACCGCAGCGCGCCCGCCGCCAGTTCGAAGCGCGCGCGGCAGTCGGGGCAGGCGGCCTTGAAGAGGACGGCCACCGGGCGGGACGTAAGGGGCATCAGTGACATACTGTGCAGGTCTCCTCGGCTCTGTTCTCCGCGCTCTCCACACTCCACCGCGCGGGTTCCCCCGCAGCCCCGCGCGGGCGCTGCGGCCTCGCTCCGGTCCGCCGCGGCCCCGTCCCGCGTCGCACCTCACCGGTGTGCGTCGGCACACGGTCGCACCTCGGCCCGCACCACCGCTTCGGCGCACGGTCGTGCCCCGGCGCACGGTCACGCCCGGGCACGCGGTCGCACACGGCAGAGGGGTCGCGTCGGGCCGCCGGGTCGCGCCCCGGCCCGAACTGGCCCGATGACCCACGGTCAGGCCCGGGCGCGAGCCCACCCGACGACGCTCGGTCACGCCCTACCGAGAACGAAACCCACCCCGCGCCCGGGGCTCTCGGCGCCACCGCGCCCACGGCCCTCGGCGCCACCACGTCCGCACCCCTGGGCCAAACCGCGCCCACGCCCCTCGGCGCCACCGCGCCCACGGCCCCCGACGCCATCGCGCCCACACCCCTGGTCCGAACCGCGCCCGCGCCCGGCAGCGCCACCTCGTCCGGGGCCCTGGGCGTCACCGCGCCCGCACCCCTCGGCACCACCCCGTCCGTGCCCCCGGGCGCCACCGCGCCCACGCCCCTCGGCACCACCCCGTCCGCGCCCTTGGGCGTCACCGCACCCGCGCCCCCAGGCCGAACCGCACGCCCCCGCCGGGCAGCACCGCTCCCCCGGCCCCAGTCACAGCCACCGCCGACCGGCGTCCGCGCCCCGGTGGAACACCCGCCACGGGCACCGGCTTCCGGACGATCCGCCCCCGCACGCCCCTTCACCGTGCCGCGCGCCCTCACGCCCCACGCTCACCCGACGCGCCGGAACCCGGCGCGACGGGCTCGCACGGCAGACCGTCGTACGCGGCCAGCGCCTCCCGGGCGGCCTCACGGGCGCTGTCCGCCAGGTCCCGCGGCGAGACGATGCGGCCGTCGCCGCCCAGGCGCAGCGCCAGACGCCGCAGCGACGCCGGGTCGGGGGTGCGCAGGGTGATGCGCAGACCGCCGTCGGGCAGCTCCTCCGCACTGTCGTGCGGGTAGTACTCCGCGACCCAGCGGCCCCCGGGACCCACCTCCACGACCACCTCGGGATCCTCGGCGGCGGGCTGCACCAACGCCTCCGACAGGTCCCGCAGCTCGATCTCCGGCGGCGCGGACGGCTCGTCCAGGACCTTGATCTCGGCGACCCGGTCGAGCCGGAAGGTGCGCCGCGCCTCGGAGCGGCGGCACCACGCCTCCACATAGGTGTGGCCGACGCTCACCAGCCGGATCGGGTCGATCTCGCGCTCGGTCAGCTCGTCGCGCGCGGGCGAGTAGTAGCGGATCCACAGCCTGCGCCGCTCCGAGATCGCCCGGTCCACATCGGCGAAGACCCCGCCCTCGGACTCGAACGTCACCGAGAGCCGCGAGCTGGCACCGGCCGCCTCACCGGCCGCCGCCTCCAGCTTCGCGGTGGCGCGCAGCAGGGCGAGGCGGTCGCTCTCGCGCAGCCCCGGCAGCGTCGCCACCGCGCGCGCCGCCACGAGCAGCGCCGTCGCCTCGTCGGCGGCGAGCCGCAGCGGCTCCGCCGCGTCCGCCCCCAGCGCGTCCGGGTTGTGCCACCAGATGCGGTCGCCGTCCGTGTCGATGTCGAGCAGGTCACCCCCGCGGAAGCTGGTCCCGCACAGCGGCAGGACGTCCAGGTCGGAGATCAGCTCGTCCTCGCTGATGCCGAAGGCCCGCGCGACGTCCGCGACGCGCGCCCCGGGGCGCTCGCGCAGATACGTCACCAGGGACAGCATCCGCCGGGTCTGGTCGATGGCGTTCGCGGCCATTGCTCGCTCTCGTCCCCTCAGCCCTTGGCCACGGCACGCAGCCGGTCCACCACGTCGGCCCGCAGCTCGGCGGGCTCAAGCACCACCACGTCGGGCCCGAACTCCACCAGCCAGGCATCGAGCCCGTGCCCGTACGGAATCTCCAGCTCGTCCCAGTCGCCGTCCAGCGCCCGCGTGCCCACGGCCCGGGCGCGCAGCGGATAGCCCGCGCCCTTGCGCAGCCGGATCAGCGCGGTGCGGTCCGCCTTCTCGCCCGCCCAGCTCGCCACGGTCTCCCGCACGGTCACCACGTCGGGCACCTCGGCCCTGAACCCGCCCGCCCGCGAGCGGACCTTGCCCGTGATGCGGGAGAGCCGGAAGACCCGCTCGTCCTCGCGGTCCCGGTCCCAGCCCGCCAGATACCAGTGGCCGCGCCAGCACTCGAGCGCCCACGGCTCGACGTGGCGCTGCTCGGGCCGGGCCGCCGTCGCCTTGCGGTAGTCGAAGACGACCGGCCTGCGGTCACGGCACGCCAGCATCAGCGGTTCGAACGCCGCCTCGTGCACGGGAATCCGCGGCTCCAGGGCGCCGTGCGCCTCGTACGGATCGACACCCTCGGGCAGCCCGGCCGCCCGCAGCTTGTGCAGCGCGCCGCTCGCGGCACCGGCGAGCCTCGCCTGCTGCCACACCTTCGCGGCCACGCCGAGCGCCGCGGCCTCTTCGGCGTCCAGCGTGATCGGCGGCAGCCGGTTGCTGTCCCGACGGGCGAGATAACCCGTCTCGCCGTCCAGGTTCTCCACCGTCTCGATGACGAGGCCCAGCTCCCGCAGATCGTCCTTGTCGCGCTCGAACATGCGGTTGAAGGACTCCTCGGCGGCCGCCCCCGGCCCGGCAGCCGCGCCCTTGCCGGACCCGGCGCCACCCCGCCCGGGCCCGAAGGCGGCGCCCCGCCCCGGCCCGAACGCCTCGACGTACGCCTCGATCGACTCCCGAAGCTCACGCTTGCTGAGCGGACGCCTCGTCCCGAGCAGGCACAGCGCCAGACTCATCAGCCGCTCGGCCTTGGCAATGGCCATCGACGCCCTTTCTCGGCCGTGCTCCCCGGTGGACGACCGCCCGCCGCCCCAGGTGCCCCGCTCACCAGTGCTTCCGAACGATGACCGTACCGCCACGGCGTGTCGTGGCAAAAGCCGAGGGCACGGCGCACGCCCCGGCGGCCGTCCGCCGACGGTGGCGGAAGACACCGCGGGGGCCCGTGCCGACACCGGCACGGGCCCCCGCGGACACCTCCGACCGCACGGCACGAGCCGCCGCGGCCGGGTCAGCCGTCTCAGACGGAGACGAGGTCACAGACGAAGATCAGCGTCTCGCCCGGGGCGATGCGGCCGCCACCGGCACCACGGTCGCCGTACGCCAGGTGCGCCGGGATCGTCAGCCTGCGGCGCCCGCCGACCTTCATGCCCTGCACGCCCTGGTCCCAGCCCGCGATGACCTGACCGGCACCGAGCTGGAACTCCAGCGGGTTGCCGCGGTTCCAGGAGGCGTCGAACTCCTCACCGGAGGAGAAGGACACGCCCACGTAGTGGACCTTGACGAAGTCGCCCGCCTTGGCCACCGCGCCGTCGCCCTCCCACAGGTCGACGATCTCCAGCTCGGTGGGGGCCTCGCCCTCGGGGAAGTCGATCTCGGGCTTGTCGATGTTCACGTGACTAGCTCCTGCTCATAGCGGTAAGGACAACCGGGACAGTCTGCCATCCCGCGGCCTCACATCTTCGCGAGGATGTCCACCGAGAAGACGAGCGTGGAGTCCTTCTTGATGGGGCTGTTCTGCGGCGGCTTGTCCGCGTACCCGTCCTTCGGCGGGACGACGACCAGGACGCGGCTGCCCACCTTCTTGCCGGTCAGACCCTGACGCCAGCCCGGGATGACCTGAGCGAGCTGGAACTGCGCGAGCTGACCGCTCTTGTACGAGGAGTCGAACTCCTTGCCGTCCGCCCACAGGACGCCCTTGTACTGGCACAGGAGCGTGTCGCTCTCCTTGACCTCGTCCCCCTTGCCCTCGATGACGTAGCTCGCCACGACCTTCTTGGGGGCGGCCGTCTTCGGCACGTCGACCTTGGGGGCCTTGCCGTCGGTGTTCGTCCCGACCTTCGGCAGGTCCTTGTTGTCCTGCGCGACGTCGTCGCCCTTGGCGGAGCTCTTCGGCCCGTACGTGTTCACGATGTCGACGACGAAGACCAGGGTGTCCGTGCCCTTGATGCCCGCCTGCTTGTTGCCCTCCTTGCCGTAGCCGAGGACCGGGGGGATGGCGAGCTCGACGCGGCTGTCGACCTTCTTGCCGACCAGACCCTGGTCCCAGCCGGGGATGACCTGGCCGACGCCGATCGGGAAGATCGTGGGCGCCTTGCGGTCGTAGGAGTTGTCGAAGACCTTCGCGGTGTCCCAGATCTGACCCAGGTAGTGGGCCTGGAGATAGTCGCCCTTGGCGACCTCGACGCCCTTGCCCGCGATGATCGTCTTCACCGCGAGGTCAGTGGACGGCTTGCCGGACCCCTTGGCCACCGTCGGCTTCTCACCGAACTTCGTGCCCTTCGTGATCTCGGGCACAGGGCCGTCGACGATCTTGCCCTTGGGAGGCGCGGAGTTCGTCGGGGAGCTGCTGTCCTTGGACTTGGCCTTGTCGGACTTGTCGTCACCACATCCGGCCAGGGTCAGCAGGCCGGCCGGAACGGCCAGGAGGAGTGAGCGTCGGCGCACGGTGGGGGCCTCGTATCGTTCGATCTTGTCAGTTGGCGTGCGCGCAACTCTACGCAGTGAGAAGGGCACCGCACGAGGAACGTGCGGCGCCCCGCGTTGCGTTCCCGCCACGCACTGACGTCTCACCGGCCCCACGGACCGGCCGAACGGCGGCGGACCCGGCCCGCCGAACCCTCACATCCCGGCGATGAGCTTCTCCACCCGGTCGTCCACCGAACGGAACGGGTCCTTGCACAACACCGTGCGCTGCGCCTGGTCGTTCAGCTTCAGGTGCACCCAGTCGACCGTGAAGTCCCGGCGCTGCTCCTGGGCCCGGCGGATGAAGTCGCCACGCAGCCGCGCCCGGGTCGTCTGCGGCGGCACCGACTTGCCCTCGAAGATCTTCAAGTCATTGCAGATCCGGGCCGCTTGCCCCTTGCGCTCCAAGAGGTAGTACAGGCCCCGACGGCGGTGGATGTCGTGGTACGCGAGGTCTATCTGGGCGACCCTCGGGTGCGACATCGTCATGTTGTTCTTCGCCCGGTAGCGCTCGATGAGCTTGTACTTCATCACCCAGTCGATCTCCGTGGCGATGCGGTCCAGGTCCTCGGACTCGATCGAGTCCAGGGTGCGACCCCACAGCTCCAGGACGCGCTCGACCGTGCCCGTGCGGATGCCGCGCCGCTCGACGAAGTCCACCGCCTTCTCGTAGTACTCACGCTGGACCTCCAGCGCCGAGGCCTCCCGGCCGCTGGCGAGGCGCACCTTGCGGCGGCCCGTCGTGTCGTGGCTGACCTCGCGGATCGCCCGGATCGGATTCTCCAGGGTCAGGTCCCGCATCACCGTGCCCGCCTCGATCATGCGCAGCACCAGGTCGGTCGCGCCGACCTTCAGGAGCATCGTCGTCTCCGACATGTTCGAATCGCCGACGATCACGTGCAGGCGGCGGTAGCGCTCGGCGTCCGCGTGCGGCTCGTCACGCGTGTTGATGATGGGGCGGGACCGCGTCGTCGCCGACGACACGCCCTCCCAGATGTGCTCCGCCCGCTGGCTCACGCAGTAGACAGCGCCCCGCGGCGTCTGCAGCACCTTGCCCGCACCGCACAGCAACTGCCGGGTGACGAGGAACGGAATCAGGATGTCCGCGAGACGCGAGAACTCACCGTGCCGCGCCACGAGATAGTTCTCATGGCAACCATATGAGTTTCCCGCCGAGTCGGTGTTGTTCTTGAACAGATAGACGTCGCCCGCGATTCCCTCCTCGTGCAGGCGGCGCTCGGCGTCGACGAGCAGGCCTTCCAGAATGCGCTCGCCAGCCTTGTCGTGGGTGACCAGCTCGGTCACGTTGTCACACTCGGGTGTCGCGTATTCCGGGTGTGAGCCCACGTCGAGATACAGGCGGGCGCCGTTCCGCAGAAAGACGTTGCTGCTGCGGCCCCATGACACAACACGGCGGAAGAGGTAGCGCGCCACTTCGTCAGGCGACAGACGGCGCTGTCCCCTGAACGTGCACGTGACACCGTACTCGTTCTCCAGCCCGAAAATGCGGCGGTCCATGCCAGAACATTACGCCCGATGCCCCGCACTGAAACCGGGTTCGACAGTACCGTTTCGATCAGTTTCCGAAGAGCCCACACCCGCCTCGGCCGCGACGACCACACCCGCACCACGCACCACGAGCACCCTCCTGGTACACAACAGCACCACCACAGCGGCCGCTCCCGCGAGGCCCGGCACCGCGAAACCCCACTCCGTGCCGCCCCGCTCCACCACCGGCCCACCAGCCGCCGTCCCCACCGCCGTCCCCACCGTGAACGTCGTCACCAGCCACGAGAACGCCTCCGTCACCGTGCCCCGCGGAGCGTGCCGATCCACCACGATGAACGCGCACGCGAGCGCCGGCGCGAGGAACACCCCCGCCAACGACGTCAGCACCACCATCCCCACCGCACCCGGCGTCAGCACCAGCGGCAGATAGAAGACCGCGAGCAGCGCCACCAGAACCACCAGGCGCCGCTCCGGCACCCCGCCCCACTGCCGCGCCCCATAGACCACGCCCCCCAGCAGAGCGCCCAGGCCCAGGCCCGCCATCATCCAGCCGTAGACCGCGTCACCGCCGTGCGCGTCCGCGTAGCTGACGCCCGCCACCGTGATCGCCCCCAGCGCCGTCCCCACACACAGGAACGCGCCGAGGAGCGCGAGCAGCCCCGGCGAGCGCAGGGCCCCGAGCCAGTGCGCCTCCCGGGGCGCCGAGCGCCACGCGCGCGAGGGCCGCGACACCACCACCGACAGCGCGCCGAGCACCCCGATGACGTTCACCACCAGGAGCGCCGCCTGCGCCGACCACAGCGACACGATGCCCGTCACCAGCAACGGACCGACGGTGAACATCACTTCCTGCGCCACCGCGTCCATCGCGTACGCCGTGTGGACCTGCTCCTCCTTGCCGAGCACGTCCGGCCACAGCGCCCGCAGACCGCCCTCCAGAGGCGGCGTGAACACACCGGCGATCACCATCGCGAGATACGCGGCGACCGGCGCGTGCGGCCCCGCGACCGCGAAGAGCGCCATGCCGAGCGCCGACGCCACCGCCGACGGCAGCATCACCCGCGGCTGCCCGTACAAGTCCACCAGCCGCCCCAGCAGGGGCTGACCCACCGCCGTCGCCACCCCGTACACCGCCGCGAGCGCACCCGCCAGGCTGTACGTCCCACCCTCCGCCCGGACGAAGAGGACGATGGCGATCGCCGCCGTCGCATTGGGCAAACGCCCCACAAGTGTGCCCGCGAGCAGCCGCGTCGCGTACCGCGCGCGCAGGATCTCGCCGTAACCGGAAGCCATCAGAGAGCTCTCCTCGCCCGCCCGTGCGCCACAGCGCCTCAAGTGTTACGTATAACTTCGCGGGTCATACGTACCATGAGCGCTGTTCACAGTCCACCAAGTACTCCGCCCCACAGCGGCGACCACCCACACCAGGAGACGTCCGTGGCAAGGCCCCAGCACGACACCACGGCCCCCCGCCCCACCAGCCGCGACGTCGCCCGCGCAGCCGGCGTCTCCCAGGCCACCGTCTCCCTGGTCCTCGGCGAGAAGTGGCAGGGCCGCGTCGCCGAACGCACCGCCGAACGCGTCCGCGCCGCCGCCCGCGAACTCGGCTACCGCCCCAACCTCGCCGCCCGCAACCTCCGCCTCGGCCGCACCCGCACCGCGCTCCTCGTCGTCCCCGCCCTCACCAACGAGTTCTTCGCCCGACTGCACACCGGCGCCGCCCGCGTCGCCGCCCGCCACGGCTTCAGCGTCGTCCTCTACCCCTCCCCCGACAGCGTCGGCCCCAGCGGCTCCACCACCCAGACCCCCCGCGTCAGCGACCCCTTCGACTCCGCCCGCGCCGCCCTCGACGGCGTCCTCGCCTCCTCCATGGCCTCCGACGCCCTCGCCACCCTCCGCGGCGACGCCCTCCCCCTCGTCATGCTCGACAGCGACCCCGCCCACAGCCTCGGCGCCGCCACCGTCAACCTCGACATCGCCGACGGCACCCGCCAGGTCACCGAACACCTCCTCACCCTCGGCCACCGCGACCTGCTCCACCTCACCGCGGACATCGACTCCTGGACCTTCGACGTACGCCGCCACACCCTCGCCACCACCCTGCACGGCACCGGCGCACACCACCGCACCATCAAGGCCGCCATCACGATCGACGAGGCCCGCACCGCCACCGAAGCCGCCCTCACCGCGCCCGGCCCCCGGCCCACCGCGATCATCTGCGACGACGACGTCCTCGCCGCAGGCGCCTGCAAAGCCGCACGCCGACTCGGCCTGCACGTCCCCGACGACCTCAGCGTCACCGGCTTCGACGACCTCACCCTCGCCACCGCCGTCGAACCCGAACTCACCACCGTCCGGCTGCCCGCCGAGGACTTCGGCGAACGGGCCATGGCCACCCTCCTCGACGTCCTCGACGGCCGCACCCCCGAACCCGCACCTCTGCCCGTCCAGCTCGTCGTCCGCGGCTCCACAGCACAGAGCCCCGCACCCCGGCGCTGACGCACCGGGACACGGGGCCCTCCGCTGAGCCGCGGACCGCTCCTGCTACTCCTGGGAACCGCCCTCGGAGCCCTCATCCGACTCGGCATCGGCCTCCGCGTCCGCAGACGCCACGGCCTCACCACCGAGCAACCGCTCCAACTGGCCGCCCACGATCCGCTTGAACTTGCGCTGCTGCGGACGCGTCCGGTCCAGAACCGCCACCTCAAGCCGCTCCGCCGGAATCTCCCGCTCACTGCCGTTCGTATCCCGCGACAGCGACTGCACCGCCAGCTTCAGCGCCTCCGCGAGGGTCATCCCGTCCCGGTGCCGCTGATCCAAATACGTACTGATCTGCTCCGCATTGCCGCCCACCGCGACTGAGCCGTGCTCGTCCACGATCGAGCCGTCGTGCGGCAGCCGATAGATCTGGTCCCCGTCCGGAGTCGTACCGACCTCCGCGACGACCAGCTCCACCTCGTACGGCTTCTCCGCATTGGACGAGAAAATCGTGCCCAACGTCTGCGCGTACACGTTCGCCAGACCACGGGCCGTCACATCGTCACGGTCATACGTATATCCCCGCAGATCCGCATAGCGGACACCGCCAATGCGGAGGTTCTCGTACTCGTTGTACTTGCCAGCCGCGGCGAAACCGATCCGGTCGTAGATCTCGCTGAACTTGTGCAGCGCACGGGACGGGTTCTCACCGACGAACACAATGCCATCGGCGTACTGCAGCACAACCAGACTGCGACCGCGAGCGATGCCCTTACGGGCATACTCCGCCCGGTCGGCCATGGCCTGCTGGGGTGAGACATAGAACGGCGTCGACACCGGCTATCCGTCCCTTTCTGTCAAAACTTCACAACAACAACGGAGTACTCAGAGCAGTGCTGCGCGGGGCCCGTCCGGCTGCTCAAGACGCCGCTCCAGAATCGAGCGCGCGATCGCGGAGGACTCCTCCTCCGACAGCCTCCGGAAGCCCTCCTCGGAGATCACCGTCACGATGGGATAGATCCGGCGCGCCACATCCGGGCCGCCGGTCGCGGAATCGTCGTCCGCCGCGTCGTACAGCGCCTGCACGACCAGCGTCGTCGCCTGCTCCTCCGTCAGGTCGTCGCGGTACAGCTTCTTCATGGAGCCGCGCGCGAACACCGAACCGGAACCCGTCGCCGCGAAGCCGTGCTCCTCGCTGCGACCACCCGTCACGTCGTACGAGAAGATCCGGCCCCGCTCCCGGTCCACGTCATACCCCGCGAACAACGGGACCACGGCCAGGCCCTGCATCGCCATGCCCAGATTGCTCCGGATCATGGTCGACAGGCGGTTCGCCTTGCCCTCCAGGGAGAGCTGGGCGCCCTCGACCTTCTCGAAGTGCTCAAGCTCCAGCTGGAACAGCTTGACCATCTCCACGGCCAGACCGGCCGTACCGGCGATGCCCACCGCCGAGTACTCGTCCGCCGGGAAGACCTTCTCGATGTCACGCTGCGCGATGACGTTCCCCATCGTCGCCCGGCGGTCACCGGCGAGCACCACGCCACCGGGGAACGTCGTCGCCACGATGGTCGTGCCGTGCGGCGCCTCGATCACGCCCTGCGTCGGGGGCAACGTCCGCTTGCCCGGGAGCATTTCCGGCTGGTGCGAGGCGAGGAAGTCCACGAAGGACGAGGACCCAGGCGTCAGGAAGGCAGCCGGTAGACGCCCGGTGCTACGAGTGTTGGCTTCCACGGGTTTCCTTCCAAGTAGCTGATGGCCCGACGGAGGGCGTCGGGATCGTCTCCCAACTTGCCGATGGCCGAATTGCAGTTGAAGCACAGTACGCCACGGACCTTACCCGTCTCGTGACAGTGATCCACGTGCGCGGGATCCCTCTTGAGGCAGATCACGCAGAGCCACTTCTGCTCGGCGATCATCTCGTCGCGCTGCGCTTCGGTGAGGCCGTATTGACGCTTGAGGTGGCCCGCCCGCCCCTGGATGGCCCGACACGCCTTGCAGCGCGTGGACAGGCCGTCAGAGGCCGTCGCGTTGCGATGCCACTCACTGTGGGGCTTGATCTCGTTGCGGGTCCGGCAGAGCTTGTGCCCCGGAGGCACGTCCACTTTCTCTGCGACCTCTTTGCCGAGGGCGGCCATGCGGCGCCGATAGTGCGCGGCACTGTATTCCGCCACGCACTCCCGGCATCGCGTCTGGAGACCATCACGCCGATTCTTGTCGCGAGCGAATGAAGCCGTGGGCAATATTCGCTTACAGCCCGCACATCGCTTTTCCACTCCCGAATCGGACATTACATCCTATTCCCCACCTTTTTGCACGAAACTTCGCACGAAGTCCTCGGCATTTTCTTCGAGTACATCGTCAATTTCGTCAAGTACCGAGTCGACGTCGTCGCTCAGCTTTTCCTGGCGCTCCTTGAGGTCCTCGGATGCCTGCGCGTCCTGGGTCTGCTCCTCGACCTCCTCGGTGGAGCGCGTCGCCTTCTGCTGTCCGCCGCCGGTGTCCTTGGTCGCCATCTACCTCACCCCGCTCGGTTAGACGTTCTTGATCAGACCCTACAATCCGGGTCCGACATCGGCCCCGCACTTCGTGGAACGTGCGGGGCCCACCTCTGTGATTCCCCGGCCGTCGCGCTTTCAGCCGCGGTTCAGCCTCCGGAGAGCACGCGGACCAGATCTTCCGCCGTGCGACACCGGTCGAGCAGCTCCTTCACGTGATTGCGCGTTCCGCGAAGGGGCTCCAGGGTCGGGACCCGCTGGAGGGAGTCCCGGCCGGGAAGGTCGAAGATCACCGAGTCCCAGGAGGCCGCCGCGACGTCGTCGGCGTACTGCTCCAGGCAGCGGCCGCGGAAGTAGGCGCGGGTGTCCTCGGGGGGCTTGGTGCGGGCGCGCTCGACGTCGGACTCGTCCAGGAGCCGCTTCATCTTGCCGCGGGCCACGAGGCGGTTATAGAGGCCCTTCTCGGACCGCACGTCGGCGTACTGGAGGTCGACCAGGTGCAGCCGGGCGGCGTCCCAGTCGAGGGCGTCACGGCGGCGGTAGCCCTCCATGAGTTCCCGCTTGGCGACCCAGTCGAGCTCTCCGGAGAGGCTCATGGGGTCGTGCTCCAGACGGTTGAGCACGTCCTCCCAGCGGGCCAGGACGTCCTTGGTCTGGTCGTCGGCGTCGGCTCCGTAGCGCTCTTCGACGTACTTGCGGGCCAGCTCGAAGTACTCCATCTGGAGTTGTACGGCTGTCAGGGTGCGGCCGCTACGGAGCGTGATCAGTCGCTGGAGGGACGGGTCGTGGGAGACCTGGTGGAGGGTGCGGACGGGCTGGTCCACGGCGAGGTCCACGGCGATGAAGGCGTCCTCGATCATGGCAAGGACGAGGGAGGTGGTGCCGAGCTTCAGATAGGTGGAGATCTCCGAGAGGTTCGCGTCGCCGATGATCACATGGAGGCGGCGGTACTTCTCGGCGTCGGCGTGGGGCTCGTCGCGGGTGTTGATGATGGGCCGCTTGAGGGTGGTCTCCAGGCCGACCTCGACCTCGAAGTAGTCGGCGCGCTGGCTGAGCTGGAACCCGTGCTCGTGGCCGTCCTGGCCGATGCCGACGCGGCCCGCGCCGGTGACGACCTGGCGGGAGACGAAGAAGGGCGTGAGGTGGCGCACGATGTCCGAGAAGGGGGTCTCCCGCTTCATCAGGTAGTTCTCGTGCGTGCCGTAGGAGGCGCCCTTGTTGTCGGTGTTGTTCTTGTAGAGGTGGATGGGCTGGGCGCCGGGGAGCTGGGCCGCGCGCTCGGCGGCCTCGGCCATGATGCGCTCGCCGGCCTTGTCCCAGAGGACGGCGTCGCGGGGGTTGGTGACCTCGGGCGCGCTGTACTCGGGGTGCGCGTGGTCGACGTAGAGGCGTGCCCCGTTGGTGAGGATGACGTTGGCGAGGCCGATGTCCTCGTCGGTGAGCTGGCTGGCGTCGGCGGCTTCGCGGGCGAGGTCGAAGCCCCGTGCGTCCCGCAGCGGGTTCTCCTCCTCGAAGTCCCAGCGGGCGCGTCGCGCCCGGTGCATCGCCGCGGCGTAGGCGTTGACGATCTGGGACGAGGTGAGCATGGCATTGGCGTTGGGGTGGCCGGGGACGGAGATTCCGTACTCCGTCTCGATGCCCATTACTCGCCGTACGGTCATGCGGCCCTCCTTGCCCGGCGGCGCCCTCGGTCGGGGGCGCAGCTCAAGTACCGCTGGTGCTCCGGTGCGTGTGCGGTGCCCGTCCCCGCACTGCGCGACTCGGCGGTAGGAAAGAGCCTAGAACGCCTCTGCGCTGGTGGGGAGATCATTTTCTGCTTTGCTCTCGCTGGGTCGCGGACGCGGCCGCGAGGTGTCCGCGAGCGGCGGAAAACAGTCGGCTGCGGGTACCCGTGGAGGGCACCCGCAGCCGCCCTGTTTCCTACAGGTACTGACCGGTGTTCGCCACCGTGTCGATGGAGCGTCCGGTGTCGGCGCCCTGCTTTCCGGTGACGAGGGTGCGGATGTATACGATCCGCTCGCCCTTCTTTCCGGAGATGCGGGCCCAGTCGTCCGGGTTGGTGGTGTTGGGCAGGTCCTCGTTCTCCTTGAACTCGTCGATGCAAGCCTGGAGGAGGTGAGCGACCCTGAGGCCCTTTTGGTTCTGTTCGAGGAAGGCCTTGATGGCCATCTTCTTGGCGCGGCCGACGATGTTTTCGATCATGGCGCCGGAGTTGAAGTCCTTGAAGTAGAGGACTTCCTTGTCGCCGTTGGCATAGGTGACTTCGAGGAAGCGGTTCTCTTCGGATTCGGCGTACATCTGCTCGACGACGGACTGGATCATCGCGTGCACCGTGGCGGCCTTGTCGCTGCCGTGCTCGGCGAGGTCGTCGCCGTGCAGCGGGAGGCGCTGGGTGAGGTACTTGGCGAAGATGTCCTTGGCCGCTTCGGCGTCCGGGCGCTCGATCTTGATCTTCACGTCGAGGCGTCCGGGGCGCAGGATGGCGGGGTCGATCATGTCCTCGCGGTTGGAGGCGCCGATGACGATGACGTTCTCCAGGCCTTCCACGCCGTCGATCTCGGCGAGCAGCTGCGGGACGATGGTGTTCTCCACGTCGGAGCTGACGCCGCTGCCTCGGGTGCGGAAGAGGGATTCCATCTCGTCGAAGAAGACGATGACGGGGGTGCCTTCGCTCGCCTTCTCCCGGGCTCGCTGGAAGACCAGGCGGATGTGGCGCTCGGTCTCGCCGACGTACTTGTTGAGGAGCTCGGGTCCCTTGATGTTGAGGAAGTAGCTCTTGCCGGCGGGCTGGCCGGTGACCTCGGCGACCTTTTTGGCAAGGGAGTTGGCGACGGCCTTGGCGATGAGTGTCTTGCCGCAGCCGGGCGGGCCGTAGAGGAGGACGCCCTTGGGCGGCCTGAGTTCGTGCTCTTTGAAGAGGTCGGGGTAGAGGTAGGGGAGCTCGACGGCGTCGCGGATCATCTCGATCTGGCCGCCGAGGCCGCCGATCTTGTCGTAGCTGATGTCCGGGACTTCTTCGAGGACCAGTTCCTCTACTTCGCTCTTCGGTACGACTTCGTAGACGTAGCCGGAGCGGGGTTCGAGCAGGAGGGCGTCTCCGGGGCGGATGGTGACGTCCAGGAGTGGCTCGGCGAGCCTGACCACCCGCTCTTCGTCGGTGTGTCCGAGCACGAGGGCCCGTTCACCGTCCTCGAGGATCTCCTTGAGGGTGACGATGTCTCCGACGCGCTCGAATTCCATGGCCTCGACCACGTTGAGCGCTTCGTTGAGCATGACTTCCTGGCCGCGCCTGAGCTCGTCGAGCTCGACGCTTGGGCTGACGTTCACGCGGAGTTTGCGGCCGCCGGTGAAGATGTCGGCGGTGCCGTCCTCATTCGCCGTGAGGAAGACTCCGAAGCCTGCCGGCGGCTGTGCGAGCCGGTCGACTTCTTCCTTGAGGGCCACGATCTGGTCGCGGGCCTCGCGGAGCGTGTTGGCGAGCCGTTCGTTCTGTGCGGATACGCCGGCCAGGTTGGTCTGCAGCTCGACGATCCGCTCTTCGAGAATCCTCGTGTGCCGCGGAGAGTCGGCGAGCTTGCGTCGCAGGACGGCGATTTCCTGCTCGAGATAGGCAACCTGACCGGCTGGGTCTTCAGACCCTCGCCCCGGCCGGATGCCGCGGTTGATGTCGTCGTCGTGGGCTGCCACGGTCCTCACCTCCTCCAAGGGGAGCTGGACGCTTCCTGACCCTACCTGGGTGGGTGCTGATTGAAACCCCTAGATCACAAAGACGGTGGGGGTGTGTCCGATCTTCACCCTTGCGCTCTCCCTCACGCCAGGGGAATACCCACCGAACAACATCGGAAAGCTGCCGGTTGTAGGGTCGAACTGTTCAACACCCGTCAGGGGTGGCCGGACTTGCTGCAAAGTCGGCCGGGCCTGGCGCAGTTTCGGCAGGAGAGATGACCGTGGGGCACGACGCTCGGACCGTCGGTGAGGGGCAGGACTCCCTCGAGGTCTGGATCGATCAGGATCTGTGTACCGGGGACGGGATCTGCGCTCAGTACGCGCCTGAGGTCTTCGAGCTGGACATTGACGGTCTGGCGTATGTGAAGGATGCGGACGACGAGCTGTTGCAGGCTCCTGGGGCGTCGACGCCGGTTCCGCTTCCGCTGTTGCGGGACGTGGTGGACTCGGCGAAGGAGTGCCCTGGGGACTGTATTCACGTACGTCGGGTTTCGGACAAGGTCGAGGTCTATGGTCCGGACGCAGAGTGACCGAATAGTTTCGCTGTGTTAGCGATCGCGTGTCACCTGGGCCCGTATCCGCCGTGTGAGGCGGGTGCGGGCCCTCTTCGTTGTGTCCGGGTGTCGTCGGGCGGGGCCGGTGGTGCCGGGCCCGGCCGTTCACACGCTGCGTGCCTCGCCGCTTGTCGAGCGGGTGAACGCGCCGTTCTTCCAGCGCCACTTGGTCGCGTCGCGCCGGTCGGGGCAGCAGCGGGGCACGTCGGGCGAGGAGTAGCCGAGGAGCGTCGCGGAGACGGTGGTGCCGCGCACGCGCAGGTCCTGGGCGGTGATGCGGTCCTTGGGGTCGACGAGGGTGGCCACGATGCGCGGGGTGCCCTGGCGGGACCTGGTGAGCACGTAGACGCCGTCGGGCGGGGTGCCGGAGCCCGCCCTGCAGTGGACGGCGGCGACCGCTTCGGGGCGGCCGTCGCCGTCGAGGTCACCGGTGGCCTTCTGGGCCACAACGGGCTTGGCGGTGCCGCAGTTCAGGGGGTACGCGACGGCGGCGGGGTCGGGCGCGGGGGCGGCGGCCTTGGATTCCGTTTGGGTGCGCGTCGGGGCGGCGGTGGCCGGGTCGGGGCCCAGGAAGGCGGAGGCCGCGACGACGGCGGCGAGGGCGGCCGCGGTGGCGACCCAGTGGATGGGGCGCGTGGCCCACGGCTGGTTCACCGCGTGAGCCAGTTCCGGGACGGCGGGGTGCTGCACGAGGAGTGTCTCCTGTGAGGGCTGTGCCGGTGGTGGTGGGATGGCCAGCATCGTGTCACACCTCACAGGGGCGCGGAACACCGGGGTACGGCCTGGTCGCGGGCGCTCAACAGGACGGCGCCGCCGCCGAGTTCCCGTGCTACTTCGGGAACTCGGCGGCGGCGCCGGTGCGTTGGTAACGGCGGGTGCGGCCGCCGTGGTGCCGCCGTGCGGCCCGTGGGGGCCGGTGGATCAGCGGGGGTTGCCGCCGTCGGCGTTCGGACCGCTGTAGTCCTCGCCGTAGGCGCCCTTGGCGGGGCGGCGGCGGCGCATGGGCGGCTCGACGCCGTCCGCGAGGCGGCGGGCGGTGAGCAGGAAGCCGGTGTGCCCGATCATGCGGTGGTCGGGGCGGACGGCCAGGCCCTCGATGTGCCAGTTGCGGATCATCGATTCCCAGGCGGTCGGCTCGTTGAAGCCGCCGAGCTCACGGATGGACTCGACGGTGCGGGCCAGCTGCGTGGTCGTGGCGACGTACGCGCACAGGATGCCGCCGGGGACGAGCGCCTTGGAGACGGCCTCCAGGCACTCCCAGGGGGCGAGCATGTCGAGGATGACGCGGTCGACCTCGGTGTCGGACAGGTTGTCCTGGAGGTCGCCGACGGTGAGCTGCCAGGCGGGGTGGGGCCCGCCGAAGTAGCGCTCCACGTTCTGCTGGGCGATCTCGGCGAAGTCCTCGCGGCGCTCGTAGGAGTGCAGCATGCCCTGGTCGCCGATGGCGCGCAGCAGGAAGGCGCTGAGCGACCCGGAGCCCACCCCGGCCTCGACGACGCGGGCGCCGGGGAAGATGTCGGCGAAGGCCAGGATCTGCCCCGCGTCCTTGGGGTAGACCACGGCGGCGCCGCGGGGCATGGACAGGACGTAGTCGGGGAGCAGGGGGCGCAGCGCGAGGTACGCGACGTTCCCCGTGGTGCGGACAACACTGCCCTCGGGCGCGCCGATCAGCTCGTCGTGCGGGAAGGAACCCTTGTGGGTGTGGAAGTTCTTCCCGGCTTCGAGCGTGAACGTGTAGTGGCGTCCCTTGGGGTCGGTGAGCTGGACCTGGTCCCCGACCTTGAAGGGCCCGCGACGGCGGGCGGCACCGGTCGGTTCGGACATGTGACCAGCCTACCGGCCGTGGCGGGTGCCGCCGACCACCGGCGGGGCGGGGCGGCTCAGGTGGGGCGGGCCATGGCCTTGACGAAGGCGCGCTCGACGTCGGCGGCGGAGAGGACTCCGTAGATCTCGCCGGAGGTCTCGACGACGAGGTACTCGGTGGCGGGGGTGGCGCGCAGCCGGTCGAGGAGTTCCTCGCCCGCGAGGTCGGCGGGGACGCGCATGCCCTCGGTGATGTCCTGGGCGAGGCCGCTGACCGTGACCCAGGGGCGGCGGTGTTCGGGGACGCCGACGATGGCGGCCTCGCGGACGACGGCCATGGGGTCGCCGTCGGTGTCGACGACGACGAGGGCGCGGGCTCCGGCGGCGTTGGCCCGGCGCAGGGCCTCGGACAGCGGGGTGTCGGTCTCCACGGGGACGGCGCGGCGGGTCAGGGCGCGGGCGCGCAGCTCGGGCAGGTGCTCGCGGAGGCGGGCCATGCGCAGGCTGTTGCCCGCGCCGGTCCAGATGATGGCGGCGAGGATCGCGGCGAGCAGGGCGTCGGTGACGGTGTCCATGCCGCCGAGGTCTTGGTCGTCGCCGCCGAGCGCGCCGGACTGGTTGAGGACGGGGAGTCCGACGAGGACGGCGATGGCGAGGGCGCGGCCGACCCAGGCGGCGGCGACGGTGCCGCTCATGGGCCTGCCGGTGATCTTCCAGACGACGGCGCGGAGCATGCGGCCGCCGTCCAGGGGCAGGCCGGGCAGCAGGTTGAAGATCGCCACGATGAGGTTGGAGATCATCAGGCCCGCGATGAGGACGCCGGGCACGGTGTCGGGTTCCACGGCGCGCATGGCGACGTAGAAGACACCGGCGAGTACGAGGGAGAGCAGGGGGCCGACGAAGGCGAGGACGAATTCGCGGCCGGGGGTCTCGGACTCCTTTTCGATCTCGCTGACGCCGCCGAAGAACTGGAGCTGGATGCGGCGCACCGGCAGCTTGAAGCGGAGGGCGGCGACGGTGTGGGCGAGTTCGTGCACGAGCACGGAGGCGTAGAAGGCGACGGCGAAGAACAGCGAGACCAGGTAGCGGGCGCCGCCGAGCTCGGGCAGGACGCGGTCCAGCTGGTCGCCGAAGACCCAGGTGATGAGGGCGGCGACGAGGAACCAGCTGGGCGCCACGTAGACGGGCACCCCGAAGGGGCGGCCCATGAGGAGACCGCCGCCGGGATTCTTGGGCTGCTCCTTCGCCGGGTCACCCCCGGCACGGCCGCCGCTCGCCGCGGGGCGCGGCTTGGCGATGTCCACGCGGGGCGGCGTGGGCGCGGGGCGTTCGGGGGCCTCCGCGGGGGTGGGCTCCGGGGCACGGGTGGTGCCGGGCTCGGGGGCCCTGGGCTCCGAGGGCTCGGGCTCTGGCGCCGGGGCGGCGGGGGCCGCCGGGGCTTCGAAGGCGTCGGGCTCAGGGGCCGCAGACCCGGCGACCTCGTTCGACACCGCGGGCTCGGAAGCCTCGGGCTCGGGCGCCTCGGGGTCCGAGGTCACGCGCTGCGGAGCCGTGGGCTCGGAAGGCTCGGGCTTCGGCGTCGCGGGCTCGGGGGTCGCGGGTTCGGGCTCGGCTCTGGGCGGTTCAGGGGTCGCGCGCTCCGAGGGCTGCGGAACCGGTTGGTTCGAAGGCTCCTCAGGGGTGTCGTCCGTCGGGGGGTCCCAGGGCTCGGTGCCGCTCGTACGCTCCCGGGCCGGGCCCTCCGTCGTACGCTCCGAGGCCGTGCGCTCCGGAGCCGGGCCCTCCGTCATACGCTCCGGGGCCCCGGCCGTGGGGTCCGGTGTCGGCTCGGGACCGTCCGTCCGCGGGCGTGCCGGATGCGCGCCCGCCGGGTCGCGCTCGGGCGTGCTGTCGGACTGCGGCCTGCCGCTCCCGCCGCTTTCGTCCACGGTGTCCCCTCGTTCGAAGCGTCCCCCGCTCCTGCCGTGGGCGCGGGTGCACGCACGATCATGCAGGGCGAGAGGGTCTGTCGTCGATGGTATGCGGCCGTTGTCAGTGGTGGGTCGTAGGGTCTGGGGTCATGGAGACCAGGACCGACGCCGCCGCGGCGTCCGCGACCGCCGCGCGCCCGGCCTCGCTGTCACCCTCGCGCGCCAGCGACTTCATGCAGTGTCCGCTGCTCTATCGCTTCCGGGTGATCGACAAGCTGCCGGAGAAGCCGAGCGAGGCGGCCACGCGCGGCACGCTGGTGCACGCGGTCCTGGAGAGGCTCTTCGACGCGCCCGCGGCGGAGCGGACCGCGCCGCGCGCCAAGGCCCTGGTGCCGGGGCAGTGGGACCGGCTGCGGGAGGCGAAGCCGGAGCTGGCGGAGCTGTTCGCGGACGACGCGGAGGGCGAGCGGCTCGCGCGCTGGCTCGCGGACGCGGAGCGCCTGGTCGAGCGGTGGTTCACGCTGGAGGACCCCACGCGGCTGGAGCCCGCGGAGCGGGAGCTGTTCGTGCAGGCGGAGCTGGAGTCCGGCCTGAAGCTGCGCGGGATCATCGACCGGGTGGACGTCGCGCCCACGGGCGAGGTCCGGATCGTGGACTACAAGACGGGCAAGGCGCCCCGCCCGGAGTACGCGGAGGGCGCGCTGTTCCAGATGAAGTTCTACGCCCTGGTGGTGTGGCGCCTGAAGGGCGTGCTGCCGCGCCGCCTCCAGCTGGTGTATCTGGGCAGCGGCGACGTGATCACGTATGACCCGGTGCCCGCGGATCTGGAGCGGGTCGAGCGCAAGCTGCTCGCGCTGTGGGAGGCCATCGTCGCGGCGACGGAGTCGGGCGACTGGCGGCCGCGGCCGACGAAGCTGTGCGGCTGGTGTGACCACAGGGCCGTCTGCCCGGAATTCGGCGGCACTCCCCCGCCGTATCCGCTCGCGGTGAGGCCGCCCGAGTCGGGCGGCGGCGAGCAGGGCAGAATGGGCCCGGGCTAGGCGAAGGAGAGTTACGTGGCCATCCGCGTCCTACTGGTCGACGACCAGCCGCTGTTGCGCACCGGTTTCCGGATGATCCTGGAGGCCGAGCAGGACATCGCGGTCGTCGGCGAGGCCGGAGACGGCCTACAGGCTCTGGACCAGGTGCGGGCGCTGCAGCCCGACGTGGTCCTGATGGACATCCGCATGCCGCGGATGGACGGGGTGGAGGCCACCCGGCAGATCACCGGGCCCGGCCGGGACGGCCCGGCGAAGGTGCTCGTCCTCACCACGTTCGACCTCGACGAGTACGTGGTGGAGGCGCTGCGCGCGGGGGCGAGCGGCTTCCTCCTGAAGGACGCTCCGGCGAACGAGCTGGTGCAGGCCATCAGGGTGGTGGCGGCCGGTGAGGCCATGCTGGCGCCGAGCATCACGCGGCGGCTGCTCGACAAGTACGCGGGGCATCTGCCCTCGGGCGACGAGCCGGTGCCGGACACGCTGCACACGCTGACCGAGCGCGAGGTGGAGGTTCTCAAGCTGGTGGCCCGGGGGCTGTCCAACGCGGAGATCGCGGCGGATCTGTTCGTGAGCGAGACGACCGTGAAGACCCACGTGGGGCACGTGCTGACGAAGCTGGGGCTGCGCGACCGGGTGCAGGCCGCGGTGTACGCGTACGAGAGCGGTCTGGTGCGGCCCGGGGCCCAGTAGCCGCCGCGGCCCGGGGTGCAAGCGGTCACCACGGGTCGGCCGGGACATGACGATGCGGCCCCTGCTTCCGGAAGGAAGCGGGGGCCGCATCGTTTCTGCTAGTCCTTGCTCAGCTCCCAGAAGCGGAACACGGTCGACGCGTCGAGGCAGGACTCCACGCCGTAGACGTTCTCGCGGACGACGGCGTACTGCTTGGCCTGCCAGACCGGGAGGAGGGGGACCTCGGTGGCGACGAGGTCCTGGAGTCGGCCGTAGTCCTTGTCGGTCGAGGTGCGGTCGCTCTGCGCGGCCGTCGCCGGGATGATCTTCTCGGTGATCGTGTCGTTGTCGTAGCGGTTCGACAGGACGTTGCCCTTGCCGAAGAACGGCTGCGTGAAGTTGTCCGGATCCGGGTAGTCCGGCACCCAGCCCTTGACGTACACGCCGTACTTGCCGGCCTTGATGTCCTTCTCGTACTGCTCGAACTCGACGGACTTCACGTCCGCCTCGAACAGACCGCTGGCGTTGAGCTGCTTGGCTATGGCGCGCAGCTCCTGGTCGGTGGCCGGGCCGTAGCGGGACGGCGTGGACCACAGGGTGAGGCGGACCTTGCCGTCGTAGCCGGCCTGGCGGAGGGCCGCGGACGCCTTGTCGCGCTGCGGACGGGCGCCGTAGGTGTCGAAGAACGCGGTGTTGTGGCCGCCGATGCCGGCCGGGACGATCGAGTACAGCGGCGTCGCCGTGCCCTGGTACACCTGGTCGACGAGCGCCTCGCGGTCGAGCAGGTAGGCGATGGCCTTGCGCACGCCGGGCTTGCCCACGACCGGGTCCTTGACGTTGAAGACCAGGTGCTGGACCTCGGCGCTGGTGCCCTCGACGACCTGGAGCTTGCGGTCGTTGTCCTGCTGGATGTCGGAGATGTCCGCGGCGGCGAGGCCTCGGTAGGCGACGTCGATCTTCTCGTCGGTGATCGCCTGCTTGAGGGCCTTGCGGTCGCCGTGGAAGAAGCGGAGCGTGACGCCTTCGTTCTTCGGCTTGACGGAGCCGTGGTAGCTGTCGTTGACGGCGAAGACGGCCTCGTCCTTGCTGAAGGAGTCCAGCTTGTAGGGGCCGGAGCCGATGGCCTCGCCGTCGGCGCGGAGCTTGTTCGCCGGGTACTCGCGGTGGTCGACGATGGAGCCCGCGCCGGAGGCGATCTTGCTGGGGAAGGTCGCGTCGGGGACCTTCAGCTTGAAGACGACCGTCTTGGCGTTGGGCGTCTCGACGCGGTCGAGCATCGGGAACATCAGCGCCGGGCCCTTGCCGTCGTTGATGTTCATCATGCGGTCGAAGGAGAACTTGACGTCCTTCGAGGTGAGGGCGTTGCCGTTGCTGAACTTCAGGCCCTGGCGCAGCGTGCAGGTGTAGACCTTGGTCTGCTGGTCGGTGAAGCCGCACTTCTTGGCGGCCTCGGGCTCCGGTTCGGTGGCGCCCTTGGGGAAGCTCAGGAGCGACTGGAAGACGTTGTTGAACAGGAGCCAGGAGCCCGGGTCGTAACCGGAGGCCGGGTCGGTGGCGACGACGTCGTCGGACATGCCGACGACCACGGAGTCGCTGTCGTCGGCCGATCCGGAGGACTCGGAGCCACAGCCGGTCAGCAGGGCGGCGGCCAGGCCCGAGGAGAGGGGGAGGGCCAGCCACGGGTTACGGATTTTCACTTGCGTGCCTTGTCGTTGTTTCTGTCGGCGTGTGGGGCGTCGATCAGTCGCCCACACCGCGGGCGAGCTCCCACAACTGCAGGTTGGAGGAGGAGTTGAGAGCCCATTCGACGCCCGTGATGTCGTCACGGGCGGCGATGTACTGCTTGCCCTGCCACAGCGGGAGCACCGGGACGTCCTCGGCCACGATGTCCTGGATCCGCTCGATGCTCTTGGCGGCGCTGAGGCGGTCGGCCTCGCGGCGTGAGGTGGGGATCAGTTCGTTGTTGATGGTCCGGTTGCGGTAGGGCGAGCTGAGGAAGTTGTCCTCGGCGAGGAACGGCGCCAGGAAGTTGTCGGCGTCCGGGAAGTCGGGGAACCAGCCCATGCCGTAGACGTCGTACTTGCCGTGCTGCGCGGCGGCGCGGAAGGTGTTCCAGACGTCGCCCTTGACCTTGACGTCGAAGAGGCCGCTGTCGTTGAGCTGCTGGCTCAGGACCTCGAACTCCTTCTTCGTGGCCGGGCCGTAGTGGTCGGTGGTGTAGTGCAGCGTCAGCTTCACCGGCGTGTCGATGCCCGCTCCGGCGAGCAGGTCCTTGGCCTTCTTGACGCTGGGCTCGCTGTAGCGGTTGAAGAAGGAGTTGGAGTGGCCGGTGATGGTGGTCGGCACCAGGGAGTACAGCGGGTCGGCGGTGGAGCCGTAGACCTTGCTCACGAGCGCGCCGCGGTCGATGACCTGGGCCATGGCCTGGCGGACCGCCTTGTCCTTCACGCTCTTCGCGTCGGTGTTGAAGGCGAGGTAGCGGATCTCCAGGCCGGGCATGTCGACGAGGTCGAGGTTCTTGCCCGGGTTCACGTCGAGCTGCTTGATCTGCTCCGGCGACATGGTGCGGGTCATCAGGTCGATGTCGCCGTCCTCCAGCGCCTTGCCCATGGCGGTGGTGGTGGCGAAGGTGCGCAGCTCGACCTTCTTGTTCTGCGGGGAGAAGGAGCCCTTGTAGTTCGGGTTCTTGGTGAAGACGGCCTTGACCAGCTCGTGGTTCTTCACTTCCTGCTTGACGGTGTACGGCCCGGAGCCGTCGAGGGCGAAGCCGTCGCGCAGCTTGCCCTTGCTGTAGTGGTCGGGGCTGACGATGCCCGCGGTCGGCGTGGCGAGCTTGTACGGGAAGGTCGCGTCGGGGGTCTTCAGATGGAAGACGACGCCGCGCTCGCCCTGGACCTCGATGGTCTCGACGTTGGACACGAGCTGGGCGGAGCCGCTGGGGTTGGTGACCTTCATGTCGCGTACGCGCTCAATGGAGAACTTCACGTCGGCGGCGGTCAGCGGCTTGCCGTCGGCGAACTTGAGGTCCTTGCGCAGGGTGCAGGCGTAGCGCTCGTTGCCGGTGTCGGTGAAGCCGCACTTCTGTGCCGCCTCGGGCTCCGGCTCGCCGCCGCCCCCGCGCGGCAGGGCCATCAGCGTCTGGAGGGTCTGGCGCAGGACGTTCCAGGACCCGGCGTCGTAGGCGTACGCCGGGTCGAACGGGGCCGGTACCTCTTTGGAGGCCGTGAACCGGTCGGTGGTGCCCGCTGCGATGGGGTCGTCGCCGTCCCCGCTGCCCGAACCGCCACACGCGGCAAGCGCGGGGGCGAGCAGACCTATCAGGGCCGGCAGCACCAAAGTCTTGCGGTTCATGCTGGACGTTCTCCAGAGCTCTTGATCCCGTGTTTCCGGCAACGGCGGGGTGGGGTTGATAGGGGCACGGGGGGTGGCGGCGATGTTCTCGCGACGAGATTAGTCCGCACCCTTAGGGGCGTTGACGGAGACCGGAGTTGGGCTGCCATCACGCAGGGATACGGGGTGTGGACGCACCGATAACGCGACAGTGGAAGGTTTCGTGCACGGCCGGGCCAATCGGGACACAAGGGCATGTCCCCACAGGGGTACACCACCCCTTCTGCACAAGTCGGCACGGCTGTCGACCCTCTTACCAGTGGGAAAGGTCACACTTTCAACTGGGCGCGCTGTCTGGGCTTTTCAGCCATGGGCCGGTGGTTGGCCGGTTCTCCGCAGCCCCGGAGACGCTCGGCTCCGGGGCGGCCCGGGGCGGTCAGCGGCGCGTGGCGGGCGTGCTCATCAGGCCGTGCAGGAACGACAGGTCGACGTGTTCGAGCGAGGGTACGACGGTGCGGCCCGCGGCCGGGCCGATGGGCGCGACGGACGGCACGGCCACCACGCGGCAGCCCGCGGCCTCGGCGGCGGCCACGCCGGTCGCGGTGTCCTCGATGACCGCGCAGCGGGCCGGGTCGACGCCGAGCCCCGAGGCGGCGAGCAGATACGGGTCGGGGTGCGGCTTGGTGCGGGCCACCTCGTCGCCCGCGATGGTCAGGGCGAAGTGGTGGGCGCCGATGGAGCCGAGGACGCGGTCGATGATGCGCCGGTGCGAGGCGGAGACCAGGGCCGTCGGCACCTCGTGGGCGGAGAGCTCGGCGAGGAGTCTGGCGGCGCCCGGCATCAGCGGCAGGGCGCGGCTGATGCGGTCCTCGAAGCCGTCGTTGAGCAGGACCGTCAGCTCGTCGAGGGTGATGTCGGCGCCGGTGGCCTCGATGAGGAAGCCCGCGCTGCGGGTCATGGGGCCGCCCACGACGACGTCGCGCCAGGCCTCGTCGAGCCGGTGGCCGAGCGCGGCGAACACCTCGACCTCGGCGTCCCACCAGAAGCCCTCGGTGTCGACGAGCGTTCCGTCCATGTCCACGAGAACGGCCTGTAGGGCTGAGCCTTCGGCCGTTCGTGTTCCGAATGCGGGAACCGTACTGGTCATCCGTACACCTCCATGAGGGACGAGAAGGCCGGTCCCCGGAAGGGGACCGGCCTGTACTGGACCGACCAGTGTACGACTCGTCCGGTGTGAGTGCTCTTGGGTTACGGCCGGGGCGGAGCGACTTCAGCGAGCGTTGAAGTACTTCGCTTCCGGGTGGTGGAGCACGATGGCGTCCGTGGACTGCTCGGGGTGGAGCTGGAACTCCTCGGAGAGCTGGACGCCGATGCGCTCGGGCCGCAGGAGCTCGGCGATCTTCGCGCGGTCCTCCAGGTCGGGGCAGGCGCCGTAGCCGAGCGAGAAGCGCGCGCCGCGGTACTTGAGCGCGAACATGTCCTCGACGTCGGCGGGGTCCTCGCCGCCGAAGCCCAGCTCGGCGCGCACGCGCGCGTGCCAGTACTCGGCGAGGGCCTCGGCCAACTGCACGGACAGGCCGTGCAGTTCCAGGTAGTCGCGGTAGGAGTCGGCGGCGAACAGCTCGGCGGTGGCCTCGCCGATCTTCGAGCCGACGGTGACGACCTGGAGGCCCACGACGTCGGTCTCGCCGGACTCCTCGGGGCGGAAGAAGTCCGCGAGGCACAGGTGGCGGCCGCGGCGCTGGCGCGGGAAGGAGAAGCGGGTGCGCTCGTTGCCCTGCTCGTCGAGGATGATCAGGTCGTCTCCCTTGGAGACGCACGGGAAGTAGCCGTAGACGACGGCGGCTTCGAGCAGGCTCTTGGTCTGCAGGTCGTCGAGGAGGCCGCGCAGCCGGGGCCTGCCCTCGGTCTCGGCGAGCTCCTCGTACGTCGGTCCGTCGCCGGTGCGGGCCTGCTTCAGGCCCCACTGGCCCTTGAACAGGGCGCCCTCATCCAGCCAGGAGGCGTACTCCTTGAGCTGGATGCCCTTGATGACGCGGGTGCCCCAGAACGGCGGCGTGGGCACGGGGTTGTCGATGGCGACGTCGGAGCGGGCCGGGCCCTCGGGCTCCTTGACCTCGACGGCGGGTGTGTCGCGCTTGGGCACGCGGCGCTGCTTGAGCTCGGGCAGGGTCGCGCCGGGCACGCCGCGCTTGACCGCGATGAGGGCGTCCATCAGGCGCAGGCCCTCGAAGGCGTCGCGGGCGTAGCGGACCTCGCCCTCGTAGATCTCGTGCAGGTCCTGTTCGACGTAGGCGCGGGTGAGGGCGGCGCCGCCGAGGATGACCGGGTAGTCCGCGGCCATCTGGCGCTGGTTGAGCTCCTCCAGGTTCTCCTTCATGATCACGGTGGACTTGACCAGGAGGCCGGACATGCCGATGACGTCGGCCTTGTGCTCCTGTGCGGCGTCGAGGATCGCGGCCACGGGCTGCTTGATGCCGAGGTTGACCACGTTGTAGCCGTTGTTGGACAGGATGATGTCGACGAGGTTCTTGCCGATGTCGTGGACGTCGCCGCGCACGGTGGCGAGGACGATGGTGCCCTTGCCCTCGGCGTCGGACTTCTCCATGTGCGGTTCGAGGTGGGCGACGGCCGTCTTCATGACCTCGGCGGACTGGAGTACGAACGGCAGCTGCATCTGGCCGGATCCGAACAGCTCGCCGACGACCTTCATGCCCTCCAGGAGGGTGTCGTTGACGATGTCGAGGGCCTTGCGGGTCTGGAGGGCCTCGTCGAGGTCGGCCTCCAGGCCGTTCTTCTCGCCGTCGATGATGCGGCGCTGGAGGCGCTCGTCCAGCGGCAGGGCGGCCAGCTCCTCGGCCTTGCCCGCCTTGAGGGACTTGGCGGTGGCGCCCTCGAAGAGCGCCATCAGCTTCTGCAGCGGGTCGTAGCCCTCGGCGCGGCGGTCGTAGATCAGGTCGAGGGCGGTGGTGACCTCCTCCTCGCTGAAGCGCGCGATCGGCAGGATCTTCGAGGCGTGCACGATCGCGGAGTCGAGGCCGGCCTTGACGCACTCGTCCAGGAAGACGGAGTTCAGCAGGATGCGGGCGGCCGGGTTGAGGCCGAAGGAGATGTTGGACAGGCCGAGCGTGGTCTGGACGTCCGGGTGGCGCCGCTTGAGCTCGCGGATCGCCTCGATGGTGGCGATGCCGTCCTTGCGGGACTCCTCCTGACCGGTGCAGATGGTGAAGGTCAGGGTGTCGATGAGGATGTCCGACTCCAGGATGCCCCAGTTCCCGGTGAGGTCGTCGATGAGCCGTTCGGCGATCTCGACCTTCTTCTCGGGGGTGCGGGCCTGGCCCTCCTCGTCGATGGTGAGGGCGATCAGGGCGGCGCCGTGCTCCTGGGCCAGCTCGGTGACCTTGGCGAAGCGGGACTCGGGGCCGTCGCCGTCCTCGTAGTTCACGGAGTTGATGACGGCGCGGCCGCCCAGCTTCTCCAGGCCCGCCTGGATGACGTCGACCTCGGTGGAGTCCAGGACGATGGGCAGCGTGGAGGCGGTGGCGAAGCGTCCGGCGAGCTCCTGCATGTCCGCCACGCCGTCGCGGCCCACGTAGTCGACGCACAGGTCGAGCATGTGGGCGCCCTCGCGGATCTGGTCGCGGGCCATCTCCACGCAGTCGTCCCAGCGGGCCTCCAGCATGGCCTCGCGGAACTTCTTGGAGCCGTTGGCGTTGGTGCGCTCGCCGATCGCGAGGTACGACGTGTCCTGGCGGAACGGGACAGTCTGGTAGAGCGAGGCGGCGCCGGGCTCGGGGTGCGGGTCGCGCGCGGTCGGGGTGAGTCCGCGCACGCGCTCGACGACCTGGCGCAGGTGCTCGGGCGTGGTGCCGCAGCAGCCGCCGATGAGGGACAGGCCGTACTCGCTGACGAACGTCTCCTGGGCGTCGGCCAGCTCGGCGGGCGACAGCGGGTAGTGGGCGCCGTCCTTGCCGAGGACGGGCAGGCCCGCGTTGGGCATGCAGGCGAGCGGCACGCGCGAGTGGCGGGCCAGATAGCGCAGGTGCTCGCTCATCTCGGCCGGGCCGGTCGCGCAGTTGAGGCCGATCATGTCGATGCCGAGGGGCTCCAGGGCGGTGAGTGCGGCGCCGATCTCCGAGCCGAGGAGCATCGTGCCGGTCGTCTCCACGGTGACGGAGCAGATCAGCGGCAGGTTCGCCCCGGTGGCCTGCAGGGCGCGGCGGGCGCCGAGCAGGGCCGACTTGGTCTGGAGCAGGTCCTGGGTGGTCTCCACCAGGAGCGCGTCGGCGCCGCCCGCGATCATGCCTTCGGCGTTCTGCTGGTAGGCGTCGCGCAGCAGTCGGTACGGGGCGTGGCCGAGGGTGGGCAGCTTGGTGCCGGGGCCCATGGAGCCGAGCACCCAGCGCTGCTGGCCGGTGCTCGCGGTGAACTCGTCGGCGACCTCGCGGGCGATGCGGGCACCGGCCTCGGAGAGCTCGAAGACGCGCTCGGGGATGTCGTACTCGGCGAGGGCGGCGTGGTTCGCGCCGAAGGTGTTGGTCTCCACGCAGTCGACGCCCGCGGCGAAGTACTCCTGGTGCACGGAGCGGACGATGTCGGGGCGGGTGATGTTCAGGACCTCGTTGCAGCCTTCGAGGTTCTGGAAGTCCTCGAGGCTGGGGTCCTGTGCCTGCAGCATCGTGCCCATCGCGCCGTCGGCGACCACCACGCGGGTGGCGAGCGCCTCGCGGAGGGCGTCGGCTCGGTTCCCGGCGGAGGTCTCCGCGGCGGAAACGGATGAGGGGGTCGGCGACGAGGCCATGAATGAGCTCCCTGGAGTGCGACGGCTGTCGGCTTTGCGGCTTCCCGTGGAAGGCGCACCCGGTCAGCGTAGCTGGGACGGGCGTTCTGGTGTGAGGGCATTCCACGGGACGGACGCGTGGCTGGAAATCGCCGTCGAGGGGCTCGCCGCGCGACAAGGCGGTGCGCACCCTTAGCCAGAGGTCGGCAACGACCGATAGTGTTCAGCATTGCCGAACGGCGACCCCGTTCGGCAGGTAGCCGCGGAACGAGTGCCCGGCACACAGGGGTGCGGGAACGGGATGGAGGAAAGGGCTGCGATGGCACGCAACATCCAGTCGCTCGAACGGGCCGCGGCGATGCTGCGCCTGCTCGCGGGCGGCGAGCGCCGACTCGGCCTCTCGGACATCGCCTCCGCCCTCGGTCTGGCCAAGGGCACGGCCCACGGCATCCTGCGCACCCTCCAGCAGGAGGGGTTCGTGGAGCAGGACGCGGCGTCGGGGCGCTACCAGCTGGGCGCGGAGCTGCTGCGCCTCGGCAACAGCTACCTGGACGTGCACGAGCTGCGCGCCCGCGCCCTGGTGTGGACCGACGACCTGGCCCGCTCCAGCGGCGAGAGCGTCTATCTGGGCGTGCTGCACCAGCAGGGCGTGCTGATCGTGCACCACGTCTTCCGGCCCGACGACAGCCGCCAGGTCTTGGAGGTGGGGGCCATGCAGCCGCTGCACTCCACGGCGCTCGGCAAGGTGCTCGCGGCGTACGACCCGGTGGCGCACAGCGAGGCCCTGGAGGCCGAGCGGCGGGCGTTCACGGACCGGACGGTCTGCGGCCCCGCGGAGTTCGAAGGCGTCCTCGACCTCACGCGGGCGCGCGGGTACGCGACCGACGAGGAGGAGACCTGGGAAGGGATCGCCTCCGTGGCCGCGCCCATCTACGACCGGCGGCGGATGCCGGTGGGGGCGGTCGGGGTCACGGGCGCGGTCGAGCGGGTGTGCCCGGACGGGGAGCTGCGGCCGGAGCTGATCGCCGCGGTGCGCGACTGTGCGCGGGCCGTCTCGCGGGACCTGGGCGCCAGCCGCTTCTGACCTCCGGTGGGGGCCTCGCGGGGCGCCCCAGGCCCGCCCCTTCCCGATCCGGGGGGCTCCGCCCCCCCGTGCCCCCCGTTCGTCGGCGCTTCGCGCCTCGTCCTCAAACGCCGGACGGGCTGGATGGTGCCACTCGCCCGTCGTCGGTCGCGTCGCCCACCGATAGGGCGAAACGATCAATAACGATCGTGTTTTCAATTACAGAAGTCTTGACGCGCTGGTAACCCCAGAGTCAGACTCGCGTCCACCGGTCGGCATTGTCGAACAGCTAACGGCATTACGCGTTAGAGTGGGGCAAGCCAAGGGCCGGAGAACGCCCTCACCTGAGGGCGCGGACCACCGGAGGGACCCGGGGTTCGGCTTCCCCTGGACGAAGGACAAAGGAGTCGCGGGTGTCCAGCCACGACATCTTCCTCGGCGAGACCATCGGTACCGCCGTTCTCATTCTGCTGGGCGGTGGCGTGTGCGCCGCCGTCACGCTCAAGCGCTCGAAGGCCAAGGACGCCGGCTGGCTCGCCATCACCTTCGGGTGGGGCTTCGCGGTCCTCACGGCCGCCTATCTGGCCGGTGGCGTCTCGGGCGCCCACCTGAACCCGGCGGTCACCATCGGCCTCGCCGTCGAGGGCGGCACCAAGTGGAGCGATGTGCCGCTCTACCTGGGCTCGCAGCTCCTGGGCGCCATGATCGGCGCCGTGCTCGTGTGGGCGACGTACTACGGGCAGTTCCAGGCCCACCTCACGGACCCCGAGATCATCAAGGCCCAGCCCGCCGAGGAAGGCCTCGTCGACCAGAAGGCGGCCCCCGCGGCCGGTCCCGTGCTCGGCATCTTCTCGACCGGCCCGGAGATCCGGAACGCCGTGCAGAACCTCATCACCGAGATCATCGCCACGACCGTGCTCGTCCTGGCGATCCTCACCCAGGGCCTCAACGACGGCGGCAACGGCCTCGGCACCCTGGGCGCCCTGATCACCGCGCTCGTCGTGGTGGGCATCGGCCTCTCGCTCGGCGGCCCCACCGGCTACGCCATCAACCCGGTCCGTGACCTCGGCCCCCGCATCGTCCACTCGCTGCTCCCGCTCCCCAACAAGGGTGGCTCCGACTGGTCGTACGCGTGGATTCCCGTGGTCGGTCCGCTGATCGGCGGCGCTCTCGCCGCATACATCTTCAAGCTGTTCTGAGCGAACCCGCCGACCACCCGACCACGACGCACCTCAGGAGCACACCGTGACCGACGCGCACACCGCAGGCCCCTTCATCGCGGCGATCGACCAGGGCACCACGTCCAGCCGCTGCATCGTCTTCGACCGGGACGGCCGCATCGTCTCCGTCGACCAGAAGGAGCACGAGCAGATCTTCCCCAAGCCGGGGTGGGTCGAGCACAACGCCACGGAGATCTGGACCAACGTCCAGGAAGTCGTCGCCGGCGCCATCCAGAAGGCCGGCATCACCCGCGACGACATCAAGGCCATCGGCATCACCAACCAGCGCGAGACCACGCTGCTGTGGGACAAGAACACCGGCGAGCCGGTGTACAACGCCGTCGTCTGGCAGGACACCCGCACCGACGCGCTCTGCAAGGAGCTCGGGCGCAACGTCGGCCAGGACCGCTTCCGGCGCGAGACCGGCCTGCCGCTGGCCTCCTACTTCGCGGGCCCCAAGGCCCGCTGGCTGCTCGACAACGTCGAGGGCGTGCGCGAGCGCGCCGAGGCGGGCGACATCCTCTTCGGCACCATGGACTCCTGGGTCATCTGGAACCTGACGGGCGGGGTGAACGGCGGCAAGCACGTCACCGACGTCACCAACGCCTCGCGCACCATGCTGATGAACCTGCACACCATGGAGTGGGACGAGCGCATCGCCGAGTCCATCGGCGTGCCGATGCCGATGCTCCCCGAGATCCGCTCCTCCGCCGAGGTCTACGGCGAGGTCACCGGCGGCAAGCTCGGCGACCTCCTGGGCGGCATCCCGGTCGCCTCCGCGCTCGGCGACCAGCAGGCGGCCCTGTTCGGCCAGACCTGTTTCGCCGAGGGCGAGGCCAAGTCCACGTACGGCACCGGCACGTTCATGCTGATGAACACCGGTGAGAAGGCCATCAACTCCTACTCGGGCCTGCTGACCACCGTCGGCTACCAGATCGGCGACGCCAAGCCGGTCTACGCCCTCGAAGGCTCCATCGCCGTCACCGGCTCCCTGGTGCAGTGGATGCGCGACCAGATGGGCCTCATCAAGTCCGCCGCCGAGATCGAGACGCTGGCCTCCAGCGTCGAGGACAACGGCGGCGCCTACTTCGTCCCGGCCTTCTCCGGCCTGTTCGCCCCGTACTGGCGCTCCGACGCCCGCGGTGTGATCGCCGGTCTCACCCGGTACGTCACCAAGGCGCACATCGCGCGCGCCGTCCTGGAGGCCACCGCCTGGCAGACCCGTGAGATCACCGACGCCATGACGAAGGACTCCGGCGTCGAGCTCGCGGCCCTCAAGGTCGACGGCGGCATGACCTCCAACAACCTGCTGATGCAGACCCTCTCGGACTTCCTGGACGCGCCCGTGGTGCGTCCGATGGTGGCCGAGACGACCTGCCTCGGCGCCGCATACGCCGCCGGCCTCGCCGTCGGTTTCTGGTCTTCCACCGACGACCTGCGCGCCAACTGGCGCCGGGCCGCCGAATGGACCCCCCGCATGGACGCGGACACCCGCGCCCGTGAGTACAAGAACTGGCTCAAGGCCGTGGAGCGGACCATGGGCTGGCTCGAAGACGAGAGCTGACCACAGCTCAGCTGACGAGGAGCAATAACCATGACCACCCTAGAGAGCGGCCCCGTCATCTCGGCACTCGGGACGCCGCCGGCGGCCGGCGGCAACCCGAGCCGTGCCGAGACCCGGGAACGCCTTTCCAAGGCGGCGTACGACCTCCTGGTGATCGGCGGCGGCATCCTGGGCATCTCCACCGCCTGGCACGCCGCGCAGTCGGGTCTCAGGGTGGCCCTGGTGGACGCCGGCGACTTCGCCGGCGCCACCTCCTCCGCCTCCTCCAAGCTCCTCCACGGCGGTCTGCGCTACCTGCAGACCGGCGCGGTGAAGCTGGTGGCGGAGAACCACTTCGAGCGGCGTGCGGTGTCGCGTCAGGTGGCACCGCACCTCGCCAACCCGCTCACCTTCTACCTGCCGGTGTACAAGGGCGGCCCGCACGGCGCCGCCAAGCTCGGCGCGGGCGTCTTCGCCTACTCGGCGCTCTCCGCGTTCGGCGACGGCGTCGGCCACCTGCTCTCCCCCGCCAAGGCGGCGCAGGACGTGCCGGAGCTGCGCACCGACAACCTGAAGGCCGTCGCGGTCTACGGCGACGACCAGATGAACGACGCCCGCATGGCCCTGATGACGGTCCGCGCGGCCGTCGAGGCAGGCGCCGTCGTCCTCAACCACGCCGAGGTCACCGGCCTGCGCTTCACCAAGGGCCGGGTCACGGGCGCCGACCTCAAGGACCGGCAGTCCGGCGACGAGTTCGGCGTCAACGCCCGACTCGTCCTGAACGCCACCGGCCCCTGGGTCGACCACCTGCGCGCGATGGAGGACCCGGACGCGGCCCCCTCCATCCGCCTGTCCAAGGGCGCGCACCTCGTCCTCAAGCGCACCGCCCCCTGGAAGGCCGCGCTGGCCACGCCGATCGACAAGTACCGCATCACGTTCGCCCTGCCGTGGGAGGACATGCTGCTGCTCGGCACGACCGACGAGGAGTACGAGGGCGACCCGCGCGACGTCTCGGTCACCGAGAAGGACACCGCGCAGATCCTCGACGAGGCCGCGTTCTCGATCCGGGACCAGCAGCTGTCCCGTGATCTGATCACGTACTCGTTCGCGGGTCTGCGGGTGCTGCCCGGCGGTCCGGGCGACACCTCCAAGGCCAAGCGCGAGACGGTCGTCACCGAGGGCCGCGGCGGCATGCTGTCGGTCGCGGGCGGCAAGTGGACGACGTTCCGCCACATCGGCCGCACCATCATGAAGAAGCTGGAGTCGCTGCCGGGCCACCCGCTGGGCGACGACTACGAGCCGATCTCCACGCTGCCGAAGAAGCTGCCGCTGCCCGGCATCGCCAACCCGCGCGCGGTCGCCCACCGGCTGCTCGTCGACGGCCCGGCCCCCGGCCCGCGCATGGCGCCGGACACCGCCCGTCACCTGGCGACGCACTACGGCTCGCTGTCCTTCGACATCGCCCGCCTGGCGAACGAGAACCCGGAGCTCGCCGAGCGCGTCCACCCCGACGCCCCGGAGATCTGGGCGCAGGTCGTCTACGCGCGCGACCACGAGTGGGCCGAGACGGCCGACGACGTGCTGCGCCGCCGTACGACGCTGACGATCCGCGGCCTCGCGACGGACGAGATCCGCGGCAAGGTCGAAGACCTGCTGGGCAAGAAGAGCTGACCCAGGAGTGATCTGTAAGGGGCGGTCGCCATGGCGACCGCCCCTTACGCGTGCCCGGGAACACCTGCCACGCCACCGCCACAGCGCCGCAATGTTCAGCGCGTACATGTGAAGCATGAAGTTTCAGGTGCTGTCCCTCATCTCCCACTCCCCGCACCCGCTGACCGGGGAACGGGCCCCCGCGGCCGAGCGGATCGCCGACGTCGTCGAGGTCGGCGTCGAGGCGGAGCGGCTCGGCTACGACGCCTACGCCGTGGGCGAGCGGCACGCGGGCGACTTCCTGTCGTCGAGCCCGACGGTCGTCCTCGGCGCGCTCGCGGCCCGCACCTCCCGCATCCGGCTCCTGACCGGCGTCACCGTCGTCGCGATCCTCGACCCGGTGCGGATCGCCGAGGACTACGCGACGCTCGACCAGCTCTCGCGCGGACGCGTGGAGCTGGTCATCGGCAAGGGCGCCGAGGCGGGCCACTTCGATCTGTTCGGGCTCGACGAGGCGCGCCAGTGGGACCTCCAGGAGGAGAAGTACGAGCTGCTGCGGCGCCTGTGGCGGGAGGAGAACGTCGACTGGCAGGGCGAGTTCCGCCCCGCCCTGAAGAACGTCACGACGGTGCCGCGCCCGTACGCGGGGCCGCCGCGCGTCTGGCACGGCTCGGCGACCTCCCTCAACTCCCCCGAACTCGCCGCCAAGCACGGCGATCCGCTGTTCACCGCCAACGCGATCCAGCCGCGCGCGGCGTACGCGAAGCTGATCGCGCACTACCGCGAGCGGTTCGAGGCGTACGGCCACGACCCCGCCGACGCCCATGTGGCGGCGGGCTCGGGCGGACTGCTCATCGCCGACAGCGCGGAGCAGGCCGTCAGCCGCTACCGGGAGCTGTACGAGGCGAAGGTGCGCCAGACCTTCAAGCCGCACCTGGAGGGCAAGGCGGGCTACAACACGCCCTTCCGCACCATCGAGGAGGCGATCGCCGACGGGCCGCAGCTCATCGGTTCGCCGCAGCAGATCATCGACAAGATCCTCGGCTACCACGAGGTGTACCGGCACGACCTGCAGTCCATCACGGTCGACGGGTTCGGTCTGCCGCGCGCCGAACAGGTCGAGACCCTCCAGCGGTTCGCGGAGGAGATAGCGCCGGTGGTGCGCAGGGAGGCCCCGTCCCGGCTGTGGGACCCCTCGTGACGGCGGCCGGGGCCGGGCTACGATCCGCACAGGAGTCCGGCCACCGCCCGCACCGCAGTCCGCCCCTTGGGAGCGACCGATGACCCTCCTCACGACCTGGCCCGACGCGGGCCCCGAGACCGTCGTCCGGCGCACGTCGGACCCCGTCGAGATCGCCGAGGTGCTCGCGCCGCTCGGCGTGCGCTACGAGCGGTGGCCGGTGCGTGCGGACGTACCGGCCGACGCGGACGGCGACACCGTGCTCGCCGCGTACGGACCGGAGATCGACAAGCTGAACGCGGCGGAGGGCTTCCGCACCGTCGACGTCGTCGCGCTGCGTCCGAGCGACGACCCGGGCTGGCCGGACAAGGCGCGGGCGGCCCGGGAGAAGTTCCTCGCCGAGCACACGCACGACGACGATGACGAGGTGCGCTTCTTCGTGGCGGGCGCGGGCGTCTTCTATCTGCACGTACGCGGCGAAGTGCACGCCGTGTACTGCGAGAAGGGCGATCTGCTCGGGGTGCCGCGCGGCACGGCGCACTGGTTCGACATGGGCACGTCGCCCTCGTTCACGGCGATCCGCTTCTTCCACGAGGAGGACGGCTGGATCGCCGCGTTCACCGGCAGCGACATCGCCGGGCGCTTCCCGGACTTCGACACGATCCACGCCGGTCACACGGGGGCCGCGAGGTGAGCGTGGGGCTTGGGCCCGGCGCCGTGGACGCGGTGGTGCTCGACATCGAGGGCACCACGAGCGCCACCGGGTTCGTCGTGGACGTCATGTACCCCTACGCCCGGGAGCGGTTCGGGGCGCTGCTGGCCGAGCGGTCCCACGAGGCCGTCGTCGCGCGCGCCGTCGCCCAGGTCCGCGAGGAGATCGGCGAGCCCGGCGCGGACGCCGCGCGGATCGAGAAGGTCCTCGGCGCCTGGGCCGACGAGGACCGCAAGGCCACGCCGCTGAAGGCGCTCCAGGGCGTCGTCTGGGCGGAGGGCTTCGCGCGCGGCGACCTCGTCGCGCCCTTCTTCGACGACGTGGTGCCGCGGCTGCGGAGCTGGTACGCGGCCGGGATCCGGCTGTACGTGTACTCGTCGGGGTCGGTGGCGGCACAGCGCGCGTGGTTCGCGCACTCGGCGCACGGGTCGCTCACCGGCCTGGTCAGCGGCTGGTACGACACGCAGAACGCGGGGCCCAAGCAGGACCCCGGCTCCTACCGGGCCATCACCGCCGCGGTCGGCGTGCCGCCCGGCCGCACGGTGTTCCTGTCCGACCGGCTCGGCGAGCTGGACGCGGCCCGGGCGGCGGGGTGGCGGACGGTCGGGGTGCGCCGGGCCGGGGAGCCGTACTTCGCCGAGGGCGTCGGCGGGCATCCGGAAGTGGGGTCGTTCGACGAGGTGGGGCTGGTGGCGTCGTGAGCGTGGAGTCGCGGGTGGGCGGGGCACCGGGGCCTGGCCCGGCCGCCGGGACCGGCCTGGACATCGGTGTGCGGGAGGCCGGGGCGGTGCTCGCGGCGGAGGCCGCGCGGTTCGCCTCCTTCGGCTGGATGCGCGGGACCTCGGGGAACCTCTCCGTCGTGGTCTCCCGCGATCCCGTACGGCTCGCCGTGACGGCCAGCGGGCTCGACAAGGGCGAACTGACCGCCGCCGACGTGGTCCTGACGGACGCCGAGGGCGCCGCGGTCGGCGCCGGGCGGCCGTCGGCCGAGGCCGCGCTGCACGCGCGCGTGGTGCGGCTCACCGGGGCGGGCGCCGTCGTGCACGTACACACCGTGGCGTCCGTGGCGATGGGCGGGCGGCGGCCGGGTGGGATCGAGTTCGAGGGCCTGGAGATGCTCAAGGGGCTCGGGCACCGGACGCACGACGTCGCGGTGGTCCTGCCGGTGATCGAGAACAGTCAGGACATGGCGGAGCTCGCGGACCGTATGGAGGCGGCGCTGCGGCCGGGGATGCCCGCGGTGGTCGTGGCCGGGCACGGGCTGTACGTCTGGGGCGACGACCCGCGGCAGGCGCGGCACCGCACGGAGGTCGTGGAGTGGCTCCTGGAGCTGGCCCTGGCCGTCGGGTGACCCTGCGCGGGGCTACCCCGGCAGCTCGCCCTTCGCCACCTCGCGGACGCCGTGCTCCGTCACCAGGGCGGTCACCAGCGAGCCCGGGGTGACGTCGAACGCGGGGTTGTGGCCGCGCGATCCGGCGGGGGCGGTGCGGACGCCCGCCCACTCCAGGACCTCCTCCTCGGCGCGCAGTTCGATGGGGATGTCGGCCCCGGACGCCGTGGCGAGGTCCACGGTCGTGCTGGGCGCGGCCACGACGAAAGGGATGCCCGCGTGCGCGCAGGCGAGGGCTATGCCCACGGTGCCCACCTTGTTCGCGGTGTCGCCGTTCGCGGCGATCCGGTCCGCGCCGACGACTGCCGCGTCGACCTCGCCGCGCAGGATGACCCCGGCGGCGGCCGCGTCCGCCTGGACGTGGTGCGGGATGCCCGCGTGGGCGAGCTCCCAGGCGGTGAGCCGCGCGCCCTGGAGCAGCGGCCGGGTCTCGTCGGCGTACACGGAGTCGAGGCGGCCGCGCCGGTGCAGCTCCCGGATGACGCCGAGCGCGGTGCCCCAGCCCGCCGTGGCGAGCGCGCCGGTGTTGCAGTGGGTGAGGACGCGCAGCGGCCGGTCCGGGCCGAGGCGGTCGAGGAGCCAGTCGGCGCCGTGTCGGCCGAGGGCGTGGTTGGCCGCGAGGTCTTCCCGTACGACGGCGTCCGCCTCGGCGAGCACCGCGCCGAGGCCCTCGTCGAGGCGTGCGGCGACGCGGTCCACGCAGGCCATGAGGTTGACGGCGGTGGGGCGCGCCGCGCGGACGCGGGCGACCTCGGCGTCGACCCGCGCGCGGTCCCAGCCCTCGCGCTCCCCCTGGACCAGGGCGAGCGCGACGCCGTACGCCCCGGCCGCGCCGATCGCGGGCGCGCCGCGGACCACCAACCGCACGATGGCGTCGACGAGTTGGTCGACCGTGCGGACGTCGAGGCGCTTCAGGGCGTGCGGCAGGGCCGTCTGGTCGACGAGACAGAGCGCGGGGCCGCTCGCGGTGTCCGTCCAGACGACGGCCCTGAGGTCCTCGGTGCTCGCCTTGCTCATGGGGGTCAACTCCCGGTGGCGGTGCGGGTCCGGCTCGCGCGGCCACCGTACCCGAGCGTCCTGAACGTGAGTTCGACGCCGTCGGGCCACCCCGGCGCCGCCGCCGCGCCCGCCTCCCGGCACACTTCCCCCGAAGCCCTCGGAGCTCTCGGAACCTCGGCTCCCCCGGACCCCAGCCAGGAGCGCGCATGACCATGTCCTCGGCGTCCCCCGCCCCGCAGCCCATCACCGGCCTGCCCCGCACCGGCCTGCCGCCGTACGCCGTCGTCGTCGGCGACCCCGCCCGCGCGGCGGCCGTCGCCGAGCTCCTCGACGACGCGAAGGAGGTGGCGTACCGCCGGGAGTACCGCACCTTCACCGGGACCTGGCAGGAGTTGCCGGTGGTCGTGGCCTCGCACGGCGTGGGCGCGCCCGGGGCGCTGCTGCTCTTCCAGGAGCTGGCGCAGGCGGGTGTGACGCATGTCATCCGGCTCGGTACGGCAGGCGCGATCCGGCCCGGCATCGCGGCCGGTGACCTGGTGATCGCGGACGCGGCGGTGCGCGACGACGGCGTGACGGGGCAGCTGATCCCGGCCGAGTACCCGGCGTTCGGGGCGCCCGAGGCGGTGCTCGCGCTGCAGCGGGCGGCCCGTGCCGCCGGGGCCCCGCACCACCGGGGCGTGGTGTGGACGCGGGCGGCCTTCCAGCCCGGCTTCCTGCCGCTGCCCGCCGACGCGTACGAGCGGGCGGGCGTCGCCGCCATCGAGATGGAGCTGAGCGCCCTGTACGTGTTCGCCTCGACGCGCGGCCTGGTCGCGGGCGGCGCGCTCGTCGTGGACGGCGCGAACGCCGACGAGCTGGTCGACGAGGAGGCCACCGGCGGCTACGACCCGCACCGGTCGGAGGTCGCCGACGGAGTCGCCCGTGGCGCCCGGATAACCTTGGACGCGCTGCGCCTGTTGGCCGCCGACGTCCCCGCGCAGACCGGACAAAACCGGTAGAACCGCCCGCCGGAAGCACCCTGGAGACACGCACCACATGCTCCCCATCGACCTCCTCGTCCACGGCGGCGACGTCCTGACCGTCGACGCGTCCGGCACCGTGGTGAGCGACGGCGCCGTCGCCGTGCGCGCCGGTGAGATCGTGGCCGTCGGCCCCGCCGAGCGCCTGCGCGCCCAGTACGCCCCGGCCGAGGAGATCGACGCGCGCGGCTGTCTCGTCCTGCCGGGGCTCGTCAACACGCACACCCACCTGGCGATGACGCTGCTGCGCGGCACCGCCGACGACGTCACCCTCCAGGGCTTCCTGGAGCGGGTCGTGCCGCGCGAGGCCGAGCTGCTCACGCCGGAGACCGTCGCGGTGGGCCTGCGCGCGGCGATCGCCGAGTCGGTGCGCGGCGGGGTGACCACCGCGCTCGACATGTACTGGTTCCACGAGGCCGCCGAGGAGGTGGCGCGCGAGGCCGGGTGGCGGCTGCTCACCGGCCCGACGTTCATGGACGTGCCAGAGCCGCCGGACGGCCGCCCGTACGCGGAGCGGCTCGCCTGGGCGGGCGCCTGGCTGGCCGCCCGCAGCGCCGCCCCGGGCACCAGGCCGGTGCTCTTCGCGCACTCCGCGTACACCCTGGCGCCCGACCAGCTCGCCGCGATCACCGCGCTCGCCCGCGCCCACGGCGCCCTGCTGCATCTGCACGCGGCCGAGAACGCGGCCGAGGTGGCCCTGGTCGCCGAGCGGTACGGCATGCGCCCGGTGGAGCTGCTCGACTCGCTCGGCGTGCTCGGCCCGGACACGCTCCTCGCGCACGCCGTCGAGCTGACCGACGCGGAGATCGCGGCGCTCGCCCGCACGGGGACGTCCGTCGCGCACTGCCCGGCGTCGAACCTGAAGCTGGGATGCGGCATCGCCCGCGTGCCCGACCTGCTCGACGCCGGTGTCACGGTCGGCATCGGCACCGACGGCGCCGTGAGCTCCAACACGCTCGACGTGCTCGGCGCGGTCCGGCTCGCGGCGCTCGTCCACAAGGCGGGCGGCGACCCGACGGCGGTCGGCGCCGAGCAGGCCGTGCGGATGGCCACCATCGAGTCGGCGCGGGCGCTCGGCCTCGGCGACCGGCTCGGCTCCCTGGAGCCGGGCAAGCGCGCCGACCTGATCGTCGTCGGCCTGGACCGGCCGCACCTGGCGCCGCGCCACGACCCCTACGGGACGCTCGCCTACGCCGCCGCGGGCGCGGACGTGCGCGACACCGTCGTCGACGGCCGCGTCCTGATGCGCGACCGCGCCCTGCTCACCCTCGACGAACCGCACGTGCTGCGCGCCCTGACCGACGCCGTGGCCCCGGCCGAACCCGCGCGCCTGTCATGAGCTCCCCGCCCCCCACCCCGACCCGCGGCTTCACCGGCCGCGCCCCCGCCGCCGACCGCGACCCGCGCCTGCCCCCGGGCCAGTACGACGCCCGCGACACCTGGCCCGTGCTCTCCGCCGAGGTCACGCCCCGGCTCGCGGCCGCCGACTGGACGTTCCGCGTCGGCGGGCTCGTGGCGAGCCCGCGCGCCTGGACCTGGGAGGAGGCGCACGCGCTGCCCGCGTCCGAGTACCGGGGCGACATCCACTGCGTGACGAGCTGGTCCAAGTTCGGCGTGCGCTTCGGCGGCGTGAGCCTGGACGCGTTCCTCGCCGGGGCGGGCGGCCCGCTGCCCGCCGCCACGCACGTCGTCGCGTACTCCCACACCGGCTACACCGCGAACCTGCCGCTCGCCGACGTGACCGGCGGCCGGGCCTGGATCGCCTGGGAGTACGACGGGGCGCCGCTGCCGCCCGAGCACGGCGGGCCCGCCCGGCTCGTCGTGCCGCACCTGTACTTCTGGAAGAGCGCCAAGTGGATCGCGGGCCTGGAACTGCTCGACCACGACGAGCCGGGCTTCTGGGAGAAGAACGGCTATCACCACCGGGGCGACCCGTGGCGTGAGGAGCGGTACGCCGGTGACTGAGACCACCACGGGGGCGTTCGTCCCCCCGACCGCCTTCGCGGTGCCCGGGCGCATCGCCGTGAGCGAGCAGGCCGCGGCCCACTGGCAGCAGGCCCTGATCACCGGGATCCGCCGCGAGACGCACGCCGCCGCGACCTTCCGGCTCAAGGTGCCGCACTGGCAGGGGCACCTGCCGGGCCAGCACCTGATGCTGCGCCTGACCGCCGCGGACGGCTACGTCGCCCAGCGCCACTACTCGCTGGCCTCCGCGCCGGACGACAGCGGCGAGATCGAACTGACCCTGGACCACGTGCCGGGCGGCGAGGTCTCGGGGCATCTGCACACGGTCGCGCGGGAGGGCGACACCGTGGAGGTGCGCGGCCCGCTGTCCGGCTTCTTCGCCTGGCCCGGCGACCGGCCCGCGCTGCTGCTCGGCGCGGGCTCCGGCGTGGTCCCGCTGATGTCGATGATCCGCCACCACCGGCGGGCGGGCCTGACCGTGCCGCTGCGCCTGCTCGTCTCGGCCCGCACCCGCGCGGACCTCCTCTACGCCGACGAGTACGGGGCCGAGACGGACGTGATCCTCACCCGCGCCGAAGGACGCCTCACCGCCGGGCACTTGGCGCCCCACCTCGGCGCCGGGCGGCCCGAGGGCGGCTGGGAGGCGTACGTCTGCGGCTCCAACGGCTTCGCCGAGCACGCCTCGCGGCTCCTGGTGGAGGGCGGCCAGCCCGTGGACCGGATCAGGATCGAACGCTTCGGCTGAACCCCGTTCCCCGTAAGGCTCCAAGGGACATAATGAGCCGATACATCCGATGTCTCTTCACCTACCGGACATCCGATGTCCGTTCCTGCTGCTCTTCACCGAGGCGAGGTCCCCATGGCTGTCACGGACGAGGCCATCGAAAAGATCAAGGGCATGATCGTCTCGGGTGCGCTGCGCCCCGGCGACCGCCTCCCCAAGGAGAGCGAGCTGGCCGCCGAACTCGGCCTGTCCCGCAACTCGCTGCGCGAGGCGGTGCGCGCGCTCTCCCTGATCCGCATCCTCGACGTGCGGCAGGGCGACGGCACGTACGTCACCAGCCTCGATCCGCAGCTGCTCCTCGAAGCCCTGAGCTTCGTGGTCGACTTCCACCGCGACGACACGGTCCTGGAGTTCCTCGCCGTACGCCGCATCCTGGAGCCCGCCGCGACGGCGATGGCGGCCGCGCGGATCAGCGAGGCGGAACTGGACGCCCTGACCGAGCAGTTGGACGCCCTCGGCAGCGCGCCGTCCGTGGAGGAGCTGGTGGCCTGCGACCTGGAGTTCCACCGCGGCATCGTCCAGTGGTCGGGGAACTCCGTCCTGTGCTCGCTGCTCGACGGCCTGTCCGGGCCGACGACGCGGGCCCGCGTCTGGCGCGGCCTCACCCAGGAGGACGCGGTCAGCCGCACGCTGCACGAGCACCGGGCGATCCTCGGCGCCCTGCGCGACCGGGACGCGGAAGCCGCCAGGTCCTGGGCGACCGTGCACATCGCGAGCGTGGAGCAGTGGCTGCGCTCCACCCTCTGAGCTCCGGGCTCCGCGGCCGAACCGGGCACGACAGGAGTGAGGCGCGATTGACCTGGGCAGTGATCCGGCACTCGGCGCCGCCGGGGGGCTGCGGAGGCCCCCGTGGGACGCCGTAAGGTTGGGGCGTACTTAGCGGAGAACGTCGGAAGGAGGCCTGGGTGATCGAGCTCGAGGGGGTACCCGAGCTGATCGACCCGGTCATGGTGGCCGCGTTCGAGGGCTGGAACGACGCCGGCGACGCCGCCTCCACCGCGGTCGCGCATCTCGACAAGGAGTGGAAGGGCGAGGTCTTCGCGGCACTGGACGCCGAGGACTACTACGACTTCCAGGTCAACCGCCCCACGGTGTGGCTGGACGGCGGCGTGCGCAAGATCACGTGGCCGACGACCCGGCTCTCGGTCGTCCGTGTCGGCGGCGAGAAGCCGCGCGACCTGGTCCTGGTCCGGGGCATCGAGCCGTCCATGCGCTGGCGTTCGTTCTGCAACGAACTCCTCGGCTTCGCCCACGAGCTGGGCGTCGAACTGGTCGTGATCATGGGCGCGCTGCTCGGTGACACCCCGCACACCCGGCCGGTCCCGGTCAGCGGCGTCACCTCCGATCCGGACCTGGCGCGCAGCATGGACCTGGAGGAGACCAAGTACGAGGGCCCGACGGGCATCGTCGGCATCCTCCAGGAGGCGTGCACGCACGCGGGCGTGCCCGCGGTCAGCCTGTGGGCGGCCGTGCCGCACTACGTCTCGCAGCCGCCGAACCCGAAGGCGACGCTCGCGCTGCTCAACCGCCTGGAGGACCTGATCGACCTCAGGATCCCCCTCGGCGAGCTGACGGAGGACGCGCGCGCCTGGCAGCTGGGCGTCGACCAGCTAGCGGCCGAGGACAGCGAGGTCGCCGAGTACGTGCAGTCCCTGGAGGAGGCGCGGGACACCGCGGAGCTGCCGGAGGCCTCGGGCGAAGCCATCGCCCGCGAGTTCGAGCGCTATCTGCGGCGGCGCGACGGGGGCGGCCCGGGCCAGGTCGGCGGCCCCGGCCAGGTCGGCGGCGTGGCGTCCGAGGGCGAGGGCGCGGCCTATCTGCGGGACGCCCCCAGCGAGCGCACCCGCCCGCCGAAGCCGCAGCCGCGCCCGGACCCGGGCCCGGAGCCCGGCACCGGATCCGCGGCGAAGCCGTCGCCGGAGGACAAGGCCGAGGCGGACGACACGGCCGAGGTCGAAGACAAGGCCGGCGACAAGGCGGTCGGCGCCGCGGACGCCGGGCCGGAGGACGGTCCGACCGCCGCGGACACCACGGCCTCGGACCCGGCCGCCGCGGACACGACCGCGCCGGACCCGGCGGAGCCGGACGCCGAGCCCGGGGATTCCTCCGAGGACTGAGCGGCCGCGTCCCCCGGGACGCACCGGCCCGCCCGGCAGCAGGAAGGGGCGGCACCCACGTGGGTGCCGCCCCTTCCTGCGCTCCCGTTCCTGTGCTCCCGCCCCACCCGTCTCGCGACCTTTGGCCGGTTTGCGACGTGACACGGGATTGTCGATGAATTGCACACGGTTCCCTCATCAACTTCTGTTCAAACACAGTTGCGGGAAAGGGGTCTGGACGTTCCGGCCGAGCGGTAGCAGGGTGTGCAGCGACCGAACGCCCGGGGTGCGGCAACCGAAGGGAGCGGTGAAGCGATGACCGACCAGGTGCGGCAGGGCGACGATCCGGGAGGCAGCGGCCCTGGACCGGACGGCGCGGGATTCACCTATCGGGCGACCGAGCAGGAACTCATCGTCGTCGCACGGCCGGAGGCCCGGCTGCGCGCCCAGGAGCACGGTGTCCGCTCGGCGACAGGCGCCGACCTCTCGGCCCTGAACATGTTCCTCAGCGACGAACAACTCACCCTGGAGCCGCTGTTCGGCAGCGAGGACCGGCTCCAGGCGGCAGCGGCGGGCACCCTGGACGACGTGCCCGACCTGACCCTCTTCTACCGGGTGCGCGGCAGCGAGGACCGGGCCCCGGAGCTGCGCGCGCGGATCGCGGCGCTGCCCGGCATCGACACGGCGTACGTCAAGCCCGGTGCCGTCCCCGCCACCCTCGGCGCCATCGGGCGGCAGGGCGGCGGCAGCGAGCCCGACGAGGGCCGGCGCCGCAAGGAAGGCGCTCCGGTCACCCCCGACTTCACCGGCCGCCAGGGCTATCTGCGCCCGGCCCCCGAGGGCGTGGACGCGCAGTGGGCCTGGCAGCGGCTCGGCGGCGGCGGTGACGGCGTGACCGTCATCGACATCGAAGGCGCCTGGCAGCTCAGCCACGAGGACCTGTCCGCGCGGCTCGCGGGCGTGGTCATCGGCACCCCGGTCCAGGACCTGTCCTGGCGCAACCACGGCACGGCCGTGATCGGCGTGCTGGGCGGCGACCGCAGCCCCTTCGGCATCACCGGCATCGTGCCGGACGCCGTGACGGCGGCCGCGTCCTTCCTGCCCAGCGGCACGGCGGCGACCATCCACGCGGCCGCGGACCGGCTCGCGCCCGGCGACGTCATCCTCATCGAACTGCACCGGCCGGGACCGAGGTTCGACTTCGAGGACCGCGACGACCAGCGCGGCTACATCGCCGTCGAGTGGTGGCCCGACGACTACGCGGCGGTCCGCTACGCCACCGCGAAGGGCATCGTCGTCGTCGGGGCGGCGGGCAACGGCGCCGAGTCGCTCGACGACGCCCGGTACGAGCGCCGTCCGGACGAGTTCCCGTCCTGGTGGCGCAACCCGTTCAACCCGTCGAACCCGTCGTCCGACGCCGTCCTGGTCGGCGCGGGCGCGCCGCCGCCCGGTACGCACGGCCGCGACCACGGCCCGGACCGCTCGCGCCTGGCGTTCTCCAACTACGGGGCGCGCGTCGACGCGCAGGGCTGGGGCCGCGAGACCACGACGACCGGCGGCTTCTGGAACCAGCCGGGCGACCTCCAGGGCGGTGTGGAGGAGATCGCCTGGTACACCGACACGTTCTCCGGCACGTCGGCGGCGTCCCCGATCGTGGTCGGCGCGCTCGTCTCGCTCCAGGGCATGCTCAAGGCGGCGGGCCAGCAGCCGATGACGTCCGCACGCGCGCGTGCGGTCCTTCGGGCCACGGGTTCGCCGCAGCAGGACGCGCCGGGCCGCCCGGCGTCGCAGCGGATCGGCAACCGCCCCGACATCAAGGCGGCGGTCACCAAGCTGCTGCCGTCGGCGGTGGGCTCGGGCCGCGCCGAGCGCTACTGGGACGAGCTGCTCCCGTATCCGCCGGAACTCCCGCCGCGCCTGCGGCTCTTCGTGGCCGGGGAGTGGCGCAACCTGAACCATCCGACCCCGGAGACCCGCCAGGCGGTGCACTCCGCCTTCGCGGGCGGTTCTCCCGACGTCCGTGTCTGGTTCTCGGACGACGAGGTCGTCGGCCTGGTCGTCACGGGCTGAACACCACGCCAGACACACGGCAAGCGCACGAAGCACGGCAAACGGACCGACCATTGAGGGAAGGTGGCACCCGCATGAGCACCACCCCGCAAATGAGTCAGCTGGGCCAGCAGTACGGTCAGCAGCCCTCCGGCTCGCAGCAGTACGGCCAACAGCAGCCGTTCGGCCAGCAGCAGCCGTTCCAGCAGCAGTCCCAACAACAGCCGTTCTCGCAGCAGCCCTTCTCGCAGCAGCAGTACGGCCAGCAGCCCTTCGGCCAGCAGGGCCCGAGCACCGCGCCGCCGCAGATGGGGCAGCAGGGCCAGATCGGCCAGCAGCGGCCGTTCGGCCAGCAGGGCATGGGCCAGCAGCAGCCGTTCGGTCAGCAGGGCATCGGCCAGCAGATGCCGGGTCAGCAGGGCATGGGCCAGCAGGTCCAGGGCCAGCAGATCCCGCCGCACCTGCGCCAGCAGATGCAGCAGCTCGGCCAGCAGCAGCCGTTCCAGCAGCTGCTCCAGCAGCTCGGCCAGCAGCAGGTCCCGCAGGCGCAGGCGCCCACGATCTCCACCCAGGCCCTGTCGGGCAACGTGGCGGAGAGCTTCTGGGACGTCATCCAGCCGCTGCCCGGCCAGGCCACGCTGCTCTATCTGCACGTGGACGGCGACTGGCGCGTCTTCATCAACCCGCTCGACCGCACCCGTGACCAGGTGCAGGAGGCGTTCGCGTACGGGCAGCCGGTCATCGGCTACTACGACACCAACAACCCGGGCATCCTGCTCGCCATCGTGATCACCAGGTGATCCGTACGGCGGACGGCTGAGGCACCGGTGAGACGGCGGCGCCGGGCGGAGTTCTTCCCGCCCGGCGCCGCTCGCGTCTGTCCGCGTGGCCTACGGGTGTGCTGACAAGGCCACGCAAGCATGCCTACAGGGCCACGTAAGCGTGCTTACAGGGCCACGCCGAGCAGGGCGTCGACGGCGCGCGACACCACGCCGGGCGCCCCCTCGTCCGTGCCGCCCTCGGCGTCCTGACGGGCGGCCCAGCGGTCCACGGCGGCGAGCGCGGCGGGCGCGTCCAGGTCGTTGGCGAGGGCCTCGCGCAGCTCCTCGACGAGGTGCTCGGCGGACGGCCCGTCCGGCCGGGACACGGCGGCGCGCCAGCGCCCGAGGCGCTCGACGGCGTCCTGGAGGACCTGGTCGGTCCACTCCCAGTCGGCGCGGTAGTGGTGGGACAGGAGCGCGAGCCGGATGGCGGCGGGGTCGACCCCGTCGCGCCGCAGCTTCGACACGAACACCAGATTGCCCTTGGACTTGGACATCTTGGCGCCGTCGAGCGCGACCATCCCGGCGTGGACGTACGCCTTGGCGAAGGGGTGCTCCCCGGTCAGGGCCTGGGCGTGCGACGCGCCCATCTCGTGGTGCGGGAAGACGAGGTCGGAGCCGCCGCCCTGCACGTCGAAGCCCATGCCCAGGTGGTCGAGGGCGATGGCCACGCACTCGATGTGCCAGCCGGGCCTGCCGCGGCCGAGCGAGGCACCGTCCCAGCTGGGCTCACCCTCGCGGGCCGCCATCCACAGCATCGGGTCGAGCGGGTTCTTCTTGCCGGGCCGGTCCGGGTCGCCGCCGCGCTCGGCGGAGAGCAGCCGCATGGCGGCGGCGTCGAGACCCGACACCTCGCCGAAGTGCGGATCGGCCTCTACGGAGAAGTAGACGTCCCCTTCGAGCTCGTACGCGGCACCCTGGTCCCGCAGCCGCTCCACGAGGGGCACGATCCCGGGTATGGACTCGACGGCGCCGATGTACTCCTTGGGCGGGAGCAGCCGCAGGGCGGTCATGTCCTCGCGGAACAGCGCGGTCTCGGCCTGCGCGAGCTCCACCCAGTCCTTGCCGTCGCGATTCGCCCGCTCCAGGAGGGGGTCGTCCACGTCGGTCACGTTCTGTACGTAGTGCACCTGCCGCTTGGTGTCGAGCCACACGCGCTGCACGAGGTCGAACGCGTTGTAGGTCGCCGCGTGACCCATGTGGGTCGCGTCGTACGGAGTGATGCCGCAGACGTAGAGACGGGCGACGGGACCGGGCTCGAGGGTGACGAGGCCACCGGTCGCGGTGTCGTGGATCCGGAGGTCGCGGCCCTTGCCAGGCAGGACGGGGACCTCAGAAGCGGGCCAGGCATACATGCCATGAGCCTAACCGGATGCACCGTCCACATACGACCCCGGGGACCATCCCCGGTGCCCCGACCCCGCGGACGGGCCTACACCGGCGGCCAGGGAATCGCGGGCCACTCCCCCGAAGGCGACGGATGCCGCCCCGCGGCGAGCAGCGCGTCCACCCGCGCCCGGGTGGCCTCCACCTCGGCCGCGGTGAGCAGTTCCGCCAGCCGCGAGGCCAGCGCGCCCTCGGCGGCGAGAGCCTCCCGCACGGCCCCCAGAGCGGCGACGGCCTCGTCCGTGAGCTTCTCCCCCGCCCACCCCCACAGCAGCGTCCGCAGCTTGTCCTCCACGTGGAACGTGACCCCGTGGTCGATGCCGTACAGCCGCTGCGAGGCCCCCACGATCAGGTGCCCGCCCTTGCGGTCCGCGTTGTTGATCACCGCGTCGAGCACGGCGAGCCGCCGCAGCCGGGCGTCGTCCGCGTGCACGAGCAGCGCCGTGCGCCCCTGACCGACCTCGGCGAACCCGACGGCCTTCCAGCCGTCCCCGGGCTCCTCCCCGTCGACGAGGGCGAGCAGCTCCGCGCCCTCGGCGGCGTCGCCGGGCGGGTCGATCCACAGCTGGACCATGCCCTGGCCGTAGGGCCCGTCCCGCAGCACGGTGGGCGGCACGAGCCCCCAGCCGAGCGCCTCGGACACCTCGTACGCGGCGACCTCGCGCTCGGCGAGCGTGCCGTCGGGGAAGTCCCACAGGGGCCGCTCCCCGGCGACGGGCTTGTACACGCAAGGCACCGAGGCGCCGTCGTGCGCGACCGAGCAGTACAGCACCGCGTTGGACGCCTGCCGGATCTGCCCGCGCACGGTCAGCTCACCGCGGGTGAGCAGCTCCGTGGCGGTCAGGCTCCCCGCCGGTATCCGTTCTGGCGCGGGCATACGTGTCCTTCCGGGTCGAGCGGCAGGCTGCACAGCGGGCACGGCGGGCGCCCGGCGTTCACGACGTCGAGGGCGCGCTTGGTGAAGGCTCTGGCCTGCGCCCCGGTGAGCCGGACGCGCAGCATCGGCGGGCCGTTCTCCTCGTCCTGCAGGAGCCTCTCCTCGGCCTCCGCGAGGTCTTCGTCGGAGTCCGCGTCCAGCTCGACGAGGGCCTGCGCCTCCACGATCATCCGTTCGGCCTCGCCGTCCCAGGCCAGGGCCATCGTGCCGACCCGGAACTCCTCCTCGACGGGCGAGTCGAGCGGGGCGCTGTCGGCGACCTCGGTGGGCGCGACGGCGGGCACCGCCGCGCTGCCCCCGCTGCGCCGTACCACCTCGTCGAGGAGCTCTTCCATGCGTTCGGCGAGGGCGGCCACCTGGGTCTTCTCCAGGGCGACGCTGGTCACTCGCACTCCGGCGGACGCCTGGAGGAAGAAGGTACGCCGCCCGGGAAGACCGACCGTTCCGGCAACGAAGCGTTCCGGCGGGTCGTAGAGGAACACCTGACGGGGCACGTCCTGTCTCCATTGGAATCGACTGCATGTTCTTGGCGCGTGCATGTTCTTGGCGCGACAACTGCACTGAACCCTACTGCGGGCGACGATCACGGTCATCGCGCGTCTCACGGTGCGCCGGTGTCTCCCCCCACCTGAGCATCCTCGCTCGCGGGCTCGGCGCGCGGGGCCAGGGAAGCGAAGTCCCCGGTGTCCCCGAGGCGGACGAGGAAGGGGCGCAGCCGTGTGTAACGGATCGCAGTGATGGAACACGGTTCTACGGAGATCCGCTGAAAGAGGTCGAGATGCAGTCCGATGGCGTCGGCGACGAGGGACTTGATGATGTCGCCGTGGGAGCACATGAGGTACACGGCGTCGGGGCCGTGGTCGCGCTCCACGCGCGCGTTCCACTCGCGTACGGCCTCGGCGGCGCGGGTCTGCATGGCGCGCAGGGACTCGCCGCCGGGGAAGACGGCGGCGGACGGGTGCTGCTGGACGACCTCCATCAGCGGCTCGTCGGACAGCTCGGCCAGCTTGCGTCCGGACCAGTCGCCGTAGTGGCACTCACCGATGCGGTCGTCGGTGTGGACGGTGAGGTCCGGGCGGGCCGCCGCAAGCGGCGCGAGGGTCTCCCAGCAGCGCTGGAGGGGGCTGGTGACGGCTTCGGCGAGCGGCAGCGCGGCGAGGCGTCCGGGCAGCGCGGCGGCCTGTCGTGCGCCGTGCTCGTCGAGGGCGACACCGGGGGTCCACCCGGCGAGCAGGCCTGCGGTGTTGGCCGTGGAGCGGCCGTGCCTAACGAGGATCAGCGTGGGCATGCGGGTCAGCCTAAGCCGCCGAGCGGGTGCGGCAGCAGTGCTGCTTGGGAAGAATGCCCAGCGTGATCGTCGACTGTGCCCTCTACCAGCACGGGCGCCGGACCGAGGGCCCGGCGGACTTCTCCGACGCCCTGGACGAGGCGCGCGCCGCGGGGGACGCCTTCGTGTGGATCGGCGTGCACGAGCCGACGGAGGACGAGTTCGACCGGGTCACCCAGGAGTTCGCGCTGCATCCGCTGGCGGTCGAGGACGCCCTCAAGGCGCACCAGCGGCCGAAGCTGGAGGTGTACGAGGACTCGCTGTTCATGGTCCTGAAGCCGGTGGTGTACGAGCCGGAGAGCGACACGGTGTCGTCGGGCGAGCTCATGATCTTCATGGGGGACGCGTTCGTGGTGACGGTCCGGCACGGCGAGGGCGCGCCGCTCGGCAGCGTACGGCACCGACTGGAAGCGGAACCGGAAGTTCTGAAGCACGGTCCGACGGCGGTGCTGTACTCCATCGCCGACGCCGTCGTGGACCACTATCTGGAGGTCGCCGAGGAGCTCCAGACGGACCTGGAGGTCCTGGAGGCGGAGGTGTTCTCGCCGGACAGCGGCGGCTCGCGGAACTCGGCGTCGCGGATCTACCGGTTCAAGCGCCAGATCCTGGAGTTCCGCCGGGCCACGGGGCCGCTCGCGGTGCCGCTCTCCCGGCTCGCCGGGGTGGGCCCGCCCGGCCGCGCCGTGCCGTACGTGAACGAGTCGGCGCAGCCCTATCTGCGGGACGTCAGCGACCATCTGACGCGGGTGAACGAGTCCGTGGAGGGCCTGGACCGCCTGGTGACCGACATCCTGTCGGCGCATCTGGCGCAGATGAGCGTCCGGCAGAACGACGACATGCGGAAGATCTCCGCCTGGGCGGCCATGGCGGCCGTGCCCACGATGATCGCGGGCGTCTACGGCATGAACTTCGAGCACATGCCCGAGCTGGCCTGGTGGTGGGCGTATCCGGCGGTGATCCTGCTGATGGCCGTTCTGGAAGTGGTCCTGTACCGGATGTTCAAGCGCCGGGGCTGGCTGTAGGCCACGCGCGCGTGGCGGGACGCGCGCGCCTGCGCGAGGGGCGTGTGCGGGGCCTGTGCGAGGGCTGTCAGGCGAATTCGGGTGCGGTGGTCGCGGGACCGCCCAGGGCGTCGCGCCGCTCGGGCATCCGCAGGCTCACCATCCTGCGCCAGCCGCCGACGCGTTCGTACGCGTACAGGGCGTGGACGCCCGCCGCGAGGGCCCTGGCCTTGGTGGGCGTCCAGCCGAGGATGCGGCCCATGCGCTCCATGACGGCGAGGCTGACGTCGCGGTAGATCCGGATCTCGACGTGCGCGGTCTCCTGGAGCGTGCGCTGGATGGCACGGCCGTGGCCCGCGTACGCGAATCGGAGCAGCTCCTCGTGGCAGTAGGCCAGGTGGTTGTCCTCGTCGTTCGAGATCATCCGCACGGCCTTGCCGATCTCCGGGTGGTCGGCGAAGTGCTTGCGGAGCATCACCATCTGGTCGGCGGCCCGCTGCTCGGTGACCCGGCTGTGCGCCAGGTACGTGATGATGTCCTGCTCGGTCAGCGGCTCGTCGGCGCGGAGCTTGTCGTGCGCGAGGCCGATGCCGTGCTTCTCCAGGAGCATCGTGTAGTCGGTGTCGGGCGGGACCTCGCAGGGCTCCAGGCCGCGCTTGCGCAGGAGCGCGTTGAAGATCCGCCCGTGCTTGTCCTCGTCGGCGCCGTGCCGGGTGATCTTGGGGGCGAGGGCGCGCTGGCTCTCGGGCACGAGGGCGGCGATGCGCCCGTTCTCCCAGCCGCCCTGGGACTCCCCGCTGGCCGCGATGGAGCAGAACAGCCGGAACGACTCGTCGTTGTCGACGATCTCCCCGAAGAGACTCTTGGCCGAAAGCATCCCAGGCACCTCCATGCCGTCACGCACCACACGGACTTCCGCAAAGAACGAGTCAAATGCGGAGTGCGGGAGTAGGCAACAGCTGTACGGGCCAGCTCCGCCGAACGAAGGAGTTCAGCGGGCCGAACGGAGCCGTAACCGGAGGGCTCGTCGCGGCGTTGTGCTCCGTGACGGCCGTGGCGGGGAAGACCCCCCGAGCCCCCACCACGGCCGCGGAAACGTCAGGCCACCCCGGCCCGCTCCAGGGCCTCGGTGCCCGCCCGCAGCGCGGTGAGCCGCTCCTCGAGCGTGAAGCCCGCGGGCGACAGGGTGAGGGTGGTGACCCCGGCCGCCGCGTAGGCCCGCATCCGGTCGGCGATCCGGTCCACGGAGCCGAGCAGCGACGTCGAGTCGATGAGCGAGCGCGGCACGGCGGCGGCCGCGCCGTCCTTGTCGCCCGACAGGTACTTCTCCTGGATCTCGGCCGCTTCCTTCTCGTAGCCCATGCGGCACGCGAGCTGGTTGTAGAAGTTCTGCTTGCGGCTGCCCATGCCGCCCACGTACAGCGCCGTGTACGGCCGGAACATGTCGGCCAGCGCGTCGATGTCCCCGTCGCCGTCCTTGCCGACGGCCAGCGGCAGCGTCGGCACGACGTCGAAGCCCTCCATCGTCTTCCCGGCCTTCTCGCGCCCGGCCCGCAGGTGCTTGACGGCGGTCTCCTCCAGGTGCTCGGCGGCCGGGAAGATCAACAGGGCGCCGTCGGCGATCTCGCCCGTCTGCTCCAGGTTCTTCGGGCCGATCGCCGCGATGTACAGCGGGATGTGCTCGCGCTGCGGGTGCACGGTGAGCTTGAGGGGCTTGCCGGGGCCGCCCGGCAGGGGCAGCGTCCAGTGCTCGCCCTCGTACGACAGGCGCTCGCGGGTCATCGCCCTGCGGACGATCTCGACGTACTCGCGCGTGCGGGCCAGCGGCTTGTCGAACTTCACGCCGTACCAGCCCTCGGAGACCTGCGGGCCCGAGACGCCGAGGCCAAGCCGGAAGCGGCCGCCGGACAGCGAGTCGAGGGTGGCCGCCGTCATCGCCGTCATCGCGGGCTGCCGGGCCGGGATCTGGAAGATCGCCGAGCCGACGTCGATGCGCTCGGTCTGGGCCGCGACCCAGGACAGCACGGTGGCCGCGTCCGAGCCGTAGGCCTCGGCCGCCCAGCAGACCGCGTAGCCCAGCTTGTCGGCCTCCTTCGCGACGGTGAGGTTGTCCGCGTCCATCCCCGCGCCCCAGTAGCCGAGGTTGATCCCGAGCTGCATGGCCGAATCCCCTTACTGATGAGTAACGTCCCTGTGCCGGGGACTGTAGCGCGCGGCCGCGCGATCCGTCAGGGGCCGACCGCGCGGGTGCGTCCCGGCCGGTGCCGCGGGTCCGCCCCGGTGAGCGCCGTGGGTTCGCCCCGGTGGGGCCCTTGGGGGGGCATCAGGTTGTCCACACCCGCGCGTTTGTCCACAGGCATGCCCTGCGTGGAGGCGTGGCCAGTAATCTCGCGCCATGGAGCAGAGGCATCTCGGCCGCACGGGTCTGCGCGTGTCCCGGATCGGGCTCGGCACCCTCACCTGGGGCCGCCCCGAAGAGACCGGTGAGAACGACGCCGCGGACCTGCTGAAGGCCTTCTGGGAGGCGGGCGGCACCCTCGTCGACACGGCCGACGTGTACGGCGACGGCGAGGCCGAGTACCTCCTCGGCCGCCTCGTGGAGCGGCTCGTGCCGCGCCGCGACCTGGTGATCGCGACCAAGGCGGGCAGCGTGCCGGACCCCGACCGCCGCTTCGACTGCTCGCGCGGTCACCTCCTGTCGGCGCTCGACGCCTCCCTCGCCCGCCTCGGCACGGACTATGTGGACCTCTGGCAGGTGCACGCCTTCGACCCCCAGACCCCGCTGGAGGAGACGCTCCAGGCCCTGGACATCGCGGTCACCAGCGGCCGCGCGCGGTACGCGGGCGTGTCCAACTTCAGTGGCTGGCAGCTCGCCAAGGCCGCGACGTGGCAGCTGGCCGTCCCCAGCGCCCGCACCCGCCTCGCCAGTACGCAGATGGAGTACTCCCTGCTCCAGCGCGGCATCGAGCGCGAAGTGCTGCCCGCGGCCCTCGACCTGGGCGTGGGCCTGCTGCCGTCGTCACCGCTCGGCCGCGGCGTCCTGACCGGCAAGTACCGGCACGCGACCCCCTCGGACTCGCGGGGCGCCTCCGAGCAGTTCGCGCCCTTCGTCGCGCCGTATCTGGACGAGGCGGCGAGCCGGGTCGTGGACGCCGTCGCCATAGCGGCGGACGGGCTCGCCGTGAGCCCGCTCCAGGTGGCGCTCGCCTGGGTGCGCGACCGCCCGGGAGTGACCGCCCCGATCGTCGGCGCGCGCAACGCGCAGCAGCTCACGGCGGCGTTGTCAGTGGAGACCCTTAGTCTTCCTGACGAGATCTGCCAGGCGCTCGACGACGTGTCGGCGCCCGTGCACCGCTACCCAGACCAGGACTGGAGCACGCTGTGAGTACGGAGTCCGCTGCCGCGGAGGTTGCCGAGCCCGAGGCCCCACAGGCCGCGGCGGAGCCCGAGGCCGAGGCCGCACCGGAAGCCGACGCCACCCCGGAGGAGGCCGCCGCGCAGGCCGAGGACACGGAGGACGACGCGTCCGGGACGGCCGCCGGGCCCGAGAGCGCGGCGGACGCCGAGGGCAAGGCCGAGGCGGGGAGCGAGCTGTCCGAGGCCGAGGCCGAGCTGGCCGCCCAGCGGGAGCTGCGGCAGCGGATCGAGGAGCGCAAGGCCGCCAAGGAGGGCCCGCTGGAGGCGGGCGCCAAGCTCCAGGGCACGGCGGCGGACCTGCTCGCGGCGGTGCGGGCGGTGGAGAGCGGGGAGAAGCCCGTGGCCTCCGCGTTCCGCGAGCCCCAGCCCGTCGCGCCGCGCAGGCCCGCGCCGGAGCCGGTGCGGCGCCCGGCCCCCGAAGCCCCCGCGGCACCGGCCGAGCCCGCGGGGGAAGCCGTCGCCGCGGTGGCGGCGGTGCTCGCCGAGGGCGGCGCGCCCGCAGCGCTCGCGCCCAGGGCGGCGGCCGCGCTCGGCGAGGGTGCCGACGACCGCTTGCGCGAGGACCCCTGGCAGTTGCTGCGCCTGCCCGGGGTGCGGCCCGAGCAGGCCGACGGCTTCGCGCGGGCGCTGCTCGGCGACGCGTGCGGACCCGGGGACGAGCGCCGGGGCCGCGCCCTGACGGTGTGGCTCCTGGAGCAGGCCGCCCTCGCGGGGCACACGGCCCTCGACGCGGCCGCCCTCACCGCGGCCCTCGGGCAGCGCGCCGTGCCGGACCCCGAGGAGGCCATGCAGGGCGCCCTCGCCGAGGGGGACGTGCTCGTCTTCCAGGACGCGCTGGAGGAGGCCCCGCAGGCAGCCCCGGCCGCCGCCGCAGGTGACGAGGACGGCGAGTCCGAGGCGGAGGCCGCTGCTCCGGTCCGCGTCCTGTTCGGCCTCGAGCGGTACGCGATGGCGGAGGAGAGCCTCGCCGACGGCCTGGCCCGCGTCATCAACTCCCTGCCGAAGGACGACGGTTCGGGCCCGGACGCCGAGGCCTGGGAGTCCGCCGCGAGAGCGGCGACCGGCTCCGCCGCCGAGCTGATCCGTGCCGTCGCCGCGCACGGCCTGGTGCTGCACACCGGCGGCGAGGCGGCACGGGCCGAGCCCGCCGCCCTGGTGGCGGCGGCGCGCTCGCTCGGCCTGCGGGTGTGCGCGGCCGCGCACACGGCGGACGGCCAGCGCCGCCTCGCCGCGCAGGCGGGCATCGGCGCGGACGACGGCGAGGGTGAGGGCTGCGCCGTCACCGTGGCCGGGCTGCTGTCCGGGCAGCAGGGGCCCGGGCGGGACGCCGACGGCGCCCTGGCCGTGGACCTCCTCGTGGTCCTGGACGCGCCGCAGCTGGACGTGGAGGCGGCCGCCATGCTCGTCGAGTCGCTGCCGGACGGCGCCCGCCTGGTGCTCAGCGGCGATCCGGGCGTGCTGTGGTCGGCGGGCCCCGGCCGGGTCTTCGCCGACGTGCTCGCGGCCCGCGCCTGCCCGCAGATCGCCTCGCGCACCCCGGACCCCGGGCCCATCGGGGAGCTGGTGTCCGGCATCGGCGTCGGCGAGCTCACCGAGGTCGCAGCCCCGGACAAGGAAGTCGTGATCGTCCCGGTGCGCGACGCCGCGGACGCGATCCGGCGCACGGTGCAGCTCGTCGCGGACTCCGTGCCCCGCGCCATCGGCGTGCCCGCCGAGCACACCCAGGTCATCACGCCGGGCCACGGCGGAGCCGCGGGCACCCGCGCGCTGAACGCGGCGCTGAAGGAGCGGCTGAATCCCGGCCCCGGCCGCTTCGGCGGCTTCGACCCGGGCGACCGCGTCGCCCACGCCCCGGTGCCCGGCCGCACGGCGCTCGGCCGTGTCGTGCGGGCCGACGCGGAGGGCCTGCACCTGGAGTGCGACGGCTCCCCCGTGGTCGTGGCGAAGGAGCGGGTGGAGCAGAGCGTGCGGCACGCCTGGGCCATCACCGCGCACCAGGCGGCAGGCCGCCGCTGGCCCGCCGCGGTCGTGGTGCTGCCGGGCGACGCCGCCGCGGCCCTGACCCGGCCCTGGGTGTACGCGGCGTTCAGCCGCGCCGAGCGCCATCTGTCGGTGGTCCAGGGGGTCGCGCAGGCCCTGCCCCAGGCGGTCGCGCAGCGCCCGGCCAAGGAGCGCACGACCCGGCTGCGCACGCTGCTGCGGCCGCAGCTGCCCGAGGCGGACTAGGAGGCACGCGGACGCCCCCCCGGCCGGGTTACCGCCGGGGGCGTCCGCTTGTCCACGTGTCCGGGCGGCGCGACGAAATCCGCTGCGGTCCGGCCACGCCTAGAAGAGGCGCGGCGAGGCTCCCGAAGACAGGCGGAGCCGTGTCCGCGTACGGCTCCGCCACGTGGGCGCCACCAGCCCCGACGCGGCCACGGTCGCCGAAGCCACAGACGTCCGAAGCCGCGGTGCGGCGCACCCGGCACGGCCCTCAGGCGGGCTCGCCGCGCTCGTGGTCGACGACCTCCACGTCGTCGGTGTCGTCGTCGAGCGCCACGACCTCGTCCGGGTCGTAGTCGAGTTCGCCGTCCAGGTCGGGATCGGCTGGATCCGAACCGTCGTCGGCGTCCTCCAGGTCCTCCAGGCCGTCCGGCTCGTCGTCAAAGACCGCGCTGACGTCGAAGCGGCACACGACCCGCTGGGGGTCGCTCTGGTCGAAGGGGGCCTCCAGCCACTCGCCCGCCTCGGCGGGCTCGTCCAGGGCCGTCACCCACAGCGTGGAGTCGCCCTCCTCCAGGCCGAATTCCTTGTGCCGGGAAGCGATTTCGTCTGCTTCGAACTCACCGAAGAGCAGGCCGATGGCGCCCGGCAGCGTGCCCGCCTGGCGGTCGTCGTCCGTCGCGTCCTCGTCCGCGGCCTCGACGCGCGCGGCCTGGGCGAGGAGTCGCTGCGGCTCCGCCACCGCGTAGTCGCGCCGGATCAGCACGCTCAGGGCGGTGGGCTCCGCGGGGCCCTGGTACGGCGGCAGGCTGTCCTCCGCGCCGGGGATCTCGAAGGGGGTGACCTCGTCGTAGCGGTCGTAGAGCAGCTCGTCGTAGGTCTCGGCGGCGGCGGCCAGCTCGTTGAACGCGTCGTAGACGTCCGGATCGTCCTCGCCCGACCTGCGTTCGACCGCGGCGAGATGGCGGTCGAGCGCGGTCTTGACCGCCTCGGCGGCGGCGCGTACCTCGGCAGCGGTGGGCTGCGCAGCATCAGACATAGTGCAGACGCTATCCGTACCGGGCCTGTGCCCGCACAATAGATGCGATGCCGGAATACGAATTTGTCGACGTGTACGTTCCCCGCGGGGTCTCCCGCAAGGAAGCCACACGTCTCCTGACGGACCACGCAGAGTACGGACACTGGGAGTTGGACCGCCTCAGCCTGCACGCCGACGGCAGTCGGCGGGTGCGGCTGCGACGGCGCATCATCCGCCAGGCGAGGGCCACTTGGTGAGCCGTCACGGGCGGGGGGTGGGGGGGGGGGGGGGGGGGGGGCGGGGGGCGGGGGGGCGCCCCCCCCCCCCCCCCCCCCCCCCCCCCCCCCGCGGCCACCCCCCCCCCCCCCCCCCCCCCCCCCCGCGGG
>NZ_JBITXV010000015.1:0-256512 GCF_044544845.1 Streptomyces sp. NPDC053474
GAACGCACCCCGTCCAGGAGCGCGGCCAGCGCCTCGCGGTCAGCGACGTCACACGCCGCGATCCGCACCCTGGCGCCCAACTCCTCCAGCTCGGCACGGACTTCACCCGCACCGGGAGCGTCCTCACCGCGCCGGGAGACCAACAGCAGGTCCCGTACGCCGTGCTCACCGGCCAGGTGCCGGGCCACAACCCGGCCCAGACCACCCAAGGCACCCGTGACGAGCACGGTTCCCTCGGCCCTGAAGACCGGCGGCAGGGTGAGCACGACCTTGCCGACGTGCCGGGCCTGGCTGAGGTAGCGGAACGCTTCCGGCGCCCGCCGCACGTCCCAGGCCTTCACCGGCAGCGGCTTGAGCACCCCCCGCTCGAACAGGCCGAGGACCTCGGTCAGCATCTCCTGGATGCGGTCGGGCGACATCTCGGCGAGGTCGAAGCTCTGGTACGCCACGCCCGGGTGGGCGGCGGCGACGGCCTCGGGGTCGCGCAGGTCCGTCTTGCCCATCTCCACGAAGCGTCCGCCGCGCGGCAGCAGTCGCAGCGAGGCGTCCACGAACTCCCTGGCCAGGGAGTTGAGCACCACGTCCACGCCCTGGCCGTCGCTGGCCGCGAGCACGGCCGCCTCGAAGTCCAGGGTCCGCGAGGAGGCGATGCGGAAGTCCTCGACGCCGAGGTCCCGCAGGACGTCCCACTTCCCCGCGCTCGCCGTGCCGTACACCTCGGCGCCGAAGTGCCGGGCCAGCTGCACCGCGGCCATGCCCACGCCACCGGCGGCCGCGTGGACCAGGAGGGACTGGCCCTCCTGGAGGTCGGCCAGGTCGCGCAGCGCGTAGTAGGCGGTCAGGAACACCGTTGGTATGGACGCGGCCTGTGCGAAGGACCAGCCCTCGGGGATCCGCGCGACCATGCGCTCGTCGGCCACGGCGAGCGGGCCGAAGCCGCCGTCGATGAGGCCCAGGACGCGGTCGCCGACGGCGAGGCCGCTCACCTCGGAGCCCACCTCCACGACGACACCGGCACCCTCGGTGCCCATCACCGCGTCGCCCGGGTACATGCCCAGGGCGATCAGCGCGTCGCGGAAGTTGACGCCCGCCGCGCGCACCTCGACGCGCACCTCGCCCGCGCCCAGCGGCCGTCCGGCCCACTCCGGGGCGTCCTCGGCGACGGGCAGCAGCGCCAGGTTCTCCAGCGTGCCCCGGTCCGTGACGCCGAGCTGCCAGGACTGTCCGGCCGGGGTGGCGAGGGTCGCGACGCCCGTGGCGGCACGCATCAGGCGCGGCGCCCACACCACGTCGCCGCGCACCGCGAGCTGCGGCTCGTCGAGGTCCAGGGCGCCGGGCAGCAGCGCGAGAGCGGCCTGGGTGCCGTCGACGTCGGCCAGGACGATCCGGCCCGGGTTCTCCGACTGCGCGGACCGCAGCAGACCCCACACCGGAGCGTCCACCAGCCCGGCAGCCGACACCACGTCACCGGCGCCCACACCCACCGCACCGGACGTCACCACGACCAGACGCGACTCCTCACCGCCCGCGAAGGACAGCCACTCCCCCACCACCGTCAGGGCTTTACCGAGGGACGTGCGCACCGCGGCGGCCGTGCCGCCCGCGTGCTCCCCGCCGACGCACGTGACGAAGACGGACTCCGGTACGGCAGCGCCGCCCCCGACCGCCTCCGCGAGCGCCGCCACATCCGCGTACGCCGCCACCGTCGCACCGGCGCCCTCCAGAGCGCCCCGCAGACCCCACTCGTCCGCGCCCAGCACCGCATACGCGGCACCGGCCGTCACGCCGGGCGCGGACACCACACTCCAGTCGACCCGGAACAGCGAGTCGTCGTCGGTGCCGGACGCGGCGTCCAGTTCACCGGCCGCGAGGGCCCGCAGGACGAGGGAGTCCACGGCGGCGACCGGCTGGCCGGTCTCGTCCGCGGCGATCAGGGTCACCGCTCCGGATTCGGCGGGTGTCAGCCGGACCCGCAGCGTCGCGGCGCCGCTCGCGTACAGCGACACACCGGTCCAGGAGAACGGAAGCCGCGCGCCCGCCCCGTCCGCGCCGACCGCGCTGAAGGCAAGGCCGTGGAGGCTCGCGTCGAGGAGCGCCGGGTGCAGGCCGTACGCACCGGCCTCGTCGCGCTCGGCCTCCGGAAGGGCGACCTCCGCGAAGACCTCGTCGCCGCGCCGCCAGGCCGCTCGTACGCCTTGGAAGACCGGCCCGTAGCCGAGGCCCGCGGTGGCGAAGCCCGCGTAGAGCTCACCGGTGTCCACGGCGGTGGCACCGGTCGGCGGCCACTGCGCGAGGTCGGCGTCCTGCCGCGCGGCACGACCGGCCTCCGCGACGGCGAGGACGCCCGCCGCGTGCCGGATCCACGGCTCGTCCGGTACGTCGTTCTGACGCCGCGAGTGCAGCGTGAAGGTGCGGCGGCCGGACTCGTCCGGCTCCTCCACCCACAGCTGGAGCTGTACGCCGCCGTCCTCGGGCAGCACGAGCGGGGCTTCCAGGATCAGCTCTTCGAGCAGGTCGCAGCCGACCTCGTCACCGGCCCGCACGGCCAGCTCGACGAAGGCCGTGCCGGGCAGCAGCGTCCGCCCGGCGACGACGTGGTCACCGAGCCAGGGGTGCGCGTCAGCCGACAGCAGGCTCGTGAACAGGCGCGCCTCGCTCCCGGCCACCTCCACAGCCGCGCCGAGCAGCGGGTGGTCGGCGGCGGCGAGCCCGGCCGAGGTCACGTCGCCGGTGAGGGCCGGGGCGTGCAGCCAGTAACTCTGCCGCTGGAAGGCGTAGGTGGGCAGGGCGACGCGGCGCCGCGACTCGACCGGGGCGTACAGCGGTGCCCAGTCGACGGCGATGCCGCGCACGTGCAGCTGCGCGAGCGCCGTGAGGAAGGCGTCGGCCTCGGGGCGGTCCTTGCGCAGGCCCGCGATGAGCCCCGACTGGCTCTCGGGCTCGGTGAGCGTGTCGTGCGCCATCGCGGTCAGGACGGAGTCCGGGCCGAGTTCGAGGAGGGTGCCGACGCCGAAGCCGGTGAGGGCGTTCAGACCGTCGTGGAAGCGGACCGCTTCACGGATGTGGCGGACCCAGTACTCCGGGTCCTTCAACTCGGCGGGCTCCGCCAGTTCACCGGTGAGATTGGAGACCACCGGGAGCGTCGGCTCCTGGTACGTCAGCTTGGCGGCGACCTTACGGAAGTCATCGAGCGCCGGGTCCATCAGGGGCGAGTGGAAGGCGTGGCTGACCTTCAGCCACTTCACCTTCCGGCCCTGGCCGCGCAGGGTCTGCTCCAGGCCCTCGAGAGCCGCGCGCTCGCCGGAGAGCACCAGCTGGGACGGGCCGTTCACAGCAGCCACACCCACACGATCCGACAGGAGGGGCAGCACGTCCGCTTCCGTGGCCTGCACGGCCAGCATCGCCCCACCCTCGGGCAGGGCCTGCATCAAACGGCCCCGCGCCGCGACCAGTTGAGCCGCATCCTCCAGAGACCACAGCCCGGCTACGTACGCGGCAGCCAGCTCACCGATCGAATGACCGCCCACGACCTCCGGGCGTACGCCGAAGGACTCGGCGAGACGGTAGAGCGCAACCTCGACGGCGAACAGCGCGGGCTGCGCATAGCCAGTCTGTTCCAACAGGTCCGCGTCCGCACCGAACATCACGCTCTGGAGCGAACGTTCTATCCACTGGTCAATATGGAAGCACACCTCGTCCAGCGCAGCCGCGAAGACCGGGAAGGTCTCGTACAGCTCGCGGCCCATGCCCAGACGCTGGCTGCCCTGGCCGGTGAAGAGGACACCCAGGCGGCCCTCGGCCACCGCGCCCGTCACAGCGGCCGGGCCGCCGGTGGCCAGTGACTCCAGGCCGGTCAGGAACTCCTCGCGGGTGCGGCCGAGGACGACCGCCCGGTGCTCGTGCAGGGCGCGGCCGGACAGCAGCGACCAGCCGACGTCCACGGGGTCCTGGCCGGGGTCGCCCGCGACGTGGTCGCGCAGCCGCTCGGCCTGCGCCCGCAGCGCCTCCGCGCTGCGCGCCGACACCAGCCACGGCACGGCCGTCACCGGCGCGACCGGCTCCACGGTCTCGGCAGGCTCCTCGACGGGGGCCTGCTCCACGATGACGTGGGCGTTGGTGCCGCTCACGCCGAAGGAGGAGACACCGGCGCGGCGCGGCACGCCGTCCTCGCGCGCGGCCCACGGGCGCGGCTCGGTGAGCAGTTCCACCGCACCGGCGGACCAGTCGACGTGGGTGCTCGGGCGGTCCACGTGCAGCGTCCGGGGCAGGACGCCCTCGCGCATCGCCATGACCATCTTCATGATGCCCGCGACACCGGCCGCGGCCTGCGTGTGCCCGATGTTGGACTTGATGGAGCCCAGCCACAGGGGCTGGCCCTCCGGCCGTTCCTGGCCGTACGTGGCGAGCAGGGCTTGGGCCTCGATCGGGTCGCCCAGGGTGGTGCCCGTGCCGTGGCCCTCGACGGCGTCGATCTGCTCGGGGGCGAGGTGGGCGTTGGCGAGGGCCTGGAGGATGACGCGCTGCTGGGACGGGCCGTTGGGCGCGGTCAAGCCATTGCTGGCGCCGTCCTGGTTGACGGCGGAGCCCCGTACGACCGCGAGGACCTCGTGGCCGTTGCGGCGCGCGTCGGAGAGCCGCTCCAAGAGGAGCAGGCCGACACCCTCGCCCCAGCCGGTGCCGTCGGCGGCCTCGGCGTACGGCTTGCAGCGGCCGTCGAGGGCGAGGCCGCGCTGCTTGCTGAAGTCGACGAAGGTGCCGGGCGTGAACATCACGGTCACGCCGCCCGCGAGCGCCAGGGAGCACTCGCCCTGGCGCAGCGCCTGCACGGCGAGGTGCAGGGCCACGAGCGAGGAGGAGCACGCCGTGTCGATGGTGACGGCGGGGCCTTCGAGGCCGAAGGTGTAGGCGACCCGGCCGGAGACGATGCTGCTGGACGCGCCGGTGCCGAGGTAGCCCTCGACGTCCTCGGGCACGGAGTGCAGACGCGAGGCGTAGTCGTGGTACATGACGCCCGCGAAGACGCCGGTGCGGCTGCCGCGCAGCGAGGCCGGGTCGATGCCCGCGCGCTCGAACACCTCCCAGGAGGTCTCCAGGAGCAGCCGCTGCTGCGGATCGGTGGCCAGCGCCTCGCGCGGCGAGATCCCGAAGAACGAGGCGTCGAACTCGTCGGCCTCGTGCAGGAAGCCGCCCTCGCGGGCGTAGGACGTACCGGAGTGGTCGGGGTCCGGGTCGTAGAGCGCGTCGGCGTCCCAGCCGCGGTTGGTGGGGAACGGCGTCAGGGCGTCGGTGCCCTGCGCGACGAGCCGCCACAGCTCCTCGGGAGTGCGGACGCCGCCGGGGTAGCGGCAGCTCATCGCGACGATCGCGATGGGCTCCTGGTCCCGCTCCTCCACCTCGCGCAGACGGCGACGAGCTTGACGCAAGTCGGATGTCGTCCGCTTGAGGTAGTCCCGAAGCTTCTCCTCGTTCGACATCTCTGGTCAGCTCCTCGTGGTGTTGATAAAGGCCGCGCTGGTCGCGCTGGTCGTACGGTTCACTTCGGGTCTTTCGGATGCTGCGGGCACGTCAGGTGAGGCCGAGTTCGTCGTCGAGCGCGTCGAAGAGTTCCTCGTCCGAGACCGCGTCCAGGTCCAGGTCGTCCTCGTCCGCGGGACTGCCGGACCTGGCCGTCTGGCCCTGGGGGGCGCTCCAGCGCGACAGGAGGGTCTGGAGCCGGATGGTGATCTTCGACTGGGCGATGCTGTCCGCTTCCATCGCGAGCAGGGCCGACTCCAGGCGGTCCAGCTCGTCGAGCACGGACAGGCCGCCGCCGTCCGCCGCGTCGCCGAGCGGCAGTGCGGTGGCGAGGTGGGCCGCCAGGGCGGCCGGGGTCGGGTAGTCGAAGATCAGCGTGGCGGGCAGCCGAAGGCCGGTGGCGCCGTTCACGGCGTTGCGCAGCTCGACGGCGGTGAGCGAGTCGAAGCCGAGCTCCCGGAAGGCACGGTGGGCCTCCACGGCCGCCGCGGACTCGTAGCCGAGGACGGCCGCCACGTGGGTGCAGACCAGTTCGGTGAGCACCTTGTCGCGCCCGGCCGCGTCGAGCCCCGCGAGGCGGGCGATCAGGAGTGCCTGGCCCGCCGGTTCGGCCGTGGCCGCGCCGGCCGCGGCGCGCCGGGCCGGAGTGCGGACCAGACCGCGCAGCAGCGCCGGTACGCCGTCGACGTCCGTGTCCGCCGCGGCCCGCAGGGACGCCAGGTCCAGGCGGAGGGGCACGAGGGCGGCGGGCGCGTCGGCCGCGCCGACCGCCGCGTCCAGGAGGGCCAGGCCCTCCCGGGTCGACAGCGGGGCGACGCCGCCGCGGGTCATGCGCTGGAGGTCGGCGTCGGCGAGGCCGCCGGTCATCGCGCTGTCCTGGGCCCACATGCCCCAGGCCAGCGAGGTCGCGGGGAGGCCCTGGGCCCGGCGGGAGGCCGCGAGGGCGTCGAGGAAGCTGTTGGCCGCGGCGTAGTTCGCCTGGCCCGCGCCGCCGAGGACTCCGGCGGCGGAGGAGAACAGGACGAAGGCCGACAGGTCGCGTCCCTCGGTGAGTTCGTGCAGGTTGAGCGCCGCGTTCACCTTGGCGCGCAGCACGGTGTCCAGGCGCTGGGGGGTGAGGGACGTGACGACGCCGTCGTCGAGGACGCCCGCCACGTGCACGACCGCCGTGAGGTCGGCGCCCTTGTCGTCCAGGAGTGCGGCCAGGGCGTCGCGGTCGGCCACGTCACAGGCGGCGACCGTCACCTCGGCGTCGAACTCGGCGAGCTCGTCGAGCAGTTCGGCCGCCCCCGTGGCCTCCGCGCCGCGGCGCGAGACGAGGAGCAGGTCGCGCACGCCGTGGTGCCCGGCCAGGTGCCGCACCACCTCGCGGCCCAGGCCGCCGAACGCGCCCGTGACGAGGACGGAGCCCGCACCCCACGGCGCGTCGCCGCCGCCGGTGGCCGGAACCCGGGACAGGCGCGGCACGAACACCGCGCCGTCGCGCACCGCGACCTCGGGCTCGCCGGACGCGAGCACGCTCGCGAGCATCGACTCGTCCAGGCCGGACACGGAACCGGTACCGGAGCCGCCGCTGAAGCCCGCGCCGGTGTCGGTGTCGGTGTCCACGAGGACGAACCGGCCCGGGTGCTCCGAGCGCGCCGAGCGCACCAGGCCCCACACGGCCGCGCCCACCGGATCCACCGCGCTGTCGCCGGTGGCGACGGCGCCGCACGTCACCACGACCAGCGGCAGCGCCGCCAGCCGCTCGTCGGCCAGCAGGCCCTGCACCACGCCCAGCGCCTCGGCGAGGCGCGCCGACACGGCCTCCGGGCTCACCGCGCCCTCGGCTGCACCGGCCCGCCACACCACGGCGTCCGGCAGTCCCTCGCTCGCGGCCAGCTCCTCGTACGCCAGCTCCTCGTACGCGGCCAGTGAGACATCGGCGGCGGAGGCCAGGGACTGCGGGCGCCACTCCACGTGGAACATCGAGTCGTCGGCCGCGCCGCCGCCGAGCCGGTCCACCGCGACCGGCCGGAAGACCAGCGAGTCGACCGTGGCGACCGGGTCGCCGAGCCCGTCCGCGACGGCGAGGGACACGCCGTCGCCGCCCGCGGGGGCGAGCCGGACGCGCAGCGTGGACGCCCCGGTCGCGTGCAGCGAGACACCGCTCCAGGCGAACGGCAGCCGCGCCCCCTCGCCCTCGGCCTCCGTGTCCCGGAGCACGCCGAGGCCGAGCACGTGCAGGGCCGCGTCGAGGAGGGCCGGGTGCAGCCGGAAGGCCTGCGCGCTGTCGGCCTGCTCCTGCGGGAGCGCGACCTCGGCGAACACCTCGTCGCCGCGCCGCCAGGCGGCACGCAGCCCCTGGAACGCCTCCCCGTAGGAGAAGCCAAGGTCCGTCAAGTGCTGGTAGAGGCCCTCGACATCGACCTCTGCGGCGTCGCGCGGCGGCCACTCGGCGAGCCGGAACTCCGGCTGCCGCAGCCCGCCGTCGGCGAGCACACCGGTGGCGTGCGCGGTCCAGCCGCCGTCGGCCGCGTGGTCCTCGCGCTCCTCACGGGAGTGCAGGACGACCGCGCGCCGCCCGTCGGCGTCCTCGGCGCCCACACTGACCTGGAGTTGTACGGCACCACGCTCCGGCAGCACCAGCGGGGCCGCCAGCGTCAGTTCCTCAAGGACGCCGCAGCCGACCTCGTCACCGGCCCGCACGGCCAGCTCCACGAACGCCGTACCCGGCAGCAACACCCGGCCCGCCACCGCGTGATCCGCCAGCCACGGATGCGTCGCCAGCGAAAGCCGCCCGGTGAAGAGGTGGCCGTCCGAGTCCGCCAGCGGCACCGCCGCGCCCAGGAGCGGGTGCCCCGCCGCGACCAGACCGGTTGCGGACACGTCGCCGCCACCCGCGCCGGTGGCCGCGCTCGGCCAGTAGCGCCGGCGCTGGAAGGCGTACGTGGGCAGCTCGACCCGGCCGCGCGCCTCCGCGCCCCCGTACAGCGGCGCCCAGTCGACCTCGATGCCGCGTACGTGCAGCTGCGCGAGGGCCCTCAGGAACGTGTCGGCCTCCGAGCGGTCCTTGCGGACAGCCGCGACCAAGCCCGCCTGCGCGGTGGGCTCGGTGAACGTGTCGTGCGCCATCGCGGTGAGCACCGCGTCGGGGCCCAGCTCCAGGAACGTCGAGACACCCTGCCCCTGAAGCGCCTTCACGCCGTCATGGAAACGGACCGCCTCACGGACGTGCCGCACCCAGTACTCCGGGTCCTTCAACTCGGCAGGCTCCGCCACCTCACCAGTGAGGTTGGAGACCACCGGCAACGTCGGCTCCTGATACGTCAACTGCTGCGCCACGCGCCGGAAGTCGTCCAGGACGGGCTCCATCAGGGGCGAGTGGAAGGCATGGCTGACCTTCAGCCACTTCACCTTCCGGCCCTGGCCGCGCAGCGTCTGCTCCAGGCCTTCGAGAGCCGACCGATCACCGGAGAGCACCAGCTGGGACGGGCCGTTCACAGCAGCCACACCCACACGGTCCGACAGCAGCGGCAGCACATCGGCTTCCGTGGCCTGCACGGCCAGCATCGCCCCACCCTCGGGCAGCGCCTGCATCAACCGACCCCGCGCCGCGACCAGTTGAGCCGCATCCTCAAGCGACCACAGCCCAGCCACATACGCCGCAGCCAGCTCACCGATCGAGTGACCGCCGACAATCTCCGGACGGACACCGAAGGACTCCGCGAGACGGAAGAGCGCCACCTCCACGGCGAACAACGCGGGCTGCGCATAGCCCGTCTGCTCCAGCAGATCCGCGTCCGTACCAAACATCACGCTCTGGAGCGAACGTTCTATCCAGAGATCTATATGAGCACACACCTCGTCCAACGCGTCCGCGAACACCGGGAACGTCTCATACAACTCACGACCCATCCCGATCCGCTGACTGCCCTGGCCGGTGAAGACCACGCCGAGGCGGCCTTCGATCACCGAGCCGGACACCACGCCGGGGCCGCCGGACGCCAGTGCTTCCAGGCCGACGAGGAGTTCGTCGCTGCTGCGGCCCAGGACCACGGCTCGGTGTTCGAGCGCGGAGCGGCCCGAGAGCAGCGACCGGCCGACGGCCACCGGGTCCAGGCCGGTGTGCGTCACCACGTGCTCGCGCAGCCGGTCGGCCTGCGCCCGCAGGGCCTCCGCGCTGCGGCCGGACACCAGCCACGGCACCGCCGTCGTCACGGGCTCGGCGGGCTCGACCGGCTCCGCGGGCTCCGCCACCAGCGAGGCCTCCACGATGACGTGGGCGTTGGTGCCGCTCACGCCGAAGGAGGAGACACCCGCGCGGCGCGGGCCGCCGTCGTGGCGAGTGGTCCATTCGCGCGCCTCGGCGAGGAGTTCCACGGCGCCTGCCGACCAGTCGACGTGCGTGCTCGGCCGGTCGACGTGCAGGGACTGCGGCAGGACGCCCTCGCGCATCGCCATGACCATCTTGATGACACCGGCGACACCGGCGGCGGACTGGGTGTGGCCGATGTTGGACTTGATGGAGCCCAGCCACAGCGGCTGGTCCTCCGGCCGGTCCTGGCCGTAGGTGGCGAGGAGGGCCTGCGCCTCGATGGGGTCGCCCAAGGTGGTGCCCGTGCCATGCGCCTCGACGGCGTCGACGTCCGCAGCCGTGAGGCCCGCGTTGGCGAGGGCAGCGCGGATGACGCGCTGCTGGGAGGGGCCGTTGGGGGCGGTCAGGCCGTTGCTGGCGCCGTCCTGGTTCACGGCGGAGCCCCGGACGACGCCGAGGACTTCGTGGCCGTTGCGGCGGGCGTCCGAGAGCCGCTCCAGGAGGAGCAGGCCGACACCCTCGCCCCAGCCGGTGCCGTCCGCCGCCTCGGCGAACGGCTTGCACCGGCCGTCGCCCGCGAGGCCGCGCTGGCGGCTGAACTCCAGGAAGGCGGCGGGGCTCACCATGACGGTGACGCCGCCCGCGAGGGCCATGTCGCACTCGCCCTGGCGCAGCGCCTGCGCGGCCAGATGCAGCGCGACCAGCGAGGACGAGCAGGCCGTGTCGACCGTGACCGCCGGGCCTTCGAGCCCGAAGCTGTACGAGAGGCGGCCGGAGATGACGCTCGTCGCGTCACCCGTCATCAGGTAGCCCTCGACGCCCTCCGGGGCGTGGGCCAGGCCCGCCGACCAGCCCTGGGAGCAGGCGCCGACGAACACGCCGGTGCTGCTGCCGTGCAGGGCCGAGGGCGCGATGCCCGCGCGCTCGAACAGCTCCCAGGAGGTCTCCAGGAGGAGCCGCTGCTGCGGGTCCATCGCCAGGGCCTCGCGCGGGGAGATCCCGAAGAGCCCGGCGTCGAACTCGGACACGTCGTAGAGGAAGCCGCCCCGCGCGGCGAAGCTCGTGTCGTCGGAGCCGCTCTGCTCCGGCTGGAAGAGCCCGTCGGGGCCCCAGCCGCGGTCGGTGGGGAAGACGGAGATCGCGTCGGTGCCCTCGGCGACGAGGCGCCACAGGGCCTCGGGGCTGGTGGCGCCGCCCGGGTAGCGGCAGCTCATGGAGACGATGGCGATCGGGTCGTCGTCGGCCTCGGCCTCGGCCTCGCGCCGGGCCGCGACCGGGGCGGCCTCGGACTCCCCCACCAACTGCGTGCGCAGGTATCCCGCGAGGACGGCGGACGTCGGGTAGTCGAAGACGAGGGTCGTGGGCAGCTTCAGGCCGGTGGCCGTCGCGATGCGGTTGCGGACCTCGACGGCGGTCAGCGAGTCGAAGCCCAGCTCGCGGAAGGCCCGACCGGGTTCGACGGCTTCCGGGCCCGCGTAGCCGAGCACGGCCGCGGCGTGCCCGCGTACCAGGTCGAGGAGCTGGCGCTCCTGCTCGCGCCGCGCGAGGCCCGCGAGCCGCTCGGCCCACTCCGAGCCCGCGCCCTTGGCCCCGGCCGGGGAGGCCGTCTCGGGCTCGGCGAGCGCACGGCGCACCTCCGGCAGGTCGCCGATGAACGGGCTGGGCCGCACCGACGTGAACGAGGGCGCGAACCGCTCCCAGTCCACGTCCGCGACGGCCAGGAACGTCTCGTCGTGCGCCACGGCCTGGGCCAGCGCCGCCACCGCGCGCTCCGGCGCCATCGCCGTCACGCCCCGGCGCCGCAGGTGCTCCTCGGCCTGCTCCTCGGCGGCCATGCCGCTGCCGCCCCAGGCGCCCCAGGCGACGGAGGTGGCGGGCAGGCCGCGGGCCCGGCGGGATTCGGCGAGGGCGTCGAGGTAGGCGTTGGCGGCCGCGTAGGCGCCCTGACCGCCGCCGCCCCACACGCCGGAGTTCGACGAGAAGAGCACGAACGCGTCGAGGTCCTCGGAGTCGAGCAGCTCGTCGAGGTGCGCGGCGCCCGCCGTCTTCGCGCCGAACACCTCGGCGATGTCGGCGACGGACATGTCCGCGAGGGGGTACGAGGGGCTGACACCGGCGGCGTGGAAGACGGAGCGGACGGTGTGCCCGTCGGCGGCCAGTGCGTCGAGGAGGCGTACGACGGCCTCCCGGTCGGCCACGTCACAGGGCGCGACGGTGACCTCGGCCCCCAACTCCTCAAGCTCCGCCCGGAGTTCGACGACGCCGGGCGCGTCGAGGCCGCGACGGCTGGTGAGCACCAGGTGCTCGACGCCCTCGCGGGCCAGCCAGCGCGCCACATGGCCGCCGATCGCGCCCGTACCGCCGGTGATCAGCGCGGTGCCGCGCGGCGCCCATTCCACCGCCGGGCCGTCGAGCGGCGCGTGCGCGAAGCGACGCACGAAGACGCCCGTGTCCCGCACCGCGAGCTGGTCCTCGTCGCCGAGCCCCGTGAGGATCGACGTGAACCGGGACGCGCCGCGCGTGTCGTACGCCGACGGCAGGTCGATCAGACCGCCCCAGCGGTCCGGGTGTTCCAGGGCCGCGACCCGGCCGAGGCCCCACAGCTGGGCCTGCGCCGGGCTCTCCGCCCGGTCGTTGCGGCCGGTCGACACCGCGCCCCGGGTGACCGCCCAGAGCCGGGCGTCGACGCCCGCGTCGCCGAGGGCCTGCACCAGGGCCACGGTTCCCGCCAGACCGGCGGGCACGCCCGCGTGCTCCGCGTGCGCCGACTCCTCGAAGCCGAGCAGCGACACCACCCCGGCGAACTCCGTGCCAGCGGCTTCCCGCAGCCGGAAGGCCAGCGCCTCACGCGTCAACTCCTGTGTCGCGAGGCGCAGTTCCTCGACCTCCGCACCGGCCTGCGTCAGCGCCTCGACGACGCCGGGCGTCCAGGGGTGGTCCCCCGCGCCCTCCGGTACGACGACCAGCCAGCGGCCCTCGAGCGCGGGCACGGGCAGGCCGCCCGCCTGCGGCTTCCAGGTCACGCGGTAGCGCCATCCGTCGATCGTCGACCGCTCGCGCCGCTGCCGCCGCCAGGACGCGAGGCCCGGGAGGACCGCGCTCAGCGACGTCTCGTCGACATCCACGAGCGTGGAGGTCAGCTGCTCCAGGTCCTCGCGCTCCACGGCCTCCCAGAAACGCGCCTCCACCTCGTCCACGGCCAGCGCGGCGTCACCGTCCGCGTCCTGGTCCGGGGCGAGCATCCAGTAGTGGTCGCGCTGGAAGGCGTAGGTGGGCAGGTCCACGATCGTGCGGGCGCCGGGGAAGAGGGCCTTCCAGTCCAGTTCGACGCCGTGGACGTGGGCCTCGGCCAGGGAGGCCGCGAGGCGGTCGGCGCCGCCTTCGTCGCGCCGGAGGGAGCCGAGGGTGGCGGCCTGGCTGTCGGTCGCGTCGATCGTCGCCTGTACCGGGACCGTCAGGACCGGGTGGGGGCTCATCTCCAGGAACAGACCGTGGCCCTCGGCGAGCAGGCCTCGGGTGGCGTGCTCGAACAGGACCGTCTGGCGCAGGTTGCGGTACCAGTAACCCGCGTCCATCAGGGTGTCATCGGACAGCCAGGCGCCGGTCAGGGTCGAGTACAGCGGGACCTCGGCGGCCTGCGGGCTCACACCCTCCAGCGCCTGGCCGATCTGGGCCTCGATCTCCTCCACGTACGAGGAGTGCGACGCGTAGTCCACGGGGATCGTACGAGCGCGAACGTCCTGGCCCACGCACTGCGCGACCAGCTCCTCCAAGGCCTCCGGCTCGCCGGACACCACCACCTGGGCCGGGCCGTTGACGGCCGCGACCTCGATCCGGCCCTCCCAGCCCGCGATCAGCTCACGGACCTCGGCCTCGGGCAGCGGCACCGACACCATGCCGCCCTTGCCCGACAGCTCGCGAATCGCCAAGCTCCGCAGCGCCACGACCCGAGCCGCATCCCGCAGCGACAGCGCACCCGCCACACACGCGGCCGCGATCTCACCCTGGCTGTGACCCACCACAGCGGCGGGCTTCACACCCGCCGCCTGCCACACCGCAGCCAACGACACCATCACCGCGAAAAGCACAGGCTGGACCACGTCAACGCGGTCGAACCGGTCGCCGCCCAACTCCTCAAGGAGATCCCAGTCCACGAACTCCGACAGGGCATCCGCGCACTCCCGCATCCGCTCCGCGAACACCGGCGACTCATCGAGAAGTTCACGCGCCATCCCGGCCCACTGCGACCCCTGACCCGGGAACACGAACACCGGACGGACCACGCCACCCAGCGCACGGCCCGTGAGAGCACCACCACCGTCGGCAAGCCGCTCAAGCCCGGCGAGGAGGTCGTCCCGGTCGCGCCCGCGGACGACGCCCCGGTGCTCGAAGCGCGAGCGGGCCACCGCCAGGGACCAGGCCACGTCGGCCGGTTCGAGGCCGGTGTCGGCGAGCAGGTGCTCGCGCAGCCGGGCCGCCTGGGCGCGCAGGGCCTCCGGGGTGCGGCCCGAGAGAGCCAGCGGGATCACGCCGGGTACCACGGAGGGCGCGGCGTCCTGGCCGTCGACGGCGGGCTCGGGCTCCTCGGGCTCCTGTACCTGCTCCACGATGACATGGGCGTTGGTACCGCTCACGCCGAAGGAGGAGACGCCCGCGCGCCGGGGGCCGCCACCGTCCCGCTCGGCCCACTCACGGGCCTCCGTCAGCAGCTCGACGGTCCCCGCCGACCAGTCCACCTGCGGGGTCGGCTCGTTGACGTGCAGGGTCTGCGGCAGGACGCCTTCGCGCATCGCCATGACCATCTTGATGACACCGGCGACACCGGCCGCGGCCTGCGTATGGCCGATGTTGGACTTCAGCGAGCCCAGCCACAGCGGGCGGTCCGCCGAGTGCTCCTTGCCGTACGTCGCGATGACGGCCTGGGCCTCGATGGGGTCGCCGAGGGTGGTGCCGGTGCCGTGGGCCTCGACCGCGTCCACGTCGGCGGCGGCGAGGCCCGCGCTGGCCAGGGCGTCGCGGATGACGCGCTGCTGCGAGGGGCCGTTGGGGGCGGTCAGGCCGCTGCTCGCGCCGTCCTGGTTGACGGCGGAGCCCCGGACGACCGCGAGGACCTTGTGGCCGTTGCGGCGCGCGTCGGACAGGCGCTCCAGGAGGAGCAGGCCCGCGCCCTCGCCCCAGCCGGTGCCGTCCGCCGAGGCGGCGAAGGACTTGCAGCGGCCGTCGGTCGACAGGCCGCGCTGGCGGCTGAAGTCGATGAAGGTGCCCGCCGTGGGCATCACGGTCACGCCGCCCGCGAGGGCGAGGGAGCACTCGCCCTGCCGCAGCGCCTGCGCGGCCAGGTGCAGGGCGACCAGGGAGGACGAGCAGGCCGTGTCGACGGTGACGGCGGGGCCTTCGAGGCCGAGGGTGTAGGCGACGCGGCCGGAGACGACGGAGCCCGCGTTGCCAGTGCCGATGTAGCCCTCGACGCCTTCCGGCAGGGCGTGCAGACGGGTCGCGTAGTCGTAGTACATGACGCCCGCGAAGACGCCGGTGCGGCTGCGGCGCAGCGAGACCGGGTCGATACCGGCGCGCTCGATGGCCTCCCACGCGGTCTCCAGGAGGAGCCGCTGCTGCGGGTCCATCGCCAGGGCCTCGCGCGGAGAGACGCCGAAGAACGAGGCGTCGAACTGGGGGGCGTCGTAGAGGAAGCCGCCCTCCGCGGTGTAGCTGGTGCCCTGCTTGTCGGGGTCCGGGTCGAACAGGTCGTCCGTGTCCCAGCCGCGGTCGGTGGGGAACGCGGAGATCGCGTCGGTGCCGTCGGCGACGAGCCGCCACAGGTCCTCGGGCGTGTTCACGCCACCGGGGTAGCGGCAGCTCATGCCGACGATCGCGATGGGCTCCTGGCGGGCGTCCTCCAGTTCCCGCACCCGGCGGCGGGCGTCGCGCAGGTCGGTCGTCGCCCGCTTCAGGTAGTCGAGGTACTTCTCCTCGTTCGCCATTTACAGCGCCTCCTCGAAGCGGTCGGGCCGGTCTGTGTCCGAGCCGGTGTCTGAGCTGGTGTTCGGGCTTGTCTCTGCGGGGGTGTGGAGCTCGTTGTCGAGCAGGTCGAAGAGTTCGTCGGCGGTCGCGCCTTCGATGTCCTCGAGCTCCTGCCGCTGCTCCGCGGCCGGGGCGGCGGCGGTGTCGCGTGTGGTGTCCCAGGCGGTGAGCAGCGACCGGAGGCGCCCCGCGACGCGGTCGCGTTCGGTGCCGTCCGTGCCGCCGCCGACGGCCTTGAGGACGCTCTCCAGGCGGTCGAGCTCCGTGTCCAGGTCACCGGGGGCGACCGGGACGGCGTCGGCGGTGGCGACGGTCGTGGGCAGTTCCTCCGACAGGTGCTCGGCGAGGGCGGCCGGGTTCGGGTAGTCGAAGATCAGCGTGCTGGGCAGCCGCAGCTCGGTCTCGGCGTTGAGGCGGTTGCGCAGTTCCACGGCCGTCAGGGAGTCGAAGCCGAGCTCCAGGAAGCCCCGGCTCAGCTCGACGGCGTTCGGCGACGCGTAGCCGAGCACTCCCGCCACGTGCGTACGGACGAGGTCGAGCAGGATCCGGTCGCGCTCGGCGCCGGAGCGGCCCGCGAGGCGTGCCGCCAGGGAGTCCGTACGGTCGGCGGGCGCGGCCGCGGCGCCGGTGTCCGCGCCGCGGGCGCGCCGCACGGCGGGCCGGACCAGGCCCCGGAAGAGCGCGGAGAGCGTCTCCTGCGGCTGGCCGCGCAGCGCGGCGGTGTCGACGCGGATCGGGACGAGCGCCGGGTGCTCGCTCGCCGGGGCGAGGTCGAGCAGGGCCAGGGCCTCGTCCGTGTCGAGCGCGAGGACTCCGCCGCGCGCCATGCGCTGGAGGTCGGCGTCGGCCAGGTTGCCCGTCATGGCGCTGTCCTGGGCCCACAGGCCCCAGGCCAGGGCGGTCGCCGGGAGCCCCTGGGCGCGGCGGGTGGCCGCGAGGGCGTCGAGGAAGCTGTTGGCCGCCGCGTAGTTGGCCTGCCCTGGCCCGCCGAAGACGCCGGACGCCGACGAGAACAGGACGAACGCCGACAGGTCGAGCCCCGCGGTCAGCTCGTGCAGGTGCAGCGCCGCGTCCACCTTCGGCCGCAGCACCGACCGCACCCGCTCCGGAGTGAGGGACGTGACCACGCCGTCGTCCAGGACGCCTGCCACGTGGACGACCGCCGAGAGGTCCGCGCCGTGCTCGTCGAGGAGCGCGGCGATGGCGTCCCGGTCGGCGATGTCGCACGCGGCGACCGTCACCTGGGTGCCGAGCGCCTGGAGTTCGTCGCGCAGTTCACCGGCACCGACCGCCGCCTCTCCCCTGCGGGAGACGAGCAGCAGGTCGCGCACGCCGTGGCGCTCGGCCAGGTGCCGTGCCACGACCCGCCCCAGGCCGCCGAACGCGCCCGTCACCAGGACGGAGCCCTGGCCCCACGGGGTGCCGTCGGTGACTGGGGGCGCGACCCGGGAGAGCCTGGGAACCCAGAGCGAGTCGCCCCGGACGGCCGCCTCCGGCTCGCCCGACGCCAGGACGGCGCCGAGCACGGACGCGTCGATCCCGGTTCCCCCATCGGTGTCGGTGTCCACGAGGACGAAGCGGCCCGGGTGCTCCGAGCGCGCCGAACGCACCAGGCCCCACACGGCGGCGCCCACCGGATCCGGCACCGCCGCACCGGCCGCCACCGCGCCGCGCGTGACGACGACGAGGGGCGAGGACGCCGACCGCTCGTCGGCCAGCCAGCCCTGTACGACACCCAGCGCCTCGGCGAGGCGCGCCGACACGGCCTCGGCCTGCGGCTCACCACCGGAGGCACCGGACGCACCGGCCTGCCACACCACGGCCGCCGACTCCTCACCACCGGCGTACCGCTCCTCGTACGAAGTGAACGCCACCGGCTCGGCCGCCGTCAGGGCCTGCGGCTTCCACTCGACGTGGAAGACGGAGTCCGCGTGCGGGTGCTGGCCGCTCATCCGCTCGATGAGCTCCTTCGACATGGGCCGGAAGACCAGCGCGTCGACCGAGGCGACCGGTGTGCCCGTGGTGTCCGCGACGTCCAGGGAGACGCCGTCCGTGCCGTTCGGGGCGAGCCGGACGCGGACCGCGGCGGCGCCCGTGGCGTGCACGGTGACGCCGGTCCAGGTGAAGGGCAGCCCGCCGGTGGCCGGTTCCGTGCCGGACTCCGTCCGTGCCGCCGCACCGGCGGCCCGGGCGTGCAGGGCAGCGTCGAGGATCGCCGGGTGCAGGCCGAAGGAACCGGCCTGCGTCTGCTCGTCCTCCTCCAGCGCGACCTCGGCGAACACCTCGTCGCCGCGCCGCCAGGCGGCACGCAGCCCCTGGAACACCGGCCCGTAGTCGTAGCCCGCCGCGGACAGTTCCTCGTAGAGCCCGTCGACGGCGAGCGGCTCCGCGTCGCGGGGCGGCCAGGACGTCAGGTCGTCGGACGCGGCGGGCGCGTCCGCGGCGGACTCGGTCAGGGTGCCGGTGGCGTTCTTGGTCCAGGCGTCGGCCGACAGGCCTTCGGCGCCGTCGCCCGGCTCCGGCCGCGAGTGCAGACTGAGGGCCCTGCGCCCGGTGTCGTCGGGGGCCTCGACGCGCAGCTGCACTTGGATGCTGCCGCGCTCGGGCAGCACCAGGGGTGCGCCGAGCGTCAGCTCGTCGAGTACGCCGTGGCCGATCTGGCCGCCCGCGTACGTGGCCAGCTCCACGAAGGCCGTGCCCGGCAGCAGCACGCGTCCGGCCACCGCGTGGTCGGCCAGCCACGGCTGGGCGGCCAGGGACAGACGCCCGGTGAAGAGGTAGCCGTCCGAGTCCGCCAGCGGCATCCCGGCGCCCAGCAGCGGGTGCCCCGCCGACACCAGCCCGGCGGACTCGACGTCGGCCGCGCCCGCGCTCTGCCGGAGCCAGTAGCTCTGGTGCTGGAAGGCGTAGGTGGGCAGCTCGACGCGGCGCCGCGACTCGACCGGGGCGTACAGCGGCGCCCAGTCGACCTCGATGCCGCGTACGTGCAGCTGCGCGAGGGCCCTCAGGAACGTGTCGGCCTCCGAGCGGTCCTTGCGGACAGCCGCGACCAAGCCCGCCTGCGCGGTGGGCTCGGTGAACGTGTCGTGGGCCATCGCGGTGAGCACCGCGTCGGGGCCCAGCTCCAGGAACGTCGAGACACCCTGCCCCTGGAACGCCTTCAGACCGTCGTGGAACCGGACCGCCTCACGGACGTGCCGCACCCAGTACTCCGGGTCCTTCAACTCGGCGGGATCCGCCAGCTCACCGGTGAGATTGGAGACGACCGGGAGCGTCGGCTCCTGGTACGTCAACTGGGCCGCGACCTTACGGAAGTCATCCAGCGCCGGGTCCATCAGCGGCGAGTGGAAGGCGTGGCTGACCTTCAGCCACTTCACCTTCCGGCCCTGATCGCGCAGGGTCTGCTCCAGGCCCTCAAGAGTCGCGCGGTCACCGGAGAGCACCAGCTGAGCAGGGCCGTTCACCGCCGCCACACCCACACGGTCCGTCAGGAGGGGCAGCACATCCGCTTCCGTGGCCTGCACGGCCAGCATCGCCCCGCCCTCCGGGAGGGCCTGCATCAACCGCCCACGTGCCGAGACCAGTTGAGCCGCATCCTCAAGCGACCACAGCCCGGCTACGTACGCGGCCGCCAGCTCACCGATCGAATGCCCGCCGACAATCTCCGGACGTACACCGAAGGACTCCGCGAGACGGTAGAGCGCGACCTCGACGGCGAACAGCGCGGGCTGGGCGTAACCGGTCTGCTCAAGGAGGTCCGCGTCCGCACCGAACATCACGCTCTGGAGCGAACGTTCTATCCACTGGTCAATATGGAAGCACACCTCATCCAGCGCGTCCGCGAACACCGGGAAGGTTTCGTACAGCTCGCGGCCCATGCCGATGCGCTGGCTGCCCTGGCCGGTGAAGAGCACGCCGAGGCGGCCTTCGACCACCGCCCCGGGCACGAGTGCTTCGAGGCCGGACAGGAACTCCTCCCGCTCCCGGCCGAAGACCACCGCCCGGTGCTCGTGCACCGCACGGCCCGACAGGAGCGACCAGCCCACGTCGACCGGGTCGAGCTCGTCATGGTCGGCCACGTGCACGCGCAGGCGCTCGGCCTGCGCCCGGAGCGCGTCCGCGCTGCGCGCCGACACCAGCCACGGCACGGCCGTGACCGGTGCGACCGGCACGGCGGCCTCCGTCGGCTCCTCAGCGGGCGCCTGCTCCACGATCACATGGGCGTTGGTGCCGCTGACGCCGAAGGACGAGATGCCCGCGCGGCGCGGCGCGTCCCCGCGCTCGGTCCACTCACGGGCTTCCGTGAGGAGTTCGACGGCACCCACCGACCAGTCGACGTGGGTGCTCGGGCGGTCGACGTGCAGCGTCTGCGGCAGGACGCCCTCGCGCATGGCGAGGATCATCTTGATGACACCGGCGACACCGGCGGCGGACTGGGTGTGACCGATGTTGGACTTCACCGAGCCGAGCCACAGGGGCCGCTCGGCCGGGCGCTCCTGGCCGTAGGTGGCGAGGAGGGCCTGTGCCTCGATGGGGTCGCCCAGGGTGGTGCCCGTGCCGTGGGCCTCGACGGCGTCGACATCGGCGGCGGTGAGGCCCGCGTTGGCGAGGGCGGCACGGATGACGCGCTGCTGGGAGGGGCCGTTGGGGGCGGTCAGGCCGTTGCTGGCGCCATCCTGGTTGACGGCGGAGCCACGGAGGACCGCGAGGACCGTGTGGCCCTTGCGGCGGGCGTCGGAGAGGCGTTCAAGGAGGAGCAGGCCGACGCCCTCGCCCCAGCCGGTGCCGTCCGCCGCCTCCGCGAAGGCCTTGCAACGGCCGTCAGCGGCCAAGCCGCGCTGGCGGCTGAACTCGATGAAGGCACCGGGGTTGGACATGACGGCCACGCCACCGGCGAGCGCGAGGTCGCACTCGCCCTGGCGCAGGGCCTGCGCCGCCAGGTGCATGGCGACCAGCGAGGACGAGCAGGCCGTGTCGACGGTCACCGCCGGGCCCTCAAGGCCGAACGAGTAGGCCAGGCGGCCGGAGATGACGCTCGTCGCGCCGCCCGCCAGGAGGTAGCCCTCGACGCCTTCAGGAGTCTCGCGCAGGCCGGAGCCGTAGCCCTGCGAGGAGGCGCCGACGAACACGCCCGCCTGGCTGCCGTGCAGGGTCGCAGGGTCGATGCCCGCGCGCTCGAACAGCTCCCAGGAGGTCTCCAGGAGGAGCCGCTGCTGCGGGTCCATGGCGAGGGCCTCGCGCGGCGAGATGCCGAAGAAGACGGGGTCGAACTGGTCGGCGTCGTAGAGGAATCCGCCCTGCCGGGCGTAGCTGGTGCCACGGCTGGTGGGGTCGGCGTCGTAGAGGGCGTCGAGGTCCCAGCCGCGGCCGCCGGGGAAGTCGGACATCGCGTCCGCGCCCTCGGCGAGCAGGTGCCACAGGGCCTCGGGGCTGGTGACCCCGCCCGGGTAGCGGCAGCTCATGGAGACGATGGCGATCGGGTCGTCGTCGACGTCCGCCGCGCGCCCGGCCGCGACCGGGGCGGCCTCGGACTCCCCCACCAACTGCGTGCGCAGGTATCCGGCGAGGACGGCGGACGTCGGGTAGTCGAAGACGAGGGTCGTGGGCAGCTTCAGGCCGGTGGCCGCAGCGAGCCGGTTGCGGACCTCGACTGCGGTCAGCGAGTCGAAGCCCAGCTCGCGGAAGGCGCGCGTCGGCTCGACCGCCTCGGCGCCCGCGTAGCCGAGCACGGCGGCTGCCTGCCCGCGTACGAGGTCGAGGAGTTGCCGCTCCTGCTCCGCCGCCGCGAGACCGGCGAGCCGCTCGGCCCACTCGGAGCCCGGGGCGCCCTGCTTGCCCGTGCCGGACCGGGCCTCGTCGGGCTCGGCGAGCGCGCGGCGCGCCTCCGGCAGGTCGCCGATGAGGGCGCTGGGCCGCACCGACGTGAACGAGGGCGCGAACCGCTCCCAGTCCACGTCGGCCACGGCCACGAACGTCTCGTCGTGCGCGACGGCCCCGGCGAGTGCGGCGATCGCCCGCTCCGGCGCCATCGCCGCGAGGCCGCGGCGGCGCAGGTGCTCGGTGCCCTCGTCCCCGGCCATGCCGCCGCCAGCCCACAGGCCCCAGGCGACGGAGGTGGCGGGCAGGCCGCGGGCCCGGCGGGATTCGGCGAGGGCGTCGAGGTAGGCGTTGGCGGCCGCGTAGGCGCCCTGACCGCCGCCGCCCCACACGCCGGAGTTCGACGAGAAGAGCACGAACGCGTCGAGCTCCTCGGAGTCGAGCAGCTCGTCGAGGTGCGCGGCGCCCGCCGTCTTCGCGCCGAACACCTCGGCGATGTCGGCGGCGGACATGCCGTCCAGCGGCTGCGTCTGCCCGACACCCGCCGTGTGGAAGACGGACCGCAGGGTGTGGCCCTTGGCGGCCAGTGCGTCGAGGAGGCGTACGACGGCCTCCCGGTCGGCCACGTCACAGGCGGCGACGGTGACCTCGGCCCCCAACTCCTCAAGCTCCGCCCGGAGTTCGACCGCGCCGGGCGCGTCGAGGCCGCGGCGGCTGGTGAGCACCAGGTGTTCGGCGCCCTCGCGGGCCAGCCAGCGCGCCACATGCCCGCCGATCGCGCCCGTACCGCCGGTGATCAGGGCCGTGCCGCGCGGGGTCCAGGGCTTGGCCTGGGCGGTGGGCTCGGACCGCACGAGGCGGCGTACGGCGACGCCGGAGCCGCGCACGGCGAGCTGGTCCTCGTCCTCGATTCCCGCGAGGGCGGCCGTGAAGCGCGCGCCCGCCCGGGTGTCGTACGCCTGCGGCAGATCGATCAGACCGCCCCAGCGCTCCGGGTACTCCAGGGCCACGACCCGGCCGAGGCCCCACAACTGGGCCTGCGCCGGGCTCTCCACGCGGTCGCTGCGGCCGGTCGACACGGCACCCCGGGTCACCGCCCAGAGCCGCGCCGCGATCCCCGCGTCACCGAGGGCCTGCACCAGGGCCACCGTCCCGGCCAGCGCGGCAGGTACGCCCGCGTGCTCCGCGTGCGCCGACTCCTCGAAGCCGAGCAGCGACACCACCCCGGCGAACTCCGCACCGGCGAACTCCCGCAGCCGGGAGGCCAGCGCCTCACGCGTCAACTCCGCGTCTGTGAGCCGCAGTTCCACCGCGTGCGCGCCAGCCCGGGCCAGGGCGTCGCTGGCGCCCGCCGTCCACGGGTGGTCCGCCGCGCTCTCGGGCAGGACGACCAGCCACCGCCCGGACAGGGCGGACGTCGACAGGGCGTTGTTCGCCAGCGGCTTCCAGGTCACGGCGTAGCGCCAGGCGTCGATCTCGGACCGCTCGCGGCGCTGCCGCCGCCAGGAGGAGAGCAGCGGGAGGACGGCGCCGAGTTCGGCGGCGGAGCCGTCCGCCACCTCCAGCTCGGCGGCGAGCCGCTCCAGGTCCTCGCGCTCGACGGCCTCCCAGAACCGGGACTCCACCTCGTCCACGGCGAGCGGTTCGGCGTCGTCCGCGTCCGCGAACTCGGGCCAGTAGTGCTGCCGCTGGAAGGCGTAGGTGGGCAGGTCGGCGACGATACGCGCGCCGGGCAGGAGGGCCTTCCAGTCCAGTTCGGCGCCGTGGACGTGGGCTTCGGCGAGCGAGGCCGTGAGGCGGGCTGCACCGCCCTCGTCGCGGCGGAGTGAACCGAGAGTGGCGGCCTGACTGTCGGTCGCGTCGATCGTCGCCTGTACCGGGACCGTCAGGACCGGGTGGGGGCTCATTTCCAGGAACAGGCCGTGGCCCTCGGCGAGCAGGCCGCGGGTGGCGTGCTCGAACAGGACCGTCTGGCGCAGGTTGCGGTACCAGTAACCCGCGTCCATGGGGACATCCAGCCACGAGCCGGTGAGCGTGGAGTACAGCGGGACCTCGGCGGCCTGCGGACTCACACCTTCCAGCGCCTGGCCGATCTGGGCCTCGATCTCCTTCACGTACGAGGAGTGCGACGCGTAGTCCACGGGGATCGTACGAGCGCGAATGTCCTGGTCGACGCACTGCGCGACCAGCTCTTCCAGGGCCTCCGGCTCGCCGGACACCACGACCTGGGTGGGGCCGTTGACGGCGGCGACCGAGACGCGGTCACCCCACGCCGTCAGCAGCTCCCGTACGTCGGCCTCGGGCAACGGCACCGACACCATGCCGCCCTTACCCGACAGCTCACGAATCGCCAGGCTCCGCAGCGCGACGACGCGGGCCGCGTCCCGCAGGGACAGGGCACCCGCGACGCACGCGGCAGCGATCTCACCCTGACTGTGACCGACGACAGCCGCAGGCTTCACCCCAGCCGCCTGCCAGACAGCAGCCAGCGACACCATCACCGCGAAGAGCACCGGCTGAACCACGTCGACACGGTCGAACCGGTCGCCGCCCAACTCCTCAAGGAGCTCCCAGCCCACGAACTCCGACAGCGCGTCCGCGCATTCACGCATCCGCTCCGCGAACACCGGCGACTCATCGAGCAGTTCACGCGCCATCCCGGCCCACTGCGAACCCTGCCCCGGGAACACGAACACCGGACGGACCGTCCCGCCCAGCGCGCGCCCGGTGACCACGCCCTGAGCGGCGCCCTCGCCCTCGGCGAGCCGCTCAAGGGCGGCGAGGATTTCGTCCCGGTCGCGGCCGAGGGCGACGCCCCGGTGCTCGAACCGCGAGCGGGCCGAGGCGAGCGTCCAGGCCAGGTCGCCGAGGACCGGCTCGGTGTCCGCGAGGAGGTGGGCGCGCAGCCGGGCCGCCTGGGCCCGCAGCGCCTCGGGGGTCTTCGCGGAGAGGGCGAGGGGCACCACGCCCGGGAGCACGGGCGTCGCGGAGGCCTCTTCGACCGTCGGCTCCTCGGCGGGCGGGGCCTGCTCCACGATGACGTGGGCGTTGGTGCCGCTCACGCCGAAGGAGGAGACGCCCGCGCGCCGGGGGCCGCCACCGTCCCGCTCGGCCCACTCACGGGCCTCCGTCAGCAGCTCGACGGCGCCCTCGGACCAGTCCACCTGCGGGGTCGGCTCGTCCACGTGCAGGGTCTGCGGGAGTACTCCGTTCCGCATCGCCATGACCATCTTGATGACCCCGGCGACACCGGCGGCGGCCTGCGTGTGCCCGATGTTCGACTTCAGCGAACCCAGCCACAGCGGACGCTCGGCCGGACGCTCCTTGCCGTACGTCGCGATGAGGGCCTGCGCCTCGATCGGGTCACCCAGCGTGGTGCCCGTGCCGTGGGCCTCGACCGCGTCCACGTCCTCCGTGGAGAGCCCGGCGTTGGCGAGGGCGGCGCGGATCACGCGCTGCTGGGACGGGCCGTTGGGGGCGGTGAGGCCGTTGCTGGCGCCGTCCTGGTTGACGGCGGAACCACGGACGACCGCCAGGACCCGGTGGCCCTTGCGGCGGGCGTCGGACAGGCGCTCCAGGAGCAGCAGTCCGACGCCCTCGCCCCAGCCGGTGCCGTCGGCGGCGGCCGCGAAGGACTTGCAGCGGCCGTCGGCGGCGAGCCCGCGCTGGCGGCTGAACTCGATGAACGTACCGGGGGTCGACATGACGGCGACGCCGCCCGCGAGGGCCATGTCGCACTCGCCCTGGCGCAGGGCCTGCGCCGCCAGGTGCAGGGCGACCAGGGAGGACGAGCAGGCCGTGTCGACGGTCACGGCGGGGCCTTCGAGGCCGAAGGTGTACGAGATGCGGCCGGAGGCGACGCTCGCGGCGCTGCCGTTGCCGACGTAGCCCTCCAGGTCGTCGAGGCCGCCGGGGGCGCTCAGGAGGTGGGTGGCGTAGTCGTTGTACATGACGCCGACGAACACGCCGGTCGCGCTGCCGCGCGCCGTCGCCGGGTCGATGCCCGCGCGCTCGAACGCCTCCCAGGTGGTCTCCAGGAGGAGCCGCTGCTGGGGGTCGATCGACAGGCCCTCGCGCGGCGAGATGCCGAAGAAGGCCGGGTCGAAGTCGGCGGCGTCGTAGAGGAAGCCGCCCTCGCGCGTGTAGAAAGAACCGGCGCTGTCCGGGTCGGGGTCGTAGAGCGCGTCGACGTCCCAGCCCCGGTCGGCGGGCAGGTCGCCGATGGCGTCGACGCCGTCGGCGGCCAGGCGCCAGAGGTCCTCGGGAGTGGTGACGCCGCCCGGGTAGCGGCAGCTCATGGAGACGATCACGATGGGGTCGTCGTCCTCGGGGGCCGCGCCCGCCGTCGTCAGGGCCGCGCCCCGCGGCCGGGCCGCCGCGGCCGTGCCCAGGAGCTCTTCGAGGATGTGGCGGGCGAGGACGGTGGCGGCCGGGTAGTCGAAGGCGAGCGTCGCGGGCAGGCGCAGGCCCGTCGCGGCGGTGAGGCGGTTGCGCAGTTCGACGGCGGTGAGCGAGTCGAAGCCGACCTCGCGGAAGGCGCGGTCGGGCGCGATGGCGTCGGCGGACGGGTAGCCGAGGACGGCGGCGGCGTGGCCGCGCACCAGCGTGAGGACTTCCTCCTCGCGGTCCGCCTCCGGCAGGGCCGCGATGTGCTGGGCGAGGGCGGAGCCCTCCTGCTGCCCGGCCCCGGCCGCGGTGCGCCGCTGGGGCGCGCGGACCAGGGTGCGCAGCAGCGGCGGCACGCCGTCGGACGCGGCCCGGGCACGCAGGCCCGCGAGGTCCAGGCGGACCGGCACGGTCAGGGGGTGGTCCGCGGCGTGGGCGGCGTCGAAGAGGGCGAGGCCCTCGGCGCTGGTGAGGGGGGCCGCTCCGGCACGCGTCCTGCGGTCGAGTTCGCCCGCGCCCAGGTGGGCGGTCATCTCGCTGGCCTGGGCCCACAGGCCCCAGGCGAGGGAGGTCGCGGGCAGGCCCTGGGCCCTGCGACGGTGGGCCAGGGCGTCGAGGAAGGCGTTGGCGGCCGCGTAGTTGGCCTGGCCGGGGGTGCCGAAGACACCGGCGGCCGAGGAGAACAGGACGAAGGCGGAGAGGTTCAGGCCCGCCGTCAGCTCGTGCAGGTGCAGCGCCGCGTCGGCCTTCGGCCGCAGGACGGTGTCCAGGCGCTCGGGCGTCAGGGCGGTGACCACGCCGTCGTCCAGGGCACCGGCCACGTGCACGACCGCCGAGAGCCCGGCGCCGGTCTCGTCCAGGAGGGCGGCGAGCGCGGCCCGGTCGGCCGTGTCGCAGGCGGCGAGCCGCACGCGGGAGCCCGCCTCCTCCAGTTCCGCGCGGAGCGCGGCGGCACCGGGCGCGGCCTCGCCCCGGCGCGAGACGAGGAGCAGGTCGCGTACGCCGTGCCGGGTCACGAGGTGGCGGGCCACCAGGCCGCCCAGGGTGCCCGTGCCGCCGGTGATCAGGACGGTGCCGTCGCCCCACGAGGCCTCTGCGGCCTCCGTGGTCTCCGGCAGCGGTACGCGGGTCAGGCGCGGGGCGCGCAGCGCGCCCTCGCGGAGCGCGAGTTCGGGCTCGTCGGTGGCGAGCGCGGCGGCCACCAGGGCGTCGTCGGCCCCGGCCGGGTCGAGGTCGAGCAGGACGAAGCGGTCCGGGTGCTCGGACTGCGCCGAGCGCAGCAGGCCCCAGACGGCGGCGGCCACGGGGTCCGGCGCGTCGGTGCCCGCCGCGACGGCGCCGCGCGTCACCACGGCGAGGCGGGACGCTTCGAACCGCTCGTCACCGAGCCAGCCCTGCACGGCGTCGAGCGCACGCGCCAACAGGGGTCGTACGGCGTCGAGTTCGACCGCGCCAGGGGCCCCAGCGGCGGACGGGCTCTCCGGGAACAGTGGCAGGAGCACGGTCGCGGGCAGGTCGGCGCCCTCGTCGAGCGCGGCGGTGAGGGCGTCCAGGTCGGCGTACGTCCGCCGCGCGGAGAGCGGTGCGCCGGAGGCGTCGTCGCCCAGGAGCGCTACGGAGGCGCGCTGCTCGTCCGTCGTCGCCGGGGCGTCGACGGGCGTCCACTCCACCTGGAAGAGCGCGTCGAGGCGGGGCCCGCCGGTCAGCTGCTCCTCGGACAGGGCGCGCAGCGCGAGGGACCCTACGGAGACCACGGGCTGCCCGGTGGCGTCGGCGGCCAGCACGGCCACGGTGTCCGTGCCCGCCGAGGTCACGCGCACCCGCAGGGTGGTCGCGCCGGTGGCGTGCAGGGTGACGTCCGACCAGACGAACGGCAGGTGCGCGCGGTCGGTCCGCTCGATGAAGTCACCGAGGCCGATCGCGTGCAGCGCGGCGTCGAAGAGCGCCGGGTGCAGGCCGAAGGCCTCCGTGTCGGCGTGCGCCTCCTGCGGGAGTTCGATCTCCGCGTAGACGTCGTCGCCCCGGCGCCAGGCGGCGCGCAGGCCCTGGAAGAGCGGGCCGTAGCCGTGGCCGTTGGCCGTGAGACGCTCGTACAGGTCGGACACGTCGAGGCGTTCGGCCCGCGCGGGCGGCCACGCCGCCAGCTCCGCGGCCGCCGCGGACGACTCCGCGGGGGCAGTGGGCAGCAGGCTGCCGGTGAAGTGCCGCGTCCAGGGGGTGTCGTCGGCGTCGTCCTGCGGGCGCGCGAACAGGCTCAGCTCGCGCCGCCCGGACCCGTCGGGGCCGCCCACGGAGATCTGGAGCTGGACGGCGCCCTGCTCCGGAACGACGAGTGGGGCTTCCAGGGTCAGCTCTTCGAGGTGGCCGCAGCCGACCTCGTCGCCCGCGCGCAGGGCGAGTTCGACGTACGCGGTGCCGGGCAGCAGGATCGCGCCGTCCACCGCGTGGTCCACGAGCCAGGGGTGGGTCTGCGTCGAGAGCCGCCCCGTGAAGAGGTGCCCCTCCGCGCCCGCGAGCGACACGGCGGCCCCGAGCAGCGGGTGCCCGGCGGCACGCAGCCCCGCGAACACCACGTCACCGGCGCCCGCCGGGGCGGCCTTCGGCCAGTAGCGCTCGCGCTGGAAGGGGTAGGTGGGCAGGTCGATGGTGGCGCGGGCGCCGGGGAGGAGGGCCTTCCAGTCCAGTTCGGCACCGTGCACGTGGGCTTCGGCGAGCGAGGCCGCGAGGCGGTCGGCGCCGCCCTCGTCGCGCCGGAGCGAGCCGAGGGTGGCGGCCGGGCTGTCGGTCGCGTCGATGGTGGCCTGCACCGGGACCGTCAGGACCGGGTGCGGGCTCATCTCCAGGAACAGACCATGGCCTTCAGCGAGGAGGCCGCGGGTGGCATGCTCGAAGAGGACCGTCTGGCGCAGGTTGCGATACCAGTAACCCGCGTCCATCAGGGTGTCATCGGACAGCCAGGCACCGGTGAGCGTCGAGTACAGCGGGACCTCGGCGGCCTGCGGACTCACGCCTTCCAGCGCCTGGCCGATCTGCGCCTCGATCTCCTCCACGTACGACGAATGCGACGCGTAGTCCACCGGAATCGTACGGGCGCGAATGTCCTGGCCCACGCACTGCGCGACCAGCTCTTCGAGGGCCTCGGGCTCGCCAGAGACAACCACCTGGGCCGGGCCGTTGACGGCCGCGACCTCAATCCGGCCCTCCCAGCCCGCGATCAGCTCACGGACCTCGGCCTCGGGCAGCGGCACCGACACCATGCCGCCCTTACCGGACAGCTCGCGAATCGCCAGGCTCCGCAGCGCCACCACGCGGGCGGCATCCCGCAGCGACAGGGCACCCGCCACGCACGCGGCAGCGATCTCACCCTGACTGTGACCCACCACAGCGGCAGGCTCCACACCAGCCGCCTGCCACACCGCAGCCAGCGACACCATCACCGCAAAGAGCACAGGCTGAACCACGTCGACACGGTCGAACCGGTCGCCGCCCAGCTCCTCAAGCAGGTCCCAGTCCACGAACTCCGACAGCGCATCCGCGCACTCCCGCATCCGCTCCGCGAACACCGGAGAATCGTCGAGAAGTTCGCGCGCCATCCCGGCCCACTGCGACCCCTGCCCCGGGAACACGAACACCGGACGGACCACGCCACCCAGCGCACGGCCCGTGAGAGCACCATCACCGTCGGCAAGCCGCTCAAGACCCGCGAGGAGTTCCTCCCGGTCGCGCCCGAGGACGACGCCCCGGTGCTCGAACCGGGAGCGGGCCACGGCGAGCGTCCAGGCCAGGTCGTCGGTGCCGGACTCGGGGTGGGCGAGGAGATGGGCGTGCAGTCGGCCCGCCTGGGCGTGGAGCGCCTCGGGCGTCTTCGCGGAGAGGGCGAGGGGCACCACGCCCGGGATCACGGGCGTCGCGGAGGCCTCTTCGACCGTCGGCTCCTCGGCGGGCGGCGCCTGCTCCACGATGACGTGGGCGTTGGTGCCGCTGACGCCGAAGGAGGAGATGCCCGCGCGGCGCGGGCCGCCGTCCTCGCGCGCGGCCCACTCCCGGGCCTCCGTGAGGAGTTCGACGGCGCCCGCCGTCCAGTTGACCTCGGGCGAGGGCTCGTCCACGTGCAGGGTCCGCGGCAGGACGCCGTGGCGCATGGCCAGGACCATCTTCATGAGGCCCGCGACGCCCGCGGCGGCCTGGGTGTGGCCGATGTTGGACTTGATGGAGCCCAGCCACAGGGGCTGTCCGCCCTCGGGCCGCTCCTGGCCGTACGTGGCCAGCAGGGCTTGGGCCTCGATCGGGTCGCCCAGCGTGGTGCCCGTGCCGTGGGCCTCGACGGCGTCCACGTCGGCGGCCGTGAGGCGGGCGTTGGCGAGGGCCTGCATGATGACGCGCTGCTGGGAGGGCCCGTTGGGGGCAGTGAGGCCGTTGCTGGCGCCGTCCTGGTTGATGGCGGAGCCGCGGACGACCGCGAGGACGGGGCGGCCCGCGCGGCGCGCGTCGGAGAGGCGCTCGACGAGGAGCATGCCGACGCCCTCGCCCCAGCCGGTGCCGTCGGCGGCGGCGGCGAACGCCTTGCAGCGGCCGTCGGCGGCCAGGCCCTGCTGGCGGCTGAACTCGGTGAACACGCCGGGCGTGGAGATGACGGTGACGCCCGCCACGAGGGCCATGCCGCACTCGCCCTGCCGCAGCGCCTGCACGGCGAGGTGCAGGGCGACCAGGGACGAGGAGCAGGCCGTGTCGACGGTGAGGGCGGGGCCTTCGAGGCCGAGGGTGTAGGCGATGCGGCCGGACTCGACGGCGGCCGCGTTGCCGGTGCTCACATAGCCTTCGACGTCCTCCTCGGCTTCGAAGAGGAGCGGGGCGTAGTCCTGGCCGTTGGTGCCGACGAACACGCCGGTGCGGCTGCCGCGGACCGTCGCGGGGTCGATGCCCGCGCGCTCGAACGCCTCCCACGCGGTCTCCAGGAGGAGCCGCTGCTGCGGGTCCATCGCCAGGGCCTCGCGCGGGGATATGCCGAAGAACGCCGCGTCGAATTCGGCGACCCGGTCCAGGAATCCACCGTGGGCCGTGGAGCTGGTGCCCTGCTTTCCGGCTCCATCCGGGTCGTAGAGCGAGTCCAGGTCCCAGTTGCGGTCGGTGGGCAGCCCCGAAATGGCGTCGCGCCCGTCGGCGAGCAGTCGCCACAGATCTTCCGGGCCGCCCACACCGCCGGGGAATCGGCAGCTCATCGCGGTTATCGCGATGGGCTCCTGCGCAGCGGCCTCGACGTCCTTCAGACGTTGCTGCGTCTGATGCAGGTCCGCCGAAACCCACTTGAGATAGTCGCGCAGCGTCTCTTCATTCGCCATCAAATGTCACCTGTTCAGGACGTGTGCCGCACCTGCTGGCATACAACGGACCTGTCCGCAGCCGTTTTCTCGATGACGCTATGAGGGCGCTATAAGACCAACAACCCCTACCCTCCCCCTACCCGCCCCTACCGGATTTCCGCGAAATGCGGCCGGAGGCGGGTGCGATAAAGGGGGCGGATAGGGGCTGTCAGTTCAATTAACTACCGTTACCCAAAGCTACCGGTCCTTTCAACCCCTGCCGAGTTGCTTCTTGATGAATTCGAGCATCTCGTCGTCGCTCGCGGACGCCAGTTGCTCGCTGACGTCGCCGCCGGTGCCGCTGTCGTCGGCCGCGCCGGAGGCACCCCCGCCGACGGCGGCGCCGTTCTTCCAGCGGTCGAGCGCCGCCTGGAGCCGCACCGCCACCTTCGTACGGGTGATCTCGTCGGCCGATCCGACGGCGGCGAGGCTGCCTTCGAGCCGGTCCAGGTCGCCGAGCAGCAGGGCCGCGGGGTCGGCGGCGTCGGGGGCGAGTTCGGTGCGCAGGCAGTCGGCAAGGGCCGTGGGCGTCGGGTGGTCGAAGACCACCGTGGCGGGCAGGACCAGGCCGGTGAGGGCGTTGACGCGGTTGCGCAGTTCGACGGCGGTGAGGGAGTCGAAGCCCAGCTCGCGGAAGGCGCGGGTGGGTTCGACGGCCGCCGCGCCGCTGTAGCCGAGTACGGCCGCGACCTGCTCGCAGACCAGGTCGAGCAGCAGCCGCTCCTGCTCGGGCCTGCCCAGGGCGGCGAGCCGCGCCGCCAGGTCCGGGGTCGCGCCTGTGGCCCCTTGCCCGGTGCCGCCCTCGGTGACGGCACTGGAGAGGCGCCGTACCTCCGGCAGTTCGGCGTAGAGCCTGCTCGGCCGGACCGTGGTGAACGCGGGCGCGTACTGCGGCCAGTCGATGTCGGCGACCAGCACGGCCGTGCGGTCGTGGGCCAGGAGCCGGTGGAGGGCCGCGACGGCCTGGTCCGGGTCGAGCGGCGGGATCATCCCGCCGCGCAGCCGCTCGGCGGCGACGCCCTCGGCGGCCATGCCGCTGCCCGCCCACGGGCCCCACGCCACGGAGGTGGCGGTCAGGCCCCGGGCCCTGCGGGCGTGCGCGAGCCCGTCGAGGAAGGCGTTGGCGGCGGCGTAGCTGCCCTGTCCGGGGCCGCCTGCCACTCCGGCGAAGGACGAGAAGAGCACGAACGCCGACAGGTCGAGGCCCGCGGTCAGCTCGTCCAGGTTCCGGGCCGACTCGGCCTTGGCGCGGAAGACGGTGGCGAACCGCTCGGCGGTCATCCCGTCGAGGACGCCGTCGTCGAGGACGCCCGCCGCGTGGAACACGGCGGTGAGCGGCGCGTCGGCGTGGACGTCGTCGAGGACGCGGGCGAGCGCGTCGCGGTCGGCGGCGTCGCAGGCCGCGAGGGTCACGCGGACGCCCGACTCCTCCAGTTCGGCCCGGAGTTCCTCGGCGCCGGGCGCCTCGGCGCCACGACGGCTGGTGAGCACCAGGTGCTCGGCGCCCTCGCGAGCCAGCCAGCGCGCCACGTGCCCGCCCAGGGCGCCGGTACCGCCGGTGACGAGCACGGTGCCGCGCGGGGTCCAGCCGGTGGCGTGCGCGTCGTCGAGGGGCGCGCGCACCACGCGGCGCACGAACGCGCCGGAGCCGCGCACCGCCACCTGGTCCTCACCGGCCCAGGCGCCGCCGAGGACGCGGGCGAGCCGGGCCACGGCCGCGGTGTCCGCCGCCTCGGGCAGGTCGACGAGGCCGCCCCAGCGCTCGGGGTACTCCAGGGCGGCGACGCGGCCGAGGCCCCACAGCGCGGCCCGCTCCGGAGCGGTGTGGCCGTCGGCGGCGCCCACGGCGACGGCGTCGCGCGTCGCGCACCACAGGGGTGCGTCGACGCCCGCGTCGCCAAGGGCCTGGATCAGCGCGAGGGCGAGCGCGACGTCGCCGTCGGCCGCCCTGTGGGTGGGTTCGTCGGCGGTTTCGTCGGCGGCGAGCAGCGACAGTACGCCGTCGAAGTCCTGGGCGGTGGCTCCGGCCGCCGCGCGCAGGAGTTCCGCGACGGTGTGGCGGTCGGTGGCGTGGCCGGGCACCTCCACGATGGTGAGGCGCACGCCGCGCTCGGCCGTGAGGTCGGCGACGGCCGTGCTCCACGGCGCGTCCGCGCGGCCCTCCGGCACGACGAGGAGCCAGGTGCCCGTGAGGTCACCGGCCGCCGTCTCGGTGAGCGGCGTCCAGGACTCGCGGTAGCTCCACCTGTCGAGCGCCGAGCTCTCGCGCCGCTGCCTGCGCCAGGCCGTGAGGGCGGGCAGGACGTCGGTCAGCGGTGCGTCGTCCGGCACGGCCAGGGTCTTGGCGAGCTCGGCGAGGTCCTCGCTCTCCACCGTCTCCCAGAACCGCGACTCCACCTCGTCCGCCGCCACGGGGCCGTCCGCGTCCGCCGCCGTCTCCAGCCAGTAGTGCTCGTGCTGGAAGGCGTACGTGGGCAGCTCGACGCGGCGCCGCGCGTCGACCGGTGCGTACAGCGGGGTCCAGTCGACCTCGGCGCCGCGTACGTGCAGCTGCGCCAGGGCCGTCAGGAAGCTGTCAGGCTCGGGGCGGTCCTTGCGGACGGCGGCGATCAAGCCCGCCTGCGCGGCGGGGTCCGTGACCGTGTCGTGGGCCATCGCGGTGAGGACGGCGTCGGGGCCCAACTCCAGGAACGTCGAGACACCCTGCCCCTGGAGAGCCTTCACGCCGTCGTGGAAGCGGACCGCCTCACGGATGTGACGGACCCAGTACTCGGGGTCCTTCAGCTCGGCAGGCTCAGCCAGTTCACCGGTGACGTTGGAGACCACCGGGAGCGTCGGATCCTGGTACGTCAGCTTGGCCGCGACCTTACGGAAGTCGTCGAGCGCCGGGTCCATCAGGGGCGAGTGGAAGGCATGCGACACCTTCAGCCACTTCACCTTCCGGCCCTCATTCCGCAGGGTCTCCTCCAAGCCTTCCAGAGCCGCGTGCTCTCCGGAGAGCACCAGCTGCGTCGGACCGTTGACAGCGGCCACACCCACGCGGTCCGACAGCAGCGGCAGCACGTCCGCTTCCGTGGCCTGCACGGCCAGCATCGCCCCACCCTCGGGCAGGGCCTGCATCAACCGGCCCCGAGCCGCGACCAGTTGAGCCGCATCCTCCAGAGACCACAGCCCCGCCACATACGCCGCAGCCAGCTCACCGATCGAATGACCGCCGACAATCTCCGGACGTACACCGAAGGACTCCGCAAGCCGGAAGAGGGCGACTTCGACAGCGAACAACGCGGGCTGCGCGTAACCGGTCTGCTCAAGCAGGTCCGCGTCCGCACCGAACATCACGCTCTGGAGCGAACGTTCTATCCAGAGATCTATATGAGCACACACCTCGTCCAGGGCGTCCGCGAACACCGGGAAGGCCTCGTACAACTCACGGCCCATCCCGATCCGCTGGCTGCCCTGGCCGGTGAACAGGACGGCGAGGCGGCCCTCGACGACCGTGCCCGCGACGGCGCCCGAGGGCGTACCGGAGGCCAGTGCGTCGAGGCCGGTCAGGAAGTCGGCCCGCTCGCGGCCGAGGACGACGGCCCGGTGTTCGAGGAGCGAGCGGCCCGTGGCGAGGGACCAGCCCACGTCGGCGAGGGCTGCCGGGTCCGTGGCGAGGGCGGGGTCGGCGACGAGGCGCTCCCGCAGCCGCCCGGCCTGGGCGCGCAGGGCGTCCGCGCTGCGCGCCGAGACCTGCCACGGCACTACGCCGGTTCCCGCGGCGGCCGCGGGCCGGGACGGCTCGGTGGTGGACTTGCCGCGGCGGGGCGCCTGTTCGACGACGACGTGCGCGTTGGTGCCGCTGACGCCGAACGAGGAGACGCCCGCGCGGCGCGGCGAGCCGCCCCGGTCGGGCCAGTCGCGGGCCTGGGTGAGCAGCTCGACGGTTCCGGCCGACCAGTCCACGTGGGTGCTCGGCCGGTCGACGTGCAGGGTCCTGGGCAGGACGCCGTGGCGCATGGCCATGACCATCTTGATGACACCGGCGACACCGGCGGCGGCCTGGGTGTGGCCGATGTTGGACTTCACCGAGCCGAGGAGCAGCGGCTGGTCGGCGGGCCGGTCCTGGCCGTAGGTGGCGATGAGGGCTTGGGCCTCGATCGGGTCGCCGAGCGCGGTGCCCGTGCCGTGGCCCTCGACGGCGTCGATCTGCTCGGGGGCGAGGTGGGCGTTGGCGAGGGCCTGGAGGATGACGCGCTGCTGGGACGGGCCGTTGGGGGCGGTCAGGCCGTTCGACGCACCGTCCTGGTTGACGGCGGAGCCCCGTACGACCGCGAGCACTTCATGGCCGTTGCGGCGCGCGTCGGACAGGCGCTCAAGGAGCAGCAGGCCCGCTCCCTCGCCCCAGCCGGTGCCGTCGGCGGCCTCGGCGTACGGCTTGCAGCGGCCGTCGCCCGCGAGTCCGCCCTGGCGGGAGAACTCGTCGAAGGCGCCCGCGGTCGCCATGACGGTGACGCCGCCCGCGAGCGCGAGGTCGCACTCGCCCTGGCGCAGCGCCTGCGCCGCCAGGTGCAGGGCGACGAGCGAGGAGGAGCAGGCCGTGTCGACGGTGACGGCCGGGCCCTCCAGGCCGAAGGAGTAGGCGAGGCGGCCGGAGATGACGCTGCCGGACGTGCCGGTCATCAGGTGTCCCTCGACGCCTTCGGGGACACTGTCGAGCCCGGTCGCGTAACCCTGGAAGCCCGAGCCGATGAACACGCCGGTGGAGCTGGAGCGCAGGGACTTGGGGGCGATGCCGATGCGTTCGAACAGCTCCCAGCCGGTCTCCAGGAGGAGCCGCTGCTGCGGATCCATCGCCAGGGCCTCGCGCGGGGAGATCCCGAAGAGTCCGGCGTCGAACTCGGAGGCGTCGTAGACGAAGCCGCCCTCGGGCTTGTAGCGCGCGGCGCCTTCGAGGTCCCAGCCGCGGTCGGCGGGGAAGACGGAGATGGCGTCCGTGCCGTCGACGAGGAGCTGCCACAGCGCCTCGGGGGTGTTCGCGCCGCCGGGGAAGCGGCAGCTCATCGACACGATGGCGATCGGGTCGTCGGCGACGTCGGCGGGCTGTGCCAGCGGCGCGGGGGCCGCGGCGGCGGTGGTGGCGCCGGTGAGTTCGCCCAGGAGGTGGCGGGCGAGGACGTCCGGCGACGGGTGGTCGAAGACCGCGGTGGCGGGCAGCTGGACCTCGGTGGCGGCGGTGAGCCGGTTGCGCAGCTCGACCGCCGTGAGGGAGTCGAAGCCCAGTTCGCGGAAGGCGCGGGTGGGTTCGACGGCCTCGGCGCCCGCGTAGCCGAGCGCGGCGGCCGCCTCGGTCCGCACGAGGTCGAGCACGAGGCGCTGCCGCTCGGCCTCCGGGTGGCCCGCGAGCTCGGCGGCCCACGCCGACAGGGGCGCGGCGTCGCCCGCCGCGGCGGCCGTGGCGCGACCGGTCGGCCGGGGGCGCAGCTCGGGCAGGGCGCCGAGGAGGGGGCTCGGCCGGGCGGCGGTGAACGCGGGTGCGAACCGCTCCCAGTCCACGTCCGCCACGGTCAGGCAGGTCTCGTCGAGGGCGAGGGCCTGGGCGAGCGCGCCGATGGCGAGGTCCGGCACGAGCAGCCCCACGCCGCGGCGGCGCAGGTTTTCCTCGGCCTCGGCGGTGGCCGCCATGCCGGTGCCGCCCCAGGCGCCCCAGGCGAGCGAGGTCGCGGTCAGGCCGCGGGCGCGGCGCCGCTCGGCGAGGGCGTCGAGGAAGGTGTTGGCGGCGCCGTATCCGGCCTGGCCGCCGCTGCCCCAGACGGCGGCGATGGACGAGAAGAGCACGAAGGCGTCGAGCTCGGCGTCGGCGAGGAGGTCGTCGAGGTGGGCGGCGCCCGCGGCCTTGGCGGCCAGCGCCTCGTCGAGGTCGGCGGGGGTGGTGTCGGTGAGGGCGAGGGCGGGGCTGACGCCCGCGGCGTGGAAGACGGAGCGGACGGTGTGTCCGTCGTCCGCGAGGCCGTCGAGGAGCCGTACGACGGCTTCGCGTTCCGCCACGTCGCAGGCGGCGACGGTGACGGCCGTGCCCAAGTCCTCCAGTTCCGCCTTCAGTTCGGCGGCGCCGGGCGCGTCGAGGCCGCGACGGCTGGTCAGGACGAGGTGGTCGGCGCCCTCGCGGGCCAGCCAGCGGGCCACGTGCGCGCCGAGCGCGCCCGTACCGCCGGTGATCAGGGCGGTGCCCCGCGGCGCCCACACCTGCGTGGGGCGTGTGTCCAGGGGTGCGTGGGCGAGGCGGCGGGCGAAGACGCCCGAGCCGCGCACGGCGAGCTGGTCCTCGGCGCCGGAGTCGCCGTCGGTCGCGGGGACGCCCGCGAGGACGGCGGTGAGCCGGGCCCCGGCGCGGACGTCGGGGGCCTGCGGCAGGTCGACGAGGCCGCCCCAGCGCTCGGGGTGCTCCAGGGCGACGACGCGGCCAAGGCCCCACAGCTGGGCCTGGGCGGTGCTCGTCAGGCGGTCGCTGCGGCCGGTGGAGACGGCGCCGTGCGAGACGGCCCACAGGCGGGCCTCGGCTCCGGTGTCCTCAAGGGCACGCACCAGCGCGACGGTGCCCGCGAGCCCGGCGGGCACGGCCGGGTGGTCCGCGAGGGGCGTCTCATCGAGGGCGAGCAGGGAGACGACGCCCGCCAGCGCGTCCCCGTCCGGCGTGTGCGCGCGCAGCCGTTCAGCCAGGGCTTCGGGCGTCAACTCGGCTTCTGCAACGCGGAGTTCGACGGCTTCGGCTCCGGCGCGGGTCAGGGCGTCGGTGACGCCCTCCGTCCACGGGTGCGTGGCCGCACCCTCGGGTACGACGACCAGCCAGCGGCCGGTGAGGGCCGGGGCGGGCAGGCCGCCGGACAGGGGCTTCCAGGTGACGCGGTAGCGCCAGGCGTCGACGGTGGACCGCTCGCGGCGCTGCCGCCGCCACGACGACAGGACGGGCAGCACGGAAGAGAGGTCGGCGGTGGACTCCGGCGCCACCCCCAGCTCGGCGGCGAGCTGCTGAAGGTCCTCGCGCTCCACGGCCTCCCAGAAGCGGGCGTCCGTGTCGTCGGTGGCGGGCTGTGCCGCACCGCCCGGGGCGCGCCCGTCGACGAGCCAGAAGTGCTCGTGCTGGAAGGCGTACGTGGGCAGGTCGACGTCGGCGCGGGCACCCGGGAAGAGGGCCGCCCAGTCCAGCTCGACGCCGTGGACGTGGGCCGCGGCGATCGCGGCCACGAGGCGGTGCGTGCCGCCCTCGGTGCCGCGCGGCGCGCCGAGCACGACCGCGGGACGGCCGTCGGCCTCGACGGCCGCGCGCAGCGCGTCACCGAGGACCGGCTGCGGGCCGACCTCGGCGAACAGGCCGTGGCCCGCGGCGAGCAGACCGGTGACGGCCTGCTCGAAGAGGGGCTCCTGCCGCTGGTTGCGGCGCCAGTACCCGGCGTCCATGGGGGTGCTGTCGGTCAGCCACTCCCCCGTGGTCGTGGAGTACAGGGGTACGTCGGCGGGGCGCGGGGCGAGGGCGGCGAGCGCGGCCTCGTCGGGCTGCTCCCCCTGGGCCGCGACGCGGGCCGCGTCGCGCAGGGTCAGGGCTCCGGCCACGCAGGCCGCGGCGATCTCGCCCACGCCGTGGCCGACCACGGCGGCGGGCTCGACACCGGCCGCCCGCCACACGGCGGCCAGCGACACGAGGACGGCGAAGAGCACCGGCCCGGCCACGTCCGCCCGGTCGAGCCGGTCTCCGGCCAGCTCGTCGAACAGGTTCCAGTCCACGAACTCGGCGAGCGCGTCCGCGCACGCGCGCATGCGGGCGGCGAACACCGGGGATTCGTCGAGCAATTCGCGTACGGTGTCGGTCCAGTCGGCGGCCTCGCCGGGGAAGACGAACACGGGTCGGACCGGGCCGTCCGGCGCGCGGCCGGACACGGCCCGCACGCCGGTGGTGGCTCCGGCGGCCAGGTCCTGGAGCCCAGCGAGCAGTTCCTCGCGGTCCCGGCCGAGCACCACGCCGCGGTGCTCGAAGCGCGAGCGGGTCGTGGCGAGGGACAGGCCGACGTCCGCCGGTGCGGCGCCGACGTCCGCCCGCAGCCGGGTCAGGAGCCGGTCCGCCTGCTCGCGCAGGGCCTGGGGGGACTTGGCCGACAGGGCAAGCGGCAGCACGGGCGTGAGCGCGGCGCCGCCGTCCGCGGTGGGCGCGGGCTCGCCGTCCGGTGCCTGCTCGACGACGACGTGGGCGTTGGTGCCGCTCACGCCGAACGCGGAGACGCCCGCGCGGCGGGGCGTGCCGTCGCCACGCGCGGGCCAGTCGCGGGCGCCGGTGAGGAGCTCGACCGCGCCCGCCGACCAGTCCACCTCGGTGGTGGGGGCGTCCACGTGCAGCGTCTTGGGCAGGACGCCGTGGCGCATCGCCATGACCATCTTCATCACACCGGCGACACCGGCGGCGGCCTGCGTGTGGCCGATGTTGGACTTGATGGAGCCGAGCCACAGCGGCTCGGCCGTCGCGCGCTCCTGGCCGTAGGTGGCGAGGAGGGCCTGGGCCTCGATGGGGTCGCCGAGGGTGGTGCCGGTGCCGTGGGCCTCGACGGCGTCGACGTCGCCCGGCTTCAGGCCCGCGTTCGCCAGGGCGGCGCGGATGACGCGGCGCTGGGAGGGGCCGTTGGGGGCGGTCAGGCCGTTGCTCGCGCCGTCCTGGTTGACGGCGGAGCCCCGTACGACGGCGAGGACCTTGTGGCCGTTGCGGCGCGCGTCGGACAGCCGCTCGACCAGGAGCAGGCCGACGCCCTCGCCCCAGCCCGTGCCGTCCGCCGCCTCCGCGAACGCCTTGCAGCGGCCGTCGGTCGCCAGGCCGCGCTGGCGGCTGAACTCCACGAAGGTCGCCGGGGTCGACATCACCGAGACGCCACCCGCGAGCGCCATGGTGCACTCGCCCTGCCGCAGGGCCTGCGCGGCCAGGTGCAGGGCCACGAGCGAGGACGAGCAGGCCGTGTCGACCGTCACCGCGGGGCCTTCGAGGCCGAAGGTGTACGAGATGCGGCCGGAGGCGACGCTCGCGGCGTTGCCGATGCCGAGGTAGCCCTCGACCTCGTCGGGCACGTGGTCGACGCCCGCGGTGTAGTCCTGGCCGTTGGTGCCCGCGAACACGCCGATCTGGCTGCCGCCGAGCCCGGCCGGGTCGATCCCGGCGCGCTCGAAGGCCTCCCACGCCGTCTCCAGGAGGAGCCGCTGCTGCGGGTCCATGGCGAGCGCCTCGCGCGGGTTGACGCCGAAGAACTTGGCGTCGAACTGTCCGGCGTCGTAGAGGAATCCGCCCTGGCGGACGTACGAGGTACCGGTCTGGTCCGCGTCCGCGTCGTAGAGCGCGCCGGTGTCCCAGCCCCGGTCGGCGGGGAACTCGGCGATCGCGTCGACGCCGTCGGCGACGAGCCGCCACAGGTCCTCGGGGCTGCGGACGCCGCCGGGGAAGCGGCAGCTCATGCCGACGATGGCGAGGGGCTCGTCCGTGGCTCCGCCGCCGGTGACGGGGGCGGGCAGGGCGGTCGCGGCCTCGTCGCCGAGCAGCTCGGTCCGCAGGTGGGCGGCGAGCGCGGCGGGCGTGGGGTAGTCGAAGACCAGCGTGGTGGGCAGCTTGAGGCCGGTGGCCGCGCCGATGAGGTTGCGCAGCTCGACCGCCGTGAGGGAGTCGAAGCCCAGCTCGCGGAAGGCGCGGTTGACCTGGATGTCGTCGACGCTCGGATAGCCGAGGACGTCGGCGGCGCGGCGGCGCACCAGGTCGAGGACGGCGGCTTCGCGGTCCTCGGGGGCGAGGGCGGCGAGCTGGTCGGCGAGCGCGTTCGCGGAGGCGGCGCCCGTCGCCGCGCCCGGGGCGCCGGTGGGCTCGGCGGGCGGTGTGAGGGCCGCGCGTGCCTCCGGGATGTCCGCGAAGAGGCGGCTGGGCCGCGTGGCGGTGAAGCCGGGCGCGTACTGGGCCCAGTCGATGTCCACGACGGAGGTCAGCGTCTGGCCGTGGCTCAGCGCCTGGTGCAGCGCGGCGATCGCGAGGCCGGGGTCCATGGGCGGCATCACGCCGTGCTTGAGGCGTTCGGCGGCCGCGCCCTCGGCGGCCATGCCGGTGCCGCCCCAGGGGCCCCAGGCCACGGACGTCGCGGCGCGCCCGGCGGCGCGCCGGGTCTCGGCGAGGGCGTCCAGTGCGGCGTTGGCGGCGGCGTACGTGCCCTGGCCCGAGCCGCCGACGACACCGGCGAAGGACGCGAAGAGCACGAACGCCGACAGGTCGAGGCCGGATGTCAGCCCGTCCAGGTGGCGGGCCGACTCCACCTTCGCCCGGAAGACGCCCGCGACGCGGTCCTCGGTGAGGCCGTCGAGGACGCCGTCGTCGAGGACGCCCGCGGTGTGGAACACACCGGTCAGCGGCGTGCCCTCGGGGATCTCCGCGAGGAGCCGCGCCAGCGCGTCCCGGTCGGCGACGTCGCAGGCGGCGACGGTGACGGCCGTGCCCAAGTCCTCCAGTTCCGCCTTCAGTTCGGCGGCGCCGGGCGCGTCGAGGCCGCGGCGGCTGGTGAGGACGAGGTGGTCGGCGCCCTCGCGGGCCAGCCAGCGGGCCACGTGCGCGCCGAGCGCGCCCGTACCGCCAGTGATCAGGGCGGTGCCCCGCGGCGTCCACTCGGTCCCCGGCGCCTCGCCGAGGGAGGCCCGCACGAGGCGGCGGACGAGCACGCCGGAGCCGCGCACGGCGACCTGGTCCTCGCCCTCCAGGGCGCCGAGGGCCTGGGTGAGTCCGGTGACGGCACCGGCATCGGTGGTCTCGGGCAGGTCGACGAGGCCACCCCAGGTCTGCGGGTACTCGAGCGCGGCCACGCGGCCGAGCCCCCACACCGCGGCCTGCGCCGGGTCGGCGGGGGCCTCGGCGGGCGTGGTCGACACCGCGCCGCGGGTCGCGGCCCAGACGGTGGCGGTGCTGCCCGCGTCGCCGAGGGCCTGGAGGAGGACGGCCGTGCGCAGCGCGGCGAGCGGCGCCTCCGCGCCGGTGTCGGACCGCTCGGCCCCGGGCAGGGCGAGGAGCGACAGGACTCCGTTCCACTCCGCCGCCTCCTGCTGCCGCAGCAGTGCGGTGGTGGCGGCGCGGTCGGTGCTCGCGCCCTCCGGTACGCGCACCACGACGACGCGGGTGCCGCCCGCGGCGAGGGCACGCTCGGCGGCGGCGCTCCACGGCTGGTCGGCGAGGCCGTCGGGGACGAGCAGCGCCCAGGTGCCGGTCAGCGCGGAGCCGTACGTCGAGGCCTGCGGCGGCAGCGGGTTCCAAGTGACGCGGTAGCGCCAGGAGTCGAGCGCGGAGGTGGTGCGCTGCTTGCGCCGCCAGGCCGTCAGGGCAGGCAGGACGTCGCTGAGCGGGGCGTCGCCGGGCACGTCGAGGGCGCCGGTGAGCTCGCCGAGGTCCTCGTGCTCCACGGCCTCCCAGAAGCGCGCCTCGGCGCTGTCGGCGGGGGCCGCGCCCACGGCCTGCCCCGGCGCGGCGGGGGCTGCCGTGTCCAGCCAGTAACTCTGGTGCTGGAAGGCGTACGTGGGCAGCGCGACGCGGCGGCGCGCGCCGAGGGGCGCGTACCGCGGGGTCCAGTCGACGGTGGCGCCGCGCACGTGCAGACGGGCGAGCGCGGTCAGGAAGGTGTCGGGCTCGGGCCGGTCGCGGCGCAGCGCCGGGACGAGTCCGGCCTGGGCCTCGGGGCCGGTGAGGGTGTCGTGGGCCATCGCGGTGAGGATCGCGTCGGGGCCCAGTTCGAGGAGGGTGGTCGCGCCGAAGCCGGTGAGGGCGCCGAGGCCGTCGTGGAAGCGGACCGCCTCACGCACGTGCCGCACCCAGTACTCGGGGTCCTTCAGCTCGTCGGCGGCGGCGAGGCGTCCGGTGACGTTGGAGACGACGGGCAGCGTCGGGTCCTGGTACGTCAGTTCCCGCGCGACCTGCCGGAACTCGTCGAGCATGGGGGCCATCAGGGGCGAGTGGAAGGCGTGGCTGACCTTGAGCCAGCGGGTCTTGCGGCCGTCGGCGCGCAGCCGCACGGCGAGGTCCTCCAGGACGCCGCGGTCGCCGGAGACCACCACTTGGGCGGGGCCGTTGACGGCGGCGATGCCCGCCCACTCGGCGACCTCCTCCAGGAGCGGGGCGACGTCGGCCTCCGCGGCCTGGACGGCGAGCATGGCGCCGCCGCGGGGCAGGGCCTGCATCAGCCGACCGCGCGCGGCGACCAGTCGGGCCGCGTCCTTGAGCGACCAGAGCCCGGCCACGTGGGCGGCGGCCAGCTCACCGATCGAGTGGCCGCCGACGACCTCGGGGCGTACGCCGAAGGACTCGGCGAGCCGGTAGAGCGCGACCTCGATGGCGAAGAGGGCGGGCTGGGTGTAGCCGGTCTGCTCCAGGAGTTCGGCGTCCGTACCGAACATCACGCTCTGGAGCGAACGTTCTATCCACGGATCTATATGGGCACACGCCTCGTCGAGCGCGGCCGCGAAGACGGGGAAGGCCTCGTACAGCTCACGGCCCATGCCGGTCCGCTGGCTGCCCTGGCCGGTGAAGACGACGCCGAGGCGGCCCTCGGCGACCGAGCCGGTCACCGTGCCGGGGGCGGCGGGCCCTTCGGCGGCGAGGGACTCCAGGGCGGTGAGGAGCCGGTCGCGGTCCTCGCCGATGAGCACGGCCCGGTGCTCGAAGGCGGAGCGGCCGGTGGCGAGGGACCAGCCGAGGTCGGCGCGCGCGTCGGCGTCGGCGGCGAGGGCGGGGTCGTCGAGGAGCCGTTCGCGCAGCCGGGCGGCCTGGGCGCGCAGGGCCTTCGCGGTGCGGCCGGACAGCGGCCAGACCGTGGGGCCGACGGCGGGGCGCGCGTCCGGGGCGGTGGCGGGGGCGGCGGCCGCGCCGGTGTCCGCTTCGGCGGCCGGGGCGCGGCCTTCGTCCGGCTGGCCCTGCGGCTCGGCGGCGGGGGCCTCTTCGATGATCACGTGGGCGTTGGTGCCGCTGACGCCGAAGGAGGAGACGCCCGCGCGGCGCGGCGCGTCCTCCTGCCGCGGCCACGCGCGGCGTTCGATGAGGAGTTCGACGGCGCCCGCGGACCAGTCCACGTGCATGCTCGGCCGGTCCACGTGCAGCGTCTGCGGCAGGACCCCGTCGCGCATCGCCATGACCATCTTGATGACACCGGCCGCGCCCGCGGCGGCCTGGGTGTGCCCGATGTTCGACTTGACGGAGCCGAGCCACAGCGGCCGGGTGCGGGGCCGTCCCTGCCCGTACGTGGCGAGCAGGGCTTGGGCCTCGATGGGGTCGCCGAGGGTGGTGCCGGTGCCGTGGGCCTCTACGGCGTCCACGTCGGCGGCCGTGAGGCGGGCGTTGGCGAGGGCGGCGCGGATGACGCGCTGCTGGGAGGGCCCATTGGGGGCGGTCAGGCCGTTGCTGGCACCGTCCTGGTTGACGGCGGAGCCCCGTACGACCGCGAGCACTTCGTGGCCGTTGCGCCGCGCGTCCGAGAGGCGTTCAAGGAGGAGCAGGCCGACGCCCTCGCCCCAGCCGGTGCCGTCCGCGGCCTCCGCGAAGGCCTTGCAGCGGCCGTCGGCGGCCATGCCGCGCTGGCGGCTGAACTCCACGAACGCGGTGGGCGTCGACATCAGGGACACGCCGCCCGCGAGGGCGAGACCGCACTCGCCCTGCCGCAGCGCCTGCGCGGCCAGGTGCAGCGCGACGAGCGAGGACGAGCAGGCCGTGTCGATGGTCACCGCCGGGCCTTCCAGGCCCAGGGTGTAGGAGAGGCGGCCGGAGACGACGGCCGCGGTGTTGCCGGTGCCGGAGTATCCCTCGACGCTGTCGGCGGCCTCGGCGACGACGGCCGTGTAGTCCTGGCCGTTGGTGCCGGTGAACACGCCGGTGCGGCTGCCGCGCAGGCTCTGCGGGTCGATGCCCGCGCGCTCGACGACCTCCCACGCGGTCTCCAGGAGCAGCCGCTGCTGCGGGTCCATGGCGCGTGCCTCGCGCGGCGAGATCCCGAAGAAGCCCGCGTCGAACGCGTCGGCGTCGTACACGAACCCGCCCTCGCGGGTGTACGTGGTGCCCTGGTGGTCGGGGTCGGGGTGGTAGAGCCCGGCCACGTCCCAGCCGCGGTTGCCGGGGAACGCGGACACGGTGTCCACACCGTCCCGCACCAGCTCCCACAGTGCTTCGGGAGTGCTCGCGCCGCCGGGGAAGCGGCAGCTCATCGCGATGATCGCGACCGGCTCCGCGTCCTTCGACTCGAGTTCGCGCACTCTCCGACGAGTCGTGTGCAGATCCGCCGTCACCTGCTTGAGAAGGCGGCGGATTTTGTCGTCGTTCACCATCTGGCCTAGCTCCTAGAGACAAGGGGGGGAGAGTGCGGTGCGCCGCCCCCGCGCCGGGGCGGGGGCGGCACATCAGGGGATTGCGGGGTGCCGCGTCAGGGGAAGGCGGGGCGGCACATCAGGAGATCCCGAACTCCTTGCTGATGAAGTCGAACATCTCGTCGTCCGTCGCGGACTCCAGCTCCTCCGCGACCTGCGCGTCCTCGTCGTCGTCCGCGCCACGGGTGCACCGGTCGAGCAGCGCCCGCAGCCGCTCGGCGATCGTGGCCAGCTCGTCGTCCGACGGCGCGCTCTCGGCGAGCCCCAGCTCCAGCGTGTCGAGCTGGGACAGGAGCGCCGCCGACTCGCCGTCGCCCGAGGCCAGTTCGGTTTTGAGGTAGGCGGCGAGCGCCACGGGCGTGGGGTGGTCGAAGACGAGGGTGGTGGGCAGGGGCAGCCCGGTGGCCGCGCCGAGCGCGTTGCGCAGTTCGACGGCGGTGAGGGAGTCGAAGCCCAGCTCCCGGAAGGCACGGCCGGGTTCGACCCGCTCGGGCCCCGGGTAGCCGAGGACGTCCGCTGCGTGCGTGCGGACCAGGTCCTCCAGGAGCCGGTCCCGCTCGGGCCCGGAGAGCGCCGCGAGCTGCCGTACGAGGTCGGGTTCCGTGCCGTCGGCCGCTTCGCCGTCCGTGCGGGCGGTGCGCTCCTGGAGGGCGCGGGCCTCGGGCAGGTCGGCGAAGAGCGGGTTGGGCGCGAGCGCCGGGCCGCCTGCCAGGTACTGCTCCCAGTCGACGTCGGCGATGACCGTGACGGCCTGGTCCTGGCCGAGGGCCCCGCCGAGCGCGGCGACCGCGAGCCCCGGCTCCATGGGCGGCACGGCGCCGCCCCGCGCCCGGTCGGCGGCCATGCCGCCACCGTCCCACGCGCCCCAGGCGACGGAGGTCGCGGTGAGGCCGCGCGCCCTGCGGTGCTCGGCGAGCGCGTCGAGCGCGGCGTTGGCGGCGGCGTAACTCCCCTGCCCGGTACCGCCGGAGAGCCCGGCGAAGGACGAGAAGAGCACGAACGCCGACAGGTCGAGCCCGGACGTCAGCTCGTCCAGGTGGCGGGCCGACTCGACCTTCGCACGGAAGACGGTGGCGATCCGCTCCGCCGTCACTCCGTCGAGTACGCCGTCGTCCAGGACGCCCGCCGTGTGGAAGACGGCGGTCAGCGGGGCGGTGTCGGGCATCGCGTCGAGCAGGCCCGCCAGCGCGTCGCGGTCGGCCACGTCGCAGGCGGCGATCGTGACCTCGGCCCCCAACTCCTCGAGCTCCGCCCGGAGTTCGGCGGCACCCGGGGCCTCCGCGCCCCGGCGGCTCGTCAGGACGAGGTGCCGGGCACCCTGCTCCGCGAGCCAGCGCGCGACGTGTCCGCCGATGGCGCCCGTGCCGCCGGTCACCAGGACGGTGCCGTCCGGCGTCCACTCCCCCGCCGCTGCGGTGTCGAGCGGTGCCCGCTCCAAGCGGCGCGCGAACACCCCGGAGCCTCGTACGGCCACTTGGTCCTCACCGGCCCACGCGCCGCCGACGACACCGGCGAGCCCGGCGGCGGCCCGCTCGTCGACGGTCTCCGGCAGGTCGACCAGGCCGCCCCACAGCCGCGGGTACTCCACGGCCACCACGCGGCCCAGGCCCCACAGGGCCGCCTGCGCGTGCCGGGGCGCGGGGTCCACGCCGCCGACGGTCAGCGCGGACCGGCTGGCGAGCCAGAGCGGGGCGTCCAGGTCCGCGGTGTGCAGGGCCCGCACCAGGGTCACGGTCGCGGCGAGCCCGCGGCTCACCCCGCCGCGCACGGCGTGCGGCTCCTCGTCCGCGGCCAGCAGCGAGAGCACGCCGGTCAGCGCGCCGTCTCCGGCCGCCACCTCCTTGCGCAGCCGCTCCGCGAGTCCGTCGCGGTCGGCGCCTTCGATGTCCGGTACGACGACCGTGCGCACTTCGGCGCCGAGCCCGTCGAGCGCGTGCTCGACCGAGGCCGCCCAGTCGGCGGCGTCCGCGCCGCCGTCCGGCACGACGAGCAGCCACGTGCCGTCGAGCCGCGCGGCGGGCGCGTGGCCGAGCGGCTTCCAGGCCACGCGGTAGCGCAGGGCGTCCAACGTCGAGGCCGTACGCCGCTGCCGCCGCCACGACGACAGGACCGGAAGCACCGCGCCCAGCGCGCCACCGTCGGCTCCGCCGCCCAGCTCGGCACTCAGCGACTCCAGGTCCTCCCGCTCCACGGCTTCCCAGAACCGCGCCTCCACCTCGTCGGCGGCGACCCCGCCCATACGGGTGGCGGCCGGGCCCGACGTCAGCCAGTAGCGGTCGCGCTGGAAGGCGTACGTGGGCAGCTCGACACGGCGCCGCGTCTCGACCGGCGCGTACAGCGGTGCCCAGTCGACCTCTACGCCGCGTACGTGCAGCTGCGCGAGGGCAGCGAGGAACGCCTCGGCCTCGGGGCGGTCCTTGCGCAGCGCACCGACCAGGCCCGCCTGCGCGGCCGGATCCGTGAGCGTGTCATGCGCCATGGCCGTCAGAACGGCGTCCGGACCCAGCTCCAGCAGGGTCGAGACACCCTGCCCCTGGAGCGCCTTCAGACCGTCGTGGAAACGGACCGCTTCACGGATGTGACGGACCCAGTACTCCGGGTCCTTCAGCTCTGCGGGATCCGCCAGTTCACCGGTGAGATTGGAGACGACCGGGAGTGTCGGATCCTGGTACGTCAGCTTGGCCGCGACCTTGCGGAAGTCATCCAGGGCCGGGTCCATCAGGGGCGAGTGGAAGGCGTGGCTGACCTTCAGCCACTTCACCTTGCGGCCCTCGCCTCGCAGGGTCTCCTCCAAGCCTTCCAGAGCCGCGCGCTCACCGGAGAGCACCAGCTGAGCGGGGCCGTTCACCGCCGCCACGCCCACGCGGTCCGTCAGGAGGGGAAGCACGTCCGCTTCCGTGGCCTGCACGGCCAGCATGGCGCCGCCCTCGGGCAGGGCCTGCATCAACCGGCCCCGAGAAGCGACCAGTTGAGCCGCATCCTCCAGGGACCACAGCCCGGCTACGTACGCGGCAGCCAGCTCACCGATCGAATGACCGCCCACGATCTCCGGGCGTACGCCCAGGGACTCGGCGAGACGGTAGAGGGCGACCTCGACGGCAAACAATGCGGGCTGGGCGTAACCGGTCTGCTCCAGCAGGTCCGCGTCCGTACCGAACATCACGCTCTGGAGCGAACGTTCTATCCACTGGTCAATATGGGAGCACACCTCGTCCAAAGCATCCGCGAACACCGGGAACGTCTCGTACAACTCACGGCCCATCCCGATGCGCTGGCTGCCCTGGCCGGTGAAGACGACACCGAGGCGGCCCTCGACGACCGAGCCCGTGACGGCCCCGCGCCCGCCGGACGCGAGCGACTCCAGGCCCGTCAGGAGGTCCTCCCTGCCGTGGCCCAGGACCACGGCCCGGTGCTCCAGCGGCGACCGGCCCGACAGGAGCGACCAGCCCAGGTCGACGGCGTCCAGGGCGGGGTCGTCCGTGATGTGGTTCCGGAGCCGCTCGGCCTGCGCCCGCAGCGCGTCCGCGCTGCGCGCCGAGACCAGCCACGGCACGGCCGTCACCGGCGCGACGGACTCCACGAGCTCAGCGGGCTCTTCGACCGGTGCCTGCTCGACGATCACGTGGGCGTTGGTACCGCTCACGCCGAAGGACGAGACGCCCGCGCGGCGCGGTGCGTCCGCACGCTCGGCCCACTCACGGGCCTCCGTCAGAAGCTCGACGGCACCCGCCGACCAGTCCACGTGCGAGCTGGGCCGGTCCACGTGGAGCGTCTGCGGCAGGACGCCCTCACGCAGGGCGAGGACCATCTTGATGACACCGGCGACGCCCGAAGCGGCCTGGGTGTGGCCGATGTTGGACTTCACCGAACCCAGCCACAGCGGCCGGTCCTCCGGCCGTTCCTGGCCGTACGTGGCGAGGAGGGCCTGGGCCTCGATCGGGTCGCCCAGGGTCGTGCCCGTGCCGTGGGCCTCCACCGCGTCCACATCGCTGGCGGAAAGCCCGGCGTTGGCGAGGGCGGCACGGATGACGCGCTGCTGGGAGGGCCCGTTCGGGGCGGTCAGGCCGTTGCTCGCGCCGTCCTGGTTCACGGCGGAGCCCTTGACCACCGCGAGGACTTCGTGGCCGTTGCGGCGCGCGTCGGAGAGGCGCTCCAGGAGGAGCAGGCCGACGCCCTCGCCCCAGCCGGTGCCGTCCGCCGCCTCGGCGAACGGCTTGCACCGGCCGTCGGCAGCGAGGCCCTGCTGCTTGCTGAACTCGTCGAAGGCGGTGGGCGTCGACATCACGGTGACACCGCCCGCGAGGGCCATGTCGCACTCGCCCTGGCGCAGCGCCTGCGCCGCCAGATGCAGCGCGACCAGCGAGGACGAGCAGGCAGTGTCGACCGTGACCGCCGGGCCTTCGAGCCCGAACGCGTACGACAGACGGCCGGAGACCACGGCTCCGGCGCTGCCGGTGAGCAGGTAGCCCTCGACGCCCTCGGGCAGGTCCTGGACGCCCTCGCCGTAGCCCTGGTAGCCGGAGCCGATGAAGACGCCGGTCTGGTGGCCGCGTACGGAGGCGGGGGCGATGCCCGCGCGCTCGAACAGCTCCCACGACGCCTCCAGGAGGAGGCGCTGCTGGGGGTCGATGGAGAGGGCCTCGCGCGGCGAGATGCCGAAGAACGCGGCGTCGAACTCGGCGGCGTCGTAGAGGAATCCGCCCTCCGCGCGGTACGCCGCCGCGCCGGTGGTCTCCCAGCCCCGGTCGGCGGGGAACACCGAGATCGCGTCCGTGCCCTCGGACACGAGCCGCCACAGGGCGTCCGGGCTGGTGGCGCCGCCCGGGTAGCGGCAGCTCATCGACACGATGGCGATCGGGTCGTCGGCGGGCGCGGGCGCGACGGCGCGCGTCCCGGTGGTGCCCGGCGCGTCGCCGAGCGCCTCGCGGCGCAGATGGGCGGCGAGCAGCCGGGCGTTGGGGTAGTCGAAGACGAGGGTGGTGGGCAGCTTGAGGCCGGTCGCGGCGGTGAGCCGGTTGCGGACCTCGACGGCCGTCAGGGAGTCGAAGCCGAGCTCGCGGAAGGCGCGGTCGGGCTCGACGGCCTCCGCGCCCGCGTAGCCGAGTACGGCCGCGGCGTGCGCCCGTACGAGGTCGAGGGCCACCCGCTCACGCTCCGGCACCGGCAGGGCGGCGAGCCGCTCGGCCCACTCGGAACCCGCGGCCGCGTGCGCCGCGGCGGGCGTGGCGGCGGTCTCCGGTCCTTCGAGGGCGCGCCGCACCTCGGGCAGGTCGCCGATGAACGGGCTGGGCCGCACCGACGTGAAGGCGGGCGCGAACCGCTCCCAGTCCACGTCCGCGACGGCCACGAACGTCTCGTCGTACGCCACCGCCTGGGCGAGCGCGGCGACCGCGAGCCCCGGCTCCATGGCCGTGACGCCGACGCGCCGCAGCGCTTCCTCGGCCTCGGCACCGGCCATGCCGCTGCCGCCGCCCCACAGGCCCCACGCGACGGAGGTCGCGGTCAGGCCGCGGGCGCGGCGCCACTCGGCGAGGGCGTCGAGGTGGGCGTTGGCGGCCGCGTAGGCGCCCTGGCTGCCGCTGCCCCACACTCCGGCGTTGGAGGAGAACAGCACGAACGCGTCGAGCGAACCGGTGTCGAGGAGCTCGTCGAGGTGCGCGGCGCCCGCGACCTTCGCCTCCAGGACGGCGGCGATGTCCGCCGTGGTCATGGTGTGCAGCGGCTGCTCCTGACCGGCGCCCGCCGCGTGGAAGACGGAGCGCACGGTGCGCCCGTCCGCCGCCAGCTCGTCGAGGAGTCCCGCGACGGCGTCCCAGTCGGCCACGTCGCAGGCGGCGACGGTGACGTCGGCGCCCAGCTCCTCCAGTTCGGCCTTCAGTTCGGCCGCGCCCGGGGCATCGAGGCCGCGGCGGCTGGTGAGCACGAGGTGCTCGACGCCCTCGCGAGCCAGCCAGCGCGCCACGTGGCCGCCGATCGCGCCCGTACCGCCGGTGATCAGGGCGGTGCCGCGCGGCGACCACTGGGGCTCCGCGCCCCGGTCCTCGGGCAGCGGGGCGTGCGCGAAGCGGCGCACGAAGACGCCGGTGTTCCGCACCGCGAGCTGGTCCTCGCCGCCGGGCCCCGCGAGGGCTGCGGCGAAGCGCGCGCCGGTGCGGGGGTCGTACGACGGCGGCAGGTCGACCAGACCACCCCAGCGGTCCGGGTGCTCCAGGGCCACGACCCGGCCGAGGCCCCACAGCTGGGCCTGGTCGGGGCTGACGGCCCGGTCGCCGCGGCCGGTGGCGACGGCGCCGTGCGACACCGTCCACAGGCGGGCGCCGATCCCGGCGTCGCCGAGGGCCTGCACCAGCGCGACGGTCCCCGCGAGCCCGGCGAACACGGCCTCGTGCCCGTCGACGGGGCTCTCGTCGAGACCGAGGAGCGAGACCACACCGGCGAGCTCCCCGCCGGGGAGGTCACGCAGCCGCTCGGCCAGCGCCTCACGCGTCAACTCGTCCGAGGTGAGCCGCAGTTCGGCCGCCTCCGCACCGGCCCGCGTCAGGGCCGCGACGGCGCCCGCGGCCCACGAGTGCTTCGCGGCGTTCTCGGGCAGCACCACCAGCCACCGGCCGGTGAGCCCGGACGTCGGCAGGGCGCTGTGCGCCAGCGGCTTCCAGGTCACGCGGTAGCGCAAGGCGTCCAGGGCCGACCGCTCGCGCCGCTGCCGCCGCCACGAGGACAGGGCGGGCAGGACGGACCCGAGGCCCGCGGCCGAGTCCTCCGCGATCTCCAGCTCCGCCGTCAGCTCCGCCAGGTCCTCGCGCTCCACGGCCTCCCAGAAGCGCGCCTCCACCTCGTCCACGGCGAGTACGGGCTCCGCGCCCGGCGCCTCGTCCTCGGTCAGCCAGTAGTGCTGGCGCTGGAAGGCGTAGGTGGGCAGGTCGACGACGGTTCCGGCGCCCGGGTAGAACGCCTTCCAGTCCAGCTCGGCACCGCGCGCGTGGGCCTCGGCGAGCGAGGCCGTGAGGCGGGCCGCCCCGCCTTCGTCGCGCCGCAGGGACCCCAGGGCGACGGCCGCTCCTTCGCGCCCGGCGGCCTCGATGGTGGCCTGAACGGGGACGGTGAGGACCGGGTGGGGGCTCATCTCCAGAAACAGACCGTGGCCCTCGGCGAGGAGGCCGCGGGTGGCGTGCTCGAAGAGGACGGTCTGGCGCAGGTTGCGGTACCAGTAACCCGCGTCCATCGGCGTTGTGTCCAGCCACGAGCCGGTGAGCGTGGAGTACAGCGGGACCTGAGCCTCCTGCGGGCTCACACCCTCAAGCGCCTGGCCGATCTGCGCCTCGATCTCCTCCACGTACGAGGAGTGCGACGCGTAGTCCACGGGGATCGTACGGGCGCGAACGTCCTGGCCCACGCACTGCGCGACCAGCTCCTCCAAGGCCTCCGGCTCGCCGGACACCACCACCTGGGCAGGTCCGTTGACGGCCGCGACCTCAATCCGGCCCTCCCAGCCCGCGATCAGCTCACGGACCTCGGCCTCGGGCAGCGGCACCGACACCATGCCGCCCTTGCCCGACAGCTCACGAATCGCCAGGCTGCGCAGCGCGACGACGCGGGCGGCATCCCGCAGCGACAGCGCGCCTGCCACGCACGCGGCCGCGATCTCACCCTGACTGTGACCCACCACAGCGGCGGGCTCCACACCCGCCGCACGCCAGACAGCAGCCAACGACACCATCACCGCAAAGAGCACAGGCTGAACCACGTCGACACGGTCGAAGTGCTCCCCGCCCAGCTCCTCAAGGAGATCCCAGTCCACGAACTCCGACAGGGCATCGGCGCACTCCCGCATCCGCTCCGCGAACACCGGCGACTCATCGAGGAGTTCGCGCGCCATCCCGGCCCACTGCGACCCCTGCCCCGGGAACACGAACACCGTACGACCCGCACCGCTCACCGCGCGGCCCGTGACCACGCCATCGGCCGTGGCGTCGCCCTCGGCGAGCCGCTCAAGGGCGGCGAGGAGTTCCTCGCGGTCGCGGCCGAGGACGACGCCCCGGTGCTCGAACCGCGAACGGGTCATCGTCAGGGACCAGCCGAGGTCCGTCAGGCCGATCTTCTCGGTGTCGTCGTGGTCCGCTTCGGCGAGCAAGCGCTCCCGGAGCCGGTCCGCTTGTGCGCGCAGCGCGTTCTCGCTCTTCGCCGACAGGGCCAGCGGGACGAGGCCGGGGACCACCGACGGTGCGGGGGTCGGTGCGGGCCCGTCGCCGGCGTCGGCGGGAAGGGCTTCCTCCACCGGTGCCTGCTCCACGATCACGTGCGCGTTGGTGCCGCTCATGCCGAAGGAGGAGACGCCCGCGCGCCGCGGCCGTCCCGTCTCCGGCGCGGTCCACTCGCGCTCCTCGGTCAACAGCTCGACGGCCCCTTCGGACCAGTCGACCTCGGTCGTCGGCGTCTCGGCGTGCAGCGTCTTCGGCAGGATGCCGTGCCGCATCGCCATGACCATCTTGATGACGCCCGCGACGCCCGCGGCCGCCTGGGCGTGCCCGATGTTGGACTTGACGGAGCCGAGCCACAGGGGCTCCCGGTCGCCGGGCCGGTCCTTTCCGTACGTGGCCATGAGGGCCTGGGCCTCGATGGGGTCGCCGAGCGACGTGCCCGTGCCGTGGGCCTCGACGGCGTCCACGTCGGCGGCCGTCAGGCGGGCGTTGGCGAGGGCGGCACGGATCACGCGCTGCTGCGAGGGCCCGTTGGGGGCGGTGAGGCCGTTGCTGGCGCCGTCCTGGTTGATGGCGGAGCCCCGTACGACCGCGAGGACCTTGTGGCCGTTGCGGCGGGCGTCGGAGAGGCGCTCCAGGACGAGCATGCCGACGCCCTCGCCGACGCCGAAGCCGTCGGCGCCTTCAGCGAACGGCTTGCAGCGGCCGTCCGCGGCCAGGCCGCGCTGGCGGCTGAACGCGACGAGGGTGTCGGGCGCCGACATGACCGTGGCGCCGCCCGCGAGGGCCAGGGAGCACTCGCCCTGGCGCAGGGCCTGCGCCGCGAGGTGCAGGGCCACGAGCGAGGACGAGCAGGCCGTGTCGACGGTGACCGCCGGGCCTTCGAGGCCGAAGGAGTAGGCGAGGCGGCCGGAGATGACGCTGGTGGAGTTGCCGGTCATCAGGTGGCCTTCGAGGCCGTCGGGGACCTCCCGCAGGCTTTCGCCGTAGCCCTGCGACGAGGCGCCGACGAAGACGCCGCCCGCGCTGCCGCGCAGGGTCGCCGGGTCGATCCCGGCGCGCTCGAAGGCCTCCCACGCCGTCTCCAGGAGGAGCCGCTGCTGGGGGTCCATCGCCAGGGCCTCGCGCGGCGAGATCCCGAAGAACGAGGCGTCGAACTCGCCCGCCTCGTGCAGGAAGCCGCCGCCGCGCGAGTACGTGGTGCCCTGGTGGTCGGGGTCGGGGTCGTACAGGTTGGCGGTGTCCCAGCCGCGGCCCTCGGGCAGTCCGGAGGTGGCGTCGGCGCCCGCGCCGACGAGCCGCCACAGGTCCTCGGGGTTCGCCACGCCGCCGGGGAAGCGGCAGCTCATGGCGACGATGGCGATGGGTTCGTCGGTGTGCGCGTGGGCGGGCGCGGCGAGGGCGCCGCCCGGCGTCGTGCCCGCCGTCGTCTCGCTGTCGCCGTCGCCGTCGGTCAGTTCGGAGGCGAGGTGGCGGGCGAGGGCGAGGGGGTTGGCGTAGTCGAAGACGAGGGTCGCGGGCAGCCGCAGGCCGCTCGTCTCCTTCAGGCGGTTGCGCAGCTCGACGGCCGTCAGGGAGTCGAAGCCCAGGTCGCGGAAGGCGCGCTCGGCGTCCACGTCGTCGCCGGAGGCGTAGCCGAGGACGGCGGCGGCCTGGCCGCGCACGTGGTCGAGGAGCGCGCGCTCGCGCTCGTCGGCGGCGAGGCCGCGCAGGCCGCGGACCAGGGCGGGCGTGTCGCCGTCCGCGCCGCCCCGGTCGGCGACGGCGCGCCGGGCGGGGCCGTGGACGAGGCCGCCGAGCAGCGGCGGCAGGTGCGGGCCGTGCGCGGTGCGCAGCGCGGCGGTGTCGAGGCGCACCGGCACGAGGGCGGCGGCGCGGAGCCCGAGCGCGGCGTCAAGGAGGCCGAGGCCCTGCTCGGTGGCGAGCGGGGCGACGCCGGAGCGGGTCATCCGGTCCAGGTCCTCGGCGGTGATCTGCCCGGCCATGCCACCGCGTTCGGCCCACAGGCCCCAGGCGAGGGAGGTCGCGGGCACGCCCTGGCCGCGCAGGGCGTGCGCGTAGGCGTCGAGGAAGGTGTTGCCCGCCGCGTAGTTGCCCTGTCCGGCGCCGCCGAGGACGCCCGCGACGGAGGAGAAGAGGACGAACGCGTCGAGGTCGGCGGCCGCGGTGAGCGCGCGCAGGTTCACGGCGGCGTCGACCTTGGGCCGCAGGACGCGGTCCAGCTGCTCGGCGGTGAGCGAGGAGGTGATGCCGTCGTCGAAGACGCCCGCGGTGTGGACGACCGCGGTGAGCGGGTGCTCGTCGGGTACGCGGGCCAGGGCCGCCGCGAGGGCGTCCCGGTCGGCGGCGTCGCAGGCGACGATGTCGATGCCGACACCCAACTCCGCCATGTGCGCGGCGAGTTCGGTGGCGCCGGGCGCTTCGGGGCCGCGGCGTCCGAGGAACAGCAGGTGCCGTACGCCGTGCGCGGTGGCGAGGTGCCGGGCGACGAGGCCGCCGAGACCGCCGGGCGCGCCGGTCACCAGGGCGGTGCCGGACGCGTTCAGGGCGGCGGGGGCCTCGGCGGGTTCGCCGAGGTCGCGGGTGAGCCGGGGGACGAGCACGGCACCGGCGCGCACGGCGCACTCCGGCTCGCCGTGCGCGTACGCGGCGGGCAGCGCCCGCAGCGACTCGGGCGCGTCGTCCACGTCGGCGAGGACGAACCTGCCGGGCTCCTCGGACTGCGCGGAGCGCAGCAGACCGAGCACGGCGGTGTGGGCGAGGCCGGGTACCGGCTCGTCGGGGGTGACGGCGGCGGCGCCGCGCGTCAGGACGACCAGGCGCGCGTCGGCGAGGTGCGCGTCGGCGAGCCACGCCTGGACGAGGGCGAGGGCGTCACGGGTGGTGGCGTGCACGGCGGCCGCGATGTCGTCGGCGGCCGCCGTGGGGTCCTGGGCCGTGAGGTCCGGGGCCGTGAGGTCCGGGGCCGCCGTGAGGTCCGGGGCCGCGACCACGACGCCCGGCGCGGGCGCGGTGCCGTCGGCGACCGCCGCGGCCAGGTCGGCGAGGGCCGGGTACGCGGTGACGTCGACGCCGTCCTCGCTCAGGGCGCGGGCCACACGCTCGGCGCCCGCGCCGAAGACGGCCCACGAGTCGGCGCGGACCGTGCCGTCGGCCCGCGCCGCGACCCAGTTGACGCGGTACAGGTGCGGGACACGGGTGCGCTGCGCGGCGAGGCTCCGGCGGGCGTCGACGGTGCGGGACACCAGCGCGCCGATGCGCGCGACGGGCGCGCCGGTTTCGTCGGCCAGCAGCACGGAGACGGTGTCGCCGCCGCTTCCGGAACGGGTCAGGCGTACGCGCAGGGACTTGGCCCCGGTCGCGTACAGGGAGACGTCGCTCCAGGAGAACGGCAGCCGGGGCGCGCCGCCTTCGTCGCCGTCCGAACCGTCCGGCCCGTGCGAGCCGTCCGAGCCGTCCTGTGCCAGGTGCGCCGCCTGGAGCGCCGCGTCGAGGAGCACGGGGTGCAGGCCGAAGCGGCCCGCCTCGTCGCGCCGGTCCTCGGGGACGCTCACCTCGGCGAACACCTCGTCGCCGCGCCGCCAGGCGCCGCGCAGCCCCTGGAAGGCGGGGCCGTACTGGACGTCCGCCGCCGCGAACTCCTCGTAGAGGCCCTCGACGCCCACGGCCTCCGCGCCGCGCGGCGGCCACTGGGCCAGGTCGGATGCGCCGGGCAGGGCGTCCGCCGTGCTCACGGCCAGGATGCCGGTGGCGTGCCGGGCCCACGGCTCGGCCTCCGCGCCGCCCGCGTCGGGCCCGGTCTCGGGCCGGGAGTGGAAGGCCAGCGACCGCCGCCCGGAGGCGTCGGCGGATCCCACGGTCAACTGGAGCTGTACGCCGCCCGTTTCGGGGACGACGAGCGGTGTCTCCATGGTGAGTTCCTCGACCAGGTCGCAGCCGACCTGGTCGCCCGCGCGCGTCGCCAGCTCCACGAACGCCGTCGCGGGCAGCAGCACGGCCCCCGCCACGGCGTGGTCGGCCAGCCAGGGGTGCGTGCGCAGCGAGAGCCGTCCGGTGAGCAGATGCCCGTCACCTTCGGCCAGCGGCACCGCCGCGCCGAGCAGCGGGTGCCCCGCGTCATCGAGCCCGGCCACGGTGACGTCACCGGCCCCGGAGTCGGCACGCAGCCAGTAGTGCTGCCGCTGGAAGGGGTAGGTGGGCAGGTCGATGGTGGCGCGGGCGCCGGGGAGGAGGGCCTTCCAGTCCAACTCGGCGCCGTACGCGTGGGCCTCGGCGAGCGAGGCCGCGAGGCGGGCCGCGCCGCCTTCGTCGCGCCGGAGCGAGCCGAGGGTGGCGGCCTGGCTGTCGGTCGCGTCGATGGTGGCCTGCACCGGGACCGTCAGGACCGGGTGGGGGCTCATCTCCAGGAACAGACCGTGTCCCTCGGCCAGGAGGCCGCGGGTGGCGTGCTCGAAGAGGACGGTCTGGCGGAGGTTGCGGTACCAGTAGCCCGCGTCCATCAGGGTGTCATCGGACAGCCAGGCGCCGGTCAGGGTCGAGTACAGCGGGACCTCGGCGGCCTGCGGGCTCACACCCTCCAGCGCCTGGCCGATCTGCGCCTCGATCTCCTCCACGTACGAGGAGTGCGACGCGTAGTCCACCGGAATCGTACGGGCGCGAATGTCCTGACCCGTGCAGTGAGCGACCAGCTCCTCCAAGGCCTCCGGCTCACCCGAGACGACCACCTGGGCCGGGCCATTGACGGCCGCGACCTCAATCCGGCCCTCCCAGCCCACGATCAGCTCACGCACCTCGGCCTCGGGCAGCGGCACGGACACCATGCCGCCCTTGCCCGACAGTTCGCGGATGGCCAGGCTCCGCAGCGCCACCACGCGAGCGGCATCCCGCAGTGAGAGCGCGCCCGCGACGCACGCGGCAGCGATCTCACCCTGACTGTGACCCACCACAGCGGCAGGCTTCACCCCAGCCGCCTGCCACACGGCAGCCAACGACACCATCACCGCGAACAACACCGGCTGGACCACGTCGACACGGTCGAACCGGTCGCCGCCCAACTCCTCAAGCAGGTCCCACTCCACGAACTCCGACAGCGCGTCCGCGCACTCCCGCATTCGCTCGGCGAAGACGGGGCTGGACTCCAGCAGTTCCACGGCCATCCCGGCCCACTGCGACCCCTGACCCGGGAACACGAACACCGGACGGACCGTCCCGCCCAGCGCGCGCCCGGTGATCACGCCCTGAGCGGTGCCCTCGCCCTCGGCAAGGCGCTCAAGCCCGGCGAGGAGTTCGTCCCGGTCGCGCCCGAGGACGACGCCCCGCTGCTCGAACCGCGAACGGGCCGCCGCGAGGGTCCAGGCCAGGTCGTCCGCGTCCACCTCGGCGTTCGCCAGCAGGTGCGCGTGCAGTCGGGCCGCCTGGGCCCGCAGGGCGGCGGACGTCTTCCCTGACAGGGCGAGGGGCACCACGCCCGGGAGCACGGGTGTCGCGGAGTCCTCCTCGGCCGTCGGCTCCTCGACCGGCGGCGCCTGCTCCACGATGACGTGGGCGTTGGTGCCGCTCATGCCGAAGGAGGAAACGCCCGCGCGCCGGGGCTGTCCGGCCTCGCGCTCGGTCCACTCGCGGGCCTCGGTCAGCAGCTCGACGCTCCCGGCCGACCAGTCCACTTCGGAGGTCGGCGCGTCCACGTGCAGTGTCTTGGGCAGGACGCCGTGGCGCAGCGCCATGACCGTCTTGATGACGCCCGCGACACCGGCGGCGGCCTGCGTGTGGCCGATGTTGGACTTCAGCGAGCCCAGCCACAGCGGACGCTCCGCCGAGTGCTCCTTGCCGTACGTCGCGAGCAGCGCCTGGGCCTCGATGGGGTCGCCGAGGGTGGTGCCGGTGCCGTGGGCCTCCACGACGTCCACGTCGGCGGCGGTCACGCCCGCGTTGGCGAGGGCCGCGCGGATGACGCGGCGCTGGGAGGGGCCGTTGGGGGCGGTCAGGCCGTTGCTCGCGCCGTCCTGGTTGACGGCGGAGCCGCGGACGACCGCGAGGACCTTGTGGCCGTTGCGGCGCGCGTCGGACAGGCGCTCGACGAGGAGCATGCCGACGCCCTCGCCCCAGCCGGTGCCGTCCGCGCCCTCGGCGAACGCCTTGCAGCGGCCGTCTACCGCGAGACCGCGCTGGCGGCTGAACTCCACGAACGTCTCGGGGGACGACATGACGGTCACGCCGCCCGCCAAGGCCATGGTGCACTCGCCCTGGCGCAGGGCCTGCGCCGCGAGGTGCAGGGCCACGAGCGAGGACGAGCACGCCGTGTCGACCGTGACCGCCGGGCCCTGGAGGCCGAGGACGTAGGAGAGGCGACCGGACATGACGCTGGTGGTGTTGCCGGTCAGCAGGTGGCCCTCGACGCCTTCGGGGGCCTGCCGGACGCCTTCGCCGTAGCCCTGGTAGCCGGAGCCGACGAACACCCCGGCGCGGGTGCCGCGCAGGGTCGCCGGGTCGATCCCGGCACGCTCGAAGGCCTCCCACGCGGTCTCCAGGAGGAGCCGCTGCTGCGGGTCCATCGCCAGGGCCTCGCGCGGCGAGATGCCGAAGAACGCGGCGTCGAACTCCCCCGCGTCGCGCAGGAAGCCGCCCTGGCGGGCGTAGAAGGTGCCGCGCTTGTCGGGGTCGGGGTCGTAGAGCGCGTCGACGTCCCAGCCCCGGTCGTCGGGCAGGTCGCCGATGGCGTCGGCGCCGTCGGCGACGAGCCGCCACAGGTCCTCGGGGCTCGCCACGCCGCCGGGGAAGCGGCAGCTCATGCCGACGATCGCGATCGGCTCCCGGGAAGCCGCCGCCAGCTGCTGGTTCTGCCGTCGCAGCCGCTCGGTCTCCTTCAGAGACGCGCGCAGCGCGTCGACGACCGTGTCCGAAGGCCTCGTCATGTCCGGCTCCACATTTCGTGCTGCGTCAGGAATCGCTGCGTCAGGAATCGCTGCATCAGGAATCACCGTTGTCCAAGGCCATCTGGATCAGGTTGGCCACGTCCATGGCGTCGATCGAGGCGTCCGCGTCGTCGTCATCCGGCGCGGCGGTGGCCGGGGCCGCCGCCGGGTCCGGTGCGGCGAGCCGCAGCAGGGCGTCGAGCAGGCCCGCCTCGCGGATGCGGGCGACCGGGACGGCCGCCAGGGCCCTGCGGACGTCGGCGTCCACGGGGTGGTCCGCCGCGCCGTCGGCGACGTGGACGGCGTAGGCGTCGTCCACGTCGCCGGGTGCGGCGTCCGGCAGGAGTTCGGCGAGGAGTTCGCGGGCGAGCTCCCCGGGGGTCGGGTGGTCGAAGACGAGGGTGCTGGGCAGGCTCAGACCGGTCGCGGCGTTCAGCCGGGTGCGCAGCTCGACGGCGGTCAGCGAGTCGAAGCCGAACTCCTTGAACGCGCGGTCCTCGCGCACCGCCGCCGTGCCGGTGTGTCCGAGGACGGCGGCGACCTCGGTGCGCACCAGCTCCAGGACGATCCGCTCGCGGTCGGCGGGCGACGCGGCGGCGAGCCGGTCGCGCAGCGCGGTCGCCGCGTCGCCCTCGGCGGCCCCGCCAGCGGTGGCGTCCGGCGCGGCGGTGAGCGCGCGGCGCGCCTCCGGCAGGTCGTCGAGCAGCGGGCTCGGGCGCCGCACGGTGAAGGCCGGGGCGAACCGCTCCCAGTCGACGTCGGCGACGGTCACCAGCGGCCCCGGCCCGTCGAGCGCGCGCCGCAGGGCGGCGACGGCCACGTCGGGCCGCATGACGGGCAGGCCCCGCTTGCGCAGGTGCGCGGCCGCCTCGTCGTCCCCGGCTATGCCGGAGCCCGCCCACGGGCCCCAGGCGATCGACGTCACGGTCCGCCCGCGGGCCGCGCGCCGCTCGGCGAGGCCGTCGAGGAAGGCGTTGGCGGCGGCGTAGGCGGCCTGGCCGCCGCTGCCCCACACTCCGGCGATGGACGAGAAGAGGACGAAGGCGTCCAGCGGCGTGTCGCCGAGCAGGTCGTCCAGGTGTGCCGCGCCCGCGGTCTTGGCCGTCACGATGGCGGCGAAGTCCCGGGGCCCGGTCTCGGCGATCATCAGGTCCTGTCCCACGCCCGCCGCGTGCACGACGGCGCTCAGTGGCGCGTCCGCGGGGATCGCGTCGAGGAGCCGTGCGACCGCGTCCCGGTCGGCCACGTCGCAGGCGGCGATGGTGACCTCGGCCCCCAACTCCTCCAGTTCGGCTTGGAGTTCGGTGGCGCCGGGTGCTTCGGGGCCGCGTCGGCTCGTCAGGACGAGGTGGGCGGCGCCGTGGCCCGCGAGCCACCGGGCCACGTGCGCGCCGAGGGCGCCGGTGCCGCCGGTGACGAGCACGGTGCCGCGCGGCTGCCAGCCCTCGCCGACCACGGGGCCGCCGGGGGCCCGCGTGAGACGGCGTACGAGGACGCCGGACGCGCGGAGGGCGAGCTGGTCCTCGGTGAAGTCCTCGGCACCGGCGCGGGAGAGGAGCGCGGCGAGGCGGGCCCGCACGGAACCCGGGCCGCTCGCGGCCGGGTCGGCCTCGGTGGCCTCCGGCAGGTCGATGAGGCCGCCCCACACCTCCGGGTGCTCCAGGCCCACGACCCGGCCGAAGCCCCACACCTGCGACTGTGCCGCGGCGCGCACCGGGTCGGCGGCTCCGACGGACACCGCGCCGGACGTCGCGACCCACAGCCGCCCGCCGGTCCCGGCGTCCACGACGGCCTGCGTGAGCGCGAGGGTCGCGGCCATGCCCCAGGTCAGAGCGGCGCCAGGGGTGTCGGTCTCCGGGTGGCGGTACGGGCGCTCGTCCAGGGCGAGGAGCGACAGCACGCCCGCGACGGCGGTCGGCTCGCCGGTCTCCCGCAGGATCCGCGTCATCGCCGTACGGTCGGCCGCCTCGTCACCGACGACGACGGACCGGACCCGCGCACCGGCCTGCGCGAGCGCCTCCTCGGCGGCCGTGCGCCAGGGGTGTCCGGCCGCGTCGGCCGGGACGAGGAGCGCCCACGTGCCGTTCAGGCCCGTACCGGCGTCCTGCCCGGCCGTACCGGCGAGCGGCGTCCACGTGACGCCGTACCGCAGGGCGTCCACCTCGTGCCGCTCCTGCTGCCGCCGGTGCCAGGCGACCAGCGCCGGGAGCACCGTCTTCAGCGGCGCCTCCTGGTCGAGGTCCAGCGCCCCGGCGAGCCCGTCCAGGTCCTCCCGCCGTACGACGTCCCAGAACTCGGCGTCCACGGCCCCGGCCTCCGCGTCCAGCACACCGGACTGCGTCGGTTGCGGCCAGTACGTCCGGTGCTGGAAGGCGTAGGTGGGCAGCTCGACGCGGCGCCGCGTCTCGACCGGGGCGTACAGCGGCGCCCAGTCGACCTCGATGCCGCGTACGTGCAGCTGCGCGAGGGCCCTCAGGAACGTGTCGGCCTCCGAGCGGTCCTTGCGGACAGCCGCGACCAAGCCCGCCTGCGCGGTGGGCTCGGTGAACGTGTCGTGGGCCATGGCGGTGAGCACCGCGTCGGGGCCCAGCTCCAGGAACGTCGAGACACCCTGCCCCTGGAACGCCTTCAGACCGTCGTGGAAGCGGACCGCCTCACGGACGTGCCGCACCCAGTACTCCGGGTCCTTCAACTCGGCGGGATCCGCCAGCTCACCGGTGAGGTTGGAGACCACCGGCAGGTTCGGCTCCCTGTACTCCAGGCCCTCGGCGACCTTGCGGAAGTCCGCGAGGGCGGGCTCCATCAGGGGCGAGTGGAAGGCGTGGCTGACCTTCAGCCACTTCACCTTCCGGCCCTGGCCGCGCAGCGTCTGCTCCAGGCCTTCGAGAGCCGCGCGCTCGCCGGAGAGCACCAGCTGGGACGGGCCGTTCACGGCGGCCACGCCCACGCGATCCGTCAGCAGCGGCAGCACATCGGCTTCCGTGGCCTGCACGGCCAGCATCGCCCCGCCCTCGGGCAGAGCCTGCATCAACCGTCCACGCGCCGCGACCAGTTGAGCCGCATCCTCCAGCGACCACAGCCCGGCTACGTACGCGGCAGCCAGCTCACCGATCGAATGACCGCCGACAATCTCCGGACGTACACCGAAGGACTCCGCGAGACGGTAGAGCGCGACCTCGACGGCGAACAGCGCGGGCTGGGCGTAACCGGTCTGCTCAAGGAGGTCCGCGTCCGCACCGAACATCACGCTCTGGAGCGAACGTTCTATCCACTGGTCAATATGGGAGCACACCTCGTCCAACGCGTCCGCGAACACCGGGAACGTCTCGTACAGCTCGCGGCCCATGCCGGGGCGTTGGCTGCCCTGGCCGGTGAAGACGACACCGAGGCGGCCGCCCGTCGTGGCACCGGACACCACGCCCGGGCCGCCGGAGACCAGCGCGTCGAGGCCGGTCAGGAACTCGTCGCGCTCCCGGCCGAAGAGCACCGCCCGGTGCTCGTGCACCGCACGGCCCGACAGGAGCGACCAGCCCACGTCGACCGGGTCGAGCCCGTCGCGGTCGGCCACGTGCGCGCGCAGGCGTTCGGCCTGGGCACGCAGGGCCTCCGGGCTCCGGGCCGACACGAGCCACGGCACGGCCGTGATCGGCACGACCGGCTCTACGGGCTCCGTCGACTCCTCGACGGGGGCCTGCTCGACGATCACGTGGGCGTTGGTGCCGCTGATGCCGAACGAGGACACGCCTCCCCGGCGCGGCGCCGCGTCCCGCTCGGGCCACGCGCGCGCCGCCGTGAGCAGTTCGACGGCACCCGAAGTCCAGTCGACATGTGTACTCGGCCGGTCCACGTGCAGGGTCGGCGGCAGGACGCCCTCCCGCAGGGCCATCACCATCTTGATGACGCCCGCGACACCGGCGGCCGCCTGGGTGTGACCGATGTTCGACTTGATGGAGCCCAGCCACAGGGGCCGCTCGGCCGGGCGGTCCTGGCCATAGGTGGCGAGGAGGGCCTGCGCCTCGATGGGGTCGCCGAGGGCCGTGCCGGTGCCGTGGGCCTCGACGGCGTCCACATCGCCCGGCTTCAGGCCCGCGTTCGCCAGGGCCGCGCGGATGACGCGCTGCTGGGCGGGGCCGTTGGGGGCGGTCAGGCCGTTCGACGCACCGTCCTGATTCACGGCGGAACCGCTGACGACGGCGAGGACTTCGTGGCCGTTGCGGCGGGCGTCGGAGAGGCGCTCCAGGAGCAGCAGACCCACACCCTCGCCCCAGCCGGTGCCGTCCGCCGCCTCCGCGAACGCCTTGCAGCGGCCGTCCGTCGCGAGGCCACGCTGGCGGCTGAATTCGATGAAGGCGCTCGGCGTGGACATCACCGTGACACCGCCCGCCAGGGCCATGTCGCACTCGCCCTGGCGCAGCGCCTGCGCCGCCAGATGCAGGGCGACGAGGGCCGAGGAGCAGGCCGTGTCGACGGTCAGGGCGGGGCCTTCGAAGCCGAAGGCGTACGACAGGCGGCCGGAGACGACGCTCGCGGCGTTGCCCGTGCCGATGTAGCCCTCGGCGCCGTCGGGCGCGTCCTTGAGGAGGTCGAGGTAGTCCTGGCCGTTGGTGCCCGCGAAGACACCGGTGCGGCTGCCGCGCAGGGCCGCCGCGTCGATGCCCGCCCGCTCGAACAGCTCCCAGGAGGTCTCCAGGAGGAGCCGCTGCTGCGGGTCCATCGCCAGGGCCTCGCGCGGCGAGATGCCGAAGAAGTCCGCGTCGAAATCGCCCGCGTCGGAGAGGAATCCGCCCTGCCGGGCGTAGGTGGAGCCGGGGGTGGCCGGGTCCGGGTCGTACAGGGACCGCGTGTCCCAGCCGCGGCCCGCAGGGAACTCGCCCAGCGCGTCGACGCCGTCGGCGACGAGCCGCCACAGGTCCTCCGGGCCGCGTACGCCGCCGGGGAAGCGGCAGCTCATCGACACGATGGCGATGGGCTCGTCGTCCGCACGGACGGACGGAACGGGCGCCGTGGGGGTGGCGTCGGTGATCTCGTCGCCGATGAGGAGGCCGGACAGGTAGTCGGCGACGGCGTGCGGCGAGGGGTGGTCGAAGACGAGGGTCGCCGGGAGCGTCAGACCGGTCGCGGCGCCCAGGCGGTTGCGGAACTCCACCGAGGTGAGCGAGTCGAACCCGAGCCCCTTGAACGCGCCGTCGGAGGGCACCGCGTCCACCCCGCCGTGCCCGAGCACCGTGGCGGCGTGGGTCCGTACGAGGTCGAGCAGCGCCCGCTCGGCGTCGGGGCGCGGCAGGGCGGCCAACTGGCGCTTGAGGTCCGGCTGTTCCGCCTCGGAAGGCCCGGCGGGGCGGGCCGCGCGCAGGGCGGCCACCTCGGGCAGGTCGTCGAAGAGCGTGCTGTGCCGGGTGGCCGTGAACCCGTCGAGGAACCGGTCCCACACCACGTCGGCCACGACGAGCGCGGCCTGTCCGCCGTGGGCAGCCGCCAGACGCAGGGCCTGGGTGGCCCGAGCCGGGTCCATGACGGGCAGGCCCGCCCGGCGCATGCGCTCCTCGGAGTCGTCGTCGGCGGCCATGCCGCCACCGGCCCACGGCCCCCAGGCGAGCGACACCGCGGGCAGCCCCGCCGCACGGCGCCGCTCGGCGAGCGCGTCGAGGAAGGCGTTCGCGGCGGCGTAGTTGCCCTGGCCGGGTGCGCCCACCGTGCCGGTGAGGGAGGAGAACAGGACGAAGGCGGTGAGGTGTTCGCTGTCGCGCGTCAGCTCGTGCAGATTCACGGCCGCCTGGACCTTGGGCCGGAAGACGGTGGCGAACCGCTCCGCCGTCAGGCCGTCCAGGACACCGTCGTCGAGGACCCCTGCCGTGTGGAACACACCCGTCAGCGGCGCCTCCGCCGGGATCTCCGCGAGAAGCCGCGCCAGAGCGTCACGATCGGCCACGTCACAGGCGGCGATCGTGACCTCTGCCCCCAATCCCTCCAGCTCCGCCCGGAGTTCGGCCGCACCAGGCGCGTCCGCACCCCGGCGGCTGGTCAGGACGAGGTGCCGTGCACCCTGCTCCGCGAGCCAGCGCGCCACGTGACCGCCGAGGGCGCCCGTGCCACCCGTGACCAGGGCCGTGCCGCTCGGCGTCCACTCCCCCGCCGTGACGGCGTCGAGCGGTGCCCGCTCCAGACGGCGCGCGAACACCCCGGAGCCGCGCACGGCCACCTGGTCCTCGGCCGCCGGGGCCGCGAGGACCTGGGCGAGGCGAGCCACGGCACGCGTGTCCGCGGCCTCGGGGAGGTCGACGAGACCGCCCCAGCGCTCCGGGAGTTCGAGGGCCGCGACCCGGCCGAGGCCCCAGACCGCCGCGGCGTCGGCGTCGGCCGTGCGGTCGGAGGCGCTCACGGAGACCGCGCCCCGCGTCGCCACCCACAGCGGCGCGTCCACGCGCTCGTCGCCCAGGGCCTGGACGAGGGCGAGCGTCAGGAGGACACCGGCCGGTACGTCCCCGGCCGTCGGCGCCTCGACCGCCGCGGGCGCGCAGGCCAGCAGGGACAGCACCCCGGCGGCCGGCTCGCCCTGCTCCTCGCCGGGGCCGGTGAGGGCATGGCTGAGCAGTTCGCGCAGCGTGTCGCGGTCGGCGTCCCGTACCCCCACACGCAGCACGCGGGCACGGGCCCCGCCCTGCTCCAGGGCCCGTACGGCCCCGTCGACCCACGCCTCCTCGGGGGCTCCGGCACCGGCGACGACGAGCCAGGTTCCCGTCAGACGGCCCGGCGCCGTCCTGCCGAGCGGCTTCCACGCGGTCCGGTAGCGCCACCGGTCCAGCTCGGACCGCTCCTGCCGCTGCCGCCGCCACGCCGTGAGCGCGGGCAGCACGGACCGGAACGGCGCCTCCTCGTCGACCTCCAGCGCGCCCGTCAGCGCCCGCAGGTCCTCGGCCTCCACGGCCTCCCAGAAACCGGCCTCCACAGGGTCGGCCGCTTCGGCCGAGCCCTCCGTCAGCGGGTTGAGCCAGAGCGTCTGATGCTGGAAGGCGTACGTCGGCAGGTCGACGCGGCGCCGCGACTCGACCGGGGCGTACAGCGGGGTCCAGTCGACGGCGCTGCCGCGCACGTGCAGCCGCGCGAGCGCCGCCAGGAAGGCGTCGGCCTCGGGGCGGTCCTTGCGCAGAGCGGCGACCAGGCCCGCCTGCGCGGCGGGGTCCGTGACCGTGTCGTGGGCCATCGCGGTCAGGACGGAGTCCGGGCCGAGTTCGAGGAGCGTGGCGGCACCGAAGTCGGTGAGGGCGCCCAGGCCGTCGTGGAAGCGGACCGCTTCGCGGATGTGGCGGACCCAGTACTCGGGGTCCTTCAGCTCTGCGGCCTTCGCGAGCGCGCCGGTGAGGTTGGAGACGACCGGGAGCGTCGGGTCCTGGTACGTCAACTTGGCCGCGACCTTACGGAAGTCATCGAGCGCCGGATCCATCAGCGGCGAGTGGAAGGCGTGGCTGACCTTCAACCACTTCACCTTCCGGCCCTGATCGCGCAGGGTCTGCTCCAGGCCCTCAAGAGTCGCGCGGTCACCGGAGAGCACCAGCTGGGACGGGCCGTTCACAGCAGCCACGCCCACACGGTCCGTCAGGAGGGGAAGCACATCCGCTTCCGTGGCCTGCACGGCCAGCATCGCCCCACCCTCCGGGAGGGCCTGCATCAACCGGCCACGCGCCGCGACCAGTTGAGCCGCATCCTCCAGCGACCACAGCCCAGCCACATACGCCGCAGCCAGCTCACCGATCGAATGCCCGCCCACGACCTCCGGACGTACTCCGAAGGACTCCGCGAGACGGTAGAGCGCGACCTCGACGGCGAACAGCGCGGGCTGGGCGTAACCGGTCTGCTCAAGCAGGTCCGCGTCCGCACCGAACATCACACTCTGGAGCGAACGTTCTATCCACTGGTCAATATGGGAGCACACCTCATCCAGCGCGTCCGCGAACACCGGGAACGTCTCGTACAACTCACGCCCCATCCCCAGGCGCTGACTGCCCTGACCGGTGAAGACCACACCGAGGCGGCCCTCGACCACCGCCCCGGGCACGAGTTCTTCGAGGCCGCTCAGGAACTCCTCCCGCTCCCGACCGAAGACCACCGCCCGATGCTCGTGCACCGCACGCCCCGACAGCAGCGACCAACCCACGTCGACCGGGTCAAGGCCTTCGTCGGCCGTGACGTAGTCCCGGAGGCGCTCGGCCTGCGCCCGCAGGGCTTCCTCGCTACGGCCCGACACCAGCCACGGCACGGCCGTCACCGGCGCGACCGACTCCACGACCTCAGCGGGCTCCTCGACCGGCGCCTGCTCCACGATCACATGGGCGTTGGTGCCGCTGACGCCGAAAGAAGAGACGCCCGCGCGGCGCGGCCGGTCGGCCTCGGGCCAGGTCCGCTCGTCGGTGAGCAGTTCGACGGCTCCGGCTTCCCAGTCCACGAGGGAGTTCGGCCGGTCGACGTGCAGCGTGCGCGGGAGGGTCCCCTCGCGCATCGCCATGACCATCTTGATGACGCCCGCGACACCGGCAGCGGCCTGGGTGTGACCGATGTTGGACTTCACCGAACCCAGCCACAGCGGCCGGTCCTCCGGCCGGTCCTGACCGTACGTGGCGAGGAGGGCCTGCGCCTCGATCGGGTCGCCCAGGGTGGTGCCGGTGCCGTGGGCCTCGACCGCGTCCACGTCGACGGCCGCGAGACCGGCGTTGGCGAGGGCGGCGCGGATGACGCGCTGCTGCGCGGGCCCGTTGGGGGCGGTGAGGCCGCTGCTCGCGCCGTCCTGGTTGACGGCGGAGCCCCGTACAACGGCAAGGATCTTGTGGCCGTTGCGCTGGGCGTCGGAGAGGCGTTCCAGGAGCAGCAGGCCCACGCCCTCGCCCCAGCCAGTGCCGTCCGCCGCCTCGGCGAAGGCCTTGCAGCGGCCGTCGGCGGCGAGGCCGCGCTGGCGGCTGAACTCCACGAAGGTGTCCGGCGTCGACATGACGGTCACGCCGCCCGCGAGCGCGAGGGAGCACTCGCCCTGGCGCAGGGCCTGCGCCGCGAGGTGCAGGGCGACGAGCGAGGAGGAGCACGCCGTGTCGATGGTGACGGCGGGGCCTTCCAGGCCGAAGGTGTAGGAGACGCGGCCGGACGCGATGCTGCCCGCGCTGCCGTTGCCGAGGTAGCCCTCGAACTCCTCGAGGCCCCGCGGGTTGCTGAGGATGCGGTTGCCGTAGTCGCCGTACATGACGCCGACGAAGACGCCGGTGCGGGAGCCGCGCACCGACAGCGGGTCGACGCCCGCCCGCTCGAACGCCTCCCACGTCGCTTCGAGGAGGAGCCGCTGCTGCGGGTCGATGGCGAGCGCCTCGCGCGGCGAGATGCCGAAGAACGCCGGGTCGAACTCGGCGGCCTCGTGCAGGAACCCGCCTTCACGCGCGTAGCTCTTGCCGGGGCGGCTGGGGTCGGGGTCGTGCAGGTCCGCGTCCCAGCCCCGGTCGTCGGGGAAGGGGGAGATCGCGTCCCCGCCCTCGGCGACGAGCTGCCACAGGTCTTCCGGCCCGGCGACGCCGCCGGGGTAGCGGCAGCTCATCGCCACGATGGCGATGGGCTCCCGGCTCACGGACTCGGCGTCCTGTAGACGCTGCCGGGTCTGGTGCAGATCCGCGGTAACTCGCTTGAGGTACTCGCGGAGTTTCTGCTCGTTCGCCATTTCGGTGCGACTCCTTCAACGCAGAGGGCCGCACCCATCACATCCGGGGGAGAGTAGGGCAACAACCCCTACCCTCCCCCTACGGGCCCCTTTACGAATTTCCGCGCATTACCGCGAAGCGCGGTCAGGAAACGCCGAGTTCATTGTCGATGAAGTCGAACATGTCATCGTCGTCGGCGTCCTCCAGCTTCTCCGCGATACCGGCCGCGTCGGCCTCGCCCTGCTCCCCGGCGTCCAGCTTGCCGAGCAGGGCCCGCAGCCTGCCGCGTACCTCCGTCCGCTGGTCGTCCGCCAGCGGGCCCGCTGCCAGGGCCGCTTCCAGGCCCGCGAGCTCGGCGGCGAGCCCGCCGGGGCGCGGCCCCTCGGCCCCGTCCGCCGTGCCGCCGTCGCGGGGCAGGGCCTCGCCCAGGTGGGCGGCGAGCGCGGCGGGCGACGGGTAGTCGAAGATGAGCGTCGCCGGGAGCCGCAGTCCGGAAAGGGAGTTCAGCCTATTCCGGAGTTCCACCGCGGTGAGCGAGTCGACCCCCAGTTCAAGGAATCCGCGGGTGGCGCCTATCGCCTCGGGCCCGGAATGCCCGAGCACCGTCGCCACATTACCGCGTACCGCGTCGAGCAGGGCCCGCTCCCGGTCCGCTCCGGAAAGCCCCGCCAATTCCCGGACGAGCGCGGGCCCGGCGGCGTTCGCCTCCGCCGCGCCGCCGGAGCGGGCGAGCGCCCTGCCCACCCGGCGGGCCGGGGTGCGCACGAGGTCGGAGAACACGGGCTGTACGCCGTCGGGTCCTGCGGAGGCGCGCAGGGACGCGGTGTCCAGGTGCAGCGGCACGAGCACGGCGGGCGCGTCGGGCCCGGTCAGGGCGACGGCGGTGTCCAGGAGCGCCAGGCCCTCGCGCGTGGACAGCGGGGCGACGCCGCCGCGCGCCATGCGCCGGAGGTCCGCGTCACCGAGGGCCTCCGTCATCTCGCTCTCCTGCGCCCATACACCCCAGGCGAGCGAGGCCGCCGGGAGGCTCTGAGCGCGGCGTACGGCGGCCAGGGCGTCGAGGAAGCTGTTGGCGGCCGCGTAGTTGGCCTGGCCCGGGCTGCCGAGGACTCCTGCGGCGGAGGAGAACAGGACGAAGGCCGACAGGTCCAGGCCTGCGGTCAGCTCGTGCAGGTGCAGCGCCGCGTCCACCTTCGGACGCAGCACGGCGTTCACGCGCTCCGGGGTCAGGGCGGTGACCACGCCGTCGTCCAGGACGCCCGCCACGTGCACGACGGCCGACAGGTCCGCGCCGCGCTCGTCGAGCAGCGCGGCCACGGCGTCCCGGTCGGCCACGTCGCACGCGGCGACCGTGACCTTCGTGCCGAGGGCCTGGAGTTCGTCGCGCAGTTCACCGGCACCGGCCGCCGCCTCTCCCCTGCGGGAGACGAGGAGCAGGTCGCGCACGCCGTGGCGCTCGGCCAGGTGCCGTGTCACCAGGCGGCCGAGGCCGCCGAAGGCGCCCGTCACGAGGACGGAGCCCTCGCCCCACGGCGCGGCGTCGGTACCGGCCGGGGCGGCGGTGGTCTTCGTCAGCCGGGGCACTCGTACGGAGCCGTCCCTGACCGCTGCTTCCGGCTCGCCCGACGCCAGTACGGCACCGAGCGTGGCCGCGTCGGTGTCCACATCGGTGCCCGTGTCGGTGTCCACCAGGACGAAGCGCCCCGGGTGTTCGACCTGCGCGGACCGCACGAGACCCCACACGGCCGCGCCCGAGGGGTCGAGGACCTCTTCGGTGCCGTCGGCGGGGACCGCGCCCCGCGTCACGACGACGAGCCGCGCGGACGCGTACCGCTCGTCGGCCAGCCAGTCCTGCACCACGCCCAGCGCCTCGGCCAGCCGCGCCGACACCGCCTCGGGCCGCAGCTCACCAGCGGAGACACCGCCGTGCCACACCACGGCCTCCGGCACGTCACCACCGGCGGCCACTGCCTCGTACGAGACGTACGAAAGCGGCTCGCCGGGCGGCGTCAGGGCCTGCGGCCGCCACTCCACGTGGAACATCGAGTCGCTCACCGCCCCGCCGCCGAGCTGCTCGGCCGAGACCGGGCGCGACACCAGCGAGTCGACGGTGGCGACCGCCTGGCCGCTCTGGTCCGCGAGGGTCAGGGACACGGCGTCCGTGCCCGCCGCGGCCAGCCGGACGCGGACCGTCGCGGCGCCCGCCCGGTGTAGCTGGACCCCGCTCCAGGCGAACGGCAGGCCGAGGCCCTGGCGCTCCTCGCCGAGCAGCAGGGTGGAGTGCAGGGCGGCGTCGAGGACGGCGGGGTGCAGCCCGAACGCCGTGGCGTCCGCCGCCTGCTCCTGCGGGAGCGCGACCTCGGCGAACACCTCGTCGCCGCGCCGCCAGGCGGCACGCAGCCCCTGGAACACCGGGCCGTAGCCGTACCCCGTCTCGGCGAGCCGGTCGTAGAGCGAGGCCGCGTCGTCGATCGGCTCCGCGTCGCGCGGCGGCCAGACGGTGAGGCCCTCGGGCTCCGCCTCGCCGTCCACGGCGGCCAGGAAGCCGGACGCGTGCCGCGTCCAGGGCCCTTCGGGGTCCTGCTCGTCGCGGGAGTGCACGCTCACCGGGAAGCGCCCGTCGGCGTCCTCGGCGCCCACGCCGACCTGGAGCTGTACGGCACCACGCTCCGGCAGCACCAGCGGGGCCGCCAGCGTCAGTTCCTCAAGGACGCCGCAGCCGACCTCGTCACCGGCCCGCACGGCCAGCTCCACGAACGCCGTACCCGGCAGCAACACCCGGCCCGCCACCGCGTGATCCGCCAGCCACGGATGCGTCGCCAGCGAAAGCCGCCCGGCCAGCAGGTACCCGTCACCACCGGCCAGCGGCACCGCCGCCCCCAGGAGCGGGTGCCCCGCCGCAACCAGACCGGTCGCCGCCATGTCCCCCGGCACGCCGACGGCCGCACGCGGCCAGTACGTCCGGCGCTGGAAGGCATACGTCGGCAGGTCGACCCGGCGACGCGCCCCGGCCGGGGCGTACAGCGGCGCCCAGTCGACCTCGACGCCGCGCACGTGCAGCTGCGCCAGGGCGGCCAGGAAGGTGTCCGGCTCCGCGCGATCCTTGCGGACGGCCGCGACGAGCCCTGCCTGGTCCTCCGGCTCGGTGACGGTGTCGTGCGCCATGGCCGTGAGCACCGCGTCGGGGCCCAGCTCCAGGAACGTCGAGACACCCTGCCCCTGAAGCGCCTTCACGCCGTCGTGGAAACGGACCGCCTCACGGATGTGACGGACCCAGTACTCCGGGTCCTTCAGCTCTGCGGGCTCCGCCAGTTCACCGGTGAGATTGGAGACCACCGGCAGCGTCGGCTCCTGATACGTCAACTGCTGCGCCACGCGCCGGAAGTCGTCCAGGACGGGCTCCATCAGAGGCGAGTGGAAGGCGTGGCTGACCTTCAGCCACTTCACCTTCCGGCCCTGGCCGCGCAGCGTCTGCTCCAGGCCATCGAGAGCGGCACGCTCGCCGGACAGCACGACCTGGGACGGCCCGTTCACAGCCGCTACGCCGACGCGGTCCGCGAGGCCTTCGAGCAGCGGCAGGACATCCGATTCCGGCACCCGCACGGCCAGCATCGCGCCACCCTCGGGCAGGGCCTGCATCAACCGTCCACGCGCCGCGACCAGTTGAGCCGCATCCTCCAGAGACCACAGCCCAGCCACGTACGCGGCAGCCAGCTCACCGATCGAATGCCCGCCGACAATCTCCGGACGTACACCGAAGGACTCCGCGAGACGGTAGAGCGCGACCTCGACGGCGAACAACGCGGGCTGGGCGTAGCCGGTCTGCTCAAGGAGGTCCGCGTCCGTACCAAACATCACGCTCTGGAGCGAACGTTCTATCCACTGGTCAATATGGGAGCACACCTCATCCAGGGCATCCGCGAACACCGGGAACGTCTCGTACAACTCACGGCCCATCCCGATCCGCTGACTGCCCTGACCGGTGAAGACCACACCGAGGCGGCCCTCGACCACCGACCCGGGCACGAGTGCTCCGAGGCCGGTCAGGAACTCCTCCCGCTCCCGACCGAAAACCACCGCCCGATGCTCGTGCACCGCACGGCCCGACAGCAGCGACCAGCCCACGTCGACCGGGTCAAGGCCTTCGTCGGCCTCAACGTAATCCCGGAGGCGCTCGGCCTGCGCCCGCAGGGCTTCCTCGCTACGGCCCGACACCAGCCACGGCACGGCCGTCACCGGCGCGACCGACTCCACGACCTCAGCGGGCTCCTCGACCGGCGCCTGCTCCACGATCACATGGGCGTTGGTACCGCTGACACCGAACGACGAGACGCCCGCGCGACGCGGCGCGTCCCCGCGCCCGGCCCACTCACGGGCCTCCGTCAGAAGCTCGACAGCACCCACCGACCAGTCCACGTGCGAGCTGGGCCGGTCCACGTGGAGCGTCTGCGGCAGGACGCCCTCACGCAGGGCGAGGACCATCTTGATGACGCCCGCGACACCGGCGGCCGCCTGAGTGTGGCCGATGTTCGACTTGATGGAGCCCAGCCACAGGGGCCGCTCGGCCGGGCGCTCCTGACCGTAGGTAGCGAGGAGGGCCTGCGCCTCGATGGGGTCGCCGAGGGCCGTGCCGGTGCCGTGGGCCTCCACCGCGTCCACGTCGCTGGCGGAAAGCCCGGCGTTGGCGAGGGCCGCGCGGATGACCCGCTGCTGCGACGGCCCGTTCGGGGCGGTCAGGCCGTTGCTCGCGCCATCCTGGTTCACGGCGGAACCACGGACGACCGCCAAGACCCGGTGGCCCTTGCGACGGGCGTCCGACAGGCGCTCCAGGAGCAGCAGGCCCACACCTTCGCCCCAGCCGGTACCGTCCGCCGCCTCCGCGAACGCCTTGCAACGGCCGTCGGCGGCCAAGCCACGCTGGCGGCTGAACTCGATGAACGTGTCCGGCGTGGACATCACCGTGACACCGCCCGCCAGGGCCATGTCGCACTCGCCCTGGCGCAGCGCCTGCGCCGCCAGGTGCAGGGCCACCAGCGAGGACGAGCAGGCGGTGTCGACCGTCACCGCCGGGCCTTCGAGCCCGAACGCGTACGACACGCGGCCGGAGACGACGCTCGCCGCGTTGCCGGTGCCGAGGTAGCCCTCGCCGCCGTCGGGGGCGGCGCGCAGGACGTGCTCGTAGTCCTGGCCGTTGGTGCCGGAGAAGACGCCGGTGCGGCTGCCGCGCAGGGTCGCAGGGTCGATGCCCGCCCGTTCGAAGGCCTCCCACGCGGTCTCCAGGAGGAGCCGCTGCTGCGGGTCCATGGTGAGCGCCTCGCGCGGCGAGATGCCGAAGAAGTCCGCGTCGAACTCGGCCATGTCGTGGAGGAAGCCGCCCTCGCGGACGTAGCTGGTTCCGGGGTGGTCGGGGTCGGGGTGGTAGAGCTCCGCCACGTTCCAGCCGCGGTCGTCGGGCATGTCGCCCATGGCGTCCCTGCCGTCGCGCAGCAGCCGCCACAGGTCCTCGGGTGAACGGACGCCGCCGGGGAAGCGGCAGCTCATCGACACGATCGCGATCGGGTCGCCGTCGTCCGGCGCGCCCGCTCCCGCCGGGGCTGCGGTCGGGGCGTCTGCGGGCGCGAGGCCGCCGAGGAGTTCGCCGCGCAGGTACTGGGCGAGGGCGGCCGGGGTCGGGTGGTCGAAGATGAGCGTCGCCGGGAGGTGGAGTCCGCTGGCGGCGCCGACGAGGTTGCGCAGCTCGACCGCCGTGAGCGAGTCGAAGCCCAGGTCCTTGAAGGGGCGGGCGGCGTCCACGGACTTGCCCGCCGGGTAGCCGAGGACGGTGGCCACGCGGTCGCGCACGAGGTCGAGGACCGCCCGCTCCCGCTCCGCCTCGGGAAGGGCCGCGAGTCGCTCCGCGAGCGAGGCCGTGGAGCGGTCACCGGCCCGCTCCGGCCCCCGCTTTCCGGACGGTTCAGCTGGTTCGGCCGGGAGGAGCTGGTCGAACAGGTGGCAGGGGCGCGCCGTCGCGTAGCCGGGCGCGTACTCCTCCCAGACGACGTCGGCGAGGGTGACCGCCGCCGCGCCGCCCGGGGTCGCCGTGGCCGCGAGTGCGGCGGCCATGGCGGCGACGGCGAGGTCCGGCTCCATCGCGGGCATGCCGCTGTCGCGTACGCGCTGCTCCACCACACCGCCGTCGGCCGCCATGCCGCCGCCCGCCCACGGGCCCCAGGCCAGGGACAGGGCGGGCAGGCCGAGGTCGCGGCGGTGTGCGGCGAAGGCGTCCAGGAAGGCGTTGGCCGCCGCGTAGTTGCCCTGTCCGCCGATGCCCATCGAGCCCGCGACGGACGCGAACAGGACGAAGGCGGTGAGGTGTTCGCTGTCGCGCGTCAGCTCGTGCAGATTCACGGCCGCCTGGACCTTGGGCCGGAAGACGGTGGCGAACCGCTCGGCCGTCAGGCCGTCCAGGACGCCGTCGTCGAGGACCCCTGCCGTGTGGAACACGCCGGTCAGCGGCGCGCTCTCCGGGATCTCCGCGAGAAGCCGCGCCAGCGCGTCACGATCGGCCACGTCACAGGCGGCGATCGTGACCTCGGCCCCCAACTCCTCCAGCTCCGCCCGGAGTTCGGCCGCACCAGGCGCGTCCGCACCCCGGCGGCTGGTCAGGACGAGGTGCCGGGCCCCCTGGGAGGCGAGCCAGCGCGCCACGTGACCGCCGAGGGCACCCGTGCCACCCGTGACGAGGGCCGTGCCGCTCGGCGTCCACTCCCCCGCCGGGGCGTCACCGGCCACCGTGCGCACGAGGCGGCGTACGAACACTCCCGAGCCGCGCACCGCGAGCTGGTCCTCGCCCGTGGCCGCGCCGACGGCGTCGGCGAGCCGCAGCCGCGCCCGCTCGTCGGGGAGCGGCGGCAGGTCGACGAGGCCGCCCCAGCGCTGCGGCTGCTCAAGGGCGGCGACCCGGCCCATGCCCCACACGAGCGCCTGGCGCGGCGCCGTCAGGCGGTCGGAGCGGCCGGTGGCCACCGCGCCGCACGTGGCGGCCCACAGCGGTGCCGCCACGTCGGCGTCGCCCAGGGCCTGGAGCAGGGCGAGCACCCCTTCGAGCCCGACGGGCACGGTCGGGTGCGTGGAACCCTCGCTGTCGTCGAGAGCGAGCAGCGACAGGACGCCCAATGGCCGCGCCGACTCGCCCTGTCCGTCGAGGAGTTCACGCAGCTTTCGGCCCAGCGCCTCGCGGTCGGCCTCGTCCGGGGCGACCGCGATCCGGGTCACGCGTGCGCCGCGCTCCTCCAGACCGGCGACCGCCGCCGCCACCCAGGGGTACGCGTCCTCGTCGGCGGGTACGACCACCCACCACGCGCCGTCGAAGGCCGCCGGGGCGAGGCCGGTCAGCGGCTTCCACGCCTCCTGGTACCGCCACCGCGCGACCGTGGAGGTCTCGCGCCGCTGCCGCCGCCACGACGAAAGGACCGGAAGCACCTCGCCCAGCGCCCCGCCGTCGGCACCGCCGCCCAGCTCGGCACTCAACGACTCCAGGTCCTCCCGCTCCACGGCCTCCCAGAACCGCGCCTCCACCTCATCGGGGGCGACCCCGCCCACTCCGGCGCCGGTGACCGCGAACTCCGTGAGATCCAGCCAGTAGTGGTCACGCTGGAAGGCGTACGTGGGCAGCTCGACGCGGCGCCGGGACTCGACCGGGGCGTAGACCGGGGTCCAGTCGACGCTGATGCCGCGTACGTGCAGCTGCGCGAGGGCCCTCAGGAACGTGTCGGCCTCCGAGCGGCCCTTGCGGACAGCCGCGACCAAGCCCGCCTGCTCGGTGGGCTCAGTGAGCGTGTCGTGGGCCATCGCGGTGAGCACCGCGTCGGGGCCCAGCTCCAGGAGGGTCGAGACGCCCTGCCCTGCCAGTGCCTTCACGCCGTCGTGGAAGCGGACCGCTTCACGGATGTGACGGACCCAGTACTTGGGGTCCTTCAGCTCTGCGGGCTCCGCCAGTTCACCGGTGAGATTGGAGACGACCGGCAGGACGGGGTCTTGGTACGTCAGCTTGGCCGCGACCTTACGGAAGTCATCCAGCGCCGGGTCCATCAGGGGCGAGTGGAAGGCGTGACTGACCTTCAACCACTTCACCTTCCGGCCCTGATCGCGCAGGGTCTGCTCCAGGCCTTCGAGAGCCGCGCGGTCACCGGAGAGCACCAGCTGAGCGGGGCCGTTCACCGCCGCCACACCCACACTGTCTGACAGCAGCGGCAGCACATCGGCTTCCGTGGCCTGCACGGCCAGCATCGCCCCGCCCTCGGGCAGCGCCTGCATCAAACGGCCACGTGCCGCGACCAGTTGAGCCGCATCCTCCAGGGACCACAGCCCCGCCACATACGCCGCAGCCAGCTCACCGATCGAATGCCCGCCGACAATCTCCGGGCGTACGCCGAAGGACTCGGCGAGACGGTAGAGCGCGACCTCGACGGCGAACAGCGCGGGCTGGGCGTAACCGGTCTGCTCCAGCAGGTCCGCGTCCGCACCGAACATCACGCTCTGGAGCGAACGTTCTATCCACTGGTCAATATGGGAGCACACCTCGTCCAAAGCATCCGCGAACACCGGGAACGTCTCGTACAACTCACGGCCCATCCCGATCCGCTGACTGCCCTGACCGGTGAAGACCACGCCGAGGCGGCCCTCGACCACCGACCCGGGCACGAGCGCTTCGAGGCCGGACAGGAACTCCTCCCGCTCCCGACCGAAAACCACCGCCCGGTGCTCGTGCACCGCACGCCCCGACAGCAGCGACCAGCCCACGTCGACCGGGTCAAGGCCTTCGTCGCCCTCAACGTAATCCCGAAGGCGCTCGGCCTGCGCCCGCAAGGCCTCCTCGCTACGGCCCGACACCAGCCACGGCACGGCCGTCACCGGCGCGACCGACTCCACGACCTCAGCGGGCTCCTCGACCGGCGCCTGCTCCACGATCACGTGCGCGTTCGTGCCGCTCACGCCGAACGACGAGATACCCGCGCGGCGCGGCGCGTCCCCGCGCTCGGCCCACGAACGGGCCTCCGTCAGAAGCTCGACCGCGCCCGCCGACCAGTCCACGTGCGAGCTGGGCCGGTCCACGTGCAGGGTCGGCGGCAGGACGCCCTCACGCATCGCCATCACCATCTTGATGACACCGGCGACACCGGCAGCGGCCTGGGTGTGACCGATGTTGGACTTCACCGAGCCCAGCCACAGCGGCCGGTCCTCGGGGCGCTCCCGCCCGTAGGTGGCGAGGAGGGCCTGGGCCTCGATCGGGTCGCCCAGGGTCGTGCCCGTGCCGTGGGCCTCCACCGCGTCCACGTCGCTGGCGGAAAGCCCGGCGTTGGCGAGGGCCGCGCGGATGACCCGCTGCTGCGACGGGCCGTTCGGGGCGGTCAGGCCGTTGCTCGCGCCATCCTGGTTCACGGCGGAACCGCGTACGACCGCCAGGACCTCATGCCCCTTGCGGCGGGCGTCCGACAGGCGCTCCAGGAGCAGCAGGCCCACGCCCTCGCCCCAGCCCGTGCCGTCCGCCGCCTCCGCGAACGCCTTGCAACGGCCGTCGGTGGCGAGGCCGCGCTGGCGGCTGAACTGGACGAAGGTGTCCGGTGACGCCATCACCGTGACGCCGCCCGCCAGGGCCATGTCGCACTCGCCCTGGCGCAGCGCCTGCGCCGCGAGGTGCAGGGCGACCAGGGAGGCCGAGCAGGCGGTGTCGACCGTCACCGCTGGGCCTTCGAGCCCGAACGCGTACGACAGACGGCCCGACATGACGCTCACGGCGTTGCCGGTGAGGACGTGGCTCTCGATGTCCTGGGGGACGGCGGCCATGCGGGAGATGTAGTCGTCGCCGTTGGAGCCGACGAAGACGCCCGCGCGGGTGCCGCGCAGCGTCGTCGGGTCGATGCCCGCGCGCTCGAACAGCTCCCAGGAGGTCTCCATGAGCTGGCGCTGCTGCGGGTCCATGGCGAGGGCCTCGCGCGGGGAGATGCCGAAGAAGTCAGCGTCGAACTCGCCGGCGTCCGACAGGAACCCGCCCTCGCGGACGTAGCTCTTGCCCGCCCGGTCGGGGTCGGGGTCGTAGAGTTCCGCGAGGTCCCAGCCGCGGTCGGCGGGGAACTCGCCCATGGCGTCGCGGCCGTCGGCGACGAGCCGCCACAGGTCCTCGGGCGAGCGGACGTCGCCGGGGAAGCGGCAGCTCATCGAGACGATCGCGATGGGGTCGCCGTCCGCGTCTGCGGCGGTGGCCACCGGTGCGGGTGCGCCATCGGTCTCCGGTGTGGCGCCGAAGGCCTCCTCGCCCAAGTAGGCGGCGAGGGAGGTGGAGTTGGGGTAGTCGAATACCAGCGAGGCGGGCAGGCGCAGGCCGGTGGCGGCCTGGACGCGGTTGCGCAGCTCGACGGCGGTGAGCGAGTCGAAGCCGAGCTCGCGGAAGGCGCGGCCCGGGTCGACGGCCTCGGGTGAGGAGTGGCCGAGGACGGCGGCCGCCTGGGTACGCACGAAGGTGAGGAGGGCGGTGCCGCGCTCGGCGCCGGGGAGCGGGGCGAGCCGCCGGATCCAGTCGGGGCCCGTGGCGGCGTGGCCCGCGGTCGCCTCCGGGGCAGCCGGGTCGGCGGACCGCTGCCGTACTTCGGGGAGGGTGTCGAAGAGCCGGTTGGGGCGGGCCGCGAGGAAGCCGGGCAGGAAGGTGTCCCAGTCGACGGCGGCGACGAGGACGGTGGCGTCGCCGCGTTCGACGGCGTCCCGCAGGGCGGCGACGGCCGGTGCGGGCGGCATCGGCGGCATGCCGTCGCGGCGCGAGCGGTCGGCGCGCACCGCCGTGTCGGCGAGCCCGGCGCCGTCCCAGGTGCCCCAGGCGACGGAGGTGGCGGGCAGGCCGTCGGCGCGGCGCTGCTCGGCGAGCGCGTCGAGGTAGGCGTTGGCTGCCGCGTAGTTGGCCTGGCCCGCGTTGCCGAGGGCGCCGGACGCCGAGGAGTAGAGGACGAACGCGTCCAGGTCGAGGTCGCGGGTGAGGTCGTGCAGGGCGGTGGCCGCCGGGGACTTGGGGCGCAGTACGCCGTCGAGGCGCTCGGGGGTGAGCGCGTCGACGACGCCGTCGTCGAGGACGCCCGCCGTGTGGATCACGGCCGTGAGGGGGGTGTCGGCGGGGATGCCGTCCAGGAGCCGGGCGAGCGCGTCGCGGTCGGCGACGTCGCAGGCCGCGACGGTGACCTCGGCTCCCAACTCCACAAGCTCCGCCTGGAGTTCGGCGGCGCCGGGCGCGTCGGGGCCGCGGCGGCTGGTGAGGACGAGGCGGTCGGCGCCCTCGCGGGCCAGCCAGCGCGCCACGTGGCCGCCCAGGGCGCCCGTGCCGCCGGTGACGAGGACGGTGCCGCGCGGGGTCCAGCGGGTGTCGCGGGTGAGGTCGGCGCCGGTCGCCTCGCCCCGGACGAGGCGGCGTGCGAAGACCCCGGAGCCGCGCACGGCGAGCTGGTCCTCCTCGCCTCCGTCGCGGGCGGCGGCGAGGATCGCGGCGAGCCGGGTGCCCGCCCGCGCGTCGTGGTCGCGGGGCAGGTCGATGAGCCCGCCCCAGCGGTCGGGGTGTTCGAGGGCGACGACGCGGCCGAGGCCCCACAGGTGGGCCTGGAGGGGGTGGTCGAGGCGGTCGCTGCGCCCCGTCGAGACGGCCCCCCTGGTCAGGGCCCACAGCCGTGCCGTGGCGCCGGTGTCGCCGAGGGCCTGCACCAGGGCGAGGGTGCCCGCGACACCGGCAGGTACGGCCTCGTGCCCGTCGAGGGGGGACTCGTCGAGGCCGAGCAGCGAGACGACGCCGACGGGTTCGGGCGCGCCGCCGTCCGCCGCCCGGCGCAGCAGCTCCGCCAGGTGTGCGCGCGTCGCCTCGCCGGTGGGCAGGCTGAGGACGACGGGTTCGGCTCCGGCCGCCGTCAGCGCCTCGGTGACGCCGGTCGCCCACGGGTGCGCGCGGGCGCTGTCGGGCAGGACGACGAGCCAGGGCCCGGTCAGGCGGGCGGGCGGCAGGGTGGCGCCGGGCAGGGGCTGCCAGGTGGCGCGGTAGCGCCAGGCGTCGATGGTGGAGCGTTCGCGGCGCTGGCGCCGCCATGCGGAGAGGCCGGGCAGGACCTCGCTGAGGGCGCCCTGCGCCACGTCGCCGAGGGTGGCGGACAGTTCGTCGACGTCCTCGCGCTCCACGGCCTCCCAGAAGAGGGCTTCGGCCTCGTCCGTGGCGGCGGCGAGCGGTGTGCTGCCGTCGGTCCGCTCCTCGGTCAGCCAGTAGTGGCGGCGCTGGAAGGGGTACGTGGGCAGGTCCACGACGGTGCGCTGGCCGGGCAGGAGGGCCCGCCAGTCGAGTTCGGCGCCGTGGGCGTGGGCTTCGGCGAGCGAGGCGGCGAGGCGGTCGGCGCCGCCTTCGTCGCGGCGGAGGGAGCCGAGGGTGGCGGCCTGGCTGTCGGTCGCGTCGATGGTGGCCTGGACGGGGACGGTGAGGACCGGGTGGGGGCTCATCTCCAGGAACAGGCCGTGGCCCTCGGCGAGGAGGCCGCGGGTGGCGTGCTCGAAGAGGACGGTCTGGCGCAGGTTGCGGTACCAGTAGCCGCCGTCCATGGGGACATCCAGCCATGAACCAGTCAGCGTCGAGTACAGCGGCACGTCGGGCGTGCGGGGCGCGACCGGGGCGAGGACCCGCTCCAGGTGCTCCTCGATGGCTTCGACGTGCGCGGAGTGCGAGGCGTAGTCGACGGGAATGGTGCGGGCGCGGATGTCGCGGGCCACGCACTGCGCGACCAGCTCCTCCAGGGCCGCCGCGGCGCCGGAGACCACGACGTGCGCGGGGCCGTTGACCGCCGCCACGGACAGGTCGTCGCCCCACTGGGCGAGGATCTCGCGCACCTGCCGCTCGGGCAGCGGTACGGAGACCATGCCGCCGAGGCCGGAGAGTTCGACGATGGCCTGGCTGCGCAGGGCCACCACCCAGGCGGCGTCCTCCAGGGACAGCGCGCCCGCGACGCACGCGGCGGCGATCTCGCCCTGGCTGTGGCCGACCACGGCGGCGGGCTCGACCCCCGCCGCGCGCCACACGGCGGCGAGGGAGACCATCACGGCGAACAGGACGGGCTGGACCACGTCGACGCGGTCGAAGTTCCCGCCGTCCAGCTCGTCGAACAGGTCCCAGTCCACGAACGGGCCCAGGGCGTCGGCGCACTCCCGCATGCGCGCGGCGAACACCGGTGAGTCGTCGAGGAGTTCACGGGCCATCCCGGCCCACTGCGAGCCCTGGCCGGGGAAGACGAACACCGGGCGGGCCGCCCCGGGGACGGCGCGGCCGGTGACCGCGCCCCCGGCCACGAGGTCCCCGTCCGCGAGGCGTTCGAGCCCCGCGAGGACCTCGTCGCGGTCGCGGCCGAGGACGACGCCGCGGCGCTCGAAGCGCGAGCGGGTGACGGCGAGGGACCAGGCCACGTCGAGCGGTTCGAGGCCGGGCCGGGCGAGCAGGTGCGCGTGCAGCCGGGCCGCCTGGGCCCGCAGCGCGTCCTCGGACTTCGCCGACAGGGCCAGCGGCACGCGGCCGGAGATCACCGAGGGCACACCGGAGCCACCGGTCGGACCGCTCCCGTCCGACGGGCCGCTCCCGTCCGGCTCGGTGCCGTTCTCGGCAGGCGACGGCGCCTGCTCCAGGATCAGGTGCGCGTTCGTGCCGCTCATGCCGAACGACGAGACGCCCGCGCGCCGCGGCCCGTCCGGGCGCTCGGGCCACTCCCGGGCCTCCGTGAGGAGTTCGACGGCGCCCGCCGACCAGTCCACGTGGCGGCTCGGCTCGTCGACGTGCAGGGTCTTCGGCAGGACGCCCTGGTGCATGGCCTGCACCATCTTGATGACACCGGCGACACCGGCGGCGGCCTGCGTGTGGCCCACGTTGGACTTCAGCGAGCCGAGCCACAGGGGCCGGTCCTCCGGCCGGTCCTTGCCGTACGTGGCGATGAGGGCCTGCGCCTCGATGGGGTCGCCCAGGGTGGTGCCCGTGCCGTGGGCCTCGACCGCGTCCACGTCGGCGGCGGCGAGGCCCGCGTCGGCGAGGGCGGCGCGGATGACGCGCTGCTGGGAGGGCCCATTGGGGGCGGTCAGGCCGTTGCTGGCACCGTCCTGGTTGACGGCGGAGCCGCGTACGACGGCGAGGACCTTGTGGCCGTTGCGCCGCGCGTCGGAGAGGCGCTCCAGGACGAGCATGCCGACGCCCTCGCCCCACGCCGTGCCGTCCGCGCCCTGCGCGAACGGCTTGCAGCGGCCGTCGGGCGCGAGGCCGCGCTGGCGGCTGAAGGCCAGGAAGGAGCCGGGCGACGCCATGACCACGACGCCGCCCGCGAGGGCGAGCGCGCACTCGCCCTGGCGCAGCGCCTGGACGGCCAGGTGCAGCGCGACCAGGGAGGAGGAGCAGGCGGTGTCGACCGTCATGGTCGGGCCCTGGAGGCCGAGGGTGTAGGCGATGCGGCCGGAGGCGACGCTGGCGGCGGCGCCGGTGACGAGATAGCCCTCCAGGCCGTCACCGGCGTCGCTGAGGCGGGGCCCGTACTCCTGGGTCTCGGCGCCGACGAACACGCCGGTGCCGGAGTCGCGCAGCGACGCGGGGTCGATGCCCGCGCGCTCCAGGGCCTCCCAGGACGCTTCGAGCAGCAGGCGCTGCTGCGGGTCCGTGGCGAGGGCCTCGCGGGGCGAGAGGCCGAAGAAGTCGGCGTCGAACTCGCCCGCGTCGTGCAGGAAGCCGCCCTCGCGGACGTACGAGGTGCCGGGTCGGTCGGGGTCGGCGTCGTACAGGGCGGAGAGGTCCCAACCGCGGTCGGCGGGGAAGCCGGAGATGGCGTCCACCTCGTCGGCGACGAGCCGCCAGAGCTCTTCGGGGGTCTCGACGCCGCCGGGCAGGCGGCAGCTCATGGCGACGATGGCGACGGGCTCGTCGTCGGCGCGGCGGGCCGCGGGGACGTAGCCGTCGTCGGCGCTGTCGAACAGCTCGGCGCGCAGATGGCGGGCGAGCGCGTCGGCGGTGGGGTAGTCGAAGACGGCGGTGACGGGCAGCTTGAGGCCGGTGGCCCGCTGGAGGCGGCGGTGCAGCTCCACCGCGGTCAGCGAGTCGAGGCCCAGGTCGAGGAAGGGGCGGGACAGATCGGCGGAGGGGCGCTCGCCGTCGGCGCCGCCGAGGACCGCCACGACTTCCCCGGTGACGACGGCGCGCAGCCGCCGCTCCTGCTCCGCGCGCGGGCGGCCTTCGAGGGCGGCGCGCAGTTCCGCCGCCGGGTGGGAGGCGTCGCCCGCGGCGGGGGCCGCCGCGCGGGAAGCGTCTTCCGGGTGCGGCCGGGCCTCCGGGTGAGAATGGGCTGCGATTTCCTCGAAGTCGCTCATTGTTCCACTCCGTAGCACCGGCCGTGATGGCTTTCAAAATTGCCTGACTGTCGGTCGGGGAATGACCTCGACCGTGTACGCGGGGCAAACGCAGGGAGTGCGCTCCGGAAATCAATCTGCGTATTCCTGACCGCACTTCAGATAAATTTGCCCACAATACCGTTGCACGGTAACAGCGCGCCGCCGCGAGCCCCACCCCTAATAACCCCCTACGGGGCCGTGGGGCCGGGCAGATACAGGGGTGTTCGGGATTCCCGCCCGCCTCTAGGGTCAGCAGCGTGGAATACGCTGTCCGGGTTGAGAATCTGGTGAAACAGTACGCGGCCACCGCACGCCGCGTGGTCGACGGTCTGAGCTTCGAGGTGCACCGGGGTGAGGTCTTCGGCCTGCTCGGTCCCAACGGCGCGGGCAAGAGCACGACGGTGGGCATGATGACCACCCGGGTGCGGCCCACGTCGGGCGAGGTCCTGATCGACGGCGTGGACGTCGTCGCACGGCCGAGAGAGGCGAAGCGGGTGCTCGCGGTGGTGCCGCAGCGCAACAACCTCGACCGCTCGCTCTCGGTGCGGCAGAACCTGCTCTTCCACGCCACCTACCACGGCATCCCGCGTGCCGAGCGGCGGCGCAGGGCCGATGAGCTCCTGGAGCAGATGGGCCTGGCCGACTACCGCAAGTCGAAGGTCGACGACATGTCCGGCGGGCAGGTGCAGCGCGTGATGATCGCGCGGGCGCTGATCCACCGGCCGAGCGTGCTGTTCCTCGACGAGCCCGCGACCGGACTCGACCCGCAGGCACGCCTTTTCGTGCACGAGCGGGTCGCGGAGCTCGCCGAGCGCGGCGTGACGGTGGTCGTCACCACCCACGACATGGACGAGGCCGCCAAGCTCTGCGACCGCGTCGGCATCGTGGACCGGGGCACCCTGCTCGCCCTCGACACCCCCGAGGGCCTGGGCACGCTGCTGCCCGCGCACTCGACGCTCGCCCTGACGGTGCGCTCCGCGCAGGGACCGGCGCCGGTGGCCAAGCTGCTCGCCGACCTGCCGGGGGTGCGCCAGGTCGACGAGGCCGACCCGGAGGCGCCGCCCGCGGACGCCTGCCGGTTCCGCATCTACACGGACACCGAGCCGGTCGAGGCGCTGCAGCCGGCGCTCGCCGCGCTCACCGAACGGGACTACCGGGTCACGGATGTCGGCATCGGAAAGGTCTCCCTGGAAGACGTTTTCCTCCACCTCACCGGAAAGAATCTGCGATGACTGCGACGACTGCGACAGCTTCGACGACTCAGGCTTCGCGGCCCTCGCGCCAGATACACACCTTCCGCGCCATCATGTGGCGGGATGTGTTCGTCGCCCTGCGCCAGTTCCCCACGTTCATCGGCCAGGCCATCATCCAGCCGTTCTTCACGCTGTTCGTGTTCGGCGTGCTGCTGAGCGACGCGGGCTATGTGGACGGCGACTACAGCTCCGTCCTGCTGCCCGGTGTGCTCGCCCTGAACGGATTCCTCGGCGGCATGCAGAACACGGCGCTGCCGCTCGTCGTGGACTTCTCGTACACGCGTGAGATCGAGGACCGGCTCCTTTCGCCCATCTCGCTGCGTCTGGTGGCCGTGGAGAAGATCCTCTTCGGTGCGCTGTACGGATTCGTGGCGTCGCTGATGATGACGCCGGTCGGCATGGTGCTCCTGGATCTGTCGTGGCCGATCAGCCGGACGGTGCCCGCTCTCGGGATCGCCGCGCTCGGCGCGCTCGCGGGGGCGTCGATCGGCCTGTGCCTGGGGACGTCCGTGAACAGCGACAAGGTGGACGTGATGTTCACGCTCGTCCTGATGCCACTGCTGTTCACGGGCTCGACGCAGTTCCCGCTCGTGGCGCTGGACGAGGTCCGCTGGTTCCAGGTGATCTGCGGCGCCAACCCGCTGTCGTACGCCAGTGAGGGCATGCGGGCCGTGACGTCGCCGAACGTGGAGCACGTACCGCTGCCGATCACGCTGATCGTGCTCGTCGGCTCGATCGCGCTGTTCGCGGCGATCGGCATCCGCGGCTTCCTGCGGCGCGCCCAGTCGTAGCCGTAGCGCCCCGAGCGCACACGGAACAAGGGCCCCGGAGCGGATGCTCCGGGGCCCTTCGCGTGCCGTGGCGGCCGTGGCCGTCAGTCCTCGGGCAGGTCGATCGGCGCGAGCGAGGCGAACAGGTCGCCGGGGCCGGGGTTCAGCGGCTGGGTGGCGCCGCCGAGGTGGCGAAGGACGCCCCAGTAGGCGTTGAGGCCGGTCGTGACGGCGCCCTCGGCGAAGCCCGCGGTCCAGGAGACGTCGTCGCCCGCGAGGAAGAAGCCACGCTGGCCTTGTGTGAGGCCGTCCTGCATGAAGTGGGTGAACAGGCGCCGCTGGTAGCGGTAGTGGCCCGGCAGGTTCGCCTTGAAGGCGCCCTGGAAGTGGGGGTCGGTCTCCCAGGTCACCGTGCGGGGCGGCGCGATGACGCGGGAGCGGATGTCGACGTCCGGGTAGATGGCGGCGAGGGCGTCGAGGACGCCCTCCAGGCGCTCCTCGGCGGTCAGCGGGGCCATCTTCAGGGAGTCGTCGTTCCAGGTGTACGACAGGCACATGACGCCGGGGCGCTCGGGTCCCTCGTCGAAGAGGTAGACGCCCCGGGGCATGCGGTCGGTGAGGGTCGTGCTCATCACCTCGCGGCCGGTGCGCGGGTCGCGCTCGCGCCAGAAGGGGCGGTCGACGAGGACGAAGAGCTTGGACGATCCCATGTAGTGGCTGCGCTCCACGGCCGTCCACACGGGGGTGGGCAGCAGCGCGCGGTCGCAGCGGACGTTGGTGACCAGGGTCCGCTTCTGCGGGGTGAAGACGGCCACCGGGTAGGTGTGGGCGGTGCCGTCGTGCTCGTGGACGGTGATGCCGCGCGGGCCGCGCTCCAGGCGGGCGACGCCGCCGCGGGGGCCGCCGCGGTGCAGCGACTCCAGGGACGTTCCGGCAGGCCAGTGCGCGAGGTCGGCGGGGGCGTGCGACCACAGGCGCAGCGGCAGTTGCTGGGAGCCGCCGACGACGAGCTGGTGGTCGTCCTCCGCGCCGGTGTAGACGACGCGCAGGATCTCCAGGATGGAGTTGGGGAAGTCGGTGTCCCAGCCGCCCGCGCCGAAGCCGACCTGGCCGAATATCTCGCGGTACTTGAAGGACTGGAAAGCGGGCGAGCGGGCGATGAAGCCGTAGAAGGACTGGTCGTCGAGGGCGCGTACCAGCGGGTTCCAGATGGCTTTGATGGCGGCGGTGTCGCGGCGGCGGATCGCGTCGTCCATGGCGAACAGCTCGGCGTGCTCCTGCAGGGCCTTGTCCCAGGCCATGCCGACTTCCTGGTAGACGTCGGGGAGTTCGCCCGCGTGCCGGGCGTAGTGCCGGTCGTCGCCGAGGGCGACGACGGTGGAGCCGCTGGCCTCGGTGAGCGGGTTGGGGAAGGGCCGGGTGCGCAGGCCGACGAGGTCCATGTAGTGGCGCAGGGCCGTCGCCGACGCGGGGAAGCGCATGGCGCCGAGTTCGGCCACGGCGTCCGGGCGGCTTTCGAAGGCGGCGGAGCGCATGCGCCCGCCGACCGGACCCGCCTCGTGGACGACGGGCCGCAGCCCTAGACGCATCAGCTCGTACGCGGTGACGAGGCCCGAAATCCCCGCCCCGATCACGGCGACGGGCGTGCCGAACTCCGCCGCCGGAATTTCGCCGAGGCCGTGCGGACTCGCGAGCCATTCGTCGTAAGCGAAGGGAAAGTCCGGGCCCAGCATGGTTATGGAATCTGCTGTTCCGAGACGCGAACTGCCGTTGAGGGCAACCAACGGATACTCCTCTGACCGTGGTGGAGGCCGGCCCGGCGGACGTTCCAGACGGCCGCGGGGGGGGGAGCCGGGCTGCGGCAGCAGGAGGAAGGTCCGCGATCAGCACGGCCCGTGACCCTGCCCCACGGGGGCCGGTCGGGCCCGCGAATCGCCTCCGATACACGGCACGTCTGACGGTGCCCTTGATTATCTCGGTGCCTTCGGGGGACGGAGAAACCCCTCAACATCCCCTTACGGCTCCTAGACGCACAGCGTCGGCACACCCGGAACCGCGCGCGGTCACTGTTGCGTTCACGCTCGGAGCACAGTAACGCGCTCCCGAACGAGGGTTCTCAAGGGGCACGAAATGTTGCACGGGACGCAATGAGTACTTTAGTAGCGCGGCTTCGATCCTGAAGACTGTACGAAAGTCAGGGGCTGCCTTGAAATGATCTATGGTGGCCGCATCACACGCCCGGATCAGTTCCCGCGTGCCGAATTGTTCAACAATCACTATCCAGAGGAGGCCTCATGCAGCCAGGGCCGGACAGCCGAAGGTTCGCGGTGCACGACCACCGTCCGGGCGCCGCGCCCGACGGAGCCCGGCTGGCGCCGATGGCCCTGGAGGTGCGGCGCGCGGACGGCGCCGGGACGCCCCCGCACGAAGGGGCGCCCGGCCACGAGCGCCTGCTGCGGGTCGAGCGCCACGCGTGCCTCGCGGTCGTCTCGGACGACGACTCGGCGGACCGCTTCCTGGACCGGCTGCTCGACGACGGCGGTCCGGACCGCCGGGTGACCGTGCACGGTGTGGACGCCCGGACCGATCCCGATGCCCTGCGACGCCTCGTCGGGGTGGTCCCCGCGGGCATGCCGTTGCCCGAAGTGCCCGTCCACGATGCCCTGATGGCCGCCGGTCTGCGCCATGGTCTGCCCCCGGAGACCGCCGCCGGGCGCGCGACGGACTTAGCGGAAGCCCTGGGCCTGCGGGCCGTGGAGCACACGTCCGTGGCCCGGCTCACACCGGGCCAGCGCTCGCGCACCGCGGTCGGCTGCGCCCTGTCGCACGTGCCGAGGCTGCTGTTGCTGTGCCGCCCCCTGGACGACGTGGACGAGGTGTCGGAGACGATCCTCCACCGGGTCATTCGCCGTTACGCGGCGTCGACCGGGACCGTGGTGTTCTCCTCTTCCTCCAGGGAGGTGGCACGGCGCATGACGGACCGTCTGCTCATGGTCTGTGACGGGCAGGTGCGCCGCGGCTGTCTGCCGACCGCCCGCTGACGGAGCTCCGCACCCTCGCGCCCACCGGGGCGCCGAGCGCGGCCGCCCCCCCCCACTGGTGGTCATCAGCGGTCAGCACAACGTTGTCAGAACGCCACGGGCGGCTCAGCACGCCGTGTCCGCCAGCAGATCGTGCGGGAGATCCTTGCGGCGGGAGACGTTCAACTTCCGGTAGACCCGCGTCAGATGCTGTTCGACCGTACTGACGGTGATGAACAGCTTGCGCGCTATCTCGCGGTTGCTGTGCCCGAACGACGCCAGGGACGCCACGCGCCGCTCCGCGTCGGTCAGCTCCTCCGCCGGGCAGGCCTCGTCGCCCCGCGCCGGGCGCTCCGCCGCGCCCGCCTCGCCGTCGCCGTACGGCAGCAGCTGTTCGCACAGCGCCTCCGCCCGCGCGTCCCGCGCGATGCGCCACGCCCGCCGCGCCATCATCCGCGCCTGGCCCAGGTCGCCCAGGGCGTGATGGGAACGGCTCAGCGCCCCCAGGGCCCTGACCAGCTCAAGGCGGTCCTCGCACTTCTCCAGTTCCTCGATCGCCTCGTGCAGCGCGTGGTGGTGCCGCCGCAGGCCGGACACCTCGGCGAGCACGCGCAGCGTCTGGGCTCGGGTGCGGGACTGCCCGGGGCCGCACTTGGCCAGCTGCTCCCTGACGAGCCGCTCGGCCTCGGCCTCGCCGCCCGTGCGCAGGTGCATCTCCGCGGCCGCCGACCGCCACGGCACCAGCGCCGGCTGGTCGATGCCCCAGCGGGTCATCAGCTCGCCGCAGGTGAGGAAGTCGTCGAGGGCCGGACGCACCCGCCCCATGGCGGCGTACAGCTGGCCGCGCGCGTAGCTGAGCTCCAGGCCGTAGCGGGTCTCCGGCAGGCCCTCGGGGATGTGGTGGTCGAGATAGGCCATGGCCTGCTCGTACTGGCCCATCGCGGTGTGCGCCGAGACCAGGGTGGCCAGGATCGAGCCGATGCCGACGCCCCAGCCCTGGGGCGAGATCCACGACAGGGCGGTGAGCGCGTACCGGACGGCGTCCGGCGCGTGGCCCTGGCGCAGGGCGATGGTCGCCCTGACCGCGGACAGCGGCGCCTGCCAGCCCGGCCCGCCGAGCCGGGTGGCCTCGCGAAGGAGCGCGTCGCACCAGTGCGCGGCCCGGCCGAGCCGGTCGCAGTAGATGAGGACCGACAGGGCGGCGGTGAGCGTCTCCAGGGTGGCGTCGCTCAGCCGGGTGCCCTGCAGGACGGTCTCGGCGAGGTCGGCGGCGTGCGGGTCCACGCCGCGGGACAGGACGGCGTTCAGGGCGGCGCCGACGCGGCCGCGGGCGTCGCAGCCCGGTGTGGTCAGGACGTCCCAGGTGTTGTGCGGGGCGGGCCAGTTGTCGGCGCCGACGCGCTCGCGCAGCGTGGGGTAGGTGGTGCGCACCGCGCCGGACGCCAGATAGCCGCTGACGGCGGAGGCGCCCTCGTAGGCGACCTGGCCCTTGCGGGCGACCTCGGCGGCCTCGTCGAACCTGCCCTGCCACAGCAGGCCCGAGATCAGCACGGGCACGGCCTGCTCGGCGAGCCAGCCCTCGTCGAAGGCGGCGCGCAGCGCGCCCAGGTGCGGTCCGAGGGTCGAGGGGCGCACCCGCCAGGCGAGGCGGGCCAGTTCGGCGAGGATCTCGCTGCGCCGCTCCCCGCGCGGGCAGCTCTCGTCGGCCAGGTGCAGGCAGGCGATGGCGAGCGAGACGTCCTCGTCGCGCCGGGCGCGGGTGGCCGTCTCCCACAGCACGTCGAGGGACTCGGCGCCCTCGACCTCGCCGGTGGCGACGATGTGCCGGGCCACGACGGGCGGTTCGGCACCGTGTTGGCGCAGCAGCACGGCCGCGCGCCGGTGCAGGCCGATGCGGTCCTCGCGCGCCAGGTCGTCGAGCACGGCGGTCCGCGCCAGGGGGTGGCGGAAGGCGCCCTCGTCGGTGAGGCCCGCCGCCGCGAGCGTGCGCAGGCCGCGCGCGACGGTCTCGCGGTCGAGGTCGAGCAGGTCGGCGAGCGTCGCCTCGGACGCGGCGTCGTCCAGGACCGCGATGCCGCGGGCCACGGCCAGGACGGCGTCCTCGCCCCGGTGCAGGCAGCTGAGCACGGACTGCCGGTAGGCGTCGCCCGCGGGCACGGTGCGCCCGGTGGGCAGGGCGTTGTCGGCGCCGGACTCGGCGGCCCGCTGGTCGTGGTCGAGCGGCCCGTGCGCGAGCAGGTCGTGGATCAGGGCGCGCACCAGGAGGGGGTTGCCGCCGCTGAGCCGGTGGACGTCGGGCGCGAGGCCGTGCGCCGCGGCCTCGTCGAGGTGCGCGCGCAGCAGCTCCGCCGTGCCGGACTCGCCGAGGGTGGTGAGCCGCAGCTGGGTCAGGCGGGGGTGGCGCAGCAGTTCCGCGCTGAACATGGGCCGTTCGGCGTGCGGCCCGGTCCGCAGGCCGAGGACGATCACGACGGGCTTGGCCCGCAACTCCCGCATGGCGTACTGCAGGCACTGGAGGGAGGGGATGTCGGCGTACTGGACGTCGTCCACGAGGACGGCCAGCGGTCCGCCGCGGGCCAGGGCCCGCAGGGCCATGGTCAGGGACCGCATCACATGGGCGCGTACGTGCTCCTCGCGCTCGCTGTCGGGGTCGCGGAGCATGGCGGTGAACTTGGCGTCGTCGAGCAGCCGCGCCACGCGCGCGGTCGCTCCGGCGTCCTGCTCCGCCACCTGGTCGGCGTGGAGGAGCAGTTGGCCGAAGACCGCCATGGGCGTGGTGCGCTCGGCTCGTAAACCCGTCGCCTTGAGCACGGTCAGGCCTCGCGCCTCCGCCTCGTCGGCGACGCTGTTCAGCAACTCGCTCTTGCCGGTGGCCACCGGGCCTCTTATCAACACAACACGGGAAGGCCGCTCCGCGCTGTTCTCCAGAACGTCCTCCAAGAGAGCCCACTCATCGACTCGCTCGACCAGGCTCATAGTGCGGTTTCCTCCCCGTAAGAAATTATCGCAAACTGCACTGGGCGCCTTATTCGCATATCGCACTCATCTAAGTTGCCTCAGGAGCCTGAAGCAGGATACCAGGGCATATTCCAAATATCTCCGCCGGGGCTCTTGGGGCACTCAGTCAACAACACAACTATGACTGAAACTTGACGGCGAGGTAGCCCCGAAAGAAGTGAGCCCACCCCCCAAATCCACGATGACTCGCAACGTTCAGCCCTCCCCACTCCGGCCATGTCTGTGATATAGGCCCGGGTGACCGGCCGGATGCATGCGGAACTCTCAACTCCAATTGTGAGAAAGGAGAAGGCTCAACTGGCCATGGCGCTATCCCCCCGTACCCATCGCGCCACACTGTCCGGAAACATGCCTGGCCACAGCCCACATGAGCGCTCACCCCCGACCGGCCCGGCACACCCGGTGCTACCCCCCGGGGGCTTCGCCCCGCAGGTCGCCGCTCCGTGATCCCCCGTCGCCCCGGCTACCCAAAGCGCGGCGGCGCACACCGATGTGACGGTCCATCGGCAGTCGGCCATCCGCGGCTCCGCCACGACAGGCGTTAAGAACGCGTTAGGCAAACGCGTCCACTGGCACACCAACGGAGCCCCTCCCCAGCGGAAACCAAAAACAATCCAGCGGTAATCCGACGGCAAAATTCCCTGTGAAAATTCCTGGGACGCGACCGACCCGAACGACGCCCCGACCGAGTTACCGACGGAAGCCCTGCCGCGCGGCCGGGAGCGGTGGCGCGGCGGCGTACCGACCGCGCTCCATTGTTACGGCCACGTTTCCGGGCCGCCGCGTGCTTTGGCGGCGCGAACGGGAGGGGCAACTCGCCCCGGGCACACGCGAACTCGACCGAACGCCCCGGCCGCCGCCACAAAGCATTCTTTGTGCGGTGGACCACACTCCCGGGTTCACCGCCGCGCACGCCGGGCCCACCCATCGGGCAGGCCCTAGGGGACGGATAGGGGTGGAGGGCGCCACGGGCCACGGCTAGCCTCCGGCGGGAGGAATCACCGGTACGACAGTGACGCCAGCAGTCGTCGGCGACCCCGCCCTCCCCGGGCCCGACGCGCCCCGCGGTGCCACGACCCCACGGGCGGTCACCCGTGATCCTCCCGGACACGCCTGCCGGCCAGGGCACGCCGATGTGACGCGCTCGCGTGGGACGCACGCGCGCAGACCCGTAGAGGACGACGATGGCGAAGAAGCAGACACCGAGCGCGCTCCGACCCGGGAGCGTGCCCCGATGACCGCGCCCGCCGCCCGCCCCGGCTCCGGCTCCGGCTCCGGCTCCGGCTCCGGCTCCGGCTCCGGCTCCGGCTCCGGCTCCGGCTCCGGCTCCGGCTCCGGCTCCGAACGAGCCGCCGACGCGGCGGTGTCCGAAGGCCTCGCCCCCCTCGCCCCGGACGGGGCGCGCACCACCGTCACCGTGATCATCCCGACGTTCAACGAGGCGGACAACGTCGAGGAGCTGCTCACGCGGCTCGCGGCCGCCCTGCCCGGGCACCTGGACTGCGAAGCCCTGTTCGTCGACGACAGCACCGACGACACCCCGGCCGCGATCGAGCGCGCCGCCCTCACCTGCCCGTTCCCCGTGAACGTCATCCACAGGGACACCCCGACGGGCGGCCTGAGCGGGGCCGTCGTCGAGGGCATGAAGGCCGCCGCTTCGGAGTGGCTCGTCGTCATGGACGCCGACCTCCAGCACCCGCCGTCGCTGCTGCCCGAACTCGTCGAGACGGGGCGCCGCACGGGGGCCGAACTCGTCGTCGCCAGCCGGTACGCGGGCGGCGGCAGCCACGCCGGGCTCTCCGGGCGCTACCGCGTCGCGGTCTCGCGCGCCTCGACCCTGGTGACCAAGTCCCTCTTCCCCTCCGCGCTGCGCGGCATCAGCGACCCGATGAGCGGGTTCTTCGCGATCCGCCGCGCCACCGTGCACGCCCAGGCCGACATCCTCAAGCCGCTGGGCTACAAGATCCTGCTCGAACTGGCCATCCGCTGCCGCCCGCGCACGGTCGCCGAGGTGCCGTTCTCCTTCCAGGAGCGGTACGCGGGCGAGTCGAAGTCGACCGTGCGCGAGGGCCTGCGCTTCCTGAACCACCTGGTGTCCCTGCGCACCGCGACCCCCGTGGCCCGCATCGTCGCCTTCGGCGCCATCGGCCTGACCGGCTTCGTACCCAACCTCCTCGGCCTCGCCGGGCTCACGGCGATGGGGCTGCACTACCTCCCGGCCGAGATCGTGGCCAACCAGTTCGGCGTGCTGTGGAACTTCGTCCTCATCGACCTGCTGCTCTTCCGCGGCCGCCGCGAGCACCGCCACTGGGCCGACCGCCTCGGCCGCTTCGCGCTGCTCGCCAACGCCGATCTGCTGCTGCGCATCCCCCTCATCGCGCTGCTCGTCGACGGCGCGGACATGGCGGTCCTGCCCGCCACCACGATCGCCCTCCTGACGACGTTCGTCGTGCGCTTCGTCGCCACCGAACTGCTCGTCTACCTGCCCGCACGCGGCCGGACCAGGCACGCCGACACCGCGCTCACCAGGGAAGGCCGGGAAGAACAGGACCGCGAGAAGGAGGGCACGCCGTGAACGTCGGCGCACCGCGGGGCGGTACGGGCCGCGGCCGCGCGGCGGACACCGGTGTGCGCGCGGCGCCGCCGTCGCTCCTCGCGCGGATCGTCCCCGAGGACGTCCGCTGCCGCGAGTGCACCCACGACCCGGAGGGCGTCGTCCTGCACCCCGACGAAGAGGCCCTGATCGCCCGGTCGGTGGCGGCGCGGCGGCGCGAGTTCACCACGGGCCGCCACTGCGCGCACCGCGCGCTGAAGGACCTGGGGCGGCCCGCCGCGGCCATCCTGCCCGACGCCAAGGGCTCGCCGGGCTGGCCCGCGGGTGTCGTCGGCAGCATCACGCACTGCGCGGGCTACCGCGGTGCCGCCGTCGCCCCGGCCGCGCGCGTCCGCTCGGTCGGCATCGACGCGACGCCCGGCGAGCCGCTGCCGGAGGGGGTCCTCGAGGCCGTGGCGCTGCCCGCGGAACAGGTGCGCGTACGGGCGCATCTGGAGCGGTGGCCCGCGGTGCGCTGGGACCGGGTCCTGTTCAGCGCCAAGGAGAGCGTCTACAAGACCTGGTATCCGCTCACGCGCAGGCCGCTGGGGTTCGAGGAGGCCGACGTCACCTTCCACCGGTCCGCGGACCCGGGGGCGGGCGGGTTCACCGCGCGGATCCTGCCGCCCGTACGGGATCTGGGGTTTCCCCAGGAGCTCACGGGCCGCTGGCTGGCGTACGACGGCCTGGTCCTCACCGCGATCACGCTGCGCCCCGGGGACTGAGCGGGCGGCACACCGGCCCGGAGCGGCGGATCCTTCCCTGGGGGAAAGGAAAGGAGGCACCGCTCCGGGAACCGGCCCTGGCCGAAGAGCCCCGCGGCACGGCAAGCGGCTCTTCCGCGTTCCACAGTAGGGCGGCGCACCGGCGCCCGAGTACCCCTAACCGCCCCTTACCAGGGGCCTTCGCGCGCGGTCAGCGCAGCAGCCGCCGGGCCAGCTCCTCGATGAGCGTGTCGACGGAGAACGGCGTGAGCAGCTCGGGCACCGTCAGGTCGTCGACGATGAGGCCGAGCATGGCGAGGTAGAGCAGGACGACGCCGGTGCGGTCGCCGGGCAGGCCCGCGTCCAGGTGGAAGCCGATGTTGCCCGCCAGCTGATCGGCCATGAACCGGCTGAGCTCGGCGTGGAGTTCGGGGCGCCGGGTGGCTTCCAGGCGCATTTCGAGCAGGGCCAGATGGCTGCTGCGATCGGCTCGCATCCGCTCGACGAGCTGCCTGAGGAGCGTGACCACCAGCTCCGTGGACGGCTTCTCGCGCATCGTGTCGGCGAGCGCGTCCTCCGCGGGCATCAGGCGTTCCTGAACGCGCCGCATGGCCTGGGCGAGCAGCTCCGCGCGGTTGGCGAAGTAGTTGCTCGCGGTGCCCTTGGGGACCTCCGCCTCCGCGTCGAGCGCGCGCAGCGTGAGCCCGCGGGAGCCTTCGCGCGCGAGCACCTCGATCGCGGCGTCCAGGAGGGCGGTACGGCGGGCGGGGTTCTGCCTCATGACGTCTTCTCGATTCCCTTGACACCACTTCAAGTGAAGTACTACATTCTAACCACTGCAAGCAGAGTACATCACCCGATGTGCTTTGCCGCACCGCACGCGCTCCGCCCGGGGCCGTCCGCAGTCCGTCCGAAGTCGCGGCCAGCGACCCCTTCTCACCTCCGGAGCCCGTATGCGCAAGCTCACCTACTTCATCGCGATGTCCCTCGACGGCCGCATCGCCGGACCCGACGCCGGTGACCCCACCGGGCCCGACGGCTTCTGGCCCGTGAGCGAGGACTACGTCGGGCTGCTCGCCGGGAAGTACCCCGAGACGCTCCCCGTCCAGGCCAGGGCCGCGCTCGGCATCACCGCCGAGGGCACCCACTTCGACACGATGCTCGAAGGGCGCCACACGTATCAGAACGGCCTGGACGCCGGGTTCGCCGACTGCTACCCGCACCTGCGGCACCTCGTCTTCAGCCGGACCCTCACCGAGAGCCCCGACCCGAACGTGGAGCTCGTCGCCACCGACCCGGCCGAGCGGGTCCGCGCCCTCAAGCGCGAGCCCGGCAAGGGCCTGTGGCTCGTGGGCGGCGGCGCACTCGCGGGCGCCCTGTACGCCGAGATCGACCGCCTCGTCATCAAGCTCGCTCCCCTCACGGTGGGCGCTGGCATCCCCCTGTTCGGCGAGAAGGCCCCCTTCGACCCCACCCTCTGGGAGCGCACCGAGGTGGACGCCCTGGACAGCGGCACCGTGTTCCTGACGTACGAGAAGAAGACCGCGTAGCCCCACCCCCGCCTCGAAACCCCGCGGACCCGCCCCCTCTTGAGGGCGGGTCCGCGGGGTTCTGCGATGCGGCGGGTGTTAGGCCGCCACTCCCATGTCGTCCCCGGCGAGGAACTGCGTGCGGTACAGCTCCGCGTAGCGGCCGTCCGCCGCGAGCAGCTCCTCGTGGGTGCCCCGCTCCACGATCCGCCCCTCCTCGACCACGAGGATCTGGTCGGCCGAGCGGATGGTCGACAGGCGGTGGGCGATGACCACGGCGGTGCGCCCGGACAGGGCCTCGGCGAGGGCCTCCTGGACGGCCGCCTCGGAGGTGTTGTCCAGGTGCGCGGTGGCCTCGTCGAGGATGACGACCCGCTGCCGGGCGAGCAGCAGCCGCGCGATCGTCATGCGCTGCCGCTCGCCGCCCGAGAGCCGGTAGCCGCGCTCGCCGACGACGGTGTCGAGGCCGTCGGGCAGCGACCGTACGAGGTCGTCGAGGCGGGCCCGCCTCAGCACGTCCCACAGGTCGTCCTCGGTGGCGCCGGGCCGGGCGAGGAGCAGGTTCGCGCGGACGGACTCGTGGAAGAGGTGGCCGTCCTGGGTGACCATGCCGATGGTGTCGCGCAGCGAGTCGGCGGACAGGTCGCGCACGTCCACGCCCCCGACGCGCACGGCCCCCGCGCCGGCGTCGTACAGGCGCGGCAGGAGCTGCGCGATCGTGGACTTGCCCGCGCCGGAGGAGCCGACGAGCGCGACCGTCTGGCCGGGCTCGGCGCGGAAGGACAGGCCGTGCAGGACCTCGGCGCCGCCGCGTCCGTCGAGGGAGGCGACCTCCTCCAGGGAGGCGAGGGAGACCTTGTCGGCGGCGGGGTAGCCGAAGCGGACGTCGTCGAACTCGACGGCGACGGGGCCCTCGGGCACCCGCTCCGGGTCCGGCTTCTCGGCGATGAGCGGCTTCAGGTCGAGCACTTCGAAGACGCGCTCGAAGCTGACGAGGGCGCTCATCACCTCGACGCGGGCGCCCGCGAGGGCCGTCAGCGGCGCGTACAGCCGGGTCAGGAGCAGGGCGAGCGAGACGACGGCGCCCGCTTCCAGGGAGCCTTCGAGCGCGAAGTACCCGCCGAGGCCGTAGACGAGGGCGAGCGCGAGGGCCGACACCAGGGTGAGGGCGGTGATGAAGGCCGACTGGGCCATGGCCGTGCGCACCCCGATGTCCCGCACCCGGGCGGCCCGCTCGGCGAACTCCGCGGACTCGTCGGCGGGCCGCCCGAAGAGCTTGATGAGGGTCGCGCCGGGCGCCGAGAAGCGCTCGGTCATCCGGGTGCCCATGGCGGCGTTGTGGTGGGCGGCCTCCCGCTGGAGCCGGGCCATGCGGGTGCCCATGCGCCGCGCGGGCAGGACGAACACCGGCAGCAGGACGAGGGCGAGCAGCGTGATCTGCCAGGAGAGGGCGAGCATCACGCCGAGGGTGAGCAGCAGCGTGACGACGTTGGCGACGACACCCGAAAGAGTGTTGCTGAAGGCGCGTTGCGCCCCGATCACGTCGTTGTTGAGGCGGCTGACGAGGGCCCCGGTGCGGGTCCGTGTGAAGAACGCGACCGGCATGCGCTGCACGTGGTCGAAGACGGCCGTGCGCAGATCGAGGATCAGGCCTTCGCCGAGCGTCGCCGACAGCCAGCGGCTGAGGATGCCGAGGGCCGCCTCGGCGATCGCGATCACGGCGATGAACAGGGCGTAGCGGACGACGAGCGAGGAGTCGGCGCCGGAGACGATGGCGTCCACGACGTGCCCGGCGAGGATCGGGGTCGCCACGGCGAGCACCGCGGTGACGACGCTCAGGAGCACGAACTGCGTGATGCGGCGGCGGTGCGGGCGGGCGAAGGCGGCGATGCGGCGCAGTGTCGCGCGGGCGAAGGGGCGGCGTTCCTGCTGGGCGTTCATGACGCTGTACATCTGCGTCCACGCCGTGGTTTCCATGCTCATGAGGGAAACCGTAGGACCTCAAGCAATATTGAGGTCAAGGGCGTGCGGAAGCACTCGACTGCCCCTGCCGCCTCCCTTGACCCTCCTGTACCCGCCCCGTACTTTCGCTTCAATTCTTGTGGCCACTCCCCCGCTTGCCCCCACTGTGACGTGAGAAGGCGAACACATGCGAGAGCTACGAAGGCGCACGCTGCTGTCCGGACTGTCCGTGGTGAGTGGTGCGGCCGTCGCGGGTGGCGCCCTGAACAGCACGGTCGCCGAGGCCGCGCCCCGGCCCGGCCGCCGCGGCCGCGAGGTGGAGGAGCTGCTCGGCCGTATGACGGTCGAAGAGAAGCTGGGGCAGCTCCAGCAGCTCGCATGGGCCTGGGACACCGGGCCCGGCGGCGGCGCGACCAAGGACGTCGAGGACGCGGCGCGGGCGGGCCGCCTCGGTTCCGTCCTGTCCGTCTTCGGCGCGAAGACCACCAACGCGTTGCAGCGCGTCGCCGTCGAGGAGTCCCGGCTCGGCATCCCGCTGCTCTTCGGGCTCGACGTCATCCACGGCTTCTGGACGACGTTCCCGATCCCGCTGGCGCAGGCGGCGAGCTTCGACCCCGCGGTGACGGCCGCCGACGCGGAGGTCTCCGCGCGGGAGGCCCGTGCCAACGGCGTGCACTGGACGTTCTCGCCGATGATGGACGTCACGCACGAGCCGCGCTGGGGCCGCATCGCCGAGAGCTGCGGCGAAGACCCCTACCTCACGGCCGAGTTCGCCGCCGCCAAGGTCAGGGGCTACCAGGGCCGGGACTACGCGGCGAAGGACCGGATCGCCGCCTGCGCCAAGCACTTCGTCGCGTACGGCGGCGCCGAGGGCGGCCGCGACTACAACACGGTGGACGTGTCCGAGTCGCGGCTGCGCAATCTGTATCTGCCGCCGTTCAAGGCCGCCCTGGACGCGGGCGTGGCCACCGTCATGGCCTCCTTCAACACCGTCGGCGGCGTCCCGGCGCACGGCAACGCGCACACGCTCACGGACGTGCTCAGGAAGGAGTGGGGCTTCGACGGGTTCGTCGTCAGCGACTGGACCGGCGTACAGGAGCTGGTCGCGCACGGCTTCGCCGAGGACGGCGCGGCGGCGGCCCGGCTCGCGCTCACCGCGGGCGTGGACATGGAGATGGTCAGCACCACCCTGCGCGAGCACGGCAGGCAGCTGCTGCGCGAGGGCGGGATCAGTGAACACCGCCTGGACGACGCGGTGGCGCGCATCCTGCGCCTGAAGTTCGCCCTCGGTCTCTTCGACGACCCTTACGTCAACGAGGGCGCGGCCGTGACCGGGCCGACCCCCGCGACGCGCGCGGCGGCGCGGGCGACGGCCGCCCGCTGTCTGGTGCTCCTGAAGAACGACCGGGCGACGCTGCCGCTGAAGAGCTCGGTGGCGTCCCTCGCCGTGGTCGGGCCTTTCGCCGACTCCGACGATCTGCTCGGCACCTGGGTGGTCCCGGCCGCGGCGAAGAAGTACCCGGCGGTGAAGGTCCTCGACGCGGTCCGGCGGGCGGCGCCCGGCGCGCGGGTGACGTACGCCCTCGGGGTCGACGCCGGGGGCGAGGACACCAGCGGCATCCCGGCGGCGGTCGCGGCCGCGCGGGGCGCCGACGTGACGGTCGTCGTCGTGGGTGAGCCGCCCGCCCTGAGCGGGGAGGCCGCGGCGCGCGCCGACATCGGTCTGCCCGGCGCGCAGGAGAAGCTGATCGAGGCCGTCGCGGCGACGGGCAAGCCGTTCGTGGTGGTGCTCGTGAACGGCCGCCCGCTGACCGTCGGCGGCTGGCTGGAGAGCGCGCCCGCCGTCCTGGAGGCCTGGCATCCGGGCCTGGAGGCCGGGAACGCCATCGCCGACGTGCTGTTCGGCAAGGTCAACCCGGGCGGCAAACTGCCTGTCTCCTTCCCCCGCGCGGTCGGTCAGATCCCGGTCCACTACAACCACGAGTCGACGGGCCGCCCGTACGCCGCCGACAACAAGTACACCTCCAAGTACCTTGACCTGCCGCCGGACCCGCAGTTCGCGTTCGGCCACGGGCTGAGCTACACGACGTTCGCGCTCGGCGAGCCGCGGCTCAGCCGCGCCGACGTACCGGCCCGCGCGCTGCGCGCGGGCGACACCGTCGAGGTGTCCGTCACGGTCACCAACACCGGCGCGCGCGAGGGTGACGAGGTGGTGCAGCTGTACGTCCACGACCTCGCCGCGAGCATCGCGCAGCCGGTGCGCAGGCTGCGGGGCTTTCGCCGGGTGACGCTCGCCGCGGGCGCCTCACGGACCGTGCGCTTCCGGCTCGGCGCCCGCGACCTGGGCTTCTGGACGAACGACCCGCGCGGCGAGTTCCTCGTCGAGCGGGGCGCGTTCGACGTCTACGTGGGCAACAGCTCCACGGCCAAGGGCAAGCGGCGCCTCACCGTGACCTGACCCGCGCGCCCGTCAGCCCAGCTCCAGGGTGGTGATCCCGAACACCTTGTCCCGCGCGAACTCCCGTACCGGACCGGTGTACATGCGGGCCGTCGCGAACGTCGGCTTCATGCCGCGGGCCTCGGCGAGGGCGACCGCGGGCGCGTGGGACTCGGGCACGTCGATCGAGACGAGCGCCCCGTCGAGATCGGCGGTCAGCGCGTCCAGGAGCGCTTCGGCGTCCGCGCGGGTGTCGGCGAACAGCGGCCCGATCCGTACGCCGTCGCGCGCCGGGCGCGCCACCCCGTAGCCGGTGACGCGGCCGCCGTCGACACGGGCGAGCGCGCGGTGTCCGGGCGTGCCCAGCCAGGCGGCGAGGAACCTCGGCCGGTCCGCGGGGTAGCAGGAGCTGTCGTACGCCAGCAGGGCCGCGTGCCCGACCTCGGCGGCGGGGCGCACGTGCGCGGGCACCGGACCGGACGCCCTCGCCGGTCCTACGTAGCGCATGGTGTCGTGGCAGTGCGCGAAGCCGGAGCGGCGGTAGTTGTCCTGCTGCGCCGGTACGCCGTCCAGGCCCACCGTGCGGTTCCCGGCGTGCGCGAGCGCGGCGCGCCAGGTGGCGATGCCGTGGCCTTGGCCGCGGGCGTCGGGACGGACGAGGTAGAAGCCGAGGAACGCGTACGCCGCGCCGTAGTTGACCACGGAGACCGCCGACACCGGCTCGCCGTCGACGCGGCCGATGAAGAAGCCCTCCGGGTCCTGGGCGAAGAAGGGCTCGGCGTCCCGCAGCCCGGGGTTCCACCCCTCGTCCGCCGCCCAGCCGGTGACGACGCGCCAGTCGTCGGGCGTGGCGGTGGCGAGCGCGAGCCCGCCGGGGGTGTGCTGTTCGGGGGTGAGCTGGCCGGGGGCCGGGTTCTCCATCGCCGCACCTTCCTTGGACGGGTCCCACGCGGTTCGCGTCCGCGCGGCCCTCCCATCCTGCCCCGCGTAGGCCGCCGCGGATCGGCCCGGTGGGCATCGCCCTCCTTGACGGCCGGCCCGATAGAAGTGCATGCTTACGTTATAGCTTATAACTACAGCACGCTCTTCACTCCTTTGAAAGAGGCCCACCCATGGTCAAGACCACCTCACCCACTGCCCCGGCCATGGCCACGGCCACCGAGGTCGTCCTGCCCGGCGTCGTCGAGCCCGACGGGCTCACCGTGCGCCACCGGCCCGCCCCGGCCCCGGGACCGGGCCAGGCGCTGCTCGCCATGGAGGCCACCGGCGTCTCCTTCGCCGAGCAGCAGATGCGCCGCGGCAAGTACTTCGACCAGCCGCCGTTCCCCTTCGTGCCGGGCTACGACCTGGTGGGGCGCGTGGTGGCCACCGGGCCCGGCGTCGACCCCGCGCTCGTCGGGGGCCGGTTCGCCGCGCTGACCAAGACCGGCGGCTGGGCGAGCCACGTCGCGGTGGCCGCCGCCGACCTCGTGCCCGTACCGGAGTCCGTCGCGTCCGCGGACGCCGAGACGCTCGTGGTGAACGGCGTCACCGCCTGGCAGATGCTGCACCGCACCGCGAAGGTCCGGGCGGGCGACACCGTCGTGGTGCTCGGCGCGAACGGCGGCGTCGGCTCCACGCTCGCGCAGCTCGCCCGGATCGCGGGCGCCCGCGTCCTCGGCACCGCATCGCCCCGCCACCACGACGCGCTGCGCCGCCTCGGCGTCACGCCCGTCGACTACCGCGACCCCGAGCTGTACGGACGCCTGCGCGGGCTCGCGCCGGACGGGGTGCGGGCGGTCTTCGACCACGTGGGCGGCGAGGGGATCGTTCAGTCGTTCCGGCTGCTCGCGCCCGGCGGCACCCTCGTGTCGTACGGCACGGCGTCCACCCGTGACGTGGCGGGGTCCTCGAAGGCCCCGGTCCTGAAGCTGTTCGCGCGCCTCGCGCTGTGGCAGGCGCTGCCGAACTCCCGGCGCGCGCACTTCTACAACATCTGGGCCGGGCGGCGCCGCGCCAACGCCTTCCGCGCACGGCTGCGCACGGACCTGGAGCAGGTCTTCGCACTCCTTGCCGACGGCAGCCTGACCGCCCAGGTCGCCGCGCGCGTGCCGCTGTCCCGGGCGGCCGAAGCCCTGCGCCTGGCCGAGTCCGGCACCGTCACGGGCAAGGTCGTCCTGGTCCCGGACGCGGCCCCGCCGCGGGGCGATGCCTCCGACACGTGACCGCCGCACGAGCGCACTTCGGGCCCCGACTACCGCCATTCCAGGCCGATTTCACCCCATCCCGCGCAGATTGCGCCCATGGCACCCCGCCGGGGCCGCTCCCCGGGGAAGGTGGTCCCAGCACCCGACGGGACCACGGACACCGGGGAGGCAATGTGCGGCAGCACCATCCAGCACGGGCCCGCGCGCGCAAGCGGCGGGGCGGCCGGGAGGGCGCGGGCCCCACCCCGCCGCCCGGGCACGCACCGCCCGAACAGCTCCTCTTCGGGGGGCGGTTGCGCAGCGCGTGGGGGTGGACCGTGCACGAGGGTGCGCAGCTGAGGACGTCGTTCTTCACCATCCTGCGGCAGATCCCCACGCTCATCGGGCACACCGCCGTCCTCGGCTGGCGGGCCGACCCGATCGCCCTGGTGGTGGTCGCGGTGGCCCAGCTCGGCCAGGCCGCCGCCACCGCGTTCGGGCTGCTCGCCACCAACCGCGTCCTGGTGTCCCTGTTCGCGGCGGGCCCGACGGCCGACCGGGTGCGGGACGCGCTGCCGTCCCTGCTGGGGGTCGCCGCCGCGAGCGCCCTCGCGGCGACGCTGCGGGCCGTGTCCTTCGCGGCCTCGGGCCGACTCGGCCCCAAGGTGGAGCGCATCGCGGCCCTCTCCATGCTCAAGCACGTCATCCGGGTCGAGATGGAGCACATGGAGCGCGCCGACTTCCACGCGGCGCTCGACTCCGGGCAGCACGGCCAGACCGCGGCGCGCCGCCTCATCGAGCACACCCTCGGCATCGTCGAGGCCGCGATGGCGCTCCTCGCCGTCAGCGGAGTCCTCGCCGTGCTGCACCCGGCGCTGCTTCCGCTGCTCGTCGCCGTGGTCGTACCGAAGGCGTGGGGCACGGTCCGGGCGGCGCGCCGGACGTACGAGTCGGTGCAGGTGTGGCTGGAGCACGTGCGGCAACTGGGCGCCCTGCGCAGGCTGCTGATCTCGCAGGACGCGGCGCCCGAGCTCCGGGTGCACGGCGCGGGCCCCTTCCTCCTCGACCAGTTCGACAAGATGGCGGCCCAGGCCTCGGACGAGCAGACGCGGCTGGCGCAGCTGGAGGCCAGGACCGACCTCGGCACATCCGCCCTGTCCGGCCTGACGGCGGCGGCGACGTACGCCCTGCTCGCCTGGCTCCTGACGCACGGCCACATGCCGCTCGCCTCGGGCGCGACGGCCGTGCTCGCGCTGACCAGCGGCACGGCGGGGCTGCGGCGCCTGGTGACGAACATCCATCACCTCTACGAGCAGAGCCTGTTCATGACGGACCTCATCCGGGCCCGCGAGGAAGCCAGGCGGCGGGCCATCCCGGCCACGGGCGCGGCGGTGCCCGAGCCGCCCGCCGAGATCACCTTCGACCGGGTGACGTTCCGCTACCCCGGCCGTGAGCGGGACGCGCTCGACAACGTGTCCCTCACCGTCCGCAAGGGCCAGGTGATCGCCCTGGTCGGGGCGAACGGCTCCGGCAAGACGACCCTCAGCAAGCTCCTGGCGGGCCTGTACCTGCCGTCGACGGGCACGGTCTCCTGGGACGGCACCGATCTGCGCGCCCTCGCGCGCGACGACGTGTTCGGGCATGTGGCGCTGGTGCCGCAGGACTTCCAGCGGTGGCCGTTCACGGCCCGCGCCAACGTGGCGATCAGCCGCCCGGCCGAGTTCCACGACGCCGCCCGCCTGGACGCGGCGGCCGCGTACGCCGACGCGCACCGCGTCCTCGACGAACTCCCGCACGGCTGGGACACCTTGTGCGAGAAGGGCTACGAGGGCGGCGTCGACCTCTCCGGCGGGCAGTGGCAGCGCGTCGCCCTGGCCCGCGCCTACTTCCGGGACGCGGCCATCCTCATCTGCGACGAGCCCACCAGCAGCATGGACCCGGCCGCGGAGATCGACGCGTTCGACAAGATCCGCGCCCTGGCCTCGGCGGACCAGACGATCGTCCTGGTCACGCACCGGCTGCACAGCGTCAAGGAGGCCGACGTCATCTTCGTGCTCGCGGAGGGCAGACTCGTCGAGCGCGGCGACTTCGCCACGCTCATGGCCACCGACGGGCCGGGCGTCTTCCGGGAGCTGTTCGAGCTCCAGTCGCACCAGTACCGCACGGACCCGGTCGGCACCGGACCGGGGTGCGCGCAGGAGCCGCTGCCCACGGGCACCCTGGACGGCGTGCCCGCGCAGCCGCGCAGGGACCGCGCGGCCCGGCCGGACGGAGCTGCGGCTAGCGGCTCAGGCGGTTGAGCCGCAGGGCGAGTTGGAGCTCCAGGGCGCGGGCGGGGGTGTTCCAGTCGGCGCCGAGGAGGCGGGCGGTGCGCTCCAGGCGCTGCACGACGGTGTTCACGTGGACGTGCAGCACGTCCTTGGCGCGGGCCGGGCTCGCGCCCTGGTCGAAGTAGGCCTCCAGGGTGCGGACCAGGTCGGTGCCGCGCCGGGCGTCGTAGGCGAGGACGGGCCCGAGGACGCGCTCCACGTATCCGGCGACGTCCGTACGGTCGCCGAGCAGGACCCCGACGAAGCCGAGGTCCGGCAGGCTCGCGCCCTCGCCCGCGCGGCCGAGGGCGGTCAGGGCCCGCAGACAGCGCCGGGCCTCGGCGTGGGCGGCGGGCAGCCGCGCGGGTCCGGTGGCCGGGCCCGCGGCGCCGACGGTCACCGGGGCGCCGAGCGCCTCGCCGAGTTCGGCGGCGAGGCGCTCGGCGAGCGGGCCCGGCGCGGCGGTGGGGGCGAGCAGCACGACGTGGCCGCCCTGCGGGCCCGCGAGGCCGCGCAGGGCGCGGGCGTGGCGCAGCGCGTGGGCGGCCAGTCGGGCGCGCAGGTCCGGTTCGCCGTGCAGGACGAGCACGGCGGTGGGCTCGGTGAGGTCCACGCCGAGGCGGCGGGCGCGCAGGGCGAGCCGTTCGGCGCGGCGCGGGTCACCGGCGTGCGCGGCGGTGAGCAGGTCGTCGAGGAGTTCACCGCGCACCCGGTCCTCGGCCTCGGCCACCGTGCGGCGCAGCAGGAGCAGCAGCGCCGTGTCGAGGCTGGCGCGCTCGAACAGGCGCCGGTCGCTGTCGGTCAGGTCGGGGCGGCCGCCGAGGGCGATGCTGCCGAGGAGTTCGGGCCCGGCGAGCACGGCGGAGACCCAGACCCCGTCGACGTTCACGGCGCGGCCGCCGGAGCGGGACGCGGCGACGCCGCGCGCGGGCGGGGTCGGCGCGGCGGCGCCCACGCGGGCCAGTTCGGTGCCGTCGGCGTCCTGGATGACCAGGCCGCCGTCGAGGAGCGCGGCGATCTCCTCGGCGACGTCGGCCACGTCGCCGCCGCGCAGCACGATGTCGGTGAGCCGGTCGTGGGTCTCGGCGGCGCGGCGCAGCGCCTCGCTCTGCGCGTGCGCGGTGGCCGTCGCCGTGTTCAGCTCCACGAGCGCGGCGCGGGTCTCCTCCAGGAGGCGGGCGCCGTCGATGGCCACGGCGGCGTGGTCGGCGAGCGAGGCGAGCAGCGCGATCTGGTCGGGGGTGAAGTCGCGGGGGCTGCGGTCGGCGGCGTACAGGACGCCGATGACGCGGCTGCCCACGCGCAGCGGCACGCCGAGGATGCCGCGCAGGCCCTCCTCGCCGACGCCCGTGTCGATGGCGCGGGTGTGCTGGAAGCGGGTGTCGACGCGGTAGTCGGCGCTGGCGTAGGGCCGGGCGGTCTGGGCGACGAGCCCGCCGAGGCCCTCGCCCATGCCGAGCCGCAGCTGCTGGAAGGTGGCGGAGGCGCAGCCGTCGGTGACGCGCATGAACGTGTCGCCCGCGGCGGGGTCGTTGAGGGTCAGATACGCGACGTCGGTGCGCAGCAGCAGCCGGGCCCTGCGCACGATGGCGCGGAGCACCGCGTCCAGGTCGGTGAGGGCGGCCAGGTCGCCCGCGGTGTCGAAGAGCGCGGACAGCTCGGCCTCGCGGCGGCGGTGCTGGTCGAGGGTGCGGCGGACGGCGAGGGCCGCGTCGGCGGCCTCGTCGATCAGGGCGAGCTGCGCCCGGCCCGCCCCGGCCGCCCTCGCCGCGGCCGCCGGGCGGGCGAACTGCTCGGCCGGGGCGTGCCGTCCGAGCAGGTCGATGAGTTCCCGCAGGGCCGTGGCGGCGGCGCCGTCCGGGGCGGGGGCGGTGCGGGTGCCGGGGCGGGCGTGGGCGGATGCCATGGGGCGGCTGCCTTCCGACGTACGGCTTCAGGAGGGATCGCCGGAGCGTACCGGCGCGGGCGCGCCCCCGGCCTCTCCCCGCGCGCCCTCCGCCTCCCCCCGCGTGGCCGTCTCCTCCCGCCCATCCCCCTCCGCGCGGCCGAGGTCCCGCCCCCGGGTCTCGCGGGCGAGGGCCACCGTCACGGTGGTGACCACGGCGGCCAGGCACAGGTACAGCGCGACGGGCGCCGACGAGTCGTACTCCTTCAGGAGTTCCACGGCGATGATCGGGGCGAGCGCGCCCGCGACGATGGAGGCGAGCTGCGAGCCCATCGAGGCGCCGGAGTAGCGCACCCTGGTGTCGAACATCTCGGAGATGAACGCGGCCTGCGGCCCGTACATGGCGCCGTGCAGGAGCAGCCCCACGGTGACGGCCGCCGCGATCACGGCGAACGACTCGGAGTCGACGAGCGCGAAGAAGAGGTACGCCCACAGCGCCATCCCCACCGATCCGATGAGCGTCACCGGGCGCCGCCCGATCCGGTCGGACAGCGCGCCCCAGGCGGGGATGGCGGCGAAGTGCACGGCGGAGCCGATGAGGACGGCGTTCAGGGCGGTGCTCTTGGGCAGGTCCAGGTGCTTGGTGACGTAGACGAGCACGAAGGAGGTGAGGACGTAGTACGAGATGTTCTCGCCGAAGCGGGTGCCGATGGCGGTGAGGACCTGCCGCCAGTTGGTGCGGAACACCTCGACGACGGGCGTCTCCTCCTTGGCTCCGCGCGCGGCGGCGGCCTCGGCCTTGGCGCGCGCTTCGAGGAACAGCGGTGACTCGCTGACGGAGACGCGGATCCACAGGCCGACCATCACCAGCACGCCGGACAGCAGGAACGGGACGCGCCAGCCCCAGGACTCGAAGGCGGCATCGGACTGCACGGCGGCGAGCAGCGCGAGCACCCCGGTGGCGAGCAGGTTGCCGCCCGGGGCGCCCGACTGCGGCCAGGCCGCCCAGAACCCGCGGTGCGCGGCGCCCCCGTGCTCGGAGACGAGCAGGACGGCGCCGCCCCACTCGCCGCCGAGCGCGAAGCCCTGCACGAGCCGCAACACGGTGAGCAGGACGGGGGCGCCGACCCCGATGGCCGCGTACGTGGGCAGCAGGCCCATGGCGAAGGTGGCGCCGCCCATCAGGAGCAGGCTCAGGACGAGCAGCTTCTTGCGGCCCACCTTGTCGCCGAAGTGCCCGAACACGACGCCGCCGAGCGGCCGGGCGAGGAAGCCGATGGCGTACGTGATGAAGGCGAGGAGGGTGCCGGTGAGCGGGTCGGCGGTGGGGAAGAACAGGTCGTTGAACACGAGCGCGGCGGCGGAACCGTAGAGGAAGAAGTCGTACCACTCGATGGTGGTGCCGACCAGGCTCGCGGCGACGACGCGGGGCAGGCTCGTGCGCGGGGGCGGGGTGCTGGGCAGGGAGGCCATGGCGCCACTTCCAGGTGTTCGACGGGGACGTATGGGGAGGGGGCGTGCGGGGCCGTGCGGTCAGGTCGCGGTCCAGCCGCCGTCCAGCGGCAGGGAGGTCCCAGTGACGAAGTCGGCGTGCGGGCCGCACAGCCACAGGACGGCCGCGGCGACCTCCTCGGGTTCGATGAGCCGCTTCATCGGGGAGCGGGCCAGGAGCACGTCGCTGACCACGGCGTCGTCGCTGACGCGGTGGGCGGCGGCCTGGTCGTGGATCTGGCCCTCGACGAGGGGGGTGCGGACGTAGCCGGGGCTGACGCAGTTGCTGGTGACGCCGTACGGGGCGCCCTCGACGGCGGCGACCTTGCTGAGGCCTTCGAGGCCGTGCTTGGCGGCGACGTAGGCGCTCTTGAAGGCGCTCGCGCGGCCGCCGTGGACGCTGGAGATGTGGACGGCGCGGCCCCAGCGCCGCGCGTACATGTGCGGCAGGGTCTGCCGCAGGAGCAGGAACGGGGCGGTGACCATGACCTGCTGGATGAGCGTGAACCGCGCGGGCGGGAAGTCGGTGAGCGGGGCGACGTGCTGGAGCCCGGCGCTGTTCACGAGGACGTCGACGGCGGTGGGCAGCGCCGCGATCGCCTCCGCGTCGGCGAGGTCCGCGGTGTGCGCGTGGCCGCCGACGGCGTCGGCGACGGCCTTCGCGGCGGCCGCGTCGATGTCCACGACGTGCGTGTCGGCGCCCGCCGCCGCGAGGGCCGCCGCGCAGGCGCGGCCGATGCCGCTGCCGCCGCCGGTGACGAGGGCGGTGCGGCCGCGCAGGTCCACGGCCGCCGAAGGGGTCCCGCGGGCGGCGGAGTTGAGGTGAGGTCCGCTGGTCATAGCCGGAAACCTAGGGTCGGCGCGGAGGCACGCCCATGGGGTCGGCCCCCACAGTCGCCACCGGCCCCATGGCGTCCGACTCCATGAGTACGCCTGCGGCCGCACGGCCCGGGTCAGGTGTCCAGGCCCCAGGCGCGGCCGAGGCGGTAGGCCGCGCAGAGGCCGACGTCCAGGAGGTTGGCCCCGGCCGTGCCGCACTGCTCGCCGCCCGTGCCGGGGTCGACGGGCTGGCCGTGCGCCATGCCGGTGATGCCGTACGTCTCCACGACGGGGACTCCGTCCGGCCCCCGGAAGACCCGGTGCGGATAGCCCGCGACGGTGTCGGTGACGTCGGCGGTCAGGTCGGCGCCGTGCACGTCGGTCCACTGCTCCGTCAGATCCGTCATGTTGACGGCGTCCACCTTCGGGTCGGCGGTGCCGTGCAGCACGGTGAGCACGGGCCAGGGGCCGCCGTAGCCGGGCCGCGCGGCCCGTACCCGGTCGCCCCACTGCCGCGGGCCGAGCCCGCCGCCGGAGCTCATGCACACCCAGGGCGAGGCGGCGGCCTGGGCGCAGCCGTACGGGAGCCCGGCGACGACGCCGCCCGCCGCGAACCGCTCCGGGTACGTGGCCATCATCACCGAGGTCATCCCGCCGCCCGCGGAGAGCCCGGTGACGTACACGCGCCGGGGATCGCCCGCGACGTCGGCGAGGTGCCGGTCGACCATCTGCGCGACGGACGCGGCCTCGCCCTGGCCGCGCGCGGTGTCGGTGGTCTGGAACCAGTTGAAGCACGAGGAGACGTTGTTGACCGGCTGCTGCTGCGGCAGCACGAGGGAGAACCCCCACCGGTCCGCGAGTTCGGTCCAGCCGCTGCCGGTGCCGTATCCGGCGGCGTTCTGGGTGCACCCGTGCAGGACGACGACCACGGGCCGTCCCGCGGGCAGCCCGTCGGGGACGTAGCGGAACATCCGCAACAGGCCCGGGTTGGTGCCGAACCCGGTGACTTCCTTGAGGGCCGCGGCGCCGCCGCGCTGCGGCGCGGCGACGGCGGGTGAGACGCCCGGCAGCAAGGCCAGGACGAGGAGTACGGCGGCCAGGGCGGTTGTTCCGGCCCGGCGGCGGTCGTGCGGTGCGGCTCCGGTCTCGGTCATACGCGGGGACTGTAGGAGCGGCGGTGGTCCCGGCCTATGGGGCGCGGGACCACAACGCGGCAGCGGTGGATGGGGGGGGCGGGCGGAACTCGTCCGTGCTGGAGGGCGGTTGGCGGGGCGGGACGCGTCCGCACTGGAGGGCGGTTGGCGGGGCGGAAATCGTCCGCGCCCGACGGCGGGGCGGAGGGTTCGCGGGCGCGGTCCTGGGCAGGAAGAGTCGCAGCGTCAGCTCCGTAACACCCGAACGCTCCTGAAAGGCGGCCCCATGACCGGCCTCGACTCCCCCGCCCCTCGGTTCCACCTGGCCATGCCGGTCGACGACCTGGAGGCCGCCCGGCGCTTCTACGGCGGCGTGCTCGGCCTGGAACAGGGCCGCAGCTCGGACACCTGGGTCGACTGGAACCTGCACGGGCACCAGTTCGTCACGCACCTCGCGCCGGAGCGCGCGCCGCGCATACACAACCCGGTGGACGGCCACGACGTGCCGGTGCCGCACTTCGGCCTGCTCCTGACCGTCCCGGCGTTCCACGCGCTGGCCGAGCGGCTGCGCGCGGCGGGCACCGACTTCGTGATCGAGCCCCATGTCCGCTTCGCGGGGCAGAAGGGCGAGCAGTGGACGATGTTCCTGCTGGATCCGGCCGGGAACGCCCTGGAGTTCAAGGCGTTCGCGGACGACTCGCAGGTCTTCGCCGTGTGACGGGCGCCGTGTGACGGGCGCCGTGTGACGGGCCGTGCCGCGCGCCGGATCCCGTCGCGCCCGCGTCGGCTGCCCCGGATCAGCCGTTCCGGGGCAGCCGCGGCGGATCAGCGGTGGCCGATCAGCTCTCGCGGATCAGCTGTTGCGGATCAGCTGTTGCGGATCAGCTGTTGCGGATCAGCTGTTGCGGATCAGCTGTTGCGGGCCATCGCCTTGTGGATCCAGCCCGCGTAGGCGGGCGCGCTGGTGTAGAGCCCCGGCCCCTCGGTGCAGGGCACGCCCGGGGCGCCGGGGCCCGTGGTGACGCCGATGAGCTCCCAGCGGCCCTTGCGGTCCCGCTGGATCTGCGGGCCGCCGGAGTCGCCGTTGCACGCCATGGCGTGCGGCACCTGGCTGATCGTGCACAGGCGGGTGCTGTCGGCGTAGCCGGGCGCGCACTCGGAGACCGCTCCCCTGCGCGTGTCGAGCTCCTGGAGCCGGTCGGGGAAGACCCACCCGGTGGGGTCGGAGGCGTTGACGACGGTGCCGAAGCCCAGGAGGCGCGTCGGGGTGCCGGGCCGCCCCGGCTTGTCCGCGATGCGGATGGGCTTCTCGGCGACCGGGCGGTCCAGGCGGATCAGCGCGAGGTCGTTGCGGTTGGGCCCCTCGCCCTCGCCGTTCTTGTACTTCGGGTGGGACACCGTCTTCGTGACCTTCCGGACCGTGCCCCCGGACTTCCTGAAGTCGCTGCCGATCCGGACGGTGCCGTCCAGGGTGACGAGGGTCGGGTCCACGCAGTGGGCGGCCGTGAGCACCCACTTCTCGTCGATGAGCGATCCGCCGCAGACGCCCTTGAGCGTGGGGTCGGCCGCGACTGTCACCGGGATCGACACCATGGCCGGGTAGCGCTGGGTGGAGTCCTTCCCGTTGACGATGGCTTCGGCGCTGCCGGTCATCATGGCGGCGCACGCCGCTCCGGCGAGGGCCACCGCGGCGGCGCGCGCCACCGTGCGGCGCGAGGACTTGAGGCTGAACACAGGGTCTCCTAGCGGTCGAACATGACACAGTTCGGTCGAGATGCCGCGGTGTCCGGTCGGGCTGTGCCGGTCGAACATCGCGATGTGCTCAGCCTCCGCCATCAAGTGGAACTGATCCATCCGGCCAGCGGGCCCATGCGGACTCGGGCCACCCGGCCGACCCGGGGTAGGGAGAACCCCCGTACGGTACGTCCAGCCCGTCACCGGGGCCCTCACGGCGTACGGCGCGGGCATCCGCTAGGGGCCGGGGCCCGCGGGTCACCGCGGGCCCCGGCCGGGCTACACCCAGTCGCCGCACCACACGTAGGCACCCGCGCTGTTGACGGAACAGGCCCTGATCTTGAGGTCCTTGATCTTCACGCCCGGGTCGGTGTGCAGATTGGTGTGCACCCCGCTGTCGCTCGTGTCCTTGACGGTGTTGAGGGTACGGACGACCGGCTTCCAGGTGCCGCCGCTCAGATAGGAGTACCCGGCCTCGATGCGGGAGTCGTTGCCGTCCCTCATGATGTCCCACAGGTTGCCGTAGACACCGCCCTTGCCCGCCTCCCAGTCCACGCGGGCCACGATCCGCGCGCCCTGGGTGCCGTGGTTCGGGGTGATGACCTGCCGGGAGTTGGCGTAGTGGGCCTCCCCCGCGACCCAGTGCTCGGGCGCGGCCGCCGCGGGCGACACCAGGGTCACGGCCGCGAGCGCGGCTCCGGCCAGCGGCGCGAGGACGCGCGTGGACACCTTGGCGAACGTCATGGATCCCCCTTCTCCGCCCCGGGTCACGGGGCCTGTACAGCACGGGCGGCCCACCCAAACACGCGGTCACCAGGCTTGTCAGCGGCCATAGGGGGTTGCGCACCTGTCGCCGTGCCGATCTCGCCACCTAGGGGTCGGGCAGGGGTTCGCGGCCCGCCACGGGAGCGCGTCACCCCTGGCCGTAGCCCCACGGGTGTACCGGGGCGCCGGGAGTGTCAGCCAGGGGCCGATGGCCGCGAGCCCGCCCGTGCCTAGCGTGAGGGCAGCGCTTCACGACGCTCCCGTCGTGAAGGGACGCCGGTCGAAAGGTCCTCCATGAGACGCACTCTCCTCGCCGCCTGCGCGGCCCTCGCCGCCACGCTCACCGTCTCCGCCCCCGCGGCGGCGGCCCGCGCCGAAGCCCCGTCGCCACCGCCGCGCGCGGCCGCGCCGGAGCTGCCCGCGCCCACCGGGAAGCACCCGGTCGGGATGGCCGCGGTGCACCTCAAGGACGCGGACCGGGCGGACCCGTGGGTGCCCGGGCAGCGGCGGGAGCTGATGGTCTCCGTCTGGTACCCGGCCGCGAAGCCCTCGGGCACGCGCGCCCCGTACATGACGGCCGACGAGTCGAGGACGTACCTGGGGGGCGCGGAGGACCTTCCGCCGGAGGTGCCCAAGGAGGTCCTGAGCACGGTGGTCACCCATGCCACCGTCCGGGCCGCGCCGGTGCGGGCGCGCGGCGGTCTGCCCCTGGTCGTGCTCTCGCCGGGCTTCGGCATGCCCCGGGCCACCCTGACGGGGCTCGCCGAGGAGCTGGCGAGCCGCGGCTACGCCGTCGCCGCGATCGGGCACAACTACGAGGCCGACGGCATCTCCTTCCCCGACGGGCCCCCGACGACCTGCGTGGCGTGCGCGCACCGGGACTACCTCAAGGTGGGCGCGGTGCGGGCCGCCGACGTCTCCTTCGTCCTCGACGAACTCACCGGCGAGCGCCCGGCGTGGCGCGGCGGCCCGCGCCTCGACTCCGGCCGCGTCGCCATGGTCGGACACTCGGCGGGCGGCTTCAGCACCGTTCCCGCCATGCTGCGCGACGCCCGCGTGCGGGCCGCGGTCGACATGGACGGCAACTTCCACTTCCCCAACGACACGCCTCTCGACCGGCCGCTGCTGATGCTGGGCAGGCCGAGCCACGTCCCCGGCGGCCCGGACCCGACCTGGGACGAGACCTGGACCGAATGCACCGGCTGGAAGCGCTGGTTGACCGTGGACGACACCGAGCACACCTCGTTCACCGACCTGGCGCCGCTGGGCAAGCGGCTCGGCCTGCCGCAGCAGCGCCTGGACGGCGACCGCGCCGACGCCGTCACGCGCGCGTACGTCACCGCGTTCGTCGACACCCACCTACGGGGACGGAACGCGCCCCTGCTCACGGGCCCCTCCGCCCGCTTCCCCGAGGTGCGGTTCCACCGGCCCTAGGGGGCGGAACCCCGCCCCCTAGGGCCCCGGGTCAGGCCGCCGACTCGGTGTGCGTCGGCGCGACGCTGCCGAGCTTGTCGACGGCCTGGTAGTACGTCCAGGCCGTCGCGTCGCAGGCGGTCTTCTTCGCGCCGCTGTAGCTCGCGCAGACTCTCTTCAGATCGGCGTAGAAGGCGCTGTCGATCCGCGCCTTGTTGGCGCTGAAGGCGCCCATCTCCTTGTAGTTGCGGTAGCCGAAGTCGTGCCGGGCGCAGGAGCTCTGGAAGGGGAAGCCGAAGGGGTTGTCCGGGGACGAGGAGCAGTAGTCCGTGGTCCAGTTGAACTGGTACGCGCTCCACGCGCCCTGGTTGGCGCGGGCCGCGGCCCAGGCGTTGTAGCTGCCCGCGTCGGTCTGCGTCCAGCGGCTGAGCACCTGCGTCTTGTCCGCCGGGACGGCGGAGGCCGGGGCGGCCGCGAGGCCCGTCCCGAGCGTGAGGGCGGCGGCGCTCACGGCCAGGGTGGCGAGTCGACGACGCATGGGGGGGTCCTCCTCTGTGCGGGCCCGTGGGGGGCCTCTTGTGGGGGTGTGCCACGGCACCGTGCCCCGAGCGCTCGGTGCCGCCTGCTCATTGATGACCCCTGACCTGACGGCCAGGGGTCGTACGCACCGCGCGGGCCTTGCGACCTGATGGCCGAATGGCTGCGTCGGCATCTGAGCTATGCGACACGGGAGTTGGCTTGAAACCTCGAAACCGCGTGCACGCCCCCCCACCGCGGCTAGCGGGCGCGGCGCAGCGTGGCCGAAAGGTGGTGCTGGAGCGGCTGGCCGACCGCCGCGAGGTCGTGGGTGAACGTGAGCGTGCCGTCGTCGGCCAGGGCGTAGCGGCGACGGGTGGCGTCGACCCGTTTGGCGGTGGGCGTGAGGGCCACCTGGTGGGTGGAGACGTCGACGGTGCGGTCGGCCGCGACGCCGGTCGCGATCTCCACGATGCCGGTGGGCTGGGAGATGACCGCCTCCACGTGGCCGTCGGCCTGGAGCCGCCACCAGCCGCTCTCCCGGGCCGCCGGGCGCAGCGGCGCGCCGTCGGCGTCGAGGATCCAGGCCCGGGCCTCGTACCGCAGGAAGGGCCGCCCGTCGTGGCGGAAGGTGACTTCCTGCGCGTACGCGAAGTCCCCGTCGAGCGTGGGGTATCCGCCGTCGCCCAGGCCGTGCCAGGTGCCGAGCAGATCCGTCACGGGCGCGAGCAGCGGGTGCGGCGCGGGGGCGTCGTCCGGTCGGTGGGCGTCGGGGAACGGGAGTTCCGGTACGGGCTGCATGGCGGTGTGCGCTCCAAGGTGGGTACGAGGGCCGGTGCGGGGGCCGGTGCGAGGCCGGGACCACAGGCTAGGGCGTCGCCCCCGCGATCCCCGTCAGCCCGCCCGCCGGTGCGGCGACTCGTCGGGCCGTCACGCCGTCACGCCATCAGCCGGGCCTTCGGGAGCGGGGCCCCGAGCCTCCCGCCCGGCGCGGCCCGGCGTCCGGCCCGCCCGCCCGGCGCGGCACCCCCGTCCGGGGGTACCCCCCTGCCTCCGGTCCCCTCCCCCACCTGCCGACACGCGGAGCCACCCACGGCGCACCGCCAACTCATGGCGCGAAACCAGCGACTGCCTTACGCTCCCCGCCACAGGCGCACCACACTGGGACTCCACGACCAGCGGCGGGGCAGGCCGTGCGGCCGGTCCTGCCGTCAGCGACAGACGAGGAGTTGGTGAGATGTCCACGCACTCCCCCGAGGCGTCCGCACGGGCCACCAGAGAAGTGATCGACGCCTATCTGGCCCGGCTCGCGGACCGGGACCTGGACGGTGCGGTGCGGCTGTTCTCCGAGTCGGCGGAGTTCCTCGCCCCCGGCTCCCCGGCGGTGCCGTGGTCGGGGCACCACACCGGGCACCAGGGCGTGTCCCACTTCTTCACCACGCTCCACGAGTATCTCCACCCGGAGGAGTTCACCGTCACGCACATCGTCGTCGACGGCGAGCACGGCGTGATCATCGGCCATCTGCGGGACACCGTCAAAGCCACCGGCAAACCGCTGACCACGCCGTTCGCCGCGCACCTCACGGTCGTCGACGGCCGGGTCGCGCGCTACCACCTGTTCGAGGACACCCACGCCCTGCACCGGGCCGTCACCGACGGCTGACCGGCCGCCCCGCTCCACCACGGCCAGGCCCCGGTCGGGCACCACCAGGAACCACCAGGAGAGCACCGGAGATGACCTCCCCCAGCGCCAGGCCTTCCCACCCGGCGGTACGCGCCTTCGTCGACGCGGTCAACGCCCAGGACCAGCAAGCCCTCTGGACCGTCCTCGCCGAGGACGCCACCGTGATCGACGTCGGCACCGAGCGCGACCTGCACGCGTGGGTGGAGCGGGAGCTGTTCGCCTCGCACGCGCGGATGGAGGTCGTGCGCGAGTCGCCCGACGGCCTGTCCGTGAGCGCCCGCTTCCACAACGACATCTGGAACGACATCGACACCGCCTGGGAGTTCACGGTGTCGGACGGTGTGATCCGGCGCTTCGTCACCGGCCCCGACGAGTCCGGATCCGATTGAGCCGGAACACGATCAGCGCCGCGGCGGCAACCGGACGGGGGCGGAAAAGCGACCACAAGAGCATGGACCGCCAACCGGGAAGCAGAGGGAGTCGAGTGAGCCGCATCTCGGAGCCCCAGGAGGCGCAGGCGCCGAAGGAGTCGGTCCGCATCCGGCTCCTGGGCCCGGTGAGCGTGGAGGTCCAGGGCCGCCACGTGGGCCTCGGACCACAGCAGCGCGCGCTCCTCGCGGCCCTGGCGCTCGCCCGCGGCCCGGTCAGCACCTCGCGCCTGGCCGAGCTGCTGTGGGAGGGCGAGATCCCGGACGGCGCGATCAGTTCGCTGCGCACCCACATCCTGCATCTGCGCCGCATCCTGGAGCCGGGCCGGCGGGCCACCTCCGGCTTCGAGGTCCTGGTCAGCGCGGGCGCCCGCAGCAACACCAGCTACACGCTCCAGGTGGCCGACGACCAGGTCGACGCGCTGCGCTTCGTCCACCTCACCGACCAGGCCCGCAAGGCCGCGGCCGACGGCGACGCCGCCGCCGTGGTCACCCTCCTCGACGAGGCCCTGGCCCTGTGGACGGGGCCCGCGCTCGAAGGGGTCAGCGACCGCAGCTTCGCCCTCGCCGAGACCGACCGCCTCGAAGAGCTGCGCCTGGTGGCCCGCGAGGACCGCGTCGACGCCCTCATCGAACTGGGCCGCTACGAGGCGTCGCTCGCGGAACTCACCACCCTCGTCCGGGCGTTCCCGCTGCGCGAGCGGCTGCGCCGCCAGCTGATGCTGGCGCTGTACCGCTCGGGCCGCCAGGCCGACGCCCTCGCCGCGTACCGGGAGTTCTACCAGCTCCTCGACGACGAGGTGGGCATCGAACCGGGCCGCCAGCTCAAGGAGTTGCACCAGCGCGTCCTCGTCGGCGACCCCTCCCTCGCCCCCGAGCGCTCCCCGGCCCCCGCGGCACCGCCCGCCGCGCGTCCGGTCCCCCGCCAGCTCCCGCCCGACGTGGCCAGCTTCACCGGCCGCGCCGACCAGCTGCGGGAGCTCGACACCCTGCTCGCGCGCTACGACACGGGCCCGGGGCAGACCCTGGTGATCTCCTCCGTCTCCGGCATGGCGGGCGTCGGCAAGACCGCCCTGGCCGTGCACTGGATGCACCGGGTGGCCGACCGCTTCCCCGACGGCCAGCTCTACGCGAACCTGCGCGGCCACGCCGCCGAGCCCCCGACCACGGCCGACGAGGCCCTCGGCCAGCTCCTGCGCGCGCTCGGCGTCGGCACCGGGCACCTGCCGGAGAGCACCGACGAGAAGGCCGCCCTCTACCGCTCGCTCCTGGCGGGCAAGCGCGTCCTGATCCTGCTCGACGACGCGGCCGGGCTCGAACAGGTGCGGCCGCTGCTGCCCGGCTCGCCGACCTGCTTCGTCGTCGTCACCAGCCGCAACGACCTGCGGGGCCTGACCGCCTTCCACGACGCCCACCGGGTGAGCCTCGCGGTCTTCGCCGAGGACGAGGCGCTCGCGCTGCTCGGCCGCGTCATCGGCGCGGACCGGGTGCGGGGCGAGCCGGAGGCCGCCGCCGAGGCCGTCCGGCTCTGCGGTCTGCTGCCGCTCGCCGTCCGGATCGTCGCGGCCCACCTCATCGGCGACCGGCACCTGCCGATCGCGCGGATCGTCGGCCAGCTGCGCGCCGACCGCCTGGGCGAACTCGCCCTCGACCAGGAGCGGCAGACCGGCGTGCGCAGCGTCCTCGCGCTGTCCTACCGCTCCCTGCCCGCCCCGGAGCGCGAGGCCCTGCGGCTGCTCGCGCTCGCCCCGGGCCCGGAGGTGTCCGTCCCCGCGGCGGCCGCCCTCACCGGCGCGGCGGTGCCCGCCACCACCCGCCTCCTCGACCAGCTCGCCGCCCGCAGCCTGCTGGAGACGCACCGGCCCGGCCGGTTCCATCTGCACGCCCTCGTACGCCTGTTCGCCGGGGAGCGGGCCGTGGCCGAGGACGCCCCGACCGTGCGCGACGAAGCCGTGGGCCGCTTGCTCACCTGGTACCTGGGCACCGCCGAGCAGGCCGCCTGCCGCCTGTACGGCACCTTCTACTCCTGGTACGCCGCCCGGCCGCCGGAGCCCGACGGCTCCCCCACCGCGCCCCTGGCCTTCCGGAACGACACCGCGGCCCTGGCCTGGCTCGACGACGAGCGGCCCGCGCTGCTCGCCTGCGCGCAGCACGCGGTGCGCCACGGGCCACGCCCTTTCGCCTGGAAGTCCGCCCTGGCCGTGCACGGGCACCTGATGGAGCACGGCAGACGCACCGACTGGCTGCGGGCCGCGCACGCGGGCCTCAAGGCGGCCGAGGCCGAACACGACGACCACGCGCGGGCGGTGATGCACTGGAGCCTGTGCTACGTCCTGTGGGAGCTGGCCCGGCACGAGGAGGCGCTGGAGCACAGCGCCGCCGCCGACGAGCTGTTCGCGCGGGCCGGGCAGCCCGTGGAGCGGGCGGGCGCGGTCCTCGGGCTCGCCGCGTCCCACCGCGAGCGGGGCGCCCTGGAGCAGGCGGCCCGCGACGCCGAACGGGCCCTGTCCCTCTACCGCGAGGGCGCCCAGCCCGCCGGGGAGGCCTGGGCCCTGTTCCTGCTCGGCTGCGCCCGGCTCGACCAGGGCCGCCTGGACGCCGCGCGCGGGCACTTCGCGGCGGCCGGGGCGTGCGCCGAGGCCTCGGCGGACCAGCACACCGTCATGCTGTCGCTGTGGGGCCGCGCGCTGGTGCAGCACGCGCTCGGCGCCCTGGAGGAGGCGCAGCGCCTGCTCACCCGGGCGCTCGCGGTGGACGGCAGGCTCCTGGCCACGTACGCGGCGGAGGGCGCCCTCACCGCGCTCGCGGTGGTCTGCCGCGACCTCGGCGACCCGCGGCTCGCGCTCAAGTACGCCGTGGACGCGCTCGGCGTCACCCACCGCACCCGCCGCCGCCTGGTCGAGCCGGACGCCCTCAACACGATCGGCACGGTGCTGCTGCGCCTGGACGACGTGCCCGGCGCCCTCGACCACCACCGGCGCGCCCTGGACGCGGCCCGCGCGGCGTGCTGCCGCAGGGCCGAGGCCGAGGCGTGCCTGGGCCTCGCCGCCGTGCACCGGCAGCGGGGCGAGAGCCGCGAGGCTCTGGCGTGCACCAGGCAGGCGTTGAGCATGGCCCGGCAGACGGGGCTCGGGCTCGCCGAGGGCGCGGCCCTCACCGAGCTCGCCCGTGTCCACCTGGCCCTCGGCCAGCACGTCAAGGCCGCCCGGGCCGCCGAGCGCTCGGTGCGCCTGCACCGGGCCACCGGCCACAGGACCGGCCTCGCCGAGGCCCTGGAGGTCGCCGCGGCCGTGGAGCGCGCCGGGGCCGCGGCGGCCGGACCCCCTCAGGCCGACGCGGGCTGAGCGCGGGCGCGGCGGCGCCGGGCGTCACTGAAGCGCGCGTACGCCCGCCGTGACCGCCGCGGCCACCAGGACGACGAGCGGTACGGGCGCCTTGAGCCGCCAGGCCACCAGGGCTCCGGCGAACCCGGCGACGCGGGCGTCGAAGGTCATGCCGTGCGCGCCCGCCGAGCCCACGAGCTGGGTGACGACCAGGACGGCGAGCAGCGCGGGCGTCAGGTACTCCACGAACCGCGGGAACCAGGCGGGCAGTTCGCGGTCGCCGAGGACCAGGGAACCGGCGCCCTTGATGAGGAACGTGGTCACCACCAGGGCGCCGACGACGATCCACGGGTCGTTGCTCACGGCTTCCTCCCGGCCCGCCAGGTCCACAGGACGGCGATGAGGCAGGCCACGGCGATGGCGGTGTCGGGCACCGCGACGGCGGTGAGGACGGCGGCGGCCACCGCCGCCGTCGCGGCCGCCGTCCGCTTGCGGGCGGTGCCCAGATGGGGGGCGAGCAGCAGGAAGAACAGCACCGGGGACACCGCGTCCAGGCCGTAGTTGAGGACGTCCACCGCCCGGAAGGGCCCGATGGCGCCCGCCAGGGTGCCCAGGACCCAGCCGAGCCAGAGCACCACGCCGGAGGAGAGCAGTCGCACCCGGTCGAACCGTCCGTCGGCGTCGCTGGCGATGGCCCAGGACTCCTCGATGACGAGCTGCGACTCGACGGCGCGGCGCGCCCGGCCGCCGCGCAGGGCGGGCAGGATCGCGAAGCCCATCACCAGGTACCGCAGGTTCAGGAGCGTCCCCGCGACGGCCGCGGCCGCCCAGCCGCCGCCGTTGACGATCACGGAGACCGCCGCGAACTGCGAGGAGCCCACGAAGACGAGGCCCGACATCGAGGTCGCGGCGAGCGCGGGGAAGCCCGCGCCCTTGGCGAGGACGCCGAAGGACACGCCGAAGGCGAAGATCGCCACGGTGAAGGGCACGGCCGCCCGCGCCCCCTCGGCCCAGGCGGCCCGCCGCCCGCCGTCCGTGCCGGGGTCGCGGGCGGGCCGGGGCGAGCCGGTGGATCCGGAACCGGTCATCCGGCGTCGCTCGACGCGGCCGCCGGGGCCGGGCGCGCCGCCCGCTCGTCCGCCCCGGCCCGTACGGCGCGCGCGTACGCCTCGGTGAGGGCGGCGCCGACCTCGCCGAGCGGGTAGGTCCTGTCGTCGATGCCGGTCACCGGCTGGACCTCGTACGCCGTGCCGGTCAGGAACACCTCGTCGGCGTGGTCGAGTGCGGCCGGGGCGAGGTGGCGCTCGACGACCGGGAGGCCGAGGCCGCGGGCGAGGCCGATGACGGTGCGCCGGGTGATGCCGTCAAGGACGCACTCGGGCGGCGGGGTGTGCAGCTCCCCGCCGCGCACCAGGAAGAGGTTGGCGCCGGTGGCCTCGGCGAGGCGGCCCCGGTGGTCGAGGAGCAGCGCGTCGTCGAAGCCCGCCGCCTCCGCCTCCTGCCCGGCGAGGGCGCCGATGGCGTACAGGGCGGCCGCCTTGGCGCGGATCGGGGCGGTGTCGGGTGCGGGGCGCCGCCAGCGCGAGGTGCCGAGGCGGATGCCGCGCGGCCCGTCGGTGAAGATCCGCGGCCAGGGCCAGGCGGCGACGGCGAGGTGGACGCGGCTGTCCGGGGCCACCAGGCGCAGGGTGTCGGCGCCGCGCCAGGCGACGGGGCGCACATAGCCGTCGGTGAGGCCGGCGGCGGCGACGACCTCGCACGTGACGGCGTCGATCTCGTCGGCCGTCCAGGGCAGTTCGTAGCCCAGGTGCCGGGCGGAGGCGACGAGCCGGGCGCTGTGGTCGTGGAGCGCGAAGACCCGGCCGTCGTAGACCCGTTCGCCCTCGAAGACGCTACCGCCGTAGTGCAGGCCGTGGCTGAGGACGTGCAGGCGGGCCGCGCGCCAGGGCACGAGGGCGCCGTCGACCCAGACGACGCCGTCCCGGTCGTCGAGCGGCAAGGCGGCGCCGGTCACGTGGCGAACCCGCGGTCGGCGTAGGGGAACCCTTCCAGCTCGTTGGCGGCGCGGGTGTCGTCGCGCGCGGAGGCGTAGTAGATGCGGACCTCGTCGATCAGTCCGGAGGCGTCGAAGCGGTAGACCTCCGCGCCGCGCAGGACCTTGCCGAGCCGCGGTTTGAAGGCGGTCCACTCGCAGACGGCCGTGCGGGTGTGCTCGTCGGCGTAGACGGCGTCGACGGCCCAGTGCGAGTCGTTGGCCCGTACGTCGGCGCCCCAGCGCTCCACGATCGGGTCGATGCCGTGCACGGGCCCCGCCATGCCGTGGGCCAGGTAGTGCACGACGTCCTCGGACAGACACGCGGCGAACAGGTCGCGGTCGACCTTGTTGCACGCCTCGAAGTACTGCCGCACCGCGGCCTCCATCGCGGCTCGGTTCAGTTCACCCATGGGGGTACGCCCTTTCGTGGCTCGGCTCGTCCCGTTCACAGCGCGGCCGGTGCGAAGCGCAGGGGCGGCACCGCGGCGAGCCGCTCCCGCGCTCGCAGGAGCGCCCGCTGGTCGTCGGTGAAGGCGTACCGGTCGCCCTCGGCGCCCTCGCGCAGCCGGGTCCGTACGAGCGCCTTGGCGGCCGCGCGGTACTCCGCGGGAGTGCTGACGGCCGCTTCCATACCCTCGATGGCGTCGACCAACTCCCGCAGGCCCGCGATCACCCGGTCGTGGTCCAGGTGGAGGAGCCCCGCCCGGCCGGGGGCGAGGGCGCGGCGCTCGCGCAGCCAGGAGTAGAGGAACACGCCGGTGCCCGCGTCGAAGTTGCGCACGGCGTGGGCGTCCAGCGGGTACCGGAACATCCGCTCCAGGAGGATCATGGCGATCTGCTCGTCGGCGTACGGCACCGCGGGGTCGGCGTGGCAGGCGAGCGCGGTCCTCGCGTCGACCTTCAGCTCCTCCAGGAGGCCGACGAACCAGTTCATCTTGAGTTTGATGTGCTGGTCGAGCGGCCACCGCCCCTGGTGGTGGAAGTAGTCGTGCAGATATCCCCACACGGCCCGGGCCTGGTAGCAGGCTTCGGGGTCCATTCCAGTGGAGGCCCGGGGCACCGATTCGGGAGTGAGGACGGCGCGTGCGGACGGCACGGCGTACGTCTCGTGAATCCTGCGGAACTTGCTGAAGAAGAAGATCGCGTAGGCCTGTTCGACGACCTTGTCGTGGGCGGCGACGTTCTCCGGGAAGAAGACGATGCAGTTGCCGTCGGCCACTCCTTCGCTGCCCGCGAGGAGCACGGTGGCCTGGCAGTTGTTCTTCGGGTGCGGATAGTGCTCGGCGAGGCCGGTCAGCGCGTCGGGCTCTTTGCGGCGGACGAGGAAGAACTCCAGGCGCTTGCCGACGGGCGGGACGCTGTTGGTGGTCTGGACCGGGGCCAGGAACGCCGCCCAGTCCCCGTCGGCCGGGGCGGTGAGCGCGTCACGGCTGCGGGCGAAGTGCGGCGGCGTGTCGAGCCCGGCGGCCAGCCAGCCCTCGACGTCGGCGGCCAGCGCGTCGGCCTGCGCGGTCCTGCCGTGCCCGGCGAAGAAGCGGGTGGCCTCGTCCTTGACGGCGAGCAGGGCGCGGCGGTCCGTGTCGTCCGGGGCGGGCACGGTGCCGTCGTCGCGCTGACGGCACCGGAAGGCGTTGACGCGCGGCAGGAGGCCGCTGCCGAGCCGCGCGGCCTCCCCCAGGAGGTCGTCGTGGAGGCCGTGGGCGGCGCCCGCCGGGCCGAGCACCCCGCCGCGCGCGCCGCTCATCGGGCGGCCTCCCGCATCTGGTGGACGGTGTAGACCATGGGGACCTCGCCGAAGCTGCGGACGACCCGCAGGCCGTGGGCGCGCGCCGCGACGACGGTGGTGACGCACCCCTCGGCCTTGCCGTCGGCGCAGTCGATGGCCGCCTGGGCGTTGCTGGTCACCAGCTGCCGCTCGGTGACGGGCGTCACGAGCCCGGCCGGGGCGGGGTGGGTGGCCACGGTGCGCGGCTCGCCGCGCGTGCCGGGCGCGGCGGCGAGCACCATCTCGTACGTGGGCCACAGGAAGCAGTCGACCATCCGGCAGGTGTGGAGGTTGCCGAAGACGAGCGTGTGCAGCTCGGGGTAGACGGCGCAGGCCACCAGGGCGTGGGCGCCGGTCCTCGGCACGCTCGCCATGGCCTCCTCCAGGGAGGGGTGCAGGACGACCTGCCCCTCGTCCTCAAGTCCGTGGCGCTGGAGCCAGAGGTGGGCCGCCGACTCCAGATTGGTGCCGGTCGGGCCGAGCGTGTGCAGATAGCGAATGGCGCCGATCGACGCCGACGCGAGCGTGTCGACGCATGTGTGTTCCCCCGTCATCATTCCACTCTCCTGAGTTTCCTGAATGTCCCCCGCAATGTCCCCCGCGCAGATCCCGTACGCATCTCACCGCGCAGATCCCGTACGCGCCTCACGCGCATCCCGTGCGGCTCGGGCGCATAGCGGTTGCATATATCCATGGCGTCGGAATTCTCCGGGTGCCGACCGGCGCGGCACGCGGTGCGCGCACCGCGCCTACTGGCCCGCGTCGGCGATCCTAAGCAGCCCCGGCCCGGCGCGGCCAGCGCGCTGGTGACGCACCGACGGGATTTCCACACCCTGGCCATTTCGGCCCGCCCGGCTGTCCCGAAATCCCGCGACAAACGCCGCTGTTGGGGGTGACGCAGGCCGTGCTTTCATCCACACATAGGGGTTCCGGCGCACGCATCGCGTCACGCCGGAGCGTCAGGGAGGGCCCGGTCACCGGCCGGTCACCCGCCCGCCCCGGCATGTTCACGCTCCGTCCGCGATGAGATTCGGCGAGTCCGGCGGTCTTATCAAGGAGAGCGGCCGAGCCGACCGAGGAGACCCGAGGAGACACCATGACCACGAAGCCCGAGAGCCACACCCTGGACGCGCCCGGCGCGACCCTCGCGTACGACGTCCGGGGCGAGCTGCGGGACGCGGACGCGGACCACCCCGTCCTGCTCCTGATCGGTTCGCCCATGGACGCCGTCGGGTTCACGACGCTCGCCTCGCACCTCACCGACCGGGTCGTCGTCACCTACGACCCGCGCGGGACCGCGCGCAGTGTCCGGAAAGACGACAAGGGCCCGCTGACGCCGGACCAGCACGCCGAGGACCTGCGGCAGCTGATCGAGGCGCTCGGCGTCGGGGCGGTGGACGTGTTCGCCAGCAGCGGCGGCGCGGTGAACGGCCTCGCCCTCGTGGCCCGCCACCCCGGCCTGGTGCGCACGCTCGTGGCGCACGAGCCACCGGCCGTGCGGACCGTGCCGGACCACGAGCAGGCGTGGGCCGCCGTCCAGGGCATCCACCGGACGTACCAGAGCCAGGGCATGGGCCCCGCCATGGCCAAGTTCATCGCCTTGACGATGCAGAAGGGGCTCCTTCCGGACGGCTACGCCGACGCGCCGGGGCCCGACCCCGCCGCCTTCGGCCTCCCGACCGAGGACGACGGCTCCCGCGACGACGCCCTCCTCGGCCAGAACCTCCTCGGCTGCTGCGGCTACCAGCTCGACTTCGACGCCCTCGCCGCCGCGCCGACGCGGATCGTCATCGCGGTCGGCAAGGAGTCGGAGGGCGAACTGGCCTCCCGCGCAGGCCTCGCGATCGCCGAGCGCCTCGGCACCTCCCCCGAGGTCTTCCCCAGCCACCACGGGGGCTTCATGGGCGGCGAGTACGGCCAACACGGCGAGCCGGAGCCCTTCGCGACGAAGCTCCGCGAGGTCCTGGAAACCACCTGAGCCCCACCCGACACCGGAGAACGAGCGGCGCACCCACCCAGCCCGTCCGGCGCTTGAGGACGAGGCGCTTGAGGACGAGCGCGGAGCGCGATGATCAAGCCCGTCCGGCGTTTGAGGACGAGGCCGAAGGCCGATCGACCGCCGCCCCACCGGGACGGACCCGCGGCGGATCGAAGCCAACCCCGGTCCACTCCCCATCCGCCCAGCCCACCCACGCCTCACCCTCAGAAAGGACGACCTCAGATACGGCGGAAGCGAGCGCCAGCGCCCCCGCGCCCAACGAGGCCAGGGCCACGAACACCCGAGTACCCTCGACGGCGGCCGAGAGCCGCGGCATCCGCACCCACGGCTCGTAGGCGGTACCCGCGGGGGCGGACACCTCGTCCGCCCCGCCCCAGCCGTACAGCCCGACAAGCCCCGAGCGCAGCGCCCCCGCGGCCCACCCGGTGAGCGTCACCCGCGCCCCGGGCGGTGCCCCCACCACCCGGTGCACCCGCAGCTCGTACGGCCCGCGCGCCACGGTCACGCTCTCGACGCGCAGCCCGGGCACCATCGGCGGCCCGGATCCGAACACCGGCCGGTGCCAGGAGGCCGCCCAGCCCCACCCGTCGCCGTGCCCCGCGCCGAGCGGACGGATGCGGCGCCGCACGCTGGCCACGCCGTCGACCACCACCGCCAGGTGGTTGTCGGCGGCGTCGGGGGGCGCGGTGGGGCCGGTGTGCGTGGAGTAGGCGAGCCGCCCGTAGTGCGGGTCGTCCTCCGCGGCGGCCTCGCCCTCGTGCGGCCGGACGTGGTCGCTGCCGTGATTGTGGAGGCGCACGATCCCGTCCGCCCGGGTCGACTGCACGAGGAGGCCCGGCGCGGGCAGCGCGAGCACCCGGTCCGCGGTCTCGCTCGGCGCGGGCTCCTCGGGCGCCGTCCACAGCGGGGCGTCGGCGGGGGCGAGCAGCGCCACGAAGGCCTTGGCCGCCCAGTACGGGGACGCCGGGCCCGAGTAGGGCTGGAGCGTGGCCGGGTGCGGCCCGTGCCAGCCGAGGCTCAGCAGCCCGTCGGCGGTGAGCGCGCCGCGGTCGAGGAAGTGGCGCAGGGCCCCGCTGGCGATGCGGCGCGAGGTGCCCGGCGGGAGCGGGGTGTGGCCGGTGACCGCGCCGACGCCGACGGCCGCCGCGGCCGCGAAGCGGTAGGTGAGGGAGCGCCCGAAGTGGACGGGCGCGCCGTCCCCGCCGAAGAGGAGCGCGTAGCCCTCCAGGTGCGTGCGCAGCCGTGGCCCGAGCCGGTCGGCGAGGTCCGTGTCGCCCGTCAGGTGCGCGTGCAGCAGCGGATACAGGTGCAGGGCCCAGCCGTTGTAGTGGTCGAAGGCCCGCCCGTCGCCGTCGGCGTACCAGCCGTCGCCCCGGTACCACGTCTCCAGGAGCCCGAGCGCGCGCTCCATGGCGCGGGCGGTCGCCGCGTCGCCCCGGCCGACGGACTCCAGGAAGGACGCCACCATGAAGGGGAACAGGTACCAGTTGTTGGGCGCGGGCACATGGGTGAGCGCGTCGCGCAGCCAGCGCTCCGCGCGGTCCTGTACGCCGTCGTCGAGGCGGTCCCACAGCCACGGCCGGGTCAGCGCGAGGCCGAGCGCGACGGACGCCGACTCGACCATGGGCTGGCCCCGCACGTGGTGGTCGAGGATCAGCGGCCACGACTCGGTGTCGTCCCGGCCGGGCGTACGGGTGCCCGCGGCGAGGCCCTCCGCGTACCGCTCCAGCCAGCCGTGCGGGTCCGCGCCGCCCGCGCCCGCGACCCGGAAGCCCGCAGCGAGGAACGTACGGGCGTAGCCCTCGAGGCCGTCCGAGCGGACGCCGGACGCGGAGGGGCGGCCCGGCAGGCCGAGCAGGGCGCCTCGCGGGGTGGCCCAGCGCCACGCGGCGGTGAGCAGCCCGTCGGCGACGGCTTCCCAGTGCGCGCGGGTGTACCCGGTGTGCGGGCTCACGCCCCGGTCCTCCGCGGGCAGGTCTAAGGGGATGCTCATGCCAGATACGCCAGCCTCTCGCGTCGTACGGGATGGGCGAGGCCCTCGCCCGCGGCCCAGCGGGCCACCTCGCCGACGGCCGTGTCGGCGAGGCGCTGCCACTCGTTGCCCTGGGACCCCGCGAGGTGCGGGGTGATCAGGGCGTTCGGGCAGTCCCACAACGGGTGGGCGGCGGGCAGGACTTCGGGGTCCGTCACGTCGAGCACCGCCCGGATCCGGCCCGCCCGCACCACGTCGGTGAGCGCGGCCTGGTCGACGACGGCGCCGCGCGAGGTGTTGATCAGGGTGGCGCCCGGCCGCATCGAGGCGAGCAGCTCCCGGTCGACCAGGCCGCGAGTGGCGGGAAGCAGCGGCGTGTGCACGCTCACCAGGTCGCCGCGGGCGAAGAGGGCGGGCAGGGTCACCCGCTCCGCGCCGAGCTCGGCGGCCTGCGCGGCGGTGACGTACGGGTCGTGGAGGAGCACCTCGAAGTCGAAGGGCCGCAGCAGCTCGATGACCCGGCGGCCGATCAGGGAGGCGGAGAGGATGCCCACGGTGCGGCGGTAGTTGCCGACGTGGTGGGGGGTGAGCAGCCAGTCGCCGCGCTCGCGGGCGCGGCGGTAGTCGCGGGCCCGCTCCAGGACGTGCTTGCCGTGCAGGAGGATCATCGCGAGGGTGTACTCGGCGACCGGCAGCGCGTTGGCGGCGGCGGCCGAGGACACCGCGAGGCCCCGTTCCCAGCAGGCGTCGGTGACGTGCCCGCGCACCGAACCGGCGGCGTGCACCACGGCCTTGAGGCGTGGCGCCGCCGCGAGCACGGCGGCGTCGAGCGGCGGGCAGCCCCAGCCCGTCACCAGGACCTCGACGTCGGCGAGCACGGTCCGGGCGCGGGCGGTCGTCAGGTCGTCGAGCGCGGGCGGCGGCGCCAGGTCGCACACCTCGGCGAGCGCGGCGAGCGCGCGCGGGGCGAAGACGGCCGCCGCGGCCCGCGCGGACATGGCGAGCGCGGTGCGGGGCCCGGTCACTTGACCGCCCCCGCCGTGAGCCCCGAGCGCCAGAACCGCTGGAGGAGGGCGAAGGCGAGGATGAGCGGGACGATCGCGAGCAGCGAGCCGGTGATCACCACCGGGTAGTACTCGGGCGAGACGGTCGCCTGGCTGTTCCACTGGTAGAGGCCGAGGCTCACCGGGTACAGGTCCTGGTCGGACAGCATCACCATGGGCAGGAAGAAGTTGTTCCAGATCGCGGTGAGCTGGAAGAGGAACACCGTGACGAGGCCGGGGCCGAGCATCCGCAGACAGACCCGGGCGTAGGTCGTCAGCTCGCCCGCGCCGTCGACGCGCGCCGCCTCCAGGACCTCGTCGGGCACGTAGCCCTGGCTGAAGACCCGCCCCAGGTACACGCCGAACGGGTTGAAGAGGACCGGGACGAAGACCGCCCAGAAGGTGTTCACCAGACCGGCCTCGGAGGCCAGCAGGTACAGCGGCAGGGCGAGGACCGTCTGCGGCACCATGACCGCCGCGAGCACCAGGCCGAACAGCTTCTCCTTGTGCCGGAAGCGGTACTTGTCGAAGGCGTATCCGCAGGCCACGCTGATCAGCGAGCCGAGAGCCGCGCCCAGGACGGCGTAGAGCAGGCTGTTGCCGTACCAGCGTCCGTACAGGCCGCCGTCCATCGCGAACACGTCCTGGACGTTCTGGACCAGGGAGAAGTCGCCGAAGGACAGCAGGCTGCTGCTGAACAGGGCGTCGCGGGTCTTCGTCGCGGCGAGCACCAGCCACAGGACGGGCAGGAGCGTGTAGAGGACGAAGAGCCCGACGACCGCGTTGACCGTCGCCCGGCCGAGCAGGCGCGGGCGCGGCGGGGCGGAGTGCGACGCGCTCATCGGGCGGCCCCCTCGGCCGGTTCGGCGCGGCTCGTCCAGCGGGTGACGCCGTAGGACACGGCGACGGTGAGGGCGAGCAGGATCACCGAGGCGGCGGCCGCGAGGGAGTAGTTGTTGCGGGTGAAGGCGGCGTCGTAGATGTACATGCTGGGCGAGAAGCGGGAGTTGATCATCTGTGAGGACTGGCTGAGCAGCATCGGCTCGGTGAACAGCTGGAGCGCCCAGATCAGGGTGAACATCGCGACCACCACGACCGAGGAGCGCACGAGCGGCGTCTTCACCTGGAGCGCGATGCGCACGGGCCCCGCCCCGTCCACGACCGCCGCCTCGACGACCTCGCGCGGGACCGCCTGCAGGGCGGCGTAGAAGACGACCATGTTGTAGCCGAGGTTGCTCCACAGGGCGATGTTCACGATCGACGGGAGCGTGGTGTGCAGGCCGAGGAAGTCCACCGTGATGTCGGCCTTGTTGAGGACGTCGATGACCGGGCTGATGCCGGGCGTGTACAGGTACAGCCAGATCAGGGCGGCGATGATGCCGGGCACCGCGTGCGGCAGGAACAGGCCGAGCTGGGCCCACGCGCGCAGCCGTACGACGCCGGAGTCGAGGAGCAGCGCGAGGGCGAGGGAGCCGAGCACCATCAGCGGGATGTAGAGCAGGCAGTACAGCGCGACCGTGCCGAGCCCGGACAGGAACGTCGGGTCGCTGAGCACGGCGGCGTAGGAGCGCGCGCCCACGAACACGGTGCGTTCGGGGCCGAAGCCGAGGCCCGGCTGGTCGTCGCTGAAGAAGCTCAGCCACACCGCGGTCCCCACGGGGACGAGGAAGACGACGGCGAGCAGGAGGAAGAAGGGGGCCATCAGGACGCCCGCCGCGGTGCGTCCGCGGCGCGCGGCCCGGCGCTTCGCCTTCCGCCCGGGCCGTTCGGCGGCCCGCCGCGGGGCGGTCGCGGCGGGGGCGTGGGCGGTCGCGGTCATGGGTGTCACCTGCCTTTCGGGGTGCGGGCGTTCACGTGGAGTGCTGGGTGGTGGCCAGGCCGAGCGCCTTGAGGTCGGGCATCGTGGCGTCCTGCGCGGCGCGCACGGAGGACAGGACGGTGCCCAAGCCGCCTCCGGCGCGGGCGAAGGCGTCCTGCATGACCTTGCTGGTGGCGGTCATCCGAGGGCCCCACACCCAGCCGTCGCGGATCTTGCGGGCCTCCTCGTCGAAGAGCGCGTAGACGTCCTGTCCGCCGTAGTAGCCGCGGTCGAAGGCCGCGCGGCCGACCGCCACCAGGTCGGTCGCGGCCGGGTACTGGCTGCTCGCGCCGCTGGAGAGCCGGGCCTTGAGGGCGTCGGGGTGGGACACCTGCCACTCGATGAACTCCATGGCGGCCTCGGGGTGCCTGCTGTCCTTCGTCACGGCGAACGTGGAGCCGCCGTGCGTGCCGATGGCGGGCCGGTCGGGGTCCCACTGGGGCAGCGGCGCGATGCGCCACAGGCCCTTCTGCGCCGGGCGCGCGTTCATCTGCGCGCCCGCCTCCCAGGCGCCGCTGAACCGGGTCAGGACCAGGCCGTCCGCGATCTGGGCGTCGAAGAGGCGGCTCTCGACGGCGTTGACGTGGACGAGGTCCTCGTCGATCAGACGCTGCCAGTACGCCGCGACGCGCCGGGTCGGGGCGTCCGCGAGGGACACGTTCCAGGCGCCCTTGGAGGTGTCGAACCACTGGGCGCCCGCCTGCCAGGCCCAGGCCGCGAAGTGCGTCGCGCCGTCCGTGGCGAAGACCGCCGCCCTGCGGCCCTCGCCGCGGCCCGGCACCCTCCGGGCGAGCTCGGCGAACTCCTCCCAGGTGGCGGGGGTCTCGAAGCCGTACTTCTCGAAGAGGTCCTGGCGGTAGTGCAGCACCATCGGCTCGACGTCGAGCGGCACGCTGTACGTGCGCCGCTCGAACGTGGTCAGGCCGAGCGCCTGGGGCAGCAGCTTGGCCCGCAGCCCGGCGCCGAGCAGCGGCGTGATGTCGCGGGCGACTCCGTCTATCGCGAAGCCCGGCACCTGGGGGTACTCGATCGTGGCGACGTCGGGGGCGTTGCCCGCGCGGGCCGCGTTGCTCAGCTTCGCGTAGCCGCCGTGGTTGCCGGACGGCACCTGCTCGAAGTCGACCTGGATGTGGTCGTGCGTCCGGTTGAACGCGTCCACGACCTGCTGGCTGCCGCGCAGCGCGGACCAGAAGGTGAGGGTGGTGACGCCCTTGGTGCGCCTGGTGCCCCTCTCGGCCCCGCCGCAAGCGGCGAGCGCACCTGCGAGCGGCAGCACGGCGAGCACTCCCCGACGGCTGGGACGGCTGTGTCGACCAGGCATGGGCGCCTCCCGGGGCTCCTGCGTGTCCGAGTCACGGGAATACTGATCGCCTGAGCGGACCTGGTCAATAGAACGCCCAGAAGAAGCTAAACCGATCAAACGCTCATCGCGGTGCGGCAGTTGCGCCCAGACCGTCCACGCGCGCCGCACCGGGGAGCGCCCCGAAGGGGCGCGGGGCTGTGCTCATCTGCGGCTCCGCCGCGCGGGCGCGACCAGCCCCTGGCGGCCCGCAGACGAAGGACGACCCGGCGCGGCAGCCCCCACACGGCTCAAGCCCCGCGCAGCGGTCGGGTGGAGCCGCGGACCTTCAGCTCGGGCAGCAGCTCAAGGCGCCGCACAGGCCCCGCGCCCAGCGCGAGACGGCGCAGCAACAGCTCGGCCGCCGCCCGGCCGATGTCCGCCTTGGGCGGGGACACGGCCGTCAGGGGCGTGCTGCCGAGCGCCGCGACCACGTCGTCGTACGCGATCACGGAGCAGTCCTCGGGCACCCGCACCCCGCTGTCGCGCAGCGCCTGCACCAGCATCAGCGCGTCCACGTCGCCGTGCAGGACGGCGGCGGTCGCGCCCGTCTCGGCGAGCAGCGACGGCAGGTCGACCGGCTGCTCGGCGGCCGGTGCCGCCGGGTCGGCAACGGCCCCGGCGGAGCTGAGGGCGAGCGCCCACTCGTCCACGCCCGGGTGGTCCGCCGCGATCTCGGCGAACGCCGCGCGCAGGGCGCGGGCCGTCGGGCTGTCGTCGCGCGCGGCGAGCACGACGCGCCGGTGCCCGAGCCCCGTGAGGTGCTCGACGGCGAGGTGGACGCCGTACCAGTGGTCCGTGCACACCGCGTCGACGGCGTGCAGCGCGCTGCCGCGGCGGGGCCTGCGCTCCATCACGACCAGCGGTACGGGCACGCGCGCGAGCCAGGCGTAGTCGGCCTCCTCGGTGGCCCGGTCGCGCCAGCGCGGCGCGATGAGCAGGCCTCGCGCACCGTCCGCCAACGCCCGCTCCACCAGGGGCTGTTCGGCGCCGGGCGCGGCCGGGGCGATGTGCAGCGCGATGCGGACGCCCGCCTCCTCGAAGGCGGCACGGGCGCCGTGCAGCGTCTCGTACAGATACGAGTGGCGCTCCGGCACGACGACGGCGACCGGCCCGCCGTCGGCCGTGGGCTCGGGGGTCGCCGACCGCTCGGCCTCGTCCGCGACCGGCCGGGCCACCCCGTGGCCGCGGCGCAGTTTGCCCTCGCGGGCGAGCTCCTCCACGTCGCGCCTGAGGGTCACCACCGACACCGCGAGCTCCGCCGCGAGATCACTGACCCGGGTCGCACCGCGCGACCGCACCGCGGCGAGGATCCGCTGCCGCCTGAGGTCCACCGGTTCGCGCATGCTGCTGCCCCCTCGCCCCGACCGTTCGTTTGAGCGCTTTCCCTGAGCGCTTCGCACGGCGGCAGCATAACCAGCGGTCGCGGAACGGTACGACGTCGGTCTGCGGACCGTGAAGCGGCTCATAGCCCACAACGGCATCCGGCGGCGAAAGCCCCAGCCGCACACACGCCAAGGGTCGGGCCCTGCGGTCGGCTCCGGCCCTTGGCATGTGTGGCTAGCAGGCGTCGAGTTCGACTTCGACCCAGACGATTTTGCCGCCGATCGGGGGCTGGTAGTAGCCCCATTGTTTGGCGATGGCTTCGATGAGCATCAGGCCCCGGCCGGACTCGGCGTCCCACGCCAGATCACACTCTGGGACCGGTGGGCAGTCGTCGGCGTCGGCAACCTCGATCAGCAGACGGCTCGGCGATTTCCACAGGGCGAGCACCACGCGTTCCAGCTCATGCTCGTGGATGACCACATACGACACTGGCCCGGGCGACTCGAATAGGGAGCCTCCCGAGTGCCGTACGGCGTTAGTGACCAGTTCGGACACCACGAGTACGGCGATGTCAGCGGCCTCTCCGGTCACGCTCCATGCCTGGAGCACCTGGCGGGTGTGACGCCGGGCCCACCCTGGAGCATCGGCGAGGGCGGCGAGTTCCAGGCGGCTACAAAACGGCGGCTGGTGCGGGCCGGGCGGGTTGCCGAACAGATGTGCGCTCATCGCGGGTACCGCCATGGCGGCACATGGCAAACCCCGGTCCCGGTGCGTCGCCTAGTGACCAGGGCCGCCGGGATGCCTGAGCGGGCGCGGTAGGCCCGGCCGAGTGGGTGGTGGGTGTGCGGGTCGCTGGGCCTGCGGCGGGCCTGCCTCACGGCCATACAGGCACTGGGTCCCCGCATGAGGGGCCGGGCTGGTAGTCCGGTGGGGAGTGAGCAGTACACGAAGCGCCTCCGGCAGCTCGCTATTGGGGCCCACCACCCAACCGGAGTGCATTGTCTGCCTCCACGGCATCAACTCGGCCCTTGGGCGGCATACTTGCCGCATCGGCACCCTTGACCAGGCCAAAGACCCTCTCACGGCCAGGGGTGAATCCGGAGGGTAGGCGGGTACAGGCGCACCATGGGCACCAGTGCGGGCAGACGACGCGCTTTGGCGAAACGCCGCGCGGCGATGGGTTTCAGCCAGGAAGAATTCGCCCACGCTCTGGGGGTGGACCGCACGACGGTGGGCCGATGGGAAACCGGTGAACGTGACCCGCAGCCCTGGACCCGTCCCACAATCGCTACCGCCCTGCATCTCAGCCTGGGCGAGTTGGACGCCCTGCTATCCGAGACAGAGCCCGTGCACACTCTGGCTGCTGGGATGGTCCGCAGGGCTGCCGATATTCCCGCCCAGTCCGGCCCGGGCTTTGAGGCACGGGAGCGCCAGAGCTACATCCACGCCAACCCCGGCGCCCTGGACCTGGTGGCCGTAGCGCAGCTCCGCAAGGAAATCCAGAACTTGGACGCCCGCTACGAAACCGAGCCAAGTACGGCGCTCGTGGCACAGTGCGGGCAGCATTTGGGACAGGTGGCGCACTGGCACACCTACCCGCTCACCCACCAAGTCCGCCGGGACCTGCACGCCGCCTACGCCGAAGCCGCAACCCTCATGGGGCAGCTCGTATGGGATGCCTCCGGACGCCGGGACCATGCCACCGCGCGCGCCTATTTCACGCACGCCGCCACGGCCGCACGGGAGTTGGGCGACCCGGTAGCCGAAGGGCTCGCACTGCTGCGCACCTCCTTTGTGGCCCTGTACGGAGACAGAAACCCAAAAGCCGGTTTGGAGTTGGCCCAGCACACGGCGACTATCACCGGCACGACAAGCCACGTGTTGACCGGGCTTGCGGTGCTGCACACCGCCGAAGCCCACGCCATGACCGGAGCCCGCAGCCAATGCGAGCGGGCATTGAGTCAAGCCGAAACCCGCCTAGGCCGGGTGGACGGAAGTGACGCGGCGGCGCCGCTCTATGCCTCCACGCAGTTCGGGCGTCTGGCCGGGTCCTGCTACCTGGCGCTCAACGATGCGGCCCGCGCCCAAGCCCTTCTGGAGGAAACTGCCGCTGATTCCCACGACGGCTCCAAAGCCTCGGCCATCGTGCACGCCAACCTGGCACTTGCCCACACTGGGCAAGGCCACGTTCATGAAGCCGTCGCCGCGTTGCACGCGGCCCTGGACGTGGTCGAACAGCATCGCGGCGGCGGGGGAATGAGCGTCGCGTTCTCGGCCGGGCTAGCCCTCAAGCCTTGGCGGACCACCACGGCCGTCGGCGACGTGTATGACAGGCTGCTCACCCTCATGACAGCCGCCTAACCCAGCCAAAGGGGGCCCGGTGACCAACGGAGCAACCCAGCGAGCCAAACAGCGCATCCGAAACCAGATATGGGAACTGCTGGAGGCCGAACGCGCCGCACCCGAAGGCGTGGCAGGCCATATCCCTGCCTTCTACGGCGCCGACGAGGCCGCCGCCCGCCTCGCGCAGGTGCCCGCCTGGCAGGCCGCCCGCATCATCAAAGCGGTCCCCGACCTCGCACAGCAACCTGTACGCGCCCGCGCTCTCCGAGACGGTAAGACCGTCTACATGGCCGCCCCACGGCTGGCAGCGGCCAAACCGTTCTATCTCCTGGACCCCGAGACGCTGATGGTGCCGCCGGAGCAGGCCGCTGCCCACCGCACGGCCGCCACAGTCTCCCAACCAGTCGGCCCGGACGAGATGCGGCCAGTGGACCTCATCGTCTGCGGCAGCGTGGCTGTTAACCGCGACGGTGCCCGCCTCGGGAAAGGCGCCGGATACTCCGACATCGAAGTCGCCCTCCTTGCCGAGGCCGGACTCATCGGCAAACACACCCTCATCGCCACCACCGTGCACCCGCTCCAAATCGTGCAGACCGACATCCCCGAAACCATCCACGACTTCCGCGTCGATCTCATCATCACCCCCGATGACACCATCACATGCCCACCCCAACAACGCCCGACAGGCATCATCTGGGAACACCTCCAAGCGGAAACCGTCGCCGCAATCCCCGCCCTGCAAGCACGTCACCCAAAGAACCAGATCTAGAGACTCGTACCGCCATGGCGGGCGCCGTGGACGAGGCTATTTCCTCCAAGCAGTCCCTGTCGCAGCACATCCGCGAACAGCTAAAACAACAGCTCGCTCAAACTCGATGCCCGCGAAAACGGTTTGTACGACCTGATTGGTAATCCCGAGTAGGTCCGGGAACGGCTCGGCAAGGCCATGAGCAAAGTAAAGGCAGAACGGGCTACCGCCACCGCACAACTGGCTGATGTGGACGGGGCGCCAGAGGCCGGGCGACAGGTCTTCCGGACCGCCCTGTACGTGCTCACTGACCCCGGCCAGGCCGACACGCAGCCGTCTACGGCGCTGCTGGCCCCGGTGGCGGCCCGGATACAACAACGAGGGCGGCACGCTTCGTGTGAAGCATGCCGCCCTCGTAACCGACCTTGGCAGGCCCGCGCCCGTTGGTGCCAACGGTTCCCATAAGCCCTGCCTAGTCGGGACGACAGGATTTGAACCTGCGACCCCTTGACCCCCAGTCAAGTGCGCTACCAAGCTGCGCCACGTCCCGGTGCGTTCCTCGCGGTGGGTGTTCCGCGTGATCACGCAGGTAGAACTCTACCCCACGTGCGGGGGTGGTCCGGGCCGTCGCCGTCGCAGGTCACCGCCCGGCGGCGGGGTGCGGGCCCGGGGCGGGAGAATCGCCGCATGACGAGCGCACTTGGACCAGGTGGCCGGGACCGGGACGCGGAGGGCCGGGCGCGCAGCGCGCGGCCGCGGGACGGGCTCGGGCGGCCGCTGCCGTACGGGGCCGAGGGCGTGGCGCGCCAGCCGGAGGGCGTGGCCCGCACGCCCGCCCGGACCCTCGCGGAGGCGCAGGCGCTGCTCGACGCCGGGCGCCCCTTCCACGCGCACGAGGTCTTCGAGGACGCCTGGAAGTCGGGGCCCGAGCAAGAGCGCGGCCTGTGGCAGGGGCTCGCGCAGCTGGCCGTCGGCCTGACGCACGCGGCGCGCGGCAACGCGACGGGCGGGGCGCGGCTGCTGCGCAGGGGCGCGGGCGCCGTCGCGGAGTGGAGCGCGGCCGGGCCGGGGCGCGAGCGGCCCTACGGGATCGGCGTGGCGGAACTGGTGGCGTGGGCGCGAGGGTTGGCCGCGCGCGTCGAGGGGGGTGAGGTGCCCCTGGACGCGGCGGCGGCCGCGCCGACGCTGGCCCCCCACGCGGCGCCCGGGGACGGGTGACAGACTCCTGACGTGCGAAGGATTCATGTCATCGGGATCGGCGCGGGCGACCCGGACCAGCTCACCCTGCAGGCCGTGAAGGCGATGAAGGACACCGACGTGTTCTTCGTCCTCGACAAGGGCGAGGCCAAGGAGGACCTCGTCGCGCTGCGCCGGGGGATGCTCGACGCGCACCGCCCGGACGGGGCGTACCGCGTCGTCGAGGCCCGCGACCCGCGGCGCGCACAGGAGGCGGACCGCGTGGCCTACGCCGGCGCGGTCGACGACTGGCGCGGCCGCCGCGCCGACATCTATGAGCGCCTGATCGCCGAGGAGCTGGGCGCGCAGGGCACCGGCGCGTTCCTGGTGTGGGGCGACCCCGCCCTGTACGACAGCACGATCGCGGTCCTGGAGGAGGTCATCGGGCGCGGTGCCGTCGCCTTCTCCTACGACGTGGTGCCCGGGGTCAGCAGCGTGTCGGCGCTCGCCGCCCGGCACCGCGTGGGCCTGAACCGCGTGGGGCGCCCCTTCCAGGTCACCACGGGCCGCCGCCTGAGCGACGAGGGCTTCCCCGAGGGCGTGGACGACGTGGTGGTGATGCTGGACGCCCGGCAGGCCTTCCAGGGCTGCGCCGACCGGGACGACCTCGACATCTACTGGGGCGCCTACCTCGGCACGCCCGACGAGATCCTCGTCTCCGGGGCGCTGCCCGAGGCCGCCGGGCGCATCGCGCGGCTGCGGGCCGAGGCCCGCGCGCGCAAGGGCTGGATCATGGACACGTATCTGCTGCGGCGGCGCCCGCGGGACTGAGCGGTCCGTCACCGGACCGGACGGCCCGGCATGCACACGCCCGGCAGCGGTGTGAGGGTGTGCCTGTGACCGTCACCGAGCACGCCGAGGCCGCGCGGGCGCCGGAGCAGGGCCCGCCGGTCCTGGACCGGCGCCGCCGCAATGTCGTCTTCGTCACGATCATGCTGGGCGTCCTGCTCGCCGCCCTCGACCAGACGATCGTCGGCACGGCCCTGCCGACGATCGTGTCGGACCTGGGCGGCGCCGCGCACATGTCGTGGGTGGTGACGTCGTACCTGCTCGCGGAGACCGTGGCGACGGTCCTCGTCGGCAAGTTCGGTGACCTGTTCGGCCGCAAGGTCGTCTTCCAGGTGTCGGCGGTCGTCTTCATCACCGGCTCGTTCCTGTGCGGCCTGGCCACGAACATGTCGCTGCTCATCGCCTGGCGGGCGATGCAGGGCATCGGCGCGGGCGGTCTGATGGTCACGTCGATGGCGCTGATCGCCGATGTGATCCCGCTGCGGGAGCGCGGCAAGTACCAGGGCGCGATCGGCGCCGTCTTCGGCGTGTCCACGGTCATCGGCCCGCTGCTCGGCGGCCTGTTCACCGACCATCTGAGCTGGCGCTGGGCCTTCTACGTCAACGTGCCCATCGCGATCCTGGTCGTCGTGGCCGCCGCCCGCACCATCCCGTCGGTGAAGTCGGCGGCCCGGCCCGTCATCGACTACCTGGGCATCGCGCTCGTCGCGATCGGCTCCAGCGCGCTGATCCTCGCGACGAGCTGGGGCGGCAACGAGTACGCGTGGGGCTCGGGCGTCGTCATCGGCCTGTTCGCGGGCGGGCTCGCCGCGCTCGCGGGCTTCTGCTGGGCGGAGACGCGCGCGGCCGAGCCGATGCTGCCGATGCGCCTGTTCGCGAACCCCGTCTTCACGGTCTGCTCGGTGCTCAGCTTCATCGTGGGCTTCGCGATGCTCGGCGCGATGACGTTCCTGCCGACGTACCTCCAGTACGTCGACGGGGACTCGGCCACGATCTCCGGCGTGCGGACCCTGCCGATGGTCGTCGGCCTGCTCATCGCCTCGATCTTCAGCGGCAACGTGGTCAGCAGGACCGGCACGTACCGGATCTTCCCGATCGTGGGCGCCCTGGTGATGGCGCTCGGCCTGTTCCTGATGTCCCTGATGGGCAGCGCGACCAGCGCGTGGCTGGAGTCGCTGTACATGTTCGTGCTCGGCGTCGGCATCGGCCTGTGCATGCAGGTCCTCACGATCGCCGTGCAGAACACCGTCGCCTACGCGGACCTGGGCACCGCCACGTCCGGCGTCACGTTCTTCCGCACGCTCGGCAGCTCCTTCGGCACGGCCGTGTTCGGCACCATCTACGCCAACACGCTGGCCCCGAACCTCCGGGGCGGGATCGCCGAGGCGACGCGGACCGGGGCCGCGCCGCGGGAGGCGATCGCGAAGGCCGCGCAGAGCCCGGAGGGGCTGCACGAGCTGCCGGGCGCGGCGGCGGCGCCGCTCGTCGAGGCGTACGCGGACACGCTCCAGACCGTGTTCCTGTGGACGGTTCCGGTCGCCGCCGTCGGGTTCGTCGTGGCGCTCTTCCTCAAGCAGGTGGAGCTGCGCGACAGCGCGCGGCTGAGCTCCAACGACATGGGCGAGGGGTTCGCCTCGCCGTCGTCCACGGGCGACTCGGCGCGGCTCCTGGAGCTGGCCGTCGGGAACATCCTGCGGCGCAAGGGCGTCGGCACCGCGCGCGCCGTCATCAGCAGGTCCGACACACGCCTCGACCCGGCGGGCGCCTGGGCGGTGATGCAGGTGGCGCTCTTCACCCGCCTGGTGGGACACGCGAACCTGAACCTCATCGCGGCCCGGCGGCGGCTGCCGCCCGAGGTCCTGGTGCCGGTCTTCGACCGCATGGTCGAGGAGGGCTACCTCAGCCGCAGCGGCACCCTCTTCCAGCACACTCCCGCGGGCGAGCGCGAGGCAGGGGTCATCGGCAAGGAGTGGACCCGCTGGCTCACCGAGGAACTGGCGAAGGACGGCCGGGCCAGCGAGGACGACGCCGCCCTGACGACGGCGGTCGACACGATCGCGAAGCGCCTGCTCGCGGAGGACCTCAGCACCCCGTAGGGGCCGGGGGTACGCGCCCCGAAGGGGCGCGGGGAACTGCGCGACCAGCCACGACGGAGCCGCAGACAACCGATGACCCCTTCCCCACGGCGCCCACGCCAAACGTTTCCGCGCGGGGCATCCGCCATATCCGTGGTATCAGGACGGCCTGATTGACCCCGCCGTGGCCCGGCCAAGGGCCGGGCCGTTGGGTGGGCATGGAGACCGACGGCGCAATCCACCAGGTACACGCCCGGCTCGTCGGGGCGTACTGGCTCGACTCCCCCTACCTCCAGCATCCGCGGTGCTGTTGTTGCGCCCCGGCCCGCCCCGCACGGCCGTGGGGCGTGACGGCGGTGGGACTCGCCTGCCTGGCGCTGGCGCTCACCGTGGCCGTCACGCTCATGTAGCGGCGCGGGCCCGGGGTCAGTCGCGCTCGACGAGCACGGCGCTGCCCTGTCCCACGCCGACGCACATCGTGGCGAGGCCGCGGGTGGCGCCGGTGCGGCCCATGCGGTGCAGGAGCGTGGTGAGGATCCGGGCGCCGGAGCAGCCCAGGGGGTGGCCCAGGGCGATGGCGCCGCCGTCCGGGTTGACCAGGTCCGGGTCGATGCCGAGCGTGTCCACGGAGGCGATCGCCTGGGCCGCGAAGGCCTCGTTGACCTCGGCCTCCTGCACGTCCGCGACGGACCAGCCGAGCCGCGCCAGGGCCTTGCGCGTCGCGGGCACGGGGCCGATGCCCATCACGTCCGGGTGGACGCCCGCGCTGGCCCCGGCCGCGTACCGGCCGAGCGAGGTGAGGCCGAGGTCGCGCAGCGCCTCCTCGCTGACGAGCAGCAGGCCCGCGGCGCCGTCGTTCATCGGCGACGCGTTGCCCGCGGTGACGCTGCCGCCGTCGCGGAACACCGGGCGCAGCTTGCTGAGCTTCTCGTACGAGGTGTCCTCGCGGATGCCCTCGTCGGCGTCGATGACCGTGCCCTCCGGGGTGCTGACGGGCAGCAGCTCGGCGTCGAAGTGGCCGTCCTTGCGGGCGGCCGCGGCGCGCTGGTGGCTGCGCAGCGCGAAGGCGTCCTGGCGCTCGCGGGAGACGCCGTGGCGCTCGGCCACCTCCTCCGCGGTCTCCCCCATGGACAGCAGGCCGTGCAGCTCCCGCATGCGCGGGTTGACCAGGCGCCAGCCGAGGCGGGTGTCGACGGCCTCCATGCGGTGCGGCAGCGCCTCGTCGGGGCGCGGGAAGACGAACGGGGCGCGGCTCATGGACTCCGAGCCGCCCGCGACGACGATGTCCGCCTCACCGGCGGCGATGGCGCGGGCCGCCGTGGTGACGGCTTCGAGGCCCGAGGCGCACAGGCGGTTCACGGTGGCTCCGGGCACGGACTCGGGCAGGCCCGCGAGCAGCGCGGCCATCCGGGCCACGTTGCGGTTGTCCTCGCCCGCCTGGTTGGCGGCGCCCCAGTAGACGTCGTCGACGCGGGCCGGGTCGAGGTCCGGCACGCCGTCGAGCAGGCCGCGCACGACGGTGGCGGCGAGGTCGTCGGGGCGGACGGAGGACAGGGCCCCGCGGAGCCTCCCGATGGGGGTGCGGCGGGCGGCGGCGAAGTGAACGGTGCGCACGGCGACTCCGGAGCGTGTACGGCCGACAAGCGGTTAATTAGCGCTGCTAGTTTCGGAGTGTACGTGGCACCCGGGTCAGGGGGGAAGCACGGACGGCACGGCCGCTCCCCCGGGGCCCCGCGCGGGCGGCCCCGGGAAGACCTTCGCGCCGCCCCGGCCTCAGGTGGGCGTCCAGGCGCGGAAGATGCCGACGCACCCCCGTACGGTCAGGTCGAAGCGGTCGAAGTGCTCGTCGAGCTGTGCGCGCAGGTCGTCGAGGTGGTCGTCCTCGTTGTGGAAGGCGCCGCGCTTGTTCAGGGCCCGCAGGGCCCGGCGGGCGGAGCGGGTCACCGGGACGCCGCCGGTGAGGACCGTGGTGCCGAAGACGACACCGCCGGGGCGGACGACGGCCCCGGCGTGCGCGAGGGCGATCCCCTTCTCGCGCAGGCTCCCCGGGACGCAGTGCAGCAGATAGCTCATGCCGACCGAGTCGTGCGAGCGCTCCGGTACGGGCAGGGGCTCCAGGACGTTGGCGCGGACCGTGGAGACCTCGTAGCGCCGCAGCCGGTGGGCGGTGTGCGCGAGGGAGTTGGGGTTGAGGTCGACCAGGGTGATCCGGGGGTCGGGCACGGGGAACCGGGCGTGGTGCAGCAGATAGCCGCTGCCCACGCCGATGTCCATGTGGCGCGCGCCGACCTCGGTGTCGTACAGCTTCCGGGAGACGGCGGGCGGGCACCGCCACAGGAGGGGGGCGGTGCCCCGGTAGACCGTGAGGTCGTAGAGGTTGAGGAACGGCTTGGAGTACCCCGACTGTCCGTCGATGACGGCCTGGTCGAGGTCGTCGATGGGCTTGCTGCCGCCGGTGCCGTGGGACGTCATCATGCTCCTAGGGTGGTCGGGTGCCGTGCCTCAGTGAAGGCCGCCGAGCCAGTCCCGCACCGCGCGCAGGGCGGGCTCGCTGTGCTCGCGGATGATCGAGAAGTGGGTGCCCGCCGTGTCGACGGCGGTGTGCGGCAGGTGCCAGCGCGGCCGCCAGTCGTCGGGGGTCCCGGCGACGGTCCCGGCGGGGGCCGGTGCGTCGAAGGCCGGTTCCGTGGCGCGGACGAGCAGGGTGGGGGCTCCGATCTCGCGCGGGCTCCACGTCTCGAAGAGCTGTGCGTAGTGCGCCAGGGCGGTGAGGTAGGCGTCGTCGCCGGTGTCCTCCGTCCACAGCACGTCCGGCGCGCCGGTGGCGCGGGCCCGGTCGATCCGGGCGTGCAGCCGCGGGATCATCGCGCTGCCGGGCCAGTAGCTGTCCAGGAGGACCACGGCGGCCGGGCCCGCCCCGCGCTCTTCGAGGACGGCGGCGGTGGCGTGGGCGATCCAGCCGCCCGCCGAGTAGCCGAGCAGCACGGCCCGGCCGCCGTCGGCGCGGGCCCCGACCCCGTCGGCCAGGAGGTGCGCCAGGGCGTCCACGGACGCGGGCAGCGGCTCCCGCCAGTCGAAGCCCGGGACGGGCTGGGCCCATACGTCGTGCTCGCCCTCGGCCGCGGCGGCGAGGCGCGCGTACTGGGGCGCGCCCGCGCCGACGGCGAACGTCGGGAAGCAGACCAGGTCGGGCCCCGCGGCCGCGGAGCCGCGGGCGAGGCGGACGCGCGCCGGGCGCAGCCGCTCGTCGGGCGCGTCGAAGGTGGGGCGGAACCGGGCGACGCCGCGCACGAGGTCGTGGAACTCCTCGGTGCGGCCGAGCTCGCCCGCGCGGGCGAGCAGCGGGCCCAGGGTGAACCGCGCCCCGGCGGCGGGCGCGGCCGCGCCCTCGGGGTTCGTCGGCTCTCCCTGCTCCGCCAGGAACCGGGCCACGTCGGGGACGGTCGGGTGCTGGAAGACCAGGGCGGGCGGCAGCCGGAGCCCGGTGGCCGCGCCGAGCCGGTTGCGCAGGTCCACCGCGGTCAGCGAGTCGAACCCCAGCTCCGGCAGGTTCCTGTCGTCGGCGACCTCGGCCGCGTCGGCCAGCTTGAGCACGGCCGCGACCTGGGTGCGCACGAGGTCGACGAGCAGCTCCCGCCGCTCGTCCTCGGTGGCCGCGGCGGTCAGGCGCGCGCGGAACTCCCGTCCCTGCTCCGCGCGTGCGGAGCCGCGTCCGGGGCTGGAGGCGCCGAGCGGCGAGCCGGTCGGCTCGGGCCAGTAGCGCTCGTGCTGGAACGCGTACGTGGGCAGCTCCACGAGGGTGGCGCCGACGTCGGTGAGCATCGTGTCCCAGTCCACGGCCGTGCCGCCGACGTGCAGCCGGGCCAGGGCGGCCAGGAGCGCGCGCACCGTGGCGCCGTCGCGGCCCGGCTCCAGGTGGTCGCGTACGCCCTGGGAGTCGAGCCACCGCACCGCCTCGTCGGGCGTGCCCGTCTCCCGGGCGAGGCGGGACCAGTGCTCCGGGGTGGAGAGTTCCTCGTACGGGACCGGGCGGCCGGTCCGGCCGGAGACGAGGGGGATCACCGGCGGGCGGAACGTCAGCTCCTTGGTGACGCGGTGCACGCCGTCGCCGGACTCGGCGCCGCTCGGTTCCCGGTCGAGGGCGACGGCCAGGGCCACCGCGTCGGCCAGGGACAGGGCGCCCGCACAGTGCGCGGCGGCCACCTCGCCCACCGCGTGGCCAAGGAGGTGGTCCGGGGTGACGCCCCAGTGCTCAAGGAGGCGGAACAGCGCGACGTCCGCGGCGAAGCGGGCCAGCGCCCGGGACGCGCCGGGCGCGGGCGCGCCGGGGTGCGCGGCACACGCGGCGGCGACCTCCGCCAGGGCGGCGGCGTGGACCGGGAGATGAGCGTACGCGGGGTCGGCGGGGCTGGGCGGGGCGGCGGTCTCGGCGGGGGAGGTCACCCCGGCTGAGGGGGCGGCCGCGTCGGCGTGGGTGTCTCCGTCGGTGAAGTGGAGCGCCAGCCTGCCGCGGGCGCGGGCCGCGCCCCGGAGAACGTGGGGGGCGTCCGGGCCGCTCTCCCCTGTCTCCGCGCCATCCGCGCCTGCCGCGATCAGTGCTAGGCCCGCCAGGAGTGACGCGCGGTCCTCGCCGAGGACGACGGCCCGGTGGTCCAGGGCGGCCCGGGTGCTCGCCAGGGAGCGCGCGACGTCGGCCGGGGCGAGGTCGGGGCGCTCGGCCGTGAACTGCCGCAGCCGCTCGGCCTGGTGGCGTACGGCCTGCTCCGTCTTGCCGGAGAGCATCCAGGGCACGACGGGCAGCGCGGCGACCGGCCGCGGCTCCTCGCCGGACGCGAGGACCTCGGCGGGCGTGCCGGGCTCCGTGGGTGTGTCGGGCTCCGTGGGCCTGCGGGGCTCCGTGGGTGCCTGTTCCAGGATCACGTGCGCGTTCGTGCCGCTGATCCCGAACGACGAGACGCCCGCGCGCCGCGCCCGGCCCGTGTCCGGCCACGGCCTGGCCTCCGTCAGGAGTTCCACGGCGCCCGAGGACCAGTCCACGTGCCGGGTGGGGTCGTCCACGTGCAGGGTGGGCGGCAGGACGCCCCGGCGCAGCGCGAGCACGGTCTTGATGACGCCGCCGACGCCCGCCGCGCCCGCCGTGTGCCCGATGTTGGACTTCAGGGACCCCAGCCACAGGGGCGACCGGGCGGGCCGCCCCTGGCCGTACGTGGCCAGGAGGGCCTCCGCCTCGATGGGGTCGCCGAGTGTGGTGCCGGTCCCGTGCGCCTCGACGGCGTCGACGTCCCGGGGTTCGAGCCCGGCCTGGGCCAGGGCCTGGCGGATCACGCGCTGCTGGGCGAGGCCGTTGGGCGCGGACAGGCCGTTGCTGGCCCCGTCCTGGTTGATCGCGGAGCCGCGGATCACGGCGAGGACCTCGTGGCCCTCGCGCCGGGCCTTCGACAGGGGCTCCACCAGGAGCACGCCGACGCCCTCGCCCCAGCCGGTGCCGTCGGCCGCCGCGGCGAACGCCTTGCACCGGCCGTCGGGGGCCAGCGCACCCTGCGCGCTGAACTCCACGAACGCGCCCGGCGTGGACAGGACCGTGACGCCTGCCACCAGGGCGGCCGTGCAGTCGCCCTGCCGCAGGGACTGCACCGCCAGGTGGAGGGCGACCAGGGACGACGAGCACGCGGTGTCCACGGTGACGGCGGGCCCTTCGAGGCCGAAGGTGTAGGCGAGCCGCCCCGAGGCGACGCTCGTCGACGTGCCGGTCATCAGGTGCCCCGCGCTCTCGTCGGGGTCGGCGGTGAGCAACGGCAGGTAGTCCTGGCCGCTGAGGCCCACGAACACGCCGGTGCGGCTGCCGCGCACCGCGTCGGGCGCCAGCTTCGCCCGCTCGAACGTCTCCCACGCCACCTCCAGGAGGAGGCGCTGCTGCGGGTCCATGGCCAGGGCCTCGCGCGGGCTGATCCCGAACAGGAGCGGGTCGAACCGGTCGGCGTCGTGCAGGAAGCCGCCGCGGCGGACGTAAGTGCGTCCCGGTGTGCCGGGGCTGGGGTCGTACAGCTCCTCGACGTCCCAGCCGCGGTGGGCGGGGAACGACGAGGTCGCGTCGCGCCCCGAGGCGACCAGGTCCCACAGCTGGTCCGGCGACGCCACGTCGCCGGGGAACCGGCAGCCCATGGCGACGATCGCGACCGGCTCGTCGGCGGCGGGCCCGGTCATCACCGGGGCGGCGGGCCCTTCCTGGCTTCCCGTCAGGAGCGTACGGAGGTGGGCGGCGAGCCGCTCGGCCGTGGGGTGGTCGAAGACGGCCGCCGGGGAGACGCGGACGCCGGTCGCGGCGGCGAGCCGGTTGCGCAGCTCCATGGCCGTCATCGAGACGAAGCCGAGGTCGGTGAAGGCCCGGGTGGGGTCGAGGTCCGCCGGGTCCTGGTGGAGCACGGCGGCGGCGTGCTCGCACACCGTCTCCAGGACGAGGCGTTCCCCGGCGCCGTCGGGCAGTTCCGCCAGGCGTCGGCGGAAACCGGCGGCCGCGCTGTCGTCGCCCTCCCGGCCCCGCACGGCGGCCTGTGCCCCGTCCGGCCAGTAGCGGCGGCGCTGGAAGGCGTGCGTCGGCAGGTCCACCAGGCGCGCCCCCGGCCCGATGCGCCCCGACCAGTCCACGCGTACGCCTTGGACGTGCGCCTCGGCCAGGGAGGTGCCCACGCGCCGGGCGTCGCCCTCGCCGCGCCGCAGCGAGGTGAGGACGGTGCCTTCGGCGGCGGCGCTCTCGAGGATCTCGTGCACGGACACGGCGAGCACCGGGTGCGGGCTGACCTCCACGAACGTGCGGTGGCCCGCCGCGATGAGGCCGCGTACGGTCGGGTCGAAGCGGACCGTCCGCCGCAGGTTCCGGTACCAGTAGGCGGCGTCGAGCCCTTCGGTGTCGAGGAGGTCGCCGGTGACCGTCGAGAAGAAGGGGATCGCGGCCGGGCGGGGCGTGATGTCGGCGAGCACGGCGAGGAGTTCGGCCTCCAGGGACTCGACCTGCGCAGAGTGCGACGCGTAGTCCACGGCGACGCGGATCGCCCGTACGCCCTCCTGCTCGGCGGCCGCCAGGAGTTCGTCGAGGGCCTCGGCGTCGCCCGATACCACCACGGAGGAGGGGCCGTTGGCCGCGGCGACGGCAAGGCGCGCGCCCCACGCGGCGAGCCGCTCGCGCGCCCGGTCCTGCGGCAGCGCGAGGAAGGCCATGCCCCCGCTGCCCGCGAGGCGTTCGGCGACGAGGCGGGACCGCAGCGCGACGATCCTCGCCCCGTCCTCCAAGGTCAGCGCGCCCGCCACGCACGCGGCGGCGATCTCGCCCTGCGAGTGGCCCACGACGGCGCCCGGCTCGACGCCGTGGGCTCGCCACAGCTCGGCCAGGGAGATCATCATGGCCCACAGCGCGGGCTGCACCACGTCCACGCGGTCGAGGGGGGCGGCGCCCTCGGCCCCGCACACGACGTCGACGAGCGAGAAGTCGACGTGGGGGGCGACGGCGGCGGCGCACGCGCGCAGCCGGTCGCGGAAGACCGGGGAGTCGCGGTACAGGTCCGCGGCCATGCCCGCCCACTGGGCGCCCTGGCCGGGGAAGACGAACACCGGCTTCCCCGGCTCCCGGGCGACGCCCGTCACCACGCCGGGCGCGCTCCTGCCCTCGGCCACGGCGTCGAGCCCGGCGAGGTAGCCGTCGCGGTCGTCGGCCAGGACGATCGCGCGGTGGTCGAAGGCGGTGCGCGAGGCGAGGAGCGCGTGGCCGACGTCGGCCGGGGACAGCTCGGGGCGCTCCCGTACGTGGTCGCGCAGCAGGGCCGCCTGCTCCCGAAGGCCCTGGTCGCCGCGCGCGCTGACCAGCCAGGGCAGGGGGCCCGCGGCTGCGGCGGTGGCGTCGGCCGCCGCTGGATCCGCGGGGTCCGTCGCCGGGGCCGGGAAGCCGTCGTGGTCGGCCTGTTCCAGGATGACGTGGGCGTTGGTGCCGCTGATGCCGAAGGAGGAGACGCCCGCGCGGCGCGGGCGCCCGGTCTCGGGCCAGGCGCGGCCCTCGGTGAGGACGCGTACCGTGCCCGGGGACCAGTCGACGTGCGGGGTCGGCTCGTCGACGTGCAGGGTGGGCGGCAGGACGCCCCGGCGCAGCGCCATCACCGTCTTGATGACGCCGCCGACGCCCGCGGCGGCCTGGGTGTGGCCGATGTTCGACTTCAACGACCCGAGCCACAGGGGCCGTCCGGCCTCGCGCTCCTGCCCGTACGTGGCGAGGAGGGCCTGGGCCTCGATCGGGTCGCCGAGCGCGGTGCCGGTGCCGTGCGCCTCGACGGCGTCCACGTCGGACAGACAGAGCCGGGCGTTGGCGAGGGCCGCCCGGATGACGCGCTGTTGGGAGGGGCCGTTGGGCGCGGTCAGGCCGTTGGAGGCGCCGTCCTGGTTCACGGCGGAGCCGCGGACGACAGCGAGCACCGGGTGACCCTTGCGCCGCGCCTCGGACAACCGCTCAAGCAGGACCGTGCCCACGCCCTCGCCCCAGCCGGTGCCGTCCGCCGCCGCCGCGAACGCCTTGCACCGCCCGTCCGGGGCGAGCCCCCGCTGCCTGCTGAACTCCACGAACATGCTCGGCGTCGGCATCACCGCCGCGCCGCCCACCAGCGCGGTGGCGCACTCGCGCTGCCGCAGCGACTGCACGGCCAGGTGCAGGGCCACCAGCGAGGCGGAGCACGCGGTGTCCACGGTGATCGCCGGGCCTTCGAGGCCGAACGTATAGGCGAGGCGCCCCGAGAGGACGCTGGCGAGGAACCCCGTGGAGTAGCCCTCGAAGTTCTCCTCGGCGCCCTGGAGCAGCATCGCGTACTCCTGGCTGCTGGTGCCGACGAAGACGCCGGTCCTGCTGCCGCGCAGGGCTGCCGGGGTGATGCCCGCGCGCTCGAAGGTCTCCCAGGCCACCTCCAGGAGGAGGCGCTGCTGGGGGTCGAGGGTCAGGGCCTCGCGCGGGGTCACGCCGAACAGGCCCGCGTCGAAGGACGCCACGTCGTCGAGGAAGCCGCCCTCGCGCGCGACGCTCGTGCCGAACCGGTCCGGGTCCGGGTCGTAGAGCCCCTCGACGTCCCAGCCCCGGTCGTCGGGGAAGGGCGCGACCGCGTCCCGCCCGGCGGCGACCAGGTCCCACAGGTCCTCCGGGGAGCGGACGCCGCCCGGGTAGCGGCAGCCCATCGCCACGACGGCGATCGGCTCCCCCGCGGCCTCCTCGACGTCGCGCAGGCGCTCGCGCGTCTCGTGCAGATCGGCGGTCACCCGCTTCAGGAAGTACCTGATCTTGTCTTCCGTCACCATCTGTAATCCACCTCGTCGAGACGTCACCGAATGTCCGCTCGCGCTCGGGACGCGCCGCGGTGTGGGCGGGGGCCGTGTCCGCCGTCAGGAGATGCCGAGCTCCTTGCTGATGAAGTCGATGACCTCGTCGTCGCTCGCCTCGTCGAGACCGGCCGCGACGGCCGTACGACCGGACTCCTCGGCCCTGCCGCGCGCCCCGTCGCCCCAGCGCTGAGCCAGGGCCCGCAGGCGCGCCGCGACCCGGTCCCGCTCGTCGTCGTCGAGCCCGTCCCCGTCGAAGGACGCCGCCCAGTCGTCGAGCCGGGACAGGAAGGAGTCGACCCGCGAGCCGAGGCCGGGCAGCAGCTCGGCCCCGATGTGGTCGCCCAGGGCGGCCGGGGTCGGATGGTCGAAGACGAGCGTGGTCGGCAGGGTCAGGCCGGTCGCGGCGCCCAGGCGGTTGCGCAGCTCGACGGCGGTGAGCGAGTCGAACCCGAGGTCCTGGAAGGGGCGTTGCGGATCCACGCTCTCGGGCGTCAGATGCCCGAGGACCAGGGCGATCTGGGCGCGCACCAGGTCGCGGACGGCCGCGCTCCGCTCCTCGGGCGCGAGCGGCCCGAGGCGTTCGCGCAGCGCGTCCCCCGCGCCTGCCGCCGGGAGCGCGGCGGGGGTGCGGGCCAGGCCGCGCAGCGCCGCGGGCAGCTCCCCGGCCGCGGCGGCGGCGCCCAGGGCCGAGGTGTCGAGCCGCACCGGGACGAGGCCCGCCGCGCCGGTGGCGAGGGCGAGGTCGAACAGCGCGAGGCCGTCCTCGGTGGACAGCTCGCCGACGCCGGAGCGGCCCATGCGCTCCCGGTCCCGCTGCCCGAGGGCGGCCGCCATGCCGCCGCCCGCCCACGGGCCCCAGGCCAGGGACGTCCCCGGCAGGCCGGTGTCGTGGCGGTGCCGGGCGAGGGCGTCGAGGAAGGCGTTGGCCGCGGCGTAGTTGGCCTGGCCGCGGGCGCCGACGGCGGCCGTCGCGGACGAGAAGAGGACGAACGCGGCCAGGTCGGCGTCCCGCGTGAGCTCGTGCAGGTGCCAGGCGCCGTCGGCCTTGGGCGCGAACACCGTGCCGAGGCGCTCGGGGGTGAGGGCCTGAAGGACGCCGTCGTCGACCACGCCCGCGGCGTGCACCACGGCGGTCAGCGGATGCTCGTCCGGCACCGTCGCGAGGAGCCGTGCCACCGCGTCCCGGTCGGCCACGTCGCAGGCGACGGCCCGTACGGTCGTCGCGCCCGCCGTGACGGGGCCGGTCAGTTCGGCCACGAGGTCCGCCATGCCGTCCGCGTCGGCTCCCCTGCGGCTGGCGAGCAGCAGGTGCCGGGCCCCGTGGGCGCGGACCAGGTGGCGGGCCACCGCGCCGCCGAGCGCGCCGGACGCGCCGGTGACCAGGACGGTGCCCTCGGGGTCCCACGCGGCGGGCAGGGTGAGGACGATCTTGCCCACATGCCGGGCCTGGGCGAGGAAGCGGAAGGCCGCGGGCGCGTCGCGCACGTCCCAGGTGGTCACCGGGAGGTGGCGCAGGCTGCCCGCCCCGAACAGTCCGACGACCTCGGCGAGCATCGCGCCGACCCGTTCGATCCCGGCGTCCATCAGGTCGAACGCGCGGTAGGCGACGCCTTCGTGGCGCTCGGCGACCTCGGCGGGGTCGCGGACGTCGGTCTTGCCCATCTCGACGAACCGGCCGCCGGGCCGCACCAGGCGCAGCGACGCGTCGAGGAGGTCGCGCGCCAGGGAGTTGAGGACGACGTCCACGCCGCCGCCGCTGGCCGTGGTGAAGCGCGCCTCGAACGCGTCGGTGCGGGAGGAGGCGAGGTGCGCGTCGTCGACGCCGAGGGCGCGCACGGCGTCCCACTTGGCGGGGCTCGCCGTCGCGAACACCTCGGCGCCGAGGTGCCGGGCGAGCTGCACGGCGGCCATGCCGACGCCGCCCGCCGCGGCGTGCACGAGCACCTTCTCCCCCGGCCGTACGTCCGCGAGGTCCACCAGGCCCTCGTACGCGGTGAGGAACGCGACGGGCACGGACGCGGCCTCGGTGAACGACCAGCCCCGCGGCATCCGGGCGATCAGGCGGTGGTCGACGACCGCCACCGGGCCGAGACAGCCGCTGGCGAGCCCGAACACCCGGTCGCCCGGGGCGAAGCCCTCGACGCCGGGGCCCACTTCGCTGACGACGCCCGCGATCTCGCCGCCCAGGGCCCGCTGGTCGGCGACCATGCCCAGGGCCATGACGACGTCGCGGAAGTTGAGCCCGGCCGCGCGCACCGCGACCCGGACCTGACCCGGCGCCAGGGGCGCGGCGGCCGCCGGGCTCGGGGCGAGGGCCAGGTCGTCGGCCGCGCCCCCGTCGGTGAGGTCGACGCGCCAGTGCGGCACGCCCGGCGGGGGCACGAGGGTGCCCGCCGGTACGCCGCGGGCGAGGCGCGGCACGAGGGTCCGGCCCGACCGGAGCGCCACGTCGGGTTCGTCCCCGGCGAGCGCGGTGCGCAGCGCCTGGGTCGACGCGGGCGTGCCGTCCGCGTCGGCCAGGGCGAACCGTCCGGGGTGCTCCGACCGCGCGGAGCGCACCAGGCCCCACAGCGCGGCGGCGGCCAGGTCGGTGATCCGCTCGTCGGCGGTGGCCGCGACGGCGCCGCGGGTCACGACGGCGAGGCGGGCGGGCGCGAGCCGGGGCTCGGTCACCCAGGTGCGGAGCACGGCGAGCACGGACGAGGCGAGGGCGCGGGCGGCGCCCGCCGGTCCGTCGGCCCCTGAGGCCTCCCCGGCCTCGGGGGTCTCGCCGTGGCTCGGCAGGAGCACCAGGTCCGGGACCGGCGCGCCGGAGTCGAGCGCGGCCAGGAGCGCCCCGGTGTCGGCGTGCGCGGGCACGTCGAGCGCGGCGGCGAGCCGGTCGTCGCCCAGGACGACGCAGTGCGGGGCCGGTTCGGCCGGGGCACCGGGCGTCTGGAGCCAGCCGACGTGGAAGAGGGTGTCGTGGGTGCGGGTCGCGCGCAGCTCCTTGGCGGAGACGGTCCGGGTCGCCAGCGCGCCCACCGACGCCACCGGGGTGCCCCGCTCGTCCCACAGGGACAGGCTCGCCGTGTCCGTGCCCGCCGGGGTCAGACGCGCCCGCAGGGTCGGTGCGCCCGGGCCGTGGAAGGACACCTCCCGCCAGGAGAACGGCACCCGCACGCGGCCGCTCTGTCCCGCCGCGCCGTCGCGGAGGAGGGCGGCGTGGAGTGCGGCGTCGAGCTGGGCCGGGTGCAGGCCGTATCCGCCCGTGGCTGGCCGCGCACCGGCGGGGAGCGCGATCTCCGCGTACAGCTCGTCGTCCTTCCGCCAGGCCCGCGCGAGGCCCCGGAAGGCAGGGCCGTACGCGAAGCCCGCGTCGGCCAGGCCGTCGTAGAAGCCGTCGAGGGCGACGGGTTCGGCTCCGGCGGGCGGCCAGGTCTGCCCGGGGCCCGGCGGCGCGGGGGCGGCCTCGGGGGCGAGGTCGCCGCGCGCGTGGCACACCCAGGGTTCGTCGGGCGCGGCGTCCTCGGGCCGCCCGTACACGCCGAACGTACGGCGGCCCTGCTCGCCCTCCGCGCCGACGCGCACCTGGAGGTGGACGGCGCCGCGCTCGGGCAGGACCAGCGGGGCCTCCTGCGTCAGTTCGGCCAGGCGGTGGCAGCCCGCCTCGGCTCCGGCGCGCAGGGCCATCTCGACGACGGCGGTGCCCGGGACGAGCACGGAGCCCAGCATGACGTGGTCGGCGAGCCAGGGCTCCGTGCGCCGGGACACCGTGCCGGTGAGGGCGATGCCCTGGGCGTCGGCGAGCTCCAAGGAGGCGCCGAGCAGCGGGTGTTCGAGCCCGGTGAGCCCGGCCGCGGTCACGTCGGCGGCCGCGCCGGACCCGGTCCAGGGGAAGCTCCGGCGCTGGAAGGGGTAGGTGGGCAGGTCCACCGCGCGGGCCCCGGCGAGGAACCGGGTCCAGTCGACCCGTGCGCCGTGCGCGTAGGCCGTGGCGAGGGCCGTGCGCACGGTGTCGGCCTCGGGCCTGCGGGAGCGGGCCGTCGGGATCAGCACGGCGCCGGTGGCCGCGGGTTCCTCGGCGAGGCAGTCCTGGGCCAGGGCGGTGAGCGTCCCCGCCGGGCCCACCTCCACGAAGGTGCGGGCGCCCGCCGCCAGGAGCCGGCGCATGCCGTCGTCGAATCGTACGGTCGCCCGGGCGTGGCGCACCCAGTACGCGGGCGAGCACAGCTGGTCCGCGCCCGCGATGTCGCCGGTCACGTCCGAGACGACGGGGATGCCCGGCGGGTGGAAGGTGAGCTTCTGCGCGACCCGGCCGAACTCGTCGAGCATCGCGTCCATCTGGGGCGAGTGGAAGGCGTGGCTGACGCGCAGCCTGCGCGTCCTGCGGCCCTCGCCCTCGAAGTGTCCGGCGAGGGCGAGCACGGCGCTCTCGGTGCCGGACACGACCACCGACGACGGGCCGTTGACGGCGGCGAGGGCCACGTCGTGCGGATGGTCCGCGAGCCACGGCGCGATCTCCGCCTCGGTGGCCCGCACCGCGACCATCGCGCCCGTGCCGGGCAGGTCCTGCATCAGCCTGCCGCGCGCGGCGACGAGCGTGCACGCGTCCTCCAGAGACAGGACCCCCGAGACGTGCGCGGCGGCCAGCTCCCCGATGGAGTGGCCGAGCAGCAGGCCGGGGGTGAGCCCCGCGTGCGTGAGCAGCCGGTACAGGGCCACTTCGTACGCGAACAGGGCGGGCTGGGTGTACGCGGTGCGTTCGAGGAGCGCGGCCTCCGGTGTGCCCTCGGCGGCGAACAGGACCTCCCGCAGCGGCCGTTCGAGGTGCGGGTCCAGGTGCTCGGCCACGGCGTCGAGCGCGCGGGCGAACTCCGGGAAGGCGGCGGCCAGTTCGCGGCCCATACCCGGGCGCTGGCTGCCCTGGCCCGAGAAGAGGAACGCCGTCTCGCCGTCGGCCGCGGTACCCCGCACCAGGCCCGGCGCGGGCCGGTCATCGGCCAGGGCCGCGAGGGCGGTGAGCAGCTCTTGTCGGTCGGCGGCCCACACCACGGCCCGCTGGTCGAGGGCGGCGCGTGTGGTCGCCAGGGACAGGCCGAGGTCCACGGCCCTGACCTCGGTCCTGGCGCGTACGTGTGCGGCGAGGCGCTCAGCCTGGTCGCGCAGGGCCTGTTCGCCCCGGGCGGAGACCACCAGCGGCACGGGTCCGGCGGGGGCCGTGGTCGCGGCGGGCGCCGGGGCCTCGGCCCGCGCCGCTTCGGCGTCCTGGGGGGCCTGTTCCAGGATGACGTGGGCGTTGGTGCCGCTGATGCCGAAGGAGGAGACGCCCGCGCGGCGCGGGCGGCCGGTCTCGGGCCAGGCGCGGTTCTCGGTGAGCAGCCGCACCGTGCCCGCCGACCAGTCGACGTGCGGGGTGGGCTCGTCCACGTGCAGGGTCCTGGGGAGCACGCCGTGCCGCATCGCCATGACCATCTTGATCAGCCCGGCGATGCCCGCCGCGCCCTGGGTGTGGCCCAGGTTCGACTTGACGGAGCCCAGCCACAGGGGCCGTCCGGCCTCGCGCTCCTGGCCGTACGTGGCGATGAGCGACTGCGCCTCGATGGGGTCGCCCAGGGTGGTGCCGGTGCCGTGTCCCTCGACGGCGTCCACGAAGTCGGCGGAGAGGCGGGCCGTGGCCAGGGCGCGGCGGATGACGCGCTGTTGGGAGGGGCCGTTGGGCGCGGTCAGACCGTTGGAGGCGCCGTCCTGGTTCACGGCGGAGCCCCGTACGACAGCGAGCACCGGGTGACCCTTGCGCCGCGCCTCAGACAACCGCTCAAGGAGGACCAGGCCCACGCCCTCGCCCCAGCCGGTGCCGTCCGCCGCCGCCGCGAACGCCTTGCACCGCCCGTCCGGCGCAAGGCCCCGCTGCCTGCTGAACTCCACGAAGATGCCCGGGGTCGTCAGCACGGCGGCTCCCCCGGCCAGGGCCAGGTCGCACTCGCGCTGGCGCAGCGACTGGGCCGCCAGATGGACCGCCGCGAGCGAGGCCGAGCAGGCGGTGTCCACGGTCATGGCCGGGCCTTCGAGGCCGAACGCGTAGGCCAGGCGCCCCGAGAGGACGCTGGCGGCGCCGCCGGTGACCTGGTGGCCCTCGCTGCCCTCGGTCGCCGGGACGCCGTTGCCGACGGTCATGAGGACCGAGCCGACGAACGTCCCGACGGGCTCGCCGCGCAGTGCGCCGGGGCTGATGCCCGCCCGTTCGAAGGTCTCCCAGGCCACCTCCAGGAGGAGGCGCTGCTGGGGGTCCATGGCGGCGGCCTCGCGCGGGCTGATGCCGAACAGGTCCGCGTCGAAGTCCCCCGCGCCGTCGACGAAGCCGCCTTCGAGGGCGTACGTCCGTCCCGGCCGGTCGGGGTCGGGGTCGTACAGCGCGTCGGTGTCCCAGCCCCGGTCCGCGGGGAAGGGCCCCATCGCGTCGGTGCCGGACTCCACCAGGCGCCACAGGTCCTCCGGGGAGCGGACGCCGCCCGGGTAGCGGCAGCCCATCGCCACGACGGCGATCGGCTCCCGGGCCGCGGCGGTCAGTTCCCGGTTGCGTGCGCGCAGCGTCTCGACCTCCTTGAGGGAGGCCCGCAGCGCCTCGACGAACCGCTCGTCACCAGGGGGCATCGTGGTCCTCCGTGTTCGCGTGCGCTCCGTTGTCCAGGGCCATGGCGAGGAGCCCCTCCGAGTCCAAGCGGTCGATCGAGCCCGGCTCGTCCGGTGCTGGCGGCGACTCCTCCTGCCCGGCCGGGCGGCCCGCGAGCTCCAGCAGGGCGTCGAGGAGGCCCGCGTCCCGCAGCCGGGGCAGCGGGATCGCGGCCAGGGCCGCGCGCACCGCGGCCTCGGTGTCGCGCCGGGCCTCGTCCGCGCCGTCCCTCGGGGCGAGTTCGGCGGCCAGGCGCGCGGCGAGCGCGGCGGGCGTGGGGTGGTCGAAGACCAGCGTGGCGGGCAGCCGCAGGCCGGTCGCCGCGGTGAGCCGGTTGCGCAGCTCCACGGCCGTCAGGGAGTCGAACCCGAGGTCCTTGAAGGCCCGGTCACGCCCCACCGCCTCCGGTGACGGGTGGCCGAGCACGGTGGCGGTCTCGGCCCGGACCAGGTCGATCAGGTGCAGGTCGCGCTCCGCCGGGGCCAGCGCGGCCAGGCGGCGGCGCAGCGCCGCGGCCCCCGCGGCCCGGGTCGCGCCGCGCCGGTCGCGGGCCCGGACGAGGCCGCTCAGGACCGGTGGCAGGGCGTCGCCGCGCGCCCGCAGCGCGGCCGTGTCCAGGCGCAGGGGCAGCGGCAGCGGCTCGGTGCCCGCCAGGGCCGTATCGAGGAGGGCCAGGCCCTCGTCGGTGGCCAGTTCCGTCAGGCCCGAGCGCGCCAGGCGGGCCCGGCCCGCCCGGTCGAGCCCGGCCGTCATGGCGCTGGTGTCGGCCCACAGGCCCCAGCCGAGCGACCAGGCGGGCAGGCCCTGTCGGCGGCGGCGCAGGACGAGCGCGTCCAGGAAGGCGTTGGCCGCCGCGTAGTTCCCCTGGCCCGCGCTGCCCAGAGTGGCGGCGGCGGAGGAGAACGCGACGAACGCCACGGGCCGTGCCGTGCGGGTCAGCTCGTCGAGGTGGAGCGCGGCGTCCACCTTGGGCCGGAACACCGTCTCGACGCGGCCGGGGGCCAGCGCCGGGATCACCCCGTCGTCCAGGACGCCCGCGGCGTGCACGACGGCGGTCAGGGGGTGCGCGGCGGGCACCGCGCCCAGCACCTCGGCGAGCGCCGCCCGGTCGGCGACGTCGCACGCCGCCCAGGTCACCTCCGCGCCGTGCTCTGCCAGTTCGGCACCGAGCGGCCCGGCCTCTTCGGCCGCGCCGCCGCGACGGCTCACCAGCAGCAGGTGCCGCACGCCGTGCGTGGTGACGAGGTGCCGGGCGACCGCGCGGCCCAGGGTGCCGGAGGCGCCGGTGACGAGCACGGTGCCGTCGGCGTCCCAGGGCGCCTCTCCCCCGCGCGTGGCGGGGACGCGTTCGAGCCGGGGCACGAGGATCCGGCCCGCCCGGAGCACGAGGTGGGGCTCGTCCGTGGCCAGCGCGGTGGCGAGGGCGGCGGTGGACTCCGGGTGACCGTCCGACTCGACGAGCACGAACCGGCCGGGGTGTTCCGCCTGCGCCGAGCGCACCAGGCCCTGGACGGCCGCGACGGCGGGGTCCACGAGGCCCTCGTCGTCGGGGTCGGGCGAGGCCGGGGCGCCGCGCGTGACGAGGACGAGCCGGGCCGCGGGGGCGGGGCCCGCCTCCGCCGCCCCGCCCTCGGCGAGCCAGCCCTGCAGCAGCTCCAGGGTCCGGCAGGTCAGGGCCCGCGCCCGGGCGGCGTCGTCGTCCGCGTCTTCCGCCGCGTCCAGCGGTACGAGGACCGTGTCGGGGGCGGGTGTGCCGGAGGCGAGGGCCGTGCGGTACGCGGCCAGGTCGGCGAACGTGCCCGCCGGGGCGGGCAGTTCCGTGGCCTCGTCACCGAGCACGGCCCACGCTCCGGGCGGGGCGGGCTCGGTGGCGGGGGCGGGCACCCGGGCGAGCCGGTAGAGGGAGGAGCCCCCGGCGCCGCCCGCGGCCCGGAGCCGCTCGGGCTCGACGGGGCGCGCGACCAGGGAGCGCACGCTCACCGCGGGCGTGCCGTCGGCGTCCGTCACCAGGACCGACACGTCCTGGGACGCGCCGGGCGAGACGCGTACGCGCACGGCCGGTCCGCACGGGCCGTGGAAGTCCACGTCGTTCCAGGCGAACGGCATGGCCGCGCCGCCGGTGTCCGGGGTGCGCAGCAGACAGGAGTGCAACCCCGCGTCGAGCAGCGCCGGATGGGCGCGGTAGCGGTCCGCCCCCGCCTGGTCGTCGGCGGGCAGCGCCGCCTCGGCGAGGATCTCCCCGCCCAGGCGCCAGGCGGTGTGCAGGCCGCGGAACGCGGGCCCGTACGACAGGCCGATGTCCTCCATCCGGTCGTAGAACTCCGTGAGGTCCACGGGCTCGGCCCCCGGGGGCGGCCAGGCGCCGTCGAGGGCGGGGGGCGCCTCGGGGCCCTCCTCGGTGAGCACGCCGCGGGCGTGGCACGTCCAGGGGTCCTGTGGGGGCGCGTCCTCGCGGCGCGCGTACACGCCGAGCGCCCGCGTGCCGTCGTCGTCGGGGGCCGCGACGCGGACCTGGATCCGCACCGCGCCGCGCTCGCCGAGGACCAGCGGCGCCTCCTGGAGGAGCTCCCCGACGCGCGGGCACCCGGCCTCGGCCCCGGCCAGGGCGGCCAGTTCGAGGAAGGCGGTGCCCGGCACGACCACGGTGTCGCCCACGGCGTGGTCGGCCAGCCACGGGTGCGTGTCCAGGGACCAGCGCGCGGTGAGGACGGTCTCCGCCGAGCCCGCGAGCTCGACGCGGGCGCCGAGCAACGGGTGCGCCGCGCCGCCCAGGCCCGCCGCGGTGACGTCGCCGGAGCCCGCGGGCGTGTCCAGCCAGAACCGGCGCCGCTGGAAGGCGTACGTCGGCAGGTCCACGGCGCGGGGCGCGCACCCCGCCCACGCGGCCGCCCAGTCGACGGCGACGCCGCGGGTGTACGCCTCGGCGACGGAGGCCGAGAACCGGTCGAGGCCGCCCTGGTCGCGCCGCAGGGACCCCACGGCCACGCCCGTCCGCTCGGGCTGCTCCGCGAGGGTCTCGGCCACGCCCACGGTGAGCATGGGGTGCGGGCTCGCCTCGACGAAGGCGCCGTGGCCGCGGGCGAACAGCTCCCGCACGGCGGGCTCGAACCGCACCGGCTCGCGCAGGTTGCGGTACCAGTAGGCGCCGTCGAGCCCGGCGGTGTCCTGGAAGCCGCCCGTCACCGTGGAGAAGAACGCGACGTCGCCCGAGCGCGGGCGCAGCCCGGCCAGGTCGCGGCCGATCCGCTCGCGCACCGCCTCGACGTGGGGCGAGTGCGAGGCGTAGTCCACGGGGATCCGGCGCGCCCACGCGCCGGTCTCCGCGCAGTGGGCGAGGAGCGCGTCGACGGCCGCCGTGTCGCCCGAGACCACCACCGACGCGGGGCCGTTGACCGCCGCGAGCGAGAGGCCTTCCTGGGCGGCGACCAGCTTCTCGGCCTCGGCGGCGGACAGCGCGAGGGAGACCATGCCGCCGCGCCCCGCGATCGCGGTCAGGGCGCGGCTGCGCAGGGCGACCACGCGCGCCCCGTCGGCCAGGGAGAGGCCGCCCGCGACGCAGGCCGCGGCGATCTCGCCCTGCGAGTGGCCCACCACGGCGGCGGGTTCCACGCCGTAGGAGCGCCACAGCTCGGCGAGCGACACCATGACCGCCCACAGCGCGGGCTGGACGACGTCGACCCGGTCCGGGTCGACACCGGTCGGGATGCCCCGTACGACGTCCACCAGGGACCAGTCGACGTACGGGGCGAGGGCGTCGGCGCACGCGGCCAGGCGCTCGCGGAAGACCGGCGCGCTCTCCCACAGGTCGGCGGCCATGCCCGGCCACTGCGCGCCCTGGCCGGGGAAGACGAACACCGTCCTGCCCGGGTCACCGGCGAGCCCCTCCACGGCGCCGGGCGTCTCGCGCCCCTGGGCCACGGCGGCGAGGCCCGCGAGGAGGGCGTCCCGGTCGCCGCCCAGGACCACGGCCCGGTGGGCGAGGGCGGCCCGCGTGGTCAGAAGGGAGTGCGCGACGTCGACCGGGTCGAGCCGCGGGTCGGCGGCGACGCGCTCGCGCAGCCGGGCCGCCTGGGCGCGCAGCGCGGGCTCGCTCCGGGCGGACACCGTCAGCGGGACGGGCCCGGCGGGGCCGTGGGGAGCCACCGGGGCTCCGCCGTCCGGCGTGGCGGGCGCCTGTTCCAGTACGACGTGCGCGTTGGTGCCGCTGATGCCGAACGAGGAGACCGCGGCCCGGCGCGGGCGGCCCGTCTCCGGCCAGGGGCGGGCCTCGGCGAGGAGTTCCACCGCGCCCGACGCCCAGTCGACGTGCGGCGAGGGCGCGTCCACGTGCAGGGTGCGGGGCAGCACGCCCCGGCGCAGCGCCATGACCGTCTTGATGACCCCGGCGACGCCCGCGGCGGCCTGCGGGTGCCCCAGGTTCGACTTGACCGAGCCGAGCCACAAGGGCCGGTCGGCGGGCCGCTGTTGGCCGTAGGTCGCGAGGAGCGCCTGGGCCTCGATGGGGTCGCCGAGGGTGGTGCCGGTGCCGTGCGCCTCGACGGCGTCGACGTCGGCCGCCGCGAGCCGGGCGGCGGCCAGGGCCTGGCGGATCACGCGTTCCTGGGAGGGGCCGTTCGGGGCGGTGAGGCCGTTGCTCGCGCCGTCCTGGTTGACGGCGGAGCCGCGGACCACCGCGAGGACGCGGCGCCCGGCGCGGACCGCGTCCGACAGCCGCTCCACGAGGAGGACACCGGCGCCCTCGCCCCACACCGTGCCGTCGGCGGCGGCCGCGAACGGCTTGCAGCGGGCGTCGGCGGCGAGCGCGCCCTGCCTGCTGAACTCGGTGAAGGCGTGCGGCGTGCACATCACGGTGACCCCGCCCGCGAGGGCGCGGTCGCAGTCGCCGCCGCGCACCGCCTGCACGGCCAGGTGCAGCGCCACGAGCGACGACGAGCAGGCCGTGTCCACCGTGACGGCCGGGCCCTCGAAGCCGAAGGTGTACGCGATCCTGCCGGTGGCGACGCTGCCGGAACCGCCGGTGCCGAGGTAGCCGCCGCCCGCGTCGTCCGGGACGCCCGCGTGCCGCGTCGTGTAGTCGTGGTACATCAGGCCCGCGAACACCCCGGTGCGGCTGCCCCGCAGGGTGGTGGGGTCGAACCCCGCGCGTTCCAGGGCCTCCCAGGAGACCTCCAGGAGGAGGCGCTGCTGCGGGTCCATCGCCACCGCCTCGCGCGGGCTGATGCCGAAGAACTCGGGGTCGAAGCCCGCGGCGTCGCGCAGGAATCCGCCCTGCGCGGCGTGCGCGGCGGAGCCGGGGTCCCAGCCGCGGTCGGTGGGGAAGGCGGAGATGGCGTCGCCGCCCCGGTCCACCAGGTCCCACAGGTCCTCGGGCGAGCCGACGCCGCCCGGGAACCGGCAGGCCATGCCGACGACGGCGATCGGCTCGTCGGCCGGGGCCACGGCCGGTTCCCGCACGGGCGTCCGGGCCGGTGCGCCCTGCCCGGTGAGGCGGTCGAGGAGGTGCTCGGCGAGGGCCCGCGGGGTCGGCCGGTCGAAGACGAGCGTGACGGGCAGGCGCAGGCCCGTCACCCGGGCGAGGCGGTTGCGCAGCTCGACCGCGGTGAGCGAGTCGAAGCCCAACTCCTTGAACGCCAGGCCCGGTTCGACGGCGGTCGGCCCCGCGTAGCCGAGGACGGCCGCGACCTGGGCGCGGACGGCGTCGAGGACCTTCGCGGCCCGGTCCTTTGGCGCGAGCGCGGCGAGGTCGCGGGTCAGGGCGCAGTCGTCGTCGGTGCCCGCGGCGGCGCGCCGGGCCGGGGGTCGCACCAGGGCGCGCAGCAGCGGGGGCACGCCGTCGGCGGCGGCCCGGGCGCGCACGGCGGACAGGTCGAGGCGGGTGGGGACGACGACGGGCAGGCCGCCGGTGAGGCCCGCGTCGAAGAGGGCGAGGCCGTCCTCGGCGGTCAGACCGGTGACGCCTGAGCGGCGCAGCCGGTCGCGGTCGGTGTCCGACATCCGGGCCGTCAGGGCGCTGGCCTGCTCCCACAGGCCCCAGGCCAGGGACAGTGCGGGCAGGCCGCGGGCCCGCCGGGCGCGGGCGAACGCGTCGAGGAAGGCGTTGGCGGCCGCGTAGCCGCCCTGGCCCGCGGCGGGGAACGTACCGGCCGCCGAGGAGCACACGACGAACGCCGTGAGGTCCGCGTCCTCGGTCAGTTCGTGCAGGTGGACCACCGCGTCGACCTTGGGCCGGAACACGGTGTCGAGCCGCTGCCCGGTCAGGGCCGACACGACGCCGTCGTCGAGGACGCCACCGGCGTGGACGACTCCGCGCAGCGGCCGGTCGTGGGGTACGTCGGCGAGGACGGCGGCGAGGGCCGCGCGGTCGGCGAGGTCGCAGGCGGCCCAGTGCACGCAGGCGCCCGACTCCGTGAGCCGCGCGGTCAGTTCGGCGGCCTCGGGCGCGGCGGCGCCCCGGCGGCTCACCAGGAGCAGGTGGCGTACGCCGTGGGCCGCGACGAGGTGGTGCGCGACGGCCCGGCCGAGCACGCCGGACGCGCCGGTCACCAGGACCGTGCCGTCGCCGTCGAAGCGGCCAGGCGCCTCGGCCGCGGCGGGAGCCGTGGCCACGGGGACCCTGCGGAGCCGGGGGACGTGCGTCTGCCCGGCCCGCAGGGCCAGGTGCGGCTCGTCGCCGCCCAGGGCGGCGGGCAGCGCGGCGGCCGAGGACTCCTGGCCGTCCCAGTCGATCAGGACGAGCCGGTCCGGGTGCTCCGCCTGGGCCGAGCGCACCAGGCCCCAGGCCGCCGCGAGGGCGGGGTCCGCCGTCCCGTCGTCGTCGGTGGCGACGGCGCCCCGGCTCACCAGGACGAGCCGGGCGGTGGCGAACCGGTCGCCGCCGAGCCACTCCTGAAGGAGCGTCAGGGTCGCGCCGACGGCCTCCCGGGCGGCCGTGGGCAGGTCGCCGGGGCAGGGCGCCAGCGGGGCGAGCACCACGTCCGGGACGTCGCCAGGACCGGCGGCCACGGCCGCGAGGTCCGACGCGCGGCGCACGGCGGCGCCGGTGGCCGCGAGGGCCGGGGCGAGCGCGTCGAGGCCGTCGAGGACCGCCCACGACCGGGGCGGCGCGGCGGCGGCAGCGGGTGCCGGGGCCCAGTCCACGGCGAACAGCGCGTCCGTGGGCTTCGCCTCGGCCGGGCGCAGGTCGTCCAGGGGTACGGGCCGTACGGCGAGGGACTCCACGGACACGACGGGGGCGCCGGTCGCGTCGGCCGCCTCCAGGGCGACGGCGTCGGGGCCGAGCCGGGTGATCCGTACGCGCAGCCGGGTGGCGGCGACCGCGTGGACCTCGACGCCGGACCAGGAGAACGGAAGGCGCGGGCCCGCGCCCGCGCGCGCCCCGGCGTCGTCGAGGGCCACCGCGTGCAGCGCGGCGTCGAACAGCGCGGGATGGACCGCGAAGCCCTCCGGCTCCGTGTCGTCGGCGAGCGCGACCTCGGCGTAGAGCGCGTCGCCGAGGCGCCAGGCGGCCCGCAGCCCCTGGAAGGCGGGGCCGTAGTTCAGGGAGAGCTCCGCCAGGTCCGCGTACGCCCGCTCCACCGCGACGGGGGCGGCGCCCGGCGGCGGCCAGGCCTCCAGGGCCCGGCCGCCGCCCTGTTCGGCGGGGGCGAGGGAGCCCGCCGCGTGGGTGGTCCAGGGCGCGTCCGGGGCGTCCTCGGCCCGGGCGTGCAGGGTGAGCGCGCGGGCGCCGTGCGGGTCGGCGGGGCCGACGAGGGCGCGCAGCTGGACCCCGCCGCGCGGCGGGAGCACCAGCGGCGCCTGGAGGGTCAGTTCCGCCACGCGGTCGCAGCCGGTCTGCTCGGCGGCCCGGACGGCCAGCTCCAGGAACGCCGTGCCCGGAAGGAGCACGGTCTCGCCGACCGCGTGGTCGCCGAGCCAGGGACCGGTGTCGCGGGACACGCGCCCGGTGAGCAAGGTGGCGCCGGAGTCGGGCAGTTCGGTGGCCGCGCCCCACCACGGGTGGTCGAGCGGGCTCAGTCCGACGGCCGTGGCGTCGGCGGCGGCGGGGGCGGCGTCCAGCCAGTAGCGCCGCCGGTCGAAGGCGTAGGTGGGGAGGTCCACGCGGCGGGCGCCGGTCCCGGCGAAGAGGCGCTGCCAGTCGGGCGAGCGCCCACTGGCGTGCACGGCGCCGAGGGAGCGCAGGAAGCGGTCGAGGCCGCCGTCGTCGCGCTGGAGCGTGCCCGTGACGAGGGCGTCCGCTCCGAACTCGCCGAGCGTCTCGGTGAGGCCGAGGGCGAGGACGGGGTGGGGGCTGCACTCGATGAACGCCCCGTGCCCGGTGGCGGCGAGGCGCTCGACGGCGTCGGAGAGCCGTACCGTCCGGCGCAGGTTGCGGAACCAGTAGTCGGCGGTCAGCTCCTCGCCCGCCAGGACGTCACCGGTGACCGTCGAGTACAGGGGGAGCTTCCCCGCGCGCGGGCGCAGCGGCGCGAGCTGGGCGAGCAGCTCGTCGCGCACCAGCTCGACCTGCGGGGAGTGCGAGGCGTAGTCCACGGCGACGCGCCGGGTGCGGACGCCGTCGCGCTCGCAGTCGGCCATGAGGTCGTCCAGGGCCGCCGGGTCGCCGGAGACGACAACGGACGAGGGGCCGTTGACGGCGGCGAGGGCGACGCGGTCGCCCCACCGCTCCAGGCGGGCGCGGGCGTCGGCGGCCGGGGCGGCCACCGAGACCATGCCGCCCGCACCGGCCAGCTTCCCGGCGATCAGGCGGGACCGCAGGGCCACCACGCGGGCGCCGTCGTCCAGCGAGAGTGCGCCCGCCACGCAGGCCGCCGCGATCTCGCCCTGCGAGTGCCCGACCACGGCCGCGGGCTCCACTCCGTGGGCGCGCCACAGCTCGGCGAGGGACACGAGGACCGCCCACAGCACCGGCTGGACCACGTCGACGCGGTCGGTGACCTCGGCGTCGGCCGCGGCGGACACCATGTCGGGCAGCGACCAGTCGACGTACGGTCCGAGCGCGGTCGCGCAGGCGAGCAGCCGCTCGCGGAAGACGGCGGAGGCGTCCATGAGCTCCACGGCCATGCCCGGCCACTGCGAGCCCTGGCCGGGGAAGACGAAGACGGCCTTGCCGAGGTCGCGGGCCACGGACTCGACCAGGTCGGGTCCCGGCTCCCCGGCGGCGAGCGCGGCGGTGCCGCGCAGCAGTTCGTCGCTGTGGCGGCCCACGACGACGGCCCGGTGGGCCAGCGGCGCGCGCGTGGTCGCCAGCGCGTACGCCACGTCCAGGGGGCGCAGGCCGGGGCGCTCGCGCACGTGGTCGCGCAGCCGGGCCGCCTGGGCGCGCAGCGCCTCGGGGGTGCGGGCGGAGAGCACCCAGGGGACGGGGGGCGGGGCGGCGCTCCCGGTGCCCACGGCGCTCCCGGCGTCCGGCACGTCCGGCCGATCTGGCGCGTCCGGCCCATCGGGCACATCCGGCCCATCGGACGCGTCCGCGGCCTCCTCGACGATGACGTGGGCGTTGGTGCCGCTGATGCCGAAGGAGGACACGCCCGCCCGGCGCGGCCGGTCGTCCCGGGGCCACGGCCTGGCCTCGGTCAGGAGCCGCACGGCGCCCTGGGACCAGTCCACGTGCGGGCTCGGCTCGTCGGCGTGCAGGGTCCGGGGCAGCGTGCCCGCCCGCAGCGCCATGACGGTCTTGATGACGCCCGCGACGCCCGCGGCGGCCTGGGAGTGCCCGATGTTCGACTTCAGCGACCCCAGCCACAACGGCCGTCCCGGGTCCCGCTGTTGTCCGTACGTGGCGAGCAGGGCCTGGGCCTCGATGGGGTCACCGAGGCTGGTGCCGGTGCCGTGCGCCTCCACGGCGTCGACGTCGGCCCCGGTGAGTCCGGCGTTCGCCAGGGCGGCGCGGATGACCCGCTGCTGGGAGGGGCCGTTCGGCGCGGTGAGCCCGTTCGACGCGCCGTCCTGGTTGACGGCGCTGCCGGTGACGACGGCGAGCACGGGGTGGCCGTGGTGCCGCGCGTCGGAGAGCCGCTCGACCAGGAGGATGCCGACGCCCTCGGCGAGCCCCGTGCCGTCGGCGCCCGAGGCGAACGCCTTGCAGCGGCCGTCGGGTGCGAGCACGCGCTGGCGGCTGAACTCCAGGAGCGTGGCCGGGCTCGACATCACCGTGACGCCGCCGGCGAGGGCGAGGTCGCACTCGTTGTTCCGCAGCGCCTGCACGGCCAGGTGCAGGGCCACGAGCGAGGAGGAGCAGGCCGTGTCCAGGGTGACGGCGGGGCCTTCGAGGCCGAAGGTGTAGGCGACGCGGCCGGAGGCGACGCTGGCCGCGCGCCCCGTCTCCAGCTGCCCCTCGTACTCCGTGAGCGTGCCGGGGAGCCGTGCCGTGTAGTCCTGGCCCATCATCCCGGTGAAGACCCCGGTGCGGCTGCCGCGCAGCGCGTCGGGGGTGAGCCCGGCGCGCTCGAAGGTCTCCCAGGAGACTTCGAGCAGCAGCCGCTGCTGGGGGTCCATCAGGAGGGCCTCGCGCGGGCTGATCTCGAACAGGCCCGCGTCGAAGGACGTGACGTCGGCGAGGAACCCGCCCTCGCGCGCGTAGGTGGTGCCCGGCCGGTCCGGGTCGGGGTCGTAGAGCCCCTCGGTGTCCCAGCCCCGGTCGGTGGGGAGCGCGGAGATCCCGTCCGTGCCCGAGCCGACGAGTCGCCACAGCTCCTCGGGGGACGTCACGCCGCCCGGGAAGCGGCAGGCCATCGACACCACGGCGATCGGCTCCCGGCCCGCCGCCCGGACGGCCCGCAGCCGCTCCCGGGTCTGGCCCAGCTCGGCGGTGAGGCGCTTGAGGTAGTCGAGCGTCCTGTCGTCATCGGTCATGTCGAACGTGCTGCCCTTCCCGGGAAGATGTCGGACCTCGTGGGCGGGGCCCGTCGCGGCGCCTTCGGCGTGTGCGCAGCGGGGCCCCCGCGGTCACGCCCCGCCGAAGCGCAGCGGCAGGGCGTCGGGGCCGGACACGCCGGTCGAGGGCCGCCAGGTGATCGGCCCGGTGACCTGGGGCGCGTCGAGCCGGGCCGACAACACCTGGAGGGCCTCGGCGAGTTCGAGGCGGGCGAGGGCCGCGCCCAGGCAGAAGTGCGTGCCGCCGCCGAAGGCCAGGGTGCCCGCGTCGCGCTTGACGGTGATGTCGAAGCGGTCGCCGTCCTCGAACACCAGGGGGTCGCGCTGCGCGGAGTGGGCGCACAGCCACACCGGGGTCCCCGCCGGGATGAGCAGGTCGTTGAAGGTGAAGGTCTCGGCCGCCGCCTTGGTGGCGACCACGGTCGTGGTCGGGCACCAGCGCAGCACCTCCTCGACGGCCTGGGGCGCGAGTTCGGGCCGCTCGCGCAGCAGGACCCACTGCTCGGGGTACTGGGAGAACGCCACCATGGCGTGGCCGAGCTGGTGGCTCGTCGTCTGGTACCCGGCGACGAGCAGGGTCGCGATGAGGGTGCGCAGCTCGCGGTCGTCGAGCGCGTCGTCCTCCCGCTGGGCGCGCAGGATGTCGGAGAACAGGTCGTCGCCGGGGTTCTCCTTGAGCTTCTGTACGACCTTCTCGAAGTAGCCGTACATGCCCGCGAGGCCCTCTTCCACCTCGGAGACGCGGCTCTGGTCGGGGCCGAGCGCGAGGACCAGGTTGGTGTTCTTGCACCAGCGGCCGACGACGGCGTGGTCCTCCGGCGGGAAGCCGAGCATCTCGCACACCACGGCGGCGGGCAGCGGGTCGGCGTAGGCGGACACGAACTCGCACGCGCCCCCGGCCGCCACGAGCTCGTCGGCGAGGCGCTCGGCGGTGGCGCGGATGAACGGCTTGAGGGCGTTGATGCGGCGGGAGGTGAACCCGTGCGTGACCAGGCCGCGAAGGCGGCGGTGGTCGGGCCCCTCCAGGCTCTGCATGAAGTCGCGCATGAACTCGCGCACCAGGCCTTCGGAGGGGCCGACGAGGTCCACGACCTCGCGGAAGCCGGAGACCAGGCGCGGGTCACGGGACAGGCTGTGCGCCTCGGCGTAGCGCAGCACGAGCAGGCCGAGGGGGGTGCCCGCGATCCAGGACCGCTCCCTGGCCTCGGCGACCTCGGCGGAGTCCCACACGAACGCCGGGTCGGTGATGTCCAGGAACGGCAGGTTCTCCCAGGCTGTCTCGGTCTCTTCGACGGTCGTCATGCTCGGTCCTCTTCTCGCGGATCGGGGAGGCGGGGCTGCTCGGGGGTGCTTCGAAGGGGAAGGGCGCGCTGCCGCACCGCATTGTGTTCAGGGGCTCTTGGCGCCTTCTTGGAGCCGACTTGGATCTTGGTCGGGGCGCCCGTCACAGGAGGTCGGCGGGCACGTCGGCGTAGCGGGCGGTGAGCGTGGCGGTCAGGGCCGCGACGTCCGGGTCCGGGGCGAACGTCACCTCGTCGACGGAGGCGACGGGCCGTACGCCGAAGGCCGCGTTGGTCGCGAACGCGCCGCGCAGCGCGCCGAGTCCGGCCCGGGTGACGGTCGCGCCGCCGACCGTCACGCCCGCCCCGGCAGCCGCGTCCCGCAGCAGGCGCGCGGTCACGCCGGGCAGACAGCGCCCCTGGGGCCACAGCAGCCGGGCCCCGTCCCAGAAGCAGATGTTCCAGGTGGTGCCCTCCAGGACGTGGCCTTCGTGGTCGAGCAGCAGGGCGTCGTCGAAGCCGCGCCGCCGGACGTCCGCGCGAAGGCGCAGCGTGCCGAGGAGCGAGGTGTGCTTCACCTCCGGCAGCTCCCGTACGTACGTGGCGGTCGTCAGGCGCAGCGGTGGCGCCTGCGCGGCGGGCGCGGGCCGGGTGCTGAGCAGCGCGGTCGGAGTGGCCGTGCCAGGTCCTTCGAGGGTGGTGTCCGGCGCGCACACGGTGACGCGGACCGTCACGGGCGCCTCGTGCGCGCGGGCGACGCGCCGCAGCGCCGCGCGGACCTGTGCGGTGAGCCCGGTGACGGTGTCGGAGTCCGTGCCGAAGAGCGTGCGGCAGTCGTCGGCGAGGCGGCGCAGGTGCAGCCCGAGCCCGCGCACACGGCCTTGTTCGACGCGCAGGGTGGTGAAGTGGCCGTAGTTGTACAGGGCGAGGCCCGCCAGGTCGCCGGAGGTCGCGGGACTGCCGTCGACGCGGGTGACGGCCACGGGGGCCCGGGGCGCGGCGGCCGGGGCGGGGGTGCGCGGGGCCGTCACGGGGTGCTCCGCTCGGGGTCGCCCGCCGCGTCGAGCTGGGCGTGCGCCCGCACCAGGGCCTGGCCCTTGAGGAGGACTTCGTCGAACTCGTCGTCCGGGTCCGAGTCGAGGACGATCGCGCCGCCCGCGCCGATGACCGTGCCCGCGGCCGAGGTCACCGCCGTGCGGATGACGATGTTGAGGTCGGCGCCGCCGCACAGCCCGAAGTAGCCGATGGTGCCGGAGTAGATGCCCCGGGCCTCCTGTTCGAGGCGGTCGATGATGGCCATGGTCCGCAGCTTCGGGGCGCCGGTCATCGAGCCGCCGGGGAAGCACGCCCGGACGCAGGCGACGGGGTCCACGTCGCGCCGCAGCCGCCCGCGGACCGTGGTGACGAGCTGGTGGACCGTCGCGTACGACTCGGTGACCATGTACGCGGGGACGCCGACGGAGCCCACCTCGCAGACCCGGCCGAGGTCGTTGCGGAGCAGGTCGACGATCATGAGGTTCTCGGCCCTGGTCTTCGCCGACGCGGCCAGGGAGCGGCGCAGCGCCTCGTCGCTGACCGGGTCCGCGCCCCGGGGGGCCGTGCCCTTGATGGGCTTGCTCTCCACCGTGCCGTCGCGTTCGACGCGCAGGAACCGCTCCGGGGACGAGCAGACGACGCTGACCTCGCCGAGGCGCAGATAGGCGGCGTAGGGCGCGGGGTTGAGGGCGCGGAGCTTCAGGTGGTAGGCGAGCGGGTCCTTCAGGGGCGGCAGGCGGACCCGGTTGGTGAGGCAGATCTCGTAGCTCTCGCCGCTGCGCAGCTGCTCCAGGCAGTCCTCGATGTCGTCGACGTACGCGGCGCGGTCGCGGCTGAGGACGGGCCGGTCCGGCGGCGTCGCGGCCACCGGCGCCGGGGCGGGCGCGGCGTCGGGCAGCGCCCGCGCCTGCTGTGCCGTGTCCCGCACCCAGGCGCGGGCGGCGTCGAGGTCGGCCGCCGCGGGGGTGCTCAGGGCCAGGACGTAGGTGGTGTCCTGAAGGTGGTCCACGGCGACGAGGCGGTCGGCGAACAGCCAGGCGGCGTCGGGGGTCTCGGCGCTGTGGGCGTTCGGGCTGCCGCACTCGCCCTTGAGTTCGTAGCCGAAGTAGCCGACGTAGCCGCCGTTGAGGTCGAAGGGCAGGTCCGGCGCGGTGAGGCCGCGGGCGCGCAGTCGGCCTTGGAGCACCTCGAATATGGTGCCGGGCTCGGCGCGTTCGCCGGTGGCGTCGCGGACCGTCACCGAGGTGTCGCCGGTGCGGTAGGTGAGCGTCTCGGCGAGTGGGCCCCGGTCGTCGCCGAGGAAGGAGAACCGGGCGGGGCCGACGCCGGGCGCGCTGCTGTCGAGCCAGAAGGCGTGGGCGCTGTCCGCGTAGCGCGCGGTGAACAGGGCCTCGGTGTCGACCGCCCGGTCCACGACCTCGACCACGGCCTGAAGGGGGGTGCTGGGGGTGCCGCCCAGCGGCGGGGACCAGTGGGCGCGCTCCGGCGGGGCCGCGGCGTAGTGGCCGCCGATGAGTTCCGCGAAGTTGCGCAGGAGCTGGGCGCCCCACTCGCTCGCGACGGACTCCGGGTGGAACTGCAGGCCCCAGCGCGGCAGGGTGCGGTGCCGCAGGGCCATCACGGTGCCGTCCTCCGCCCAGGCGGTGGCCCGCAGCGCCTCGGGCAGGGGCTCGGTGACCCGCAGCGAGTGGTAGCGCACCGCGGTGAACTGCTGGGGCAGGCCGTCGAAGAGGTCCTCGCCGCCGTGCCGGACCCGGGTCAGATGGCCGTGCCGGGGCGTGCCGGGCTCGACGCGGCCGCCGTAGTGGTGGGCGATGGCCTGGTGCCCCAGGCACACCCCGAGCACCGGCACGTCCTGCCAGCGGTCCAGGACCTCCTGGACGAAGCCGAGGTCGGTGGGGCGCTGGGGGCGGCCGGGCCCCGGGGAGATCACCACGCAGTCGAACGCCGCCGGGTCGTGCTTCGCCCACGCCGGGTCGTCGTTGACGAGGACCGTCGGTTCCTTGCCGTACACCTGGGCGAGGAGCTGGAACAGGTTGTAGGTGTAGGAGTCGTAGTTGTCGATCAACAGCGCGCGCATCGGGCTTCCTTCCCCGGTTCCAGCGGGACCGGATCGTGGCGGGCGGGGCGCGGGGCCTAGTCGGCGAGCATGTCGTCGATGAGGTCGAAGACCTCTTCCCTGGAGGCCGAGCCGAGCTGGGCCAGGACGGCTTCGTCGACGCCCGGCCGCTCGCCGCCCGGGGCGGGCCGCGGGGCGGGCTCAGGACCGTCGTCCGCGTCCGGTACGAGCAGCGTGCGCAGGTGCCGCCCGAGCGCGAGCGGCGTGGGGTGGTCGAAGACGAGCGTGGCCGTCAGGCGCAGGCCGGTGGCGCCGCCGAGCCGGTTGCGCAGTTGCAGCGCGCGCAGTGAGTCGAAGCCGATGTCGGTGAAGGGGCGGCGCTCGCCGACGGTCCTCGGGTCGTCGTAGCCGAGGACGGCCGCGACGTGGCCGCGGACCAGGTCGAGCAGGAGCTCGCGCTGCTCGGGCGGGGTGAGGCGGCCGAGCCGGTCGGCCAGGGAGTCCTCGCCCGGTGCCGTCCCGGCGTCGGCGGCGGCGCGCCGCACCGGGGTGCGGGCGAGCCCGCGCAGCAGGGGTGACGCATCGTCAGCACTGGCGCCGCGCAGCGCGGCCGGGTCCAGGCGCAGGGGGAAGACGACCGGTTCGCCGGTGGCGCGGGCCAGGTCGAACAGGGCCAGGCCCTGGTCGCTGGAGAGCGGCTTGACGCCGGAGCGGGCGATGCGGCGCACGTCGGTGTCCGCGAGGTCGCCGGTGAGGCCGGAGCGCTCGCTCCACAGGCCCCAGCCGAGGGCGAGCCCCGGCGCGCCCTCGGCGTGGCGCCGGGCGGCCAGGGCGTCCACGAACGCGTTCGCCGCCGCGTATCCGGCCTGCCCGGCCGGGCCGAGGGCGCTCGACACGGACGAGAACGCCACCAGCGGCACGCCGGAGCCCGCCGTCAGCTCGTGCAGGTGCCAGGCCGCGTCCGCCTTGGGGCGCAGCACGCGGTCGACGCGCTCCGGCGTCTGCGCGGCGAGGACGCCGTCGTCCAGGACGCCCGCCAGGTGGACGACGGCCGTCAGCGGGGCGTCGTCGGGGAGCGCCGCCAGGGCGCCCGCCAGGACGTCGCGGTCGCCCGCGTCGCCCGCCACCACGTGGAGTTCGGCGCCCGCGGCGCGCAGCTCCGCCAGGAACTCCTCCGCGCCCGTCGCGCCGGAGCGCGCCACCACGGTCAGGCGGCGCACCCCGTGCGTCACCACCAGGTGCCGGACCAGGACGCGGCCGAGGGTGCCGAGGCCGCCGGTGACCAGGACGGTGCCGTCGGTGCGCCAGGCCGGTGCGTCGCCGGTCCTGGCCGGGGCGGGCACGCGGGCGAGGTGCGGGGTCAGCGGGGTCCCGGCGCGCACGGCGAGCTGGGCCTCTGCGCTGTCCACGGCGGCGGGCAGCGCGGCCAGGGACGCGGCGGTGCCGTCCAGGTCGAGCAGGGAGATCCGGTCCGGGTACTCGGCCTGCGCCGACCGCACCAGGCCCCAGACGGCGGCGAGGGCCGGGTCGGGCGACGCCTCGGGGGCGGCCGCGACCGCGTCCCGGGTGAGCACGGTCAGCCGGGTGTGGGCGAGCCGGTCGTCGGCCGACCAGTCCCGCACGGCGGCCAGGACGCGGTGCACGGCCCGGTGCGCGGCCGCGGCCAGGTCGGTGCCGCGGTCGGTCGCGGGTTCGGCCAGGACCACGGCGTCGGGCGGGGCGTCGCCCGCGGCGAGACCGGCGCGCAGGGCGGCGACGTCGGGGTGGGCGGTGCGGGCGATGCCCCGCGCGGCGAGCGCGTCGTCGGCGGCGGCGTCGTACGGCCCGATCCAGGCCCAGCGCGCGGCGCCTGTCCCGCTCGGGGCGCCTGTCCCGCTTGTCCCGCTCGGGGCGCCTGTCCCGCGCGGGGCGCCGGTCCCGCTCGGGGCGGGCAGCGGCCGCGGCCGCCACTCCAGGCGCAGCAGTGCGGCGTCGGACAGGGCGGCGGCCCGGCGCAGCGCCTCGGCGGTCACCGGGCGCATCCCGAGGGCCTCGACGCTGACGACCGGGCGCCCCGCGGGGTCGGTGGCGGTGAGGGACAGCGCGTCGGGCCCGGTGCGCCGGACGCGGGCCCGCAGCCGGGCGGCGCCGGTGGCGTGCAGGGTGACGCCGGTCCAGGAGAACGGCAGCCGGGTCGTGGCGTCGCCGTCGCCCGCGCCGGGTCCGCCGGGCAGGGCCGCCGCGTGCAGGGCGGCGTCGAACAGGGCGGGGTGCAGGCCGTAGCGGTCGGTGCCGCCCGCGGCCTCGGGGAGTTCGGCCTCCACGTACAGCTCGTCGTCGAGGCGCCAGCAGCGCCGCAGGCCCTGGAGGGCGGCGCCGTAGTGGAGCCCGGACTTGGCCAGCTCGCGGTAGCAGTCGTCGAGTTCGACCGCTTCGGCCCCGGCGGGCGGCCAGGCGGCGGGCGGCGCGGCGGCCGGGCGGGCGGCGCGCGTCAGGGTGCCGCCCGCGTGCCGGGTCCACGGCTCGTCGGCGCCCGCGTCCTGCGCCCGGGAGTACAGGGTGACGGCGCGCCGCCCGGCCTCATCGGGCCCGGCGACGCTCACCTGGACGCGTACGGCGCCTTGTTCGGGCAGGATCAGCGGCGCTTCGAGGACCAGTTCCTCCAGGGTGTCGCAGCCCGTCTGCGCACCGGCGTGCAGGGCGGCCTCCACGAGCGCCGTGCCGGGCACGACGAGGACGTCCGCGACGGCGTGGTCGGCGAGCCACGGGTGCGTGCGCGCGGACACGCTGCCGGTGAGGAGCGTGCCGCCGCTGCCGTCCGCCAGCTCCAGGGCGGCGCCTAGCAGCGGGTGGTCGACGCCGTCGAGCCCGGCCGCCGCCACGTCCGCCGCGGGCGGGGCCGCGTCTTCCAGCCAGTAGCGGCGACGCTGGAAGGCGTACGTCGGTACGTCCGCGGGGCGCGGCGCGGCGTGCCGGAAGGCCTCCGTCCAGTCGACGGCGACCCCGTGCGCGTGGGCCTCGGCGACCGCGGTCAGGAACCGGGCGGGGCCGCCCTCGTTGCGCCGCAGCGACTCGACGGTCAACGCGTCGTGGGCGCCCGCCTCCTCCGCGGTCTCCTGGATGCCGATGGTGAGCACGGGGTGCGGGCTCATCTCGACGTACGTGGTGTGCCCGGCGGCGAGCAGCCGCGTCACGGTGCGGTGGAACTGGACGGTGTCGCGCAGGTTGGTCACCCAGTACGCGGCGTCCAGGGCCGTGGTGTCGAGCGGCTCGCCGGTCACCGTCGAGTGGAACGGCACGGCGGCCGGGCGCGGCCGGATGCCGGACAGGGCCTCGACGAGCGTGTCGCGGATCTCCTCGACCTGCGCCGAGTGCGAGGCGTAGTCCACGGGGATGCGGCGCACGCGCACGCCGTCCCGCTCGAAGGCCGCCATGGCCGCGTCGAGGGCGGTGGGGTCGCCGGAGATCACCACGGAGCGGGGCCCGTTGACCGCGGCGACGGAGACGGCACCGGCCCACGGCGCGAGGCCGCGCCGCACCTGGTCGACGGGGGCCACGACGGAGACCATGCCGCCGCGCCCGGAGAGGACCCGCAGGGCGCGGCTGCGCACGGCGACGACGCGGGCGGCGTCGTCCAGCGAGAGCGCGCCCGCGACGTGGGCGGCGGCGATCTCGCCCTGCGAGTGCCCGATGACGGCGGCGGGCTCCACGCCGTAGGACCGCCACAGGGCCGCGAGGGAGACCATGACCGCGAACAGCGCGGGCTGGACGACGTCGACGCGCTCCAGGGTGGGCGCGCCGGACTCGCCGCGCAGCACCTTCGTCAGGGACCAGTCGACGTGCGGGGCGAGGCTCGCGGCGCAGGCCTCGATGGACGCGCGGAACACCGGTGAGGTGCTCATCAGTTCGGCCGCCATGCCCGGCCACTGGGAGCCCTGGCCGGGGAAGACGAAGGTGACGCGGTCGCGCGCGGTCGCGGTGCCGACCGCGGTGTGTTCGCCGTACGTTCCGTCACTGCAGTCGGCGAGGGCCGCGAGGCGCGTGCGGGCCTCGGCGCGGTCGGCGGCCACCACGACGGCCCGGTCCGCGAGCGCGGCCCGCGTCGTCGCGAGGGAGTACGCCAGGTCGGTGTCGGACGCGTCGGGCGCGTCGGGTCCCGGGGCGAGGAACTCCGCGAGGCGCCGCGCCTGGGCCCTGAGGCCGGGCGCGCCGTTGCCCGAGACGAGCCAGGGCAGGGGGCGCCCGGGGCGGTCCGCGCCGTCCGTGGTGCGCGGGGCCCTGCCGTCGGGTTCGGGGTCCGCCTGCTCCACGATGACGTGGGCGTTGGTGCCGCCCACGCCGAAGGAGGAGACGCCCGCCCGGCGCGGCCGTCCCGTGTCGGGCCAGGGCTCGGCCCCGGCGAGCAGCCGCACCGCGCCCGACGACCAGTCGACGTGCGGGGTCGGCTCGGTGATGTGCAGGCTGCGCGGCAGCACCCCGTGCCGGATCGCCATCACCATCTTGATGACGCCCGCGACCCCGGCGGCGGCCTGGGTGTGGCCGATGTTGGACTTCAACGAGCCGAGCCACAGGGGCTGTTCGGCGGGGCGGCCGCGGCCGTAGGTGGCGAGCAGCGCCTGCGCCTCGATGGGGTCGCCGAGCTGGGTTCCGGCGCCGTGGGCGTCCACGCAGTCCACGTCCGCGGTGGTGAGGCCCGCGTGGGCCAGGGCCTGGCGGATCACGCGCTGCTGGGCGGGGCCGTTGGGCGCCGTCAGGCCGTTGGACGCGCCGTCCTGGTTGACGGCGGAGCCGCGGACCACGGCGAGGACGCGGTGCCCGTTCCTGACCGCGTCGGACAGGCGTTCCAACAGGAGTACGCCCACGCCCTCCGACCAGCTGCTGCCCGCCGCGTCGGCGGAGAACGAGCGGCACCGCCCGTCCGGCGCGAGCCCGCGCTGCCTGCTGAACTCGACGTACCCCCAGGGCGTCGCCATCACGGTGACGCCGCCCGCGAGCGCGAGCCGGCACTCGCCCTTGCGCAGCGACTGGGCGGCCAGGTGCAGGGACACCAGGGAGGACGAGCAGGCGGTGTCGACGGTGACGGCGGGCCCTTCGAGGCCGAGGGCGTAGGCGAGGCGCCCCGAGGCCACGCTCGGCATGCTGCCCACCACGCGGTAGCCCTCGGCGCTCGGCGGCACGTGCCGGATCCGGGCGCCGTACTCGCTGTACATGATGCCGACGAACACGCCGGTGCTGGTGCCGCGCAGCGTGGTCGGGTCGATCCTGGCCCGTTCGACGGCCTCCCACGCGGTCTCCATGAGGAGGCGGTGCTGGGGGTCGATCGTCACGGCCTCGCCGGGGCTGATCCCGAAGAAGTCGGCGTCGAAGTCGGCCGCGTCGTACAGGAATCCGGCGTGCTGGGTGACGGTGGTGCCCACGTGGTCCGGGTCCGGGTCGTGGGCGACGGTCCAGCCGCGGTCGCGGGGGAACTCGGAGATCGCGTCGGTCTCGGAGTGCACCAGGCGCCACAGGTCGTCCGGCGAGCGCACCTCGCCGGGCAGGCGGCAGCCCATGCCCACGATCGCGATCGGCTCGTCGACGGCCGCGCCCGGGGCGGTGGCGTCGGTGGCGGTGGCGGGCTCGCCGAGCACCCGTGAGCACAGGTGGGCGGCGAGCCCCTCCGGCGTCGGGTAGTCGAAGAGGGCGGTCGCGGACAGGGCGACGCCCGTGGCCTCGCCGAGGCGCTCGCGCAGCCGCGCGGCGGCCCGGCCGCGCACGCCCTGCGCGCCGAACGCCCGGGCGGCGTCCAGCGGCGCCGGGTCCGTCCGCTCCAGGGCGGCCGCCGCGTGGGTGCGGATCAGGTCGAGCAGCAGCCGGTGCCGCTCCACGTCCCCGGCGTCCGCGAGGCGTCGGCGCAGCGCCCGGTCGTGTCCCTCGTCGTGCTCCATCGTCGCCTCCTCGGTCATCGGCTCACCATCGCGTGGTCGGCGACGGGCTCCATCGGCTCCGCGCTGTGCAGGATCCGGCCGGTGCGCGCCACCAGGGCGCCGAACTCGTCCGGTGTGATCGCTTGTTTGCCGTCGCACAGGGCGGTGTGGCCCGCCTCGTTGACGTCGACCATCACGCCGTCGGCACCGGCGACGGCGGCGGCCGCGGCCAGCGGGGCCACCAGGTCGCCGTGCCCGCAGGCGTGGCTGGGGTCGACGATCACCGGCAGATGGCTGAGCCGCTTGATCAGCGGTACGGCGGTGATGTCCAGGGTGAAGCGGCTCGCGTCCTCGAAGGTGCGCACGCCGCGCTCGCACAGCAGCACCCGGCCGTTGCCCGCCGCGAGCAGGTACTCGGCGCTGTGCAGCCACTCCTGGACGGTGCAGCCGAAGCCGCGCTTGAGCAGGACGGGGCGGCCGGTCAGCGCCGCCTCGCGCAGCAGCGGGTAGTTCTGGGCGTTGCGCGTGCCGATCTGGAGCACCTCGGCCACCTCGGCCACGGCCTCCACGTGGGCGACGTCGACGACCTCCGTGACGACGCCGAGCCCGGTCGCGGCGGCCGCCTCGCGCAGCAGCGCGAGCCCGTCGGTGCCGAGCCCCTGGAACGCGTAGGGGGACGTACGGGGCTTGAAGGCGCCGCCCCGCAACAGGTGCGCGCCCCGGGCCCCTACGCCCCGGGCCACGGCCATCAGCTGGTCCGCGCTCTCCACGGCGCAGGGCCCGGCTATCCAGGTGAAGGAGCCGCCGCCCACGCTCCAGTCGTCGGCCACGCGGACGGCGCTGGGCTCGCCCGTGGCCGCGAGGCTGCCCAGGGGCGGGGCCTGCGCGCTGTCGACGACGGCCTCGACGGCGGCCGTGGCGCGCAGCAGGGCCACGAACTCCTCGGCCGCGGGCGAGGCCGGGGCGAGGTCGGGGAAGGTGACGAGGGCGTGGCGGCCGGCCCGGCAGTGGAACGACCGGTGTCCGTCGTGCCGCCACGCGGAGGTCAGCCGAGTCTGCTCGTCGATCGGCACATGGGGGCGGAGGCGGGCAACGATCATCAGGTCACCTTTCTGCGGCGGTCGGAGGTCGGCCGTGCGGGCGGCCGTTGACGGGCCGTGCGGGTCCTCGGGCGGCCCTCGGTGCGCGGGCGCGGCCGGGCGCGGGCCCGCCCCGCCCCGGTGTCGGCGCTCGTCGGACGCGGCCTCAGTGGGGCGTCGCCGCGCCGGGCGACCACGCGGGCCGCTCGGGGAAGTCGAAGTCGACCTCGCCCGCCAGGCCCAGCTGTTCGACCATCCGCTGCGCGCCGGAGAAGTCGCGGACGAGCCGCCGCCCGGTGGACGTCGCGCGCAGGTCGCCGACGATCTCGTCGGCGCCGTGGACGCCCGCGGTGGCCAGTTCGAGCCGCAGCGTGGACAGGTCCTGCTCGGCGAAGGCCTCCAGGGCCAGGGGCAGGCAGCGCACCAGGGTGCGGCGCTGCGCGGCGTTCATGCGCGCGTAGAGCTCTCTGACGACCTCGGTGACGACCGAGCCGTGTGCCGTCTCGTCGCGCAGGTGCAGGGTGGTGATCAGGGAGTGCGCGGGCTGGATCGACTCGTCCCTGGCGAGCAGGGCGAGCAGGGAGTTGATGCAGGTCTCGGCCACCGCGCCCCAGACGAGCACGGCGACGTGCCGCTCCCACTCCTCGGGCATCGTGGCGAGGAGCTGGCACAGCCGCCGGTAGGTGACGAGCGGGGGCTGCTCCGGCCGGGTGCGGACGTCGCGCAGCTCGCGGGTGCGGGCGATGGCGAGCATGTGCATGTAGGTGTGGAAGCTCTCGTCCACGACGGCCTGCTGCACGCTCTGGCGGATCAGCGGGTCGTCGCAGCCGGGGAAGACGCCGCACATGACGAGGTCGAAGGCGGGCTCGGCGATGAGGTGTTCGGTGGCGATGACGCGTTCGTTGTAGCCGATCCACAGGCCGGTGAGGACCTGTCGCCGCTGGTCCGGGCGGGCCGCGAGGAAGCGGGGGTGCTCCGCGAACGGCACGATCTCCAGCGGGTAGTCCGGCAGCGCCGGGTCGTAGTCGGCACTCTCCTCCATGGCCTCGGGTCTGGTGGTGACCGCCGCCCGGCGCGGCCAGGCCCGCACCAGGCGGCGCAGGGTCGCGCTGCCGATGCCGTTCTCCTCGGCCCAGCCCCGGGCGGCCCAGGTGGTCACCCCACCGGGCACGCCCGACTCCTCGTATCGCATCGGTCCTCCCCGCGTTCGCACCCGTGGCCCGTGGTGCCGCTGCATCGTCACCGGCCGCTCTTGGCGGTTTCTTGGAGGCGACTTGGCGCGGGCCGACCGAGGCTTTCTGGATGCGGATCGGGGATGTCAGGATGAGGTCCAGGCGCGGTGACGCGGGTGTGTGGCCCCGGCGCGTGCACCGCCAGGAGTGAGCACCACCGCCGTCGTTCCCCTGCGGCCCCGCCCGGTGGGTCCGGGCGCCGCGCCGCCCTTTCCGGTTCTTCGCGCTCCTCGTCCGCACGCGTACTGTTCCGGCCTCGTGCGAGGCCGCCGCGGCCCGCTCCCGTCCGCTGTGTTCGCTCCCTCGCTTCTCCGTTGTCTCCGGCACACCACTGTGAGGACGCATCATGCTCGTTCCGCTCACCATGGCCGACTTCCTCGACCGCGCCGAGGCGGCCGCCGCAGGGCGCACGGCGCTCGTCGACGAGCCTCAGCAGCCGGCTCTCCCGGTGCCGACGACGACGTACGGCTCGCTGCTGCGGCGCATACGGGCCTGGCAGGCGGGTCTGGACGCGCTGGGGATCGGCACCGGCGAGCGGGTGGCCGTCGTCAGCCCCAACTGCTCGCGTCTCCTTGAGCTGTTGTACGCCGTCACGGCGAGCGGGCGGATCTGCGTGCCGGTGAACTACCGGCTCACGCCCGAGGAGATCGCGTACGTCCTGCGCCAGTGCGACGCCTCGGTGGTGTTCGTCGACCCCGACGTCGAGGCGGTCCTCGGCTCGGTCGACGTGCCGAAGCGGTTCGTCCTCGGGGAGCAGACCGAGGCGGAGGTCATGCGCTTCGACGTCGAGCCGCGCCCTTGGGAGCGGCCGGACGAGAACGCGGTGGCGACCCTCAACTACACCTCGGGCACCTCCGCGCGCCCCAAGGGTGTGGCCCTGACGCACCGGAGCATCTGGCTGAACGCGATGACGTTCGGCGTGCACGGGCGGATCTGGGAGGGGGACGTCTATCTGCACACCCTGCCCACGTTCCACTGCAACGGCTGGGGCGTGCCGTTCCTGCTCGCCGGGCTCGGGGCGCGGCAGGTGCTGCTGCGCCGGATCGACGGCATGGAGGTCCTGCGCCGGGTCCAGGAGCACGGCGTGACCCTGGCGTTCGGCGCGCCCGCCGTGTGGGACGCGGTGATCCGGGCGGCCCGCGACTGGCCGGGCGAGGTGCCCGGGCGCGGCAGGACCCGGGTGGTGTGCGCGGGCGCGCCCGTGGACGAGCGGCTCGTCGCCCAGGTCGAGGAGACGCTGGGCTGGGAGTTCCTCCAGGTGTACGGCCTGACCGAGACGACCCTGCTCACCTTCAACCGGCGCCTTCCGGGGGCGCCCGGCAGCGGCGGTCTGACGCGGGCGGGCGCGCCCGCCCTGGGCGTACGGATGCGGACCGGTGAGCGCGGCGAGGTCCTGGCCCGCTCGAACATGGTCCTCGACGGCTACTGGCAGGACGAGCGGGCCGACGGGGACGCGCTGCGCGAGGGGTGGTTCCACACCGGTGACGCGGGCTCCTTCGACGACGAGGGGCACCTCCGGCTCTTCGACCGGCTCAAGGACGTCATCGTCACCGGCGGCGAGAGCGTGTCGTCGGTGGAGGTCGAGGACTGCCTCCTGGGCCATCCGGCCGTCGCGGAGGTGGCCGTCATCGGCGTGCCGGACGAGCGCTGGGGCGAGACCGTCAAGGCGGTGGTGGTGCCCGCCGCGGGCGCCGAGGCGCGCGCGGCGGAGATCATCGCGTACTGCAAGGAGCGCCTGGCCCGGTACAAGGCGCCCACCTCCGTGGACTTCCGGGACGCCCTGCCGCGCACGAGCAACGGCAAGGTGCAGAAGAGTCGGCTCCGCGAGCCCTACTGGGCCCACGAGGACCGGCGCATCCACTGAGGCGCTCCCGCCGCGCCGGGGGCGGAGCGCCGCCGCGGCGCGACGGGCCCCCTCCCCCGGCGCACGCCCGCGTCAGTGCAGCACGCACACCCGCCCGACGAACTCGTCGCGCAGGATCCGGCCGAAGAGCGCGCGCAGTTCGCGTCCGGGGTCCACGCCCAGCTCCTGCGCGAGGGCCCGGCGTATCCGGTGGTAGACGCGCACCGCCTCGGCCTGCCTGCCCACCTCGCACAGGGCGACCATCAGGAGCCAGCCGAGGCGCTCCCGCGTGGGGTACCGGGCGCTGAGCGCGGCCAGTTCGGCCACCACGCTGCCGTTGTCCCTGCCCCAGGCCAGTTCGGCCTCCCACAGGGCCTCCCAGGTCATGAGCCGCAGCTCCTCCAGGCGCGTGGCCTCGCACACGGCGGGTTCGTAGTCGCCGAGCTCCGCGTACGGCGCGCCGCGCCACAGGGCGAGGGACGCCTTCAGGGCCCGGCACGCCTCCGGGTAGCGGCCCGCCCGCAGCAGCCGCCGTCCGGCGCGCAGCTGGTCCTCGAAGCGGCAGGCGTCCACCCGCTCCGACTCCACCGCGAGCAGATAGCCCTGCGGCTCCCTGCGCAGGACGCGGTTGCGGCCCCGGGGCGGGCCGTCCGGCTCCAACTGGCGGCGCAGATGGGACACATAGCTGTGCAGGCTCGCGACCACGTTGCCGGGCGGGCCCGCGGGCCAGATGGCTTCCGTGAGCCGTTCGGTGCCGATCACCTGCCCGGGCGCCAGCAACAGGGCCGAGAGGACCGCGCGCTGGCGCGCGGGGCCCAGCGGCAGCGGCCCCTGGGCCGACCACACCGCCAGCGGCCCAAGAATGTTGAAGGAAAGATTACCGGGTAACACCTCAGGAAATTGCGTCACAGCTTTCACAGCATTCACCATCATTACGTTTTCCCCCTGGTGCCACCCGTTCCCCATAGCCACCCGGTTTCCCCCTCGCGAAGATCGATACGGTGTCGGCGCCGGCGGTCAAGGATCCTGGCCGACCTGCTCCTGTACTTTTCGCTGCGCACTGCATGAGTGAAGAGGGGGAAGCGTTCCCCACATGACCGCGCGTTACTCTAGGCCAGGTTCCCGAGAAGGCACGTCCCCCGCTGATGCGCCGCCGTGGCGTGAAACTGCGGGTTCTTCGGCAGTTTCGCCTGAGATACATTGGGAAGTTGCATAATCCTGTCGAAGATCGTGACTTCCCTCCCGTCAAGGCAGGCCCGGGGCGAGAAGAGGACCGGAGAAACGCAGGGGATCGCGAGCACGTGCCCTGAGGTGACGAGATGGCATTGTTCACCTCTTCCCCGGGCACGGTGAAACGATCACGCAATTCAAGCCAGCCCCGCGCCCGCCGGAACCGCCTCGTCGAATAAGCAACTACCCCGGGAGAAGGCCCGCCCTAAACGAGGCGCGGAGTGGCCGATCCTCCCTGGGAAAGGGGAGAATCCGCCACCCCATTGCCGTGCGCCCGGCACTGCGCCGGTGTGCGCCCGGATCACCCTGTGGTTGACGGTTCATTTTTGGCGTCAATTTTTCGCTATCGGGCGGACGCCGTCGGCGGCCACTCTCCGCACGCCAGAAAGCGCCGGACCGACTCCGCCGCGCGCCGCCCCTCCGCCGTCACCACCCGTGCGGGGGTGACGGCGTGGGCCACATTCCCGACCGCGAACACTCCGGGAAGGCCCGTACGGAAGGCGGCGTCGACGCCGGGGAAGGGCGTGCCGGGCGCGAGCGGCACACCGCCGCGCCGCGCGAGCTCGTGGTCGGGGACGAAGTCACCGGTGAACACCACGGTGTCGCAGACGAGGTGGGCGCCGCGTCCGGTGCGGTGGCGCAGGCGCACGCCCGAAAGGCGCCCCCGGCCCACGAGTTCGACCACGTCCGTCTCCGTGAGCAGGGGGATCCCGTGCCACAGCCGGGCCACGGCGGCGCGCGGGGCCGGGACCTCGCCGCGGGCCGAGGACGTCACGTGGGCGACCACGTCGACGCCCGCGCTCCGCAGCGTGTCCAGGGCCGCGTACGCGACACGCGCGCCGCCGACCACGACCGCCCGGGTGCCGACGTGTTGCCCGAAGAGGTGGACGGCCTGCTGGAGTTCGCCGGTGGTGTAGACGCCCGCGGGTCTGCTGCCCGGCACCAGGCGCGCGGCGCGCGGCCGTTCGCGGGCCCCGGTGGCGAGCACGACGGCCCGCGCGGTGAGCCGCTCCAGGCCGTGCGGCGAGGTCGTGTCGAGGGTGCGGGGGCCCGCCCAGGCGGTGGCCGTGACGCCGGTGCGCACGGTGGCGCCCGCGCGCACGGCCGCCTCGACGCACCGCCGCGCGTACCGGGGCCCGCTCGTGCCGGGGACGGCGAGGCCCGCGACCGTGCGGTCGCCGAAGCCGCCGTGGTGGCAGTGGCGCGGGACGCCGCCCGCCTGCCGCTCCCGCTCCAGGACCTCGACGCGGCCCGCTCCCGCGGCGGCGAGCCCCGCGGCGGTGGCGAGGCCCGCCGGGCCCGCGCCCACGACGAGGACGTCCACCGCGCGTTCGCGTCTCATGGGGGCCTCCCGCCGCGCGCCGCCGCGCGCCGTGTCGCTCGTCTTGTCGTTCATGACCGCGCCGACCGGGCGTGTCCGTCGAGGAGTTGGCGTACGGCGGCTCCGCAGTGGAACCCCTGGCACCGGCCGCCGCGCGCCCGCGTGCGGCGGCGCAGCCCGTCGACGGTGACCGGCGGGACCGTGCTGCGCAGGGCGTCGCGGATCTCCCCGTGGGTGACGCGTTCACAGTGGCAGACGATGGTGCCGTACGCCGGGTCGGCGGCGATCAGCTCCGCGCTCTCGTAGGGGCGCGGGAAGGCCTCGCCCAGGTTCGGCATCCGCACCGGCGCGAGGTCGCGGGCCCCGCCCAGGCGCAGCCCCGCCTCGGCGAGCAGGTCCGTGACGTGCGCCGCGATGGCCAGGGATGCCGTCAGGCCGGTGGAGCGGATGCCGCCGACGGTCACGTAGCGCTGCCGGGGCCAGGCGTCGATGCGGTAGTCGTCGTCATCGGTGGCCGCGCGCAGCCCCGCGTACACGGCGGTGACCTCCTCGTCCAGGAGCGGCGGCAGGACGCGGGCGCCCTGGCGGCGCAGCCCGGCGAGCCCCTCGGCGGTGGAGCCGGTGGCCCGTTTGTCGTCCAGGTCCTCCGCGGTGGGGCCGAGCAGGACGTTGCCGTACACCGTCGGCGCGACGAGGACGCCCTTGCCGAGCGCCGTCGGCACGGGCAGCAGGATGTGGCGCACCAGGTCGCGGGCGAGCTTGTCGAAGACGATGAGCTGGCCGCGCCGGGGCGTGACGGTGAAGGTGTCGTGGCCCAGCATGCGGTCCACGGTGTCGGCGTACAGGCCCGCCGCGTTGACGAGGTAGCGGGTGCGCAGGGGGCCGCGGCCGGTGGTGAGGACGTGCCCGTCCCCGGCCGCGGCGACCGCCGTCACGCGGCAGCGAAGGTGCAGGTCCGCGCCGGAGCGCACGGCCTGTGTCGCGTAGGCGAGCGGCGTCGTCCAGGGGCAGATGACGCTCTCGCCGGGCACGTCGAGGGCGCCGAGGGCCCCGGGGCCGAGGTGGGGCTCGCGGGCCCGCACGGCGGCGGCGTCCAGGAGCCGGGCCGCGTGGTAGCCGTTGCGCACGGCCTTGTCGAGGAGGCCCGGCAGGGCGGCGAGCTGCTCGGCGTCCCAGGCGACCAGGAGCGCGCCGACCGGCTCCACGGGGATGCCGGTCTCGGCCGCGTAGGCGGCGAGCAGCCGCTGCCCCTCGCGGACGAGCCGGGCCTCCAGGGAGCCCGGCGCGGCGTCGAAGCCGGTGTGCAGGATCGCCGTGTTGGCCTTGGACGTGCCCTCGCCCACGTCGTCGGAGGACTCGACCACCGCGATCCGCAGCGGGTACCGGGCCAGTTCGCGGGCGATGGCCGTGCCGACGACGCCCGCGCCGACGACGGTCACGTCGTACGGGTCGTCCGGGAGCGCGCCGGAGCGGGTGACGCGGCCCTGCCGCGCGGCGGTCGTACGGTCGTGTCGCTCGGTGCTCATGGGGTCCGGTCTCGTGCGTCGGAGGGCGTAGGGGCGGTCCGTTCGTGACGCGCGCGGCCCGCCGGTCAGGAGGCGGACCCCGGCGCACGGCGGTCAGGACGGGGGTGTGCGCTCCAGGAGTGCGGTGACCTCGGCGCGGAAGGCGGCGCGGCGCGTCGCGGCCTCGTCCGGGCCGATCCGCGGCTCGTAGACGGCGGCGGGCCGCCACGCGGGGACGACGTCGTCCAGGCCGAGGCGCGGGTCGAGGCCGAGGCGTGCCACCGCGCCCACGCCGAGCGCCGTGACGTCGGGCAGGGCGGAGACCTCGACGGGCCGCTGGAGCAGGTCGGCCTGGGTCTGCATGAGCAGCGCCGAGCGGGTCAGGCCGCCGTCGACGCGCAGGCTCCGCAGGGGCTCGCCGAGGTCGGCGGCCGCGGCGTCGGCGAGCTCGGCGACCTGGGCGGCGAGGCCCTCGCACAGGGCGCGCACCAGGTGTCCGGGGGTGGTGTCGAGGCCGAGCCCGGTCAGGGAGCCGCGCACGTCGCCGCGCCACCAGGGGGCGGCGAGCCCGGCGAGGGCGGGCACGAAGGTGACGCCGCCGCCGTCCGGCACGGCCGAGCCGACCGGGTCGAGGTCCCGCGCGCCCTTGATCACGCCGAGGTCGGTGAGCCAGCGCACGGCGGACGCGGCCGTGTAGACCTGGCCGTCCAGGCAGTAGCTGCTGCGGCCCGCGAGGCGCCAGGCGACGCAGGCGACCAGGCCCGACGGGCCCCGGCGGGGCCGGGCGCCGGTCTGCGCGAGCAGGAACGCGCCGGTGCCGTAGGTGCACTTGGCGGTGCCGGGCGCGGTGACGTCCTGGGCGAGCAGCGCGGCCTGCTGGTCGACGAGGAGGCCGGTCAGCGGGAGCTCGCCGCCGAAGGCCCGGGTGGTGCCGACCTGTTCGGCGGCGTCCACGACCCGGGGCAGCTCCTCGCCGTCGAGGCCGAAGAGGGTGAGGGCGCGCGGGGACCAGGTGACGGCGTCCAGGTCGAGGAGCTGGGTGCGGCCCGCGGTGGCGGCGTCCGTCACGAAGGCGCCGGTGAGCCGGTGGACCAGCCAGGCGTCGCTGGTGGTGACCACGCCGCCGCGGGTGAGGTGGCGGCGTATCCACGCCATCTTGGGGGCGGCGAAGTACGGGTCGAGCGGCAGCCCGGTGAGGTCCTTCAGCTCGTCGGCGTGCTCGGCGAGTTCCGCGCACAGGGGTTCGGCGCGGCGGTCCTGCCAGACCAGGGCGTCGGTGAGGGGCTCGCCGGTCGCCGGGTCCCAGGCGAGGACGGTCTCGCCCTGGTTGGCGAGGCCCACGGCGGCGACCGGCTCGCCCGCGCGGTCCAGGGCCTCGCGTCCGGCGTCGAGCACGGAGGCGAGGAGTTCGCCGGGGCCGACCTCGACCCGGCCGCCGGGCAGATGGCGGGGGCGGACGGGCGCGCTGCCGGAGGCGATCACTCCGCGCTCGGGGCAGACGACGAGGGCCTTGGTGCCGGAGGTGCCCTGGTCAACGGCCAGAACCGGGCCGCCGCCGGTCATCCGCGGCCTCGTCCCCGCCCGGCCGTGCGGGCCGCGCTGTAAGTCGTGATCACGGCGGCAGCCTGCTACAGGGGGCCGGGAGCCGTCAAGGGACGTACATCGCCCAAAGTACGCAAGAGGGGCCGCTGTTGAACAAGTGAGAAACCAAAGTGCGCAACGGCGTGCCGCGTTGACACAAGTTGGTCAAGAAAGATCCGAGGACTGCCCAGTAATCGGAAGTCTCCGCTCTACACTGACCGCCGAACAACAACAGTCTCTCGCACATCAGTTCATCACTCACGGAAACCGCAGCCCACAGCCTCCTGCCCGAGCCCAGAGGACCCCCGATGCCCCTAGCGCGCCCGGTGTATCACCCGGCCGGTCACGACGCGCCGCTGCGCGCCGTGCTCCAGGACCTCAAGGCAGGCCGCTGGGTGTCGACGAGGAACCTGCTCACCGAGACCCCCGACTGGGGCCTGTGGACCCAGCGCACCCAGGTCCTCGCGGCCGCCGTCGCCGGCTCCGACGTGGTGCGGGCCTGGCTCGCCGAGGAGCCGCGCAGCGTCGCCGCCACCGTCCTGCACACCCGGGTCACGGTGGAGCGCGCCCTGCGCGCGCACCGGGCGGGCCACCGCCACACCAACGACCTGTGGCGCGAGGCGAACACCGCCTGCCGCATCGCCTCGCAGACCTCCCCCGAGGACCCCGTGCCGTGGATCTGCCTGCTGGCGCTCGCCCAGCTCGACGAGGGCCAGCGGTGGGACGAGCACCGGGTCGCGGCGCCGGAGCCGATGCTGTTCCCCGGCCCGTGGCAGCTCCTCGCCGAGGCCGACAAGCGCGACCCCGGCAACCGCGAGGCGTACCACCGCATGCTCCAGTTCGCCTACCACCGCAGGCCGGGCGCCCCGCTGACCGAGGCGGTCAACTTCGTGCACTGGGCGTCCGCCGCGGCACCCGCGGGCTCGCCCCTGCACGTGCTCCCGCTGTACGTACGGGTGGAGCGCTACCGCCGCGAGGGCGGCAGCGAGCGGGCGCTCGACCTGCACTGGATCGCGGAGGACGCCACGCGCGGCGCGCTGCGGGCGCTCCAGCTGTGGTTCGACCACACCCAGCCCGAAGCGGCCTCGCTGCTCGACCTCAACTACCTGGCCCACGCGCTGTGGGGCGCGCACCACTTCCACGACGCGGTGCGGGTGTTCGAGGCCCTCGACCCCTTCTACGCCGTCGTGCCGTGGACGTACCGCACCACGTCACCGGGCGACGCGGAGGCCGCCGCCGAGTCCTTCGTGCAGGCCCGGGCGCGGTGCTACCACGCCGCGCGCGGCCCCGGCCCGCGCGGCTGACCCACCGGGCGTCTTACCCCCAGCGACGCCCTTCGTCACCCCCCCCTTGACACACCCCTCACACCCCCGCACCCCCGCTCTCCCCGGAGGTTGATCCGTGTCCCGCACCACCGTGTCGAGTTCTGCCGCGATACCACCGCTCCCCGATGAGGAGCAGCGGCTCAGGGAACTCGGCTACCAGCCCGTCCTGGCCCGCCGCATGGGCGGCTTCGGCAACTTCGCCATCAGCTTCTCCGTCATCTCCATCCTGTCCGGCTGCATGACGCTGTACGGCTTCGGCCTCGGCACCGGCGGGCCCGCGGTGATGATGTGGGGCTGGGCCGGAGTCGGCCTGATGGTCCTGTTCGTGGGCCTGGCCCTGGCCGAGGTCACCAGCGCCTATCCGACCTCCGGCGCGCTCTACTACATGGCGGACCGGCTCGGCGGCAGGCGCTGGGGCTGGTACACGGGCTGGCTCAACCTCCTGGGCCTCCTCGGCGCGATCGCGGGCATCGACTACGGGGCGGCCCTGTTCAGCGGCGCCCTGCTGAGCATGCACACCGACTTCCACCCGACGGCCGGATCCACCTTCGTGATCTTCCTGGGCATCCTGCTGGTGCACGCGCTCCTGAACCTGTTCAACGTCCGGCTCGTCAGCCTCCTCAACTCCATCTCCGTGTGGTGGCACCTGGCGGGCGTCGCGGTGATCGTCGGCGTCCTCGCGATCGTCCCCGACTCGCACCAGTCGCCGTCGTTCGTGTTCGGCGAGTTCGTCAACGACACCGGCTGGGACAGCCCGCTGTACGTGTGCATGATCGGCCTCCTGCTCGCCCAGTACACGTTCTCCGGGTACGACGCCTCCGCGCACCTGTCGGAGGAGACGTCCAACGCCTCGGTGACCGCCGCGCGCGGCATCGTGCGCGCCATCTGGGTCTCCTGGATCGCCGGGTTCGTGCTGCTCGCCGGGCTCACCTTCGCCATCCAGGACTACGTGGGCACCCAGGAGAGCGCGACCGGCGTACCGCCCGCGCAGATCTTCATCGACGGGCTCGGCACCTCCGGCGCCACCGCGCTGCTGCTCATCGTGATCGTGGCCCAGCTGTTCTGCGGCAACGCCGAGACGGCCGCGGCCAGCCGCATGGTCTTCGCCTTCAGCCGCGACAACGCCCTTCCGGGCTCCGCGGTGTGGCGCAAGGTGAGCACCAAGACGCAGGTGCCGGTGCCCGCGGTGTGGCTCTCGGTGGGCCTCGCGGGCGTCATCGCGCTGCCGTCGCTGTACTCCGAGACCGCGTACGGCGCCGTCACCGCCATCAACGTCATCGGCATCACGCCCGCCTACGCCATCCCGGTGCTGCTGCGCCTCAAGGCCGGTGACCGGTTCCAGCCGGGGCCGTGGAACCTGGGCCGCTGGAGCAAGCCCGTGGGCTGGATCGCGGTGTGCTGGGTCGCCTTCGTGACGGTCCTGTTCTGCCTCCCGCAGTCCTCGCCGGTGACCGCCGACACCATGAACTACGCGTCCATCGCGCTCGCCGTGGTCCTGGTCCTCGCCACGATCTGGTGGTTCGTGGCCCGCCGCACCTACAACACCCCGGCCGCGTACGGCACGGACAAGGAGCAGGCGGAGATCGCCGAGGGCATCATCTAGCGCCCTGCCGCGCGGGGCGGGGCCCGACCCCCGTCCGGGCCCCGCCCCGCTCCGCCCCTGCCCGCGCTCCAGTCAACCGGCGTACGCCGGGGCGGAGTGAGGAATTCGACCACGTTCGAATTGGCCGGGTTCCGCGTCGCGCGCGCCACGGGCGGCGCCTAGCATCCGGTGACGTGATCCACGCGCATCTGGACGCGGAGTCCGTCGGCCGGATCCGGCTCGCGATATCCCCGGCGAACGAGGCCGTCTGGTGGCTGCGGTACGCCGTGAGCGGCGGGCGGCACCCGGTGTTCGGCGACCCGGGGGCCGCGGCCCGCTGGGCGCTGCGCCGCCCCGACGTGCGCCTGGTCGCCCAGTGCCTGTCCGTGCCGGGCGGGCCCACGTACATGCCGGACCTCCTGACGCCCAAGCCCGCCGTGGGGCCCGCCCGTCGGGCGTTCGCCGACCAGGTGCAGGCCATCGGCGGCACCCCGCCGGAGGAGGCCGCGTTCCAGGTGTGCGAGATGCGCTTCCTGAACGGGCCGGTGCCCGGGGACGTGCTCGACGCGGTGGAGTCGGGCACGTTCGCCGAGCGGGCGGCCAACGGTCTGAACGAGTTCTGGCAGGACGCCGTGGCCGACGGCTGGAGCGGTCTGAAGGCGGTGCTCGACGCCGATCTGGCGGCCCGCGCCGCGGAGTTGGCCACGTACGGCGTCGGGCACGTCCTCAGGTCCCTGCACTCCGACGTCACCTGGGCCGACGGCTGTCTGACGGTCCGCAAGAACTACGACGAGACCGTCCGCTTCCAGGGCGCCGAGGTGGTCCTGGCCCCCATGGCGGCGTCCTGGCCCCGGGTCAGCGTGCAGCTGGGCGTGCCGGGCAACGCGGTGCTCGGCTACCCGGCCACGGGCATCGGCGCGGCCGCCGACCGGCCCCGGCGCCCGGCCGTGTCCCGGCTCCTCGGCAGGAGCCGGGCCGCGCTGCTCGGCGATCTCGCCGCGCCCCGCACCACGGGCGAACTCGCCGCCCGGCACCGGCTCGCGCCCGCCACGGTCTCCTACCACCTGGGCGTGCTGCACCGCTCGGGCCTGGTCCTGCGCGAGCGCGACCGGAACGTGGTCCTCTACCGCAGGAGCGCGGAGGGCGACGCGCTGCTCGGCGACTGAGGCTCGACGGAACCCTCCCGCGGCACCGCGCCCGCCGCGACGAGGAGGTCGGCCGTCTCCGGGCGGGAGCACGCGCGCGCCCAGTCCAGCGGGGCCCGGCCCCTGCCGTGGTCCTCGCGCAGGTTCGGGTCGGCGCCGTGCGCAAGGAGTTCGCGCACAGTCGCGGTGTGCCCCCAACAGGCCGCCGCGCACAGGGGCGTGCCCTCCGCGCCGAGCCCGGCGCTCTCGGCGTCCGGGGCGGCCCCCGCCCGCAGGAGCACCCGGGCGACGGCCGTCCTGCCGTTCACACAAGCCTCGTACAGCGGGGTGGTGCCCTCGCTGTCGGGGCGCCGCGGGTCGACCCCGGCCCGCAGCAGCGCCCTGACCCGGGAGCTGTCGCCGCTCAGGATGGCCTCGAAGAAGCGGCGGGAGTATTTCTTCCGCTTGCGTTGGTTCACCGGGCCGAGGCTAATCGCCGGACAGCGGGTGTGACCAGCGATTTCAGACGTCGAAGCGCTCCGTGTACGCCTCGGTCGGCGGGTAGGGAGCCGACCTGGTCATCCCCGCCGACCAGAAGCCCGAGGTGCCCGGGACGCGCGCGACGTCGTTGACGTACGGCGAGGGGGCGGGGCCCGCGGGGCCGCGCACGACGGTCCAGGTCCCCGCGTCGTGGCGCAGATACGTGCTGCGGCTCTGGTCCTGGTAGTTCCAGGCCGAGATCCACGCGGGGCGGCCCTGGGCGTCGCCCGCGATCGAGGACAGCGAGCCGAGCGTGAAGCCCGGCTCCACCGTGTTCCAGGCGGTGCCGTCCCAGTGCCGCAGGATGGGGTTTCCGGGGCGTCCCGGCGGCCCGCCGACGCCGAACTCGTTGCCCACCGCCCAGACGTCGTCCGCGGCGACCGGGTGGACGTCGGCGATGGTCTGCCGCAGGCCCAGGAACGACGGCAGCACCGTCCACGAGCCGTTCCAGCGGGCCACGAACCCGACCCAGCCGCCGCCCGACGCCTGGTCGCCGCAGACCCAGACCTCGTCCGGTGTGCGCGGCACCACCCGGTACAGGTTCACGCCCGCCACGGGCAGCGGGTCGAGCCACCGCCACCGCTTCCCGTCCCCGAGCAGCAGCCGGGCCGCACCGCCCCGGGTGCCGCTGATCCACACCCGCCGGTCGGAGCCGACGGCCACCGCGCTCAACCGCACGTCCGGCTCGCCCTTGCCGGGGAAGGCGGCCTCCCGCCAGGTGGTCCGGTCCCAGCGGAGCAGCGGACTCGCGCTGCCGGTGGGCGAGCCCACGCTCCACGCCGCGTCGGCGCAGACCCCGGCGACGTCGCTCAGGCGCCCCTCGTAGGCCAGGTGGGACAGGTCGGTCTTGGCCCAGGCGGTGCCGTTCCAGACCATGGCGAGGGCCCGCGTGGGCGCCGAGGTGCCCTGGCCCTCCTCGCCCACGGCCCAGGCGAGGCCGGGCCCGGCGGCGGCGATCCGGCGCAGCTGCGCGGCCGGGGTGCTGCCGGGCGCGGGCACCGCCTGCCAGTCCCCGGCGCGCGGCGCCGACGCGGCGGCGCGCACGGCGGCCGGGCCGAGCGCGATCCCCGACAGCGCACCGAGCGTCCCTGACACGAATCGTCTTCGTCTCACGACTGGTCCCCTCTCCATGGGCCGGGCGGACAGAGGGGACCACAGTGGGCCGTCCCGAGCGGCGGGGTCTAGGTACGCGGGTGACAAACCGGGGCACCCGCCATCTGCCCTACGGCTCGCGGTCGTTGAGGATGCGCTGGAACAGCCGGTGGTCCTGCCAGGCCCCGTTGATGTGCAGATAGGCGGGGGCGAGGCCGTACTGCGTGAAGCCGCACTTGGCGAGCACCCGCTGCGAGGCCGCGTTGTGCGGCAGGGTGCCCGCCTCCAGGCGGTGAAGGCGCAGATCGGCGTCGGCGGCGGCGCACACCACGGTCACGGCGGCGGTGGCCAGCCCGCGTCCGGCGTACGCCGCGTCCGTCCAGTAGCCGAGGTTGGCGCTGTGGAGCGGGCCGCGGACGATCTGGGAGAGGGCGATGCCTCCGGCGACGACGGGGCCTTCGCCCGTGTCCGCGCCGGACTCGTCCCACAGCAGCCAGCGCGCCCGCGACCCCTCCGCGCGCTCCTGCTCGTACGCGCGCAGGAGCGCGAGCTGACCGGCCGTGGTGAAGAACTCGGGCGGGCGCACCGGGTCCCACGGGCCGAGGTGCGCGCGGCTGCGGTCGTAGGCGCGGGCGAGGGCCTCGGCGTCCGCCGTGGTCGACGGGCGCAGGACGATGTCGTCGGTGAGCTGGACGGTGCGCAGTTCCATGGTCGGCTCCCCCGCCCCGTCACATGCCGCCCGCGACGCGCAGCACCGCGCCCGTCGCGTACGAGGCGTCGTCCGACAGGAGCCAGGACACGGCGCCCGTGATCTCCTCGGGGCGGCCGGAGCGGCCCATGGGGATGCGGTCGGCGAGCTTCGCCGGGCGCTGCGGGTCCTCGTGGAAGTCGGTCCAGATGATGCCCGGGGCCACGCAGTTGACGCGGATGCCGAGGCCCGCGACCTCCTTGGCGAGGCCGACGGTCATGGCGTCCGTGGCGGCCTTCGTGGCGGCGTAGTGGACGTACTGGCCGGGGCTGCCGAGGGTGGCGGCGGCCGAGGAGATGTTCACGATCGCGCCGCCGCCGGTGCGGGTCATGTCGCGCACGGCGCGGCGGGCGCAGAGCAGATAGCCGAGGACGTTCACGTCGAGGGCGCGGCGCATGCCCTGCGCGTCGGCCTCGGCGAGGGGGCCGTTGGGGCCGCTGACGCCCGCGTTGTTCACCAGGCCCGTGACCGGGCCGAGTTCGGCGGCGGCGGTGTCGAAGAGCCGGTCCACGTCGCGCTCGTCCGCCGTGTCGAGGGCGACGGTGACGCAGCGGCGGCCGGTCGCGCGGACGGCGGCCGCGGCCTTCTCGGCGGCCTCGGCGTCCGAGCGGTAGCCGAGGGCTATGTCGTGTCCGTCCTGGGCGAGCCGCAGGGCGACGGCGGCGCCGATGCCGCGGCTGCCGCCGGTGATGACCGTCACGTTCACGGGTGCCTCCGACCGTTCGGGATCTTGTGGCCGCAGTGTAGGCACAGCCGTGCGACCCCGGGGCCGGGAGCGGACGAGCGGGAGAAGGGGCCCGCTCGCCCGCCGCTCAGCTCACGGGGCGAGGCACCCCGTGGCCGGCACCTCGGCCGGGACGCCCGGGTTGGCGAGGTCCACGAGGCCCGTCACCTCCTGGACGGCGCAGTCGACGGTGGCCACCGGGTCCGGGACGGCACTCGCGGGCCCGGCGAGGACACCGAGGACACCGACGACGGCGAGCGTTCCGACGGCGAGGGCAGCGATACGGCGCATGAACAGCCTTTCTGCGGACGAGACGGGTGGTCTCCGCAGAGCTGCCCACCGTGTTGTCCCGATATCCGCCCGTCACCCGGAAGAGGCCGCCGCATCGGTCCCGCACGGCGCGCGGGGCGCGCTACACCTTCTCGGGCGCCTCGGGCGCCCCCTGCTCCGCCGGGAGGCTGTCCATGAAGGAGCTCACCGAGAACACCGCGTTGCCGGGGCCCGCGGGGCCGTAGCCGGGCGGCGACGACAGGCCGAACTCCTCCATCGTCGCGCGGTACTCCTGGAGCAGCCGCACGTGGTACTCCAGCGGCGCGCCCAGCGGATTGGCCTTGCCGAGCGGCGTCGTGGGCTCCGGGCACCAGGTGGTGAAGCGGGGCGTGATGCCGTGCGCCATGAAGTAGCGCAGGCCCTCGACGGTGGAGTCGATGGCCTCGTCCACCGTCGTGAAGCCGAACGGCTCGGCCATCTCGACGCCCGCGACGAAGTTCGGGATGACGTTGCGCGCCCCGAAGACCTCGGCGGAGTCGAGGATGCGGCGGTGCCACTCGTCGCGGCCGACGTAGCGCTCCTTGCCGGGGCAGTACAGCTCGAAGAGGCGGCGGTCCCACACCTCGTAGTTCGGGTGGTAGATGCGCACTCCGTAGTCGTGGAAGCGCTGGACGTCCTCCTTGGGGAGCGCCTGGGCGACGACCTTGCCGATCCAGCGGCCGGGGAAGCGCTCCTCGATGGCCTTGGCGTACTGGCCGTAGAAGTCGGCCTCGTCCTTGCCGCCGATCTGCGAGGTGACGGCGCCGCCGGTGAGCGTGTACGCCGTGGAGGCCTTCGCGGTGTCGTACTTGTCGATGATCTCCAGCGCCTCCAGGACCTCCTCGACGGGCTTGACGCCCGTGTAGGGGCGGCCCGCCGCCTTGTGCTGGCGCCAGTTGTGGTTGATGTCGCAGTACTGGCACTCCTCCTTGGCGCCGAAGTACTGGCAGACCCGGAAGACGGTGAGGTAGATCAGGTAGCCCCACTGGATGGTGGGCGCGACCTCCATGACCGACTTGCCGTTCGCGAGCTTGTGCCGGTAGTACTCCGGCATCGGCGGCACGCCCACGTCGGAGATGCGCTGGCCGTCCAGGTAGAGGCCGAGCACGCCGTCCTGGTCGGCGGCCACGCGGTACGGGGACGACGGGTTGACGCGCACGGACACCACGGTGCGGCGCAGCTCGTAGGGGCCGCCGGTGAGGACGATCTCCTCCGGCGGGCGGCGCAGCGCGGCGGCGCCCAGCTCGGGCAGGGTGCCGTGGTCGAAGGAGAAGATGAAGTACGACTTCGGCTTGACGTCGCCGGAGGCCTCGTTCGCGCTGTCGCTGAGCGCCGACTCGTCGAAGGCGACGCCACCGCGCAGCAGGTCCTCCTTGATCACGGCCTCGCGCGGCACCAGCGGATGCCGCTGCATGAGTCCTTCGATCAACTCCGTACGCCTGGGCATGGGGCGGGCACCTCGGATCCTGTCGGGGCTTGACTCTTCTGTCGGGTTCAGCCTGTTTTGCTGGTTTTGCCGGTGTGTACGGGATCGCCGTGCACGGGGTCCACGCTAATACCGGCGCGCGCCGCGCCGAATCCGGCTCCGGTCCCGGGCGCCCGGAGGCGTCCGTGCCGCGCGCGGGAGCGGGGTCGGCGCCGGGCGCGCCACCGCGCTCCGGCAGCGGCCCTGTGCCGCGGGAACCCGGGCGGCGGGCCCGCGCGTTCTCCTCTCAGCGCCCGGCCGAGACGGGCACCACCGACCCGACCCCCAGGCGGCGCCCATGATCGAGCTGGTCCCGGGAGGCAATACGCCCCTGCCCAACGGCACCCTGACGCTGCGCGTGCCCGGCCCCTTCGACCTGTCCGTCCTGATCACCGGCGACAGCGGCAAGGTGGCGGGCGACGCCGACTTCGTGTTCTACAACCAGCCCGCGGCCCCGGGCGCCCGCATCACCGGGGACACCCTGACGGTCGAGGCGCACCGGCTGCGCCCCGGCGCGAGCCGCGTCACCCTGGTGGTCAGCCCGGCCGAGCCCGACACGCCGCTGGGCCGACTGCCCTCGATCGCGCTCCAGGTCGGCGGCCCGCGCGGGGAGGCCGTCGCGCGCTTCGCGCCGCCGCGCCCGCGCCAGGAGACCGTGCTGCTGCTCGCCGAGATCTACCGCCGCGGCACCGCCTGGAAGCTGCGCGCGCTGGGCCAGGGGTATGCGGAGGGGCTCGCCGGGGTGGCACGGGACTTCGGCCTGGAGGTGACGGACGAGCCCGCCGCGGTGGACGGGGCGGGCGCCGCGGCGGCCGGGCGCGGGCCCGCGAGCGAGGCCGTCACCGTCGTCATGCCCCGGCCCCGCGCCACGGCGGCGCCCACCGCCCCGCCGCCTCCGGCGTACGCACCCGCGCGCGGCCCCGCCGGACCGGGCGGATCGGCGCCGCCGGGCCCCCTGAAGGACTTCGTCGCCCGGGTGAACTCCGCGCGGGCGGCCGCCGGTGCCCCGCCGGTCCAGTGGGACGCCCGCCTCGCCGAGGCCGCCCGTGCGCACGCGGCGGGCATGGCGGCGCGCGGGGCGCTCGGCTCCGAGAGCGCGGACGGCACCTCCCTGTACCAGCGCGCGGCGGCCGGAGGCTATGCGTACCTCACGATCGGCGAGCACCTCGTGTCCGGGCCCCCCACCCCGGCCGACCTCCTCGACTACTGCCTGGGCGACGCCCGCTCCCGGCACACGGTCCTGGACCGGGCCTACGCCCACGTCGGCCTGGGGCAGGTGCCGGACCCGCGCTCCGGTGACGTGTACTGGACGGCGCTGTGGGCCGAGCCGTTCACCCCACAGGGGCTCGCCCGGTGCACGGCCGAGGTGCTCGCGCTCACCAACGGCCACCGGGCGGCCGCCGGGCTGCGGCCCCTCGCGCCGGACCCCTGCCTCACGGCGGCGGCGCAGGCCCACAGCGCCGACATGATCGCCCGCGCCTTCTACGCCCACACCGCGCCGGACGGCAGCGAGCCCTGGCACCGCGCCGCGGCGGCGGGCAGCCACCACCGCGCGGTCGGGGAGAACATCGCCTGTGGCCAGCGTTCCCCCGCCGAGGTCGTCGAGGGCTGGATGAACAGCCCGGGGCACCGGGCGAACATCCTCAAGCCCTCGTTCACGCACCTCGGCGTCGGCTTCGCGGGCGGGGGCTCGGCGGGCACGTACTGGACGCAGCTGTTCGGGGGCTGACCGTGCGCTGTCCCTCCGCGTGGTCCGCGACCGCGGGCCGTCCCTGGTTCCCCGCGCCCCGTCAGGGCGTCTGGACCGGGACCGGTACCCCCTCGCGTGCCGAGGCGTAGCCCGCCGCGACGATGCTCAGGGTGCGCAGGGCCGCTTCGCCGTCGGGGACGGTGGTGCCGCCCTGGTCGGGGCCGAAGAGGAAAGCGCGGAGCATGCGCGCGTCCAGGTCCACGCCGTAGGGCAGTTCGACACCGCGGCCGAGGCGTTCGCTGAAGCCGTGCACCTTCTGGTCGAAGGCGTCCATCTCCAGGGTCGCGCGCTCGCCGACGACCGTGAGTTCCAGGCCGCCCCAGGAGGGGTGGGAGCGCGGATGGGACCAGCTGCAGTCGATGGTGGCGACGGCGCCGTTGTCGTAGGTGACGGTGACCAGGCCGCTGGTCTCGACGGGGACCTCGTCCGCGTAGAGGAGGTTGTTGGTCTGCGCGTACACCTCCACGGCACGGGCCCCGAGCAGGTCGTCCAGCAGGTCGGCGATGTGCACGGTGTGGTCCATCAGGGCGCCGCCGCCCGCGAGTTCGGGATCGGCGAACCAGCGGCGCGCACGGGTGGGCATGTGCCCGTTGTTCGCGCCGGACACGGCGAGCACCTGCCCCGTGTCGCCCGCGGCCACGGCGCGTTTGACGGCCGCGTACGCCGGGCTGAAGCGCACCGGGTGCGCGACCGCGAGGCGCACCCCGGCCGCGCGGCACGCGGCGACCATCGCCTCGCCGTCGGCCACGGTGGCCGCGAGGGGCTTCTCGCACAGCACGTCGACGCCGTGCGCGGCGGCCAGCTCCACGAGCGGGCGGTGGCGCGCGTTCTCCGAGCAGACCACCACGGCGTCGGGCCGCCAGGCGAAGGCCTCCTCGTACGAGTCGGCGTACGGCACGTCGAGGGACGCGGCGCACGCGCGGCCGCGCACCTCGCCGGGCGCGGCGGACGCGGTGTCCGGATCGCTGCCGAGCACCTCCACGCCCGGCGTGTCCCGCAGCAGGCGCAGATACGCGGCCGCGTGGACGTGGGCGAACGACAGGACGGCGACCTTCATCGGGTGTCCTCCTCCAGTTCCACGGCCCGCCCGGTGCGGCTCGACTCGATGGCGGCGCGCGCGACGCGCACCGCCGCCACGCCGTCGTCGGCGCGCACCCGGGGCACGAGCCCGGGGTCGTCCCAGGACGCGGCGAACTCGCGCAGCTGGGTGAGGTAGGGGCTCTCGTTCATGGGCGTCGACGGGATGCCCTCGTTCGGGGCGCGCACGCCCTGCGCGGTGACGCGGAAGCCGGGCACGGCGGCCGAGTCGTGGTGCAGGAGGCCGTCGGGCCCGGCGACCCGGAACGTCGTGCGGAACGGCTGGTCCGGCAGCCCCCACAACCCGTTCACGTGGCTGATCGCGCCGGAGGCGTGGGTGAGGACCGCGGTGGCGGTGACGACCTCGGCGGGGGTGCCGGTGGCCAGCTCGGTGCCGCGCGTGCGGGCGTGCACGCGGACCACCTCGCCCGCGATCCAGCTGGCGATGTCGATGTCGTGCACCATCAGGTCCATCAGGACCCCGCCGGACTGCGCGGGGTCCCCGAACCAGGGCGCCCACTGCGGGCGCGCGGCAGCCCGGGTGAAGCGAAGCACGGCGACCCGGCCGAGGTCACCGCGGACGACGGCCTCGCGCAGGGCGGCGTACGCCGGGAAGTACCGCACGACGTGCGCGGGGTGAAGCCGGACGCCCGCGGTGGCGGCGGCCGCCGCCATCCGCTCGGCGTCGGCGGCCGTCAGGGCGAGCGGCTTCTCGCAGACGACGTGCCGTCCCGCGGCGATCGCGGCGAGCACGAGCTCTCGGTGGGTGGGCGTGGGGGTGCACACGTCGACGGCGCGGGAGCGCTCCAGGAGCGCGTCGAGGGTGGGCACGGCGGTGACGGGGTGGCCGCGCCCGGCGTACTCGGCGGCGAGCTTCTCGCCCGAGCCGTCCTGGGTGTGGACGACGACGGTGGCGCCGAGGTCCAGCCAGCCGGGCAGGTGGGCGCGGGCGATGCCGCCCGCGCCGAGCAGGCCGATGGAAAGCGGTGGCATGAGGGCAGCGGCTCCTGTCTGTACGACTGCGGGTGTGGTTCCCGTGCGGCGACGGGGCGGGCGTTACGTCAACTCCGCGGCGCCGTCATCCCTTCACTCCGGAGGCGGCGACGCTCTGGACGAAGTGCCGCTGGAGGACGACGTAGACGAGGAGCATGGGCAGGCTCGCGATCAGGGAACCGGCCATCATCACCGGGTAGTTGGTCTCGTACTGGCCCTCCAAGGAGGTCAGTCCGGCGCTGATGGGCATGGCTTCGGGGTCGGTGTTGACGATCAGCGGCCAGAGCAGGTCGTTCCAGGCCGCCATGGCGGTGATGACGGCGAGCGCGGCGAGGGCGGGCCGGATCAGCGGCAGCATGACGGACCAGAAGATCCGCAACGAGCCCGCGCCGTCGATGCGGGCGGCCTCCTCAAGATCCCTGGGCAGCGCGAGGAAGGCCTGGCGCAGCAGGAAGGTGCCGAACGCGCTGAACATGCCGGGCAGGAAGAGCGCGGGCGCCGAGTTCAGGAGCCCGAGGCTCTGGATGATGTCGTACTGCGGCAGGACGAGCAGGGAGCTGGGCACCATCAGGACGGAGAGGAAGAGCCCGAACAGCGCGTCGCGGCCCCGGAAGCGCATCCGCGCGAACGCGTAGGCGGCCAGGGAGCAGAACACGAGCTGGCCCGCCGTGCGGCCCAGGGTGTTCAGGGCGCTGTTGGTGAGCATCTCGCGGAACGGCAGCGCCGTGAACACCTCGTCGAAGCTCGCCCACTTCCAGTCCTCGGGCAGGAACGTCGGCGGGACCCGGGAGACCTCGGCGAGCGACTTCAGGGCGGTGAGGAGCTGCCAGCAGAACGGGAAGACCATCACGAGCGCGCCGAGCCCGAGCGCGAGGTGGGTGGCGAGCGACCCGGGGTCGAACCGGGGCCGACGGGCCCGCACGAGAGCTGACGTACCATCAGTCATCTTGGATGCAGGCTCTGTTGAACGCGTGGTGGCCGTGTCATCCATAGTGCACCCACCTCCTCTGGAGCCGGAACTGGAGATACGTGAGGGCCGCGATGAGCAGCATCAGGAGGAAGGCGAGGGCGGCCGCGGCGCCCTGGGCGTTCTCGGTGAACGCCCACTTGTAGAAGAGGCCCACGACGGACTGGGTGTCGCCGACCGCCGGGTTCTTCTCGCCCATCATGATGTAGATCAGGTCGAAGACCTGGAGCGACTGGATCATGCAGATCACGGACGCGAAGAAGATCGTCGGGCTGAGCAGCGGCAGCGTGATGGTGAAGAAGCGCCGCACCGCGCCCGCGCCGTCCAGCTCGGCGGCCTCGTAGTAGTCCCGGGGGATGCCCTTGATGCCCGCCATGAAGATGATCAAGTAGTAGCCGGTGGTCGACCAGACCATGACGGCGCCGATGGCGAAGACGGCCGTCGAGGGGTCGGAGACCCAGTAGCGGCGGTCCACGCCGAACCAGCCGAGGACCTCGTTGAGGAGACCGAAGTCGCCGTTGTAGAGCCAGTTCCAGACCAGGCCCACGGCCACGGGCAGGGTCACGAACGGCACGAAGTACAGGGCGCGGTAGAGCGGGACGGCGCGCAGGCCGCGGCGGTTGAGCAGCGAGGCGACGACGAGGGCCAGCGGCAGCGCGGTCAGGCCGATGCCGCAGTAGACGAGGGTGTTGCCGAGCGCCTGCCAGACGGTGACGTCCTTGACGACGCGCGCGTAGTTGTCGCCGCCGATCCAGGTGTGCCCGCCGAAGGGGCCGAACTCGGTGAAGCTGAAGTAGAAGGTCTGGATCATCGGCCAGAAGTAGAAGAGGGCGAAGCCGAGGCCGAGGGGCGCGATGAACAGGTACGCGGCGCGCTGGTTGCGGCTCGCGGGGCCGGTGCCCGCGGCCCGGGCGGCGCGCCGGTCGGCCGCCTTCGCGGCGGCGGTCGCGGGGAAGACACTCATCGGTCGCGCTCCTCCTTCAGGGCCCGGTCCATCTGCTCGCCCAGGGTGCGGGCGGCCCCCTCGATCCCGCCCTTGCCGCTGAACGCGGCGCCGAGGAGCGGATATTGGAGGTTCTCCCAGACGGCGGTGTTCTTCGAGCTGGGGTAGGGCACGGCGTACTTCTTCATGGCGATGAAGCTCCGCAGGTCGAACTCCGGCATCGAGCGGATCCAGGCGTCCTGGGTGCCGGAGTAGCTGGAGATCGTCACCCCGGAACTCGCCTGGATCTCGGCGGCCTCGCGGCCCGCCATGAAGTGCACGAACTTCCAGGCGGCGGCCTTCTTGTCGCTCTTGGCGGAGACCACGTTCGCCAGGCCGTGGATGACGGTGGCCCGCTCGCGGCCCTTGGGCAGGACCGTGACGCCACCGTGGTCCTTGAGCGCGGGCACGGCGTACATCTGCCCGGCCATCGCCGACAGGTCGTACACCATGGCGGTCTTCTCCGACCAGAAGCGGACCCGGCCGATGTTCTCCACCATCGCGCTCTGCGGCGGTGACCAGCCCCGGTCGATCATGTCGGTGAGGAAGCGCAGGCCCTCGACGGTCCGGTCGTCGCCGAAGCCGGAGCGCCCGTCGCGCAGGACGTAGCCGCCCGCCCCGTAGACGCAGGGGTAGATGACGATCTGGCGGTGCATCTCGGCGGCGAAGCCGTGCACGCGCTCGTGCGGATCGGTCAGCTCGGCGGCCGCGTCGCGCAGGTCGTCCCACGTCCAGGTGGGGTCGGGGTAGGGGACGCGCGCCTTGTCGAAGAGGGCCTTGTTGTACCAGAGCCCGATGGTGTCGAAGTCCTTCGGGATGCCGTACTGGGTCCCGTCGTAGGCGTAGAGCCGGACGAGCTGCGCCGGGTGGCGGTCCAGCGGGGTGGCGTCGCGCGCGATGCGCTCGGAGAGGGGCTCCAGGACGCCGTGGGCCGCGTACAGCTGGAAGTTGACGGCGTTCATCCAGAAGACGTCGGGGGCGGTGCCGCCGCGCATCGAGGTCCTCAGGGTGGTCCAGTAGCTGGCCCACGGGGTGAGCTCGATGCGCACGGATATCCCGGGGTTGCGCCGCTGGAAGGCCGCGATGATCCGCTTCATGCCCGGCACCTGCGCCGGGTCCCACATGCCGTACGAGAGCGTGCCGCGGCCGCCGCCTTCGCTGCCGCCGCCGCCCTGGTCCGCGCAGGCGGCGAGCGCGGGCGCCGACGCCGCCGCAAGGCCAGAGCAGAGGAGGGTCCTCCTGCGCATACGTGCCTCCGCTTCGGATGGGGTTGAGGGGGCCGCCGGGCGTCGCCTAGTCGGCCGTGTCCGCGAGCAGTTCCTCCTCCACGAGGTCGAGGGCCTTGCGCACCGCGCCGAGGGCCACGCCGCGCTCGCCGAGGGAGCTGACCGCGATCCTCGGCACGTGCAGCGTCAGCGGGCGCAGACGCCTCTCCAGGAGCGGCACGAGGTGCGTGCCGAGCGGGGTCGCGCCGCCGGTGAGCACGATCAGCTCGGGGTCCACGGCGAGCGCGAGGGCGGCGATGCCGGGCGTGAGCCGCTCGGCGAAGTCCCCGATGGCGGCCAGGGCGCGCGGCTCCGCGGCGTCCGCGGCGCGGGCGAGCGCGGCCACCTCCGACTCGCCGGGGCGCCGCGGCCCCGGCCAGGCCAGGGCCTCCTGCGCGGTGTCGAGGCCGAGCAGCGGCAGCAGGCCGAGCTCGCCCGCGCCGCCCCGGCCGCCGCGGTGCAGTTGCCCGCCGATGGTCAGGGCGCAGGAGACGCGGTGGCCGGTGAGGACGCACACGACGTCGCCCGCGAGCGTCGCGGCGCCCTGCCAGCGCTCGGCGAGGACGGCGAGGTTCACGTCGTTCTCCACGAGCGTGTGGCCCGGCTCGCCGTCGGAGAGCAGCCGCCGCAGGTCGACGCCGGACCACTCGGGCACGACGAAGGAGGTGAGGTAGCCGCCCGCGTCGACGACGCCGGGCACGCCGACGCACCGCGCGAGGAGGGTGTCGCGGCGCACGGCGTGCGCGTCGAGGAAGGCGTCCATGGCGCGCTGGAGCAGATCGAGCCGGGGGCCGCCACCCAACAGCGGGTCGATGTCGGCGCGTTCGGCCGCGAGGACGGTGCCGCCGAGGTCGGTGAGGAGCAGCACCATCTTGTGCAGCCCTATGTCGACGCCGAGGACGCACCCGGCCTCGCTGCGGAAGCGGAACCGCCGCGCGGGACGGCCCCGCGCGCGCTCCCCCGCCGCCGCCTCCGTGACCCAGGCCCGCGCGACGAGGTCCTCCAGGACGGCCTCGACCGTGGGCCGGGACAGGCCGGTGCCCGCGGCGAGTTCGGCGAGGGTCTGGGGGCTGCGGCGGTGCAGGGCGCGGAGGATGACGGTGGTGTTCAGACGGCGCAGACCGGCCAGGTCGTGGCCGCGCGTCCGTTTCCGCATCACTTCTGCACCCCGGGAGTCGTGGTGGAGGGGCCCCGCTGGCGGGTGGAGGCCCGTCGCCGCCGGGATTTGGTAGGAGAGTTGCAGAAAGAGCGGGCGCGGGGAAGACCCCGTGCGGGGACTTTCGCGTACGGGGTCTTCGCGTGTGGACTCGGGACGTACGGACTCTTGCCCACGGGCCCTCACCTACAGGCTCTTGCTTACGGGCTTCTCGCCTACGCGCTCCTGCCCCGCCGACGGACCGGACACCCCCGCATCCCCGAGGAGTTACCGCATGACAGCAGCATCCTTCGACGACGCCACCGCCGACGACACCGACGCCGACGGCACCGACACCGGGAGGCCGCACCCCGCCCGCGTCTACGACTGGTTCCTGGGCGGCACCCACCACTACCCGGCGGACGCGGAGTTCGGCACGCGCATCGTGGAGCTCGACGCGACCGCCCGGTACGGCGCGCGGCACAACCGCTGGTTCATGCAGCGCGCGACGCGTCACCTCGCGGGCCCGGCCGGGGTGCGCCAGTTCCTCGACATCGGCAGCGGCATCCCGACGGAGCCGAACCTCCACCGCGTCGCGCAGGACCTCGCCCCCGAGGCGCGGGTGGTGTACGTGGACCACGACCCGCTGGTCCGCGTGCACGCGGCGGGGCTCCTCAGTGGGACCGGGGCCGGGGCCACGGCGTTCGTCGAGGCGGACGCGCGCGACCCCGGGCTGATCCTCGAACGCGCCGCGGAGGTCCTGGACTTCACGCGGCCCGTCGCACTGTCGCTCGTCGCCGTGACGCACTTCCTCACCGACGGCGACGGCGCCCACGCGATCGTCGCGCGCCTCCTCGACGCGCTCGCGCCCGGCAGCCATCTGGTGCTCTCCCAGCTGTCGGGCGACCAGGAGACCGCCTGGGTCGGCGAGGCCGTGGACCAGTACACGACGGGCGGAGTCACGCTCGTGCCGCGCACGCGCACGGAGACCGAGCGCTTCTTCACCGGGTGCACGCTCCTCGCGCCGGGCCTGGTGCAGCCCCCGGACTGGCGGCCCGAACTGGGCGTCGGCGAGACGCGCGACGGGACGCGGGTGCCGCTGTACGCGGGGGTGGGGCGGAAGGAGTGAGGGGCGGAGAAGCCCCCCCCCGACGTCGGGTAGCCCCCTGAAGTCGGGTGCCCCCCGGGGCCGCATGCCGCCCACCCTCGATTCGGGTCACCTTGACGATAAGGGCGTGCCCCAATATCGTCGAGGTGACGAAAAACGGGGAGGTCCCACCATGGCCGACATCACCCGGCGCCTCGGCCTGCGCCATCTGCGCTCCGCGCCCACCGCCCACATCCGCCACCACCAGGGCGGCAGGCTGCGCCACGACGGGCCGGGGCTCAGCTTCTGGTTCCGGCCGCTGAGTGCCGTGCTGTCCGAAGTGCCGGTCGATGACCGCGAGTTGGCGGTGCTCTTCCACGCCCGCACCGCCGACTTCCAGGACGTCACCGTGCAGGCCACCGTGACGTACCGGATCAGCGACCCGGCGCTCGCCGCCGCCCGCCTCGACTTCTCCGTGGACCCGGACACCGGCGCCTGGCGGTCCGCTCCCCTGGAGCAACTGTCCACGCTGCTCACCGAGTCGGCGCAGCAGCACGCCCTGGACCTGCTTGCCCGCACGCCGCTCGCGGCCGCGCTCGCCGACGGGGTCACGGCGGTCCGCGAGCGCGTCACCGAGGGCCTCGCGGCCGAGCCCCGGCTGCCCGCGACGGGCCTCGACGTCGTCGCCGTACGCGTCGTCGCGATCCGGCCCGAGCCCGAGGTGGAGCGGGCCCTGCGCACCCCGGCGCGCGAGCGCGTGCAGCAGGACGCGGACCGGGCCACGTACGAGCGCCGGGCGGTGGCCGTCGAGCGCGAGCGCGCCATCGCCGAGAACGAACTGGCGAGCCGCATCGAACTGGCCCGCCAGGAGGAGCGCCTGGTCGAGCAGCGCGGCACCAACGCGCGCCGCGAGGCCGAGGAGAACGCCGCCGCCGACGCCGTGCGCGCCGAGGCGGAGGCCGCCCGCACGGTGCGCGTCGCGCGGGCCGAGGCGGAGGCGGCCCGGGCCGTCGGCGAGGCCCGCGCGGCGGCGCAGACCGCCTGGCTGGCCGCGCACGCGAGCGCCGACGCGGCCACCCTGCACGCCCTGGCCGCCACCCGCCTCGCCGAGAACGTGCCGCGCATCGAGAGCCTCACGCTGTCGCCGGACGTCGTCACGGGACTGCTCGCGAAGCTGGGCCGGGACTCCGGGAGCGGCGCGGGCGGGGGCGCCCGGCCATGAGCCTCGCGCCACGCGCCGTCCTCGTGCACCGGCGCACCGAGTACGAGGAGCTGATCGCCCGGCACGGCACGCACGGGCAGGCCGCGTTCTTCCTGTCCTCGCGCGGGCGCGCCGTCGAGGAGGTGGCCGAGCGGCACCGGCGCACCCGGCGCGCCCTCGCCGACGCGGCGGCCGCGGTGCCGCTGCGCTGGCGGCACACCCGGGTGGAGCGCGCGGACCTCGACCGGTTCCTGTTCGCGCCCGAGGACGTGGTGGTCGTGGTCGGGCAGGACGGGCTCGTCGCCAACGCGGCCAAGTACCTGACGGGCCAGCCCGTCATCGGCGTCGACGCCGAGCCGGGGCGCAACCCGGGCGTCCTGGTGCGGCACCGGGCCCGCGACGCGGCGAAGCTGCTCCCGCACGCGGCGGCGGGCGCCCCCGGGGCCGCCGAGCTCACCATGGCCGAGGCGGTCACCGACGACGGCCGCCGCCTGCGCGCCCTCAACGAGATCTACGTCGGGTCCGCCGGGCACCAGACCGCCCGCTACCGCATCGCCTCCGCGGCAAACCCGTCGGCCCCGGAGGCCCAGGCCTCGTCCGGCGTGGTCATCGGCACCGGCACCGGGGCCACCGGCTGGCTGCGGTCGCTGTGGCCGCGCCCGGACGGCACCTCGCGGCCGCCGGGCCCGACGGACCCCCGCCTGCTGTGGTGCGTGCGCGAGGCCTGGCCGTCGCCCACGACCGGCACCACCCTGCTGCGCGGCGAGCTGGCGGCCGGTCAGCGCCTGTGGCTCACCGCCGAGTCGGACCGCCTCGTCGTCTTCGGCGACGGCATGGAGAACGACGCCCTGGAGCTCGGCTGGGGGCAGAGCGTGCGGGCGGGGGTGGCCGAGGAGGCGCTGCGGCTGGTCGTCTGAGGGCCGGGGCGGCGGGAAGATCGCAGGTGGGGCCCGGTGCGGAGGGGTCGTACGGGTAGGGCAGGATGGGCGGCCGTGTCATCGCGTGGAGACGTACGCGCCACCGGACACGGAGCGAACCGGCCGACCACGGGAGCCCATTGATGGACCGAGCCCTCACCCTGCACGACCTGATGTTCGCCGGGATCGCCGTGGTCTGCGGCATCGCGGCCGCGCTGCTCTCGCGGACGACGCTGCGCTGGCTCGGCGTGCGCGCCACCCGCACCCGGTGGAGCGGCGACGACGTGATGGTCGACGCCGCGCGCGCCATCGTGCCGTGCGCCGCGATCGTCGCGGGCCTGGCCGCGGCGGCCGCCGCGCTGCCGCTGACGCCGCGTACCGGGCGCAACGTCACACTCGTCCTGACGGCGCTGCTGATCCTCGCCGCCACGGTCACCGCGGCGCGGATCGTGGCGGGGCTCGTCAAGTCCCTGGCCCAGTCGCGCTCGGGCGTGGCGGGCTCGGCGACCATATTCGTCAACATCACGCGCGTCGTGGTGCTCGCGATCGGCTTCCTCGTCGTCCTGCAGACCCTCGGCGTGTCCATCGCGCCGCTGCTCACCGCCCTGGGCGTCGGCGGTCTCGCGGTGGCGCTCGCGCTCCAGGACACCCTCGCGAACCTCTTCGCGGGCGTGCACATCCTCGCCGCGAAGACCGTGCAGCCCGGTGACTACATCCGGCTGACCAGCGGCGAGGAGGGCTACGTCGTCGACATCAACTGGCGCAACACGGTGGTGCGCAACCTCTCCAACAACCTCGTGATCATCCCGAACGGCAAGCTCGCGGGCACCAACATGACCAACTACAGCCAGCCGGAGCAGGAGCTGTCGATCCTGGTGCAGGCGGGCGTCGGCTACGAGAGCGACCTGGACCAGGTCGAGCGCGTCACCATCGAGGTCGTCGACGAGGTGATGACCGAGATCACCGGCGCCCTGCCGCACCACGAGGCCGCGATCCGCTTCCACACCTTCGGCGACTCCCGGATCGGCTTCACGGTGATCCTGGGCGTGGGCGAGTTCAGCGACCAGTACCGGATCAAGCACGAGTTCATCAAGCGGCTGCACCGCCGCTACCGGGCCGAGGGCATCCCGGTCCCCGCGCCCACGCGGACCGTGACCGTCCGCCAGGGCGAGCTGCCGGTGGCGATCCCCCATCAGCGGAGCTGACCGGAAACCTCGCCGAGCGAGCTCGCCGTGGCGGACGGTGACGACGTCGGGCAGGGACGCGACGGCGCACGCCCCGGGCCCCGGTGTCACGACGTGGCCACGCGCAGCGGTGCCACGTCGGCGGGGGCCTGCTCGCCGTCCTCGGCGAGGTCGTCCCACCACTGCGGGCCGTCCTCGATGTGGCGCAGCAGGACGCCCTCGCGCAGCGCCCAGGGGCACACGGCGGCCGACTTCAGGCCCATGAGCTTCATCGCCGTGTGCCCGACCACCGCCCCGGCCAGGCTCTGCCCGGCCCGCGGCGCCGAGATGCCGGGCAGCCGCGCCCGCTCGGCGGGGGGCAGCACGGCGAGGCGGTCCCGCGCCTGGCGCAGGCCCGAGCGGTGCAGCGTCCGGTTCACGAACGGGCCGTGCCGCCCGGGGGCCTCGCCGGTCAGCCGGGCCAGCTGCTGGAACGTCCGCGACGTGGCCACGGCGGTGTGCGGCCCCTCCCAGCGGACCCGGGCGGCGACGTCCCGCAGTTGGTGGCGCACCCGGCGCCGCAGGGCCTTGACGGCCTCCTCGGTCGGCGGCGCGTCGGCGGGGAAGAACTCGTGGGTGAGCCGGAGCGCGCCGAGCGGCACCGACACCGCGAAGTCCGGCAGGCGCCCCCGGCCGAAGGCCACTTCGAGGGAGCCGCCGCCGATGTCGATGAGCACGAGGGGACCGGCCCGCCAGCCCAGCCAGCGCCGGGCGCCGAGGAACGTCAGCTCGGCCTCCAGCTCGCCCGGCAGTGTGCGCAGCCACACTCCGGTGCGCGCGCCGACGGTCCGCAGCACCTCGCGGCGGTTCGGCGCGTCGCGCACGACGGCCGTCGCGAAGGCCAGGGGGCGTCCCGCGCCCCACCGCTCCGCGGTCGCCGACGCGGCCGTCACGGCCCCCGCCAGCCTCCGTACGCTCTCGTCGCCGAGCGGCCCGCCGGGCTCCACCTCCTCGCCGAGGCGCAGCTTCCACTTGGCGGTGTGCACGGGCAGCGGCGCACCGCTGCCCGTGTCCACGACCACGAGCCGCGCCGTGCGCGACCCCACATCCAGCACGCTCACTCGCATGAACGCTCAGTACCCCGTGCGCACGGCCACACGCTCACGGTTCCGGCCACACCTGGCATATGCCGCTCCCCCTTGTCGTCCGGTGCCTAGCGTAGGTCCATGACTTCAGCCACCCCACCGCCCGTTCCCGTGCACGATCTGGTGCTGCGCCGCGGCCGCGTCCTGGACCCGGAGAGCGGCTTCGACGCCGTGGCCGACGTCGGCGTGACGGGACAGTCGATCTCCGCCGTCTCCACCGAGCCACTGACGGGTCGTCAGGTCCTGGACGTGGCGGGCCTCGTCGTGGCGCCCGGCTTCATCGACCTGCACAGCCACTCGCACACGGTCGCGGGCCACCGCCTGCAGGCGCTCGACGGGGTGACCACGGCCCTGGAGCTGGAACTCGGGCTTTCGCCCGTCGGCGAAGCGTACCGCCTGGCCGCGACGGAGGGGCGGCCGCTCAACTACGGCTTCTCCGCGTCCTGGGCGCAGGCCCGCATGGCGGCCGTGGGCGGCCTCCCGCACGGCGGCGGCGCGCTCGCGGCCCTGGCGCACCTGGGCGCCGCGGCCTGGCAGCGCCAGGCGACCCGGGCCCAGGAGGACGCGCTGCTCGGCCTGTTGGAGCGGGATCTGGCCGACGGAGCCCTTGGCATCGGCCTCATCGTGGGGTACGCGCCGCGGGTGCGGCCCGAGGAGTACCTGGCCGTGTCCCGGCTCGCCGCGGCCGCCGGGGTGCCGACGTACACGCACGCGCGCGGCCTCGTGGAGCAGGATCCGCTGACGCCCGTCGACGGCGCCGAGGAGATCGCCCGCGCGGCGGGCGAGACGGGCGTGCACGCCCACTACTGCCATGTGCCGTCCACCTCGCACCGGCACGCGGACCGCGTCCTCGCCGTCCTGGAGCGCGCCAGGGCCGAGGGCGCACGCGTGTCCACGGAGGCCTATCCGTACGGCGCGGGCATGACGGCCATCGGCGCCGCGTTCCTCGACCCGGGCGCGGTCGCCGCCTCCGGGCGCGAGGTGTCGGACATCGTGCACGCCGCCACCGGCGAGCGCCTGCGCGACCTCGACCGGCTCCGGGAGCTGCGGGCCGCCGACCCCGGGGCGCTGGCCTTCCTGCACTTCCTGGACGAGTCCGACGCCCACGACCGGGCGTTCCTCGACCGGGCCCTGCTGGACCCGCACACGGTGATCGGCTCCGACGCGATGCCGCTGACCTGGACGGACCCGGCGGCCGACCCGCTGGCGTGGCCGCTGCCGCCGGGCGCCGCGGTCACGCATCCGCGCACCGCGGGCACCTTCTCCAAGACGCTGCGCCGGTACGTGCGCGACCTCGGGTCCCTGAGCCTGTCGGACGCGGTCGCGCGGGCGAGCCTGCTGCCCGCGCGCGTCCTGGAGGCGGGGGTGCCCGCGCTGCGCAGGAAGGGCCGGGTCCGGGCCGGGTGCGACGCCGACCTCGTCGTCTTCGACCCCGACACGGTCAGCGACCGGGCGACGTACGCCGACAGCACCCGCCCTTCGACGGGCCACGCCCACGTCCTGGTCGGCGGCACCCCCGTCGTGCTCCACGGCGAACTCCTCCCCGACGCGCTGCCGGGACGCCCGGTGCGCCGCTGACCGTACGCCGCGACGGCCTAGCACCTGTCCGATGGGGCGGCCCTAGCGACCGCGGCCGGTCAGGGCCAGGAAGACGTCGTCCAGGTCGGGGGTGTGCACGGTGAGCGCCTCCGCCTGGATGCCGGAGCCCTCCAGGACGTCCAGGACCGCGCGCAGCACGGGAATCCGGCCGTCGCTCGACACCTGGAGCGTGAGCTCGTCGTCGTCGCGCGTGACCGTGCTCAGCGCGAGCCGGTCGGTGGCGGCGTTCAGCTGCCGGACGTCGGTGAAGCGCAGCCGGATGTGGCCGCCGGGGATGCGGCGCTTGAGCTCTTCGGCGGTGCCCTCGGCGACGATCTTCCCGCCGTCGAGCACCGCGATGCGGTCGGCCAGTTGGTCGGCCTCTTCCAGGTACTGCGTGGTCAGGAAGACGGTGGTGCCGCCCGCGGCCAGCTCGCGGATCAGGTCCCACAGCGCACGGCGGCCGCGCGGGTCGAGGCCGGTCGTCGGCTCGTCCAGGAAGACCACGCTCGGGCGGCCGACCAGCGTCATCGCCAGGTGCAGCGTGCGGCGCGTACGGCCGCAGAGCGACGCCGCGCGTTGCCGTCTGACCTCGGACAGGCCGAAGCGCTCCAGGAGTTCGGCGCTGCGGCGTCGGCCCTCGGCCCGGTCGAGGTGCAGCAGGTCCGCCATGAGGAGCAGGTTCTCCTCGACCGTCAGGAGCCGGTCCACCGCCGCGTACTGATCCGTCACACCGATCTCGGCGCGCACCGCGTGCGGGGCCCGCCGCAGGGAGTGCCCGGCGACCGTGGCCCGGCCCCCGTCGGCGCCGATCAGGGTGGAGAGGATGCGCACGGTGGTCGTCTTGCCCGCGCCGTTCGGTCCGAGCAGGGCGAAGATCGTGCCGGGCATGACCTCCAGGTCGATCCCGTCGAGCACGACCTTCCCGCCGTACGCCTTGCGCAGCCCTTGAGCGGTGATTCCCTGGGGCTGGCCGGTCGTTCGGATGGTGGCGGTCATGGTGCCCCTGCTCGTTCCCTTCGGTGCTTCACGGTCGTTCCCCGCGCGCGACGGGCCACCGGACCGCCCCGCGGCGCTCCCCGCCCGCCCCGGCCGGGCGGGGCGGGCCCCTGAGGTCGCCGACCTGCTCGGCGGGCGTATGAGCTGCGGACGCATACCGGCATCATGCTACGACCGTGGCGCCACGACGAGCCACCGTGGCGCCATCTTCGGTCCCGCCGTAGGTGCCGCCCGCACCCGACGTCGGGGGCGCATGCCGGGCACCGCTGTCCCGCCCACCAGGACAAGATCACATCGGCACGCCCCCCCCCGTGACCCTGGGTCGCCTCAACGGAGCGGAGTACTAGGCGACTTGACTCCGGGGGCGCCACCGAGGGCACCGCAGCGGGGACGCGACAGCAGAATCCACTCACCCCTCCTCCGGAGCGCACCCTCTCCTACGCGAGGGGCATTGGCGCCACACTGACGCCATCACAAACCGAACTGGCGCACGTAAGGTGCCATGTTCGCGCCAACCCGCCTCTCCACCGCCGCGACCGGGGCGCACAGAACGCCCCCGGAGGAACCATCGGGCACGTCGCCGCCCTGGGCGATACCGGGAAGCCCTGTGCCTGAAACGGAAACAGCAGGCACGACTCCGCCCCGAAGATGCCCTTTCGTCGGGAATCAAGCGGAGGGCAGCGTTCAGAATCAGCCACCGCACGGGGCCCCGGCCGGGACCCCACTTGAATGGCGCCACCCATGTGCCATCATGGCGTCATGAACTTCACGCCATACGTCGATGATTTTCGGCACGGGTTCGTCGTCGCAGCGGACGCGGGCGGGGAGGGAGGGTGGACCCCCGGCGGGGACCGCCGTGCGGCGCCGGACCCGTCCGCGCCGCACGCCGAGGACCTCGCCTGGCACCACCGCCCGTCCGAACCGCCCCCGGGCACGCCGCCCCGCGGGATCCCCCTCGGCCTGCTCAGCGCGGCCCTCTCCGGCGGCTACATCCGGCTCCAGCTCTCAAGCCCGGGCGATCTGGACGCGGCCGCCGCCCTGTTCGACTGCGCCGTGCCCGACCACGAGGTGCTCGCCCTCCAAGTGCCGGGCGACGGCACCGCGGCCAGGCTGCGTGCCGTCCTCGGCGTGCTCGACGAGGCGGGCATCGAGATCACCGCGATCACCGTGCACACGCCCGGCCTCGGCGAGGTCGTCTCCACGTTCCTGGACCCCGAGGACCCGGGCCGCTAAGCGCTTCGCTGGGATTGCCGCGATGGGCCGTCGATCGCCTGCGGACCGTCGTGGCTGGTCGTGCCCGCGCGGCGGAGCCGCATATCGGCACAGCCCCGCGCCCCTTCGGGCGCTGCCGAACCGCACCGCACTTCCACAAGACCGCTTGGCTCCGGCACGGCGCTCAGACCGTCGTGAGCAGCGGCAGCGTCCGTGGCCCCACCACCTCCGGCGTCGTCTGGAAGACCGGCGGGCGGTGCGGGTCGGTGCGCAGCCCGGGGAAGCGTTCAAGGAGGATCTCCAGGGCGATCCGCGCCTCGAACCGGGCCAGCGGCGCGCCCAGACAGAAGTGGATGCCGCGCCCGAAGCCCAGGTGCGGGTTGGGGTCGCGCTCCGGCCGGAAGCCGTGCGGATCGGCGAAGACGCGCGCGTCCCGGTTCGCCGCGCCGAGCCACAGCGCGACGACCTGCCCCGCGGGCAGCCGCCGCCCGCCGAGCTCCACCGCGCGGGTCGTCGCCCGGTAGAAGATCGAGAAGGGCGGCAGCAGCCGCATCGCCTCCTCGATCACCCCGGGGACGAGGGCCAGGTCCGCCCGCACCCGCTCCCCGGCCCCGGCGTGGGCGTCCAGGCAGAGCACCGCGTTGCCCAGCAGTATCGTCGTCGTGATGTGCCCGGCGACGAGCAGCAGTTGGGCGAAGTTGCCGAGGGCCGCCGCGCTCAGCCGCTCACCGTCCACCTCGGCCTGTACGAGCGCGGTCAGCAGGTCGTCCTGCGGGCGCCGCCTGCGCTCCTCGGCGTGCGTACCGAAGTACGCGCTCATGCGCGCCGACAGGTCGAGGACGGCCGTGACCGTCTCCGCGGTCTCCGCCGTGCCACCGGCCGCTGCCACCTCGGTGCGCGCGAGCAGCTCCTCGGCCCACTGCCGAAACAGCTCCCGGTCCTCGCCCGGCACCCCGAGGAGCTCGGCGATGACGGTCACCGGCAGCGGATGGGCGAGGTCCGCGACGAGGTCCATCGCCGGGGCGCCCTCGACCCGGTCGAGCAGCTCGTGGGTGAGGGCGCCGATCCGCGGCCCGAGCCCGGCCACGAGCCGGGGCGTGAAGGCGCGGCTGACGATCCTGCGCAGCTTGCGGTGCTCGGGCGGGTCGAGCTGCGTGAGCATGCCGCCGCGCTCGTACTCCGGCGCGTCGGGCGCGAAGTGGCGTACGACGTCGGACGAGTAGGCGCCGGGGTCGGCGAAGACCTCGACGGCCTCCCGGTGGCCGTACACGTTCCAGACGCCGAGCCGCTCGTCGAACTCGACGGCCCGCGCGGGCTCCTGACCGCGCAGCCAGAAGTGCAGCGGGTGCGCTCCCCATGCGTCGACGAGCAGGGTGAGCGGCGAGGAGCACGTTGAGTGATACGTCATGAAAAATCACCTGTTTCAGGTCGCGCGTCGTTCCAGAGCGCGTGGAGGCAGGGGGTGGTCGTGCGCCGCGGGGCACGAGGGGGCGGCGGCGAGGACACGCAAGGCCATCAGGCCGAGGGGGCGGGCCGGGCGGGCACGGCGGAGGCCGCCGTCGCGCGGGCGTCACCAGGCGCGGTCCGCCCAAGGCGGGGCCGCCGGGCGAGTGCCGTGGCCGGGGCCCGGCGCGGGTGCTCAGACCCGGCGTATGACGATGTCGCCGCGGCTGGTGACGGCGTGTATCTCCACGGCCTTGCCGGGCTCCTCCGGGGCGTCGGCCGCGCCCAGGGAGTTGCGTATGTGGCCGACCTTGGTGTGGATGTCGAGCCAGGCGGCCGTGCCGCTCTTGACCCCTATCTCCAACTGCCCGGTCGCGGCCCGGAGTTCGACGCGGCCGCGGGAGACCTCGCCGAGGCGGACGTCACCGGTCACGGAACGCGCGGCGACGGCGTCGTGGACGCGGCCGATGGTGATGTCGCCGCGGTTCACGGTCACCCGCAGCGGGCCCGTGACCTCGTCGATGGCGGAGTCCCCGCTGGAGTTCCTCAGGGTGAGCGGGCCGTCGACGCGGCCGACCGAGATGTCGCCGGAGGCGACGCGGATGTCGGCCTCGCCGGTGGCGCTGCCGATCCTGACGTCGCCGTAGCCGGTGTTGAGCTGGAGGCGCCCGGCGCGCTCCAGGTGGATCTTGCCGACCTCCGTCTTGAACGCGCACTCCCCCAGCTCGCCCTCGACGTACAGGTCGGCCACGATGGCGTCGCCCGACACGTCGGAGCCCGCGGGCAGGTCGACGGTCACGTCGACGGAGCCGCCGGAGCCGAAGAGGCTGCGCCGCTTGGGCGCCCTGATCAGCAGGCGTCCGTGGGCGAACTCGACCCGGGTCTGCTCGGCGGCGCTGCGGTCCGCCTGGCTGAAGCCGCTGCTCGGGCTGACCTCGACGACGGTACGGGCGCCCGCGCCCGCGGTGAAGCGCAGGACCCCGGCGTTGAGCTGCAACGAGACCGAGATCGGCTCGGGGGTGTCGAAGGCTGGCATGGCTGCCCCGTCCTCATGGGTTCTGCCGGGCGTCCCCGGTGGGACGGCGAGGGGAGGCGGCGTGCCGACCGGCGGCACACCCTCCGCGACGCCATGATGGCATCACTGTGGCGCCACTGCAAGCCGATACTGGCGCGCGCCGACGCCTGGTAGGCGCCAGTGGGTGCGACGGAGGCCGTTCCGGATCGCCGGAAGGCCGCCCGCCGATGGCGAGCGGCCTGGGTCGGCTGTCGGTCAGCGCGTGGCGCCGCGCCGCGCCCGCTCAAGGACGCCGGGCAGGGCGCGCAGGAACGCGGTCACCTCGTCCTCGCCCACGATCAGCGGCGGGGCGAGCCGGATCGTGTCGGCCCCGACGGCGTTCACCAGGAGGCCCGCGTCCTGGGCCGCCTGCTGCACCTGCGCGGCGAGCGGCTCGGTCAGCACGATGCCGAGCAGCAGCCCGGCCCCGCGGACCCGGTCCACCAGCGGGTCGCCGAGCGCCTCGATGCCCTGGCGCAGCGCCTCTCCCTGGCGCTTGACGTGGTCGAGGAGGCCGTCGCCGTGGATCGTGTCGAGGACGGCGAGCGCGGCGGCGCACGCGACGGGGTTGCCGCCGAACGTGGTGCCGTGCGCGCCGGGCGACAGCAGGTCCGCGGCCGGGCCGAAGGCGAGCGTCGCCCCGATCGGCAGCCCCCCGCCGAGCCCCTTGGCGAGCGTGAGGACGTCCGGCTCGACGCCCTGCGCCTGGCACTCGAACCAGTGCCCGGTGCGGCCGATGCCGGTCTGCACCTCGTCGAGGACGAGCAGCGCCCCGGCGGCACGGGTGATCTCGCGGGCCGCCGCGAGATAGCCGGGCGGCGGCACGACGACGCCGTTCTCGCCCTGGATCGGCTCGATGACGACGAGCGCGGTGTCGGCGTCGACGGCGGCGCGCAGCGCCTCGGCGTCACCGAAGGGCACGTGGGTGACCTCGCCGGGCAGCGGCTCGAAGGCCGTGCGCTTGGCGGGCTGCCCGGTCAGCGCGAGCGCGCCCATGGTGCGGCCGTGGAAGCCGCCCTCGGTGGCGACCATCCGGCGGCGGCCGGTGAGCCTGCCGATCTTGAAGGCCGCCTCGTTGGCCTCGGCGCCGGAGTTCGAGAAGAACACCCGGCCGGAGCGGCCCGTGAGGCGGAGCAGCCGCTCGGCGAGCAGCACCGGCGGCTCGGCGATGAACAGGTTCGACACGTGGCCGAGCCGGGCGATCTGCTCACTGACGGCGCGGACCACGGCCGGGTGCGCGGTGCCCAGGGAGTTCACGGCGATGCCGCCGAGGAAGTCCAGGTACTTCTTGCCGTCCGCGTCCCAGAACGCGGCGCCCTCGCCGCGCACCAGCGGCACCCGCGGCGTGCCGTAGTTGTCCATCAACGACGCCTGCCAGCGCTCGGTGAGCGCCGCCGCCTGCCCGCCCGTGCCGGTCCCGGCCGCGCGTCCGGCGTCGCCTATGTCCTCGCTCATCGCGTCCCCTCTTCCACGGCCGCGCCCGTCGCGGCCCTCGTGCGGCGGCGCCCGTCGCCCCGGGTCGCGGGGGCGGGTCGCCGTCGTCCTTCGGCCCCGATCATCGCAAGCCCTCCTCGATGTCCGGCATGACGAGGGTGCCGATCTCCTCGCGCGTGAACATCTCCAGGAGCACCGAGTGCTGGACGCGGCCGTCTATCACGCGCGCGCTGCCCACGCCGTTGCGGACCGCGTGCAGGCACCCGGCCATCTTCGGCACCATGCCGTCGTGCAGATCGGGCAGGATCTTCTCCAGCTCGCTCGCGCTGAGCCTGCTGATGACCTCGTCGCTGTCCGGCCAGTCCCGGTACAGGCCCTCGACGTCGGTGAGGAACACCAGCGTGTGCGCGTTGAGGGCGGCGGCGACCCCGGCGGCGGCGGTGTCGGCGTTCACGTTGTAGACGTACTCGTCGTCGACGCTGCGGGCGATGGGCGAGATCACCGGGATGCGGCCGTCGTCGAGCAGCGCCTCGACCGCGCCGGGGTTGACCCCGACGATTTCGCCGACCCGGCCGATGTCGACGCGCTCGCCGTCCTCGTTCTTCGGCCGGTGCTTGGTCGCCGTGATGGTGTCGGCGTCCTCGCCGGTCAGGCCGACGGCGAGCGGTCCGTGCTGGTTGATGAGCCCGACGAGCTCGCGCTGCACCTGTCCGGCGAGGACCATGCGGACGACGTCCATGGCCTCCGGCGAGGTGACCCGCAGGCCCTCCTTGAACTCGCTCGGGATGCCGTGCAGCCGCAGCGCGGCGCTGATCTGGGGGCCGCCGCCGTGGACGACGACGGGCTTGAGCCCGGCGTGCCGCAGGAAGACGACGTCGTGGGCGAAGGCGGCCTTCAGCTCGTCGTCGACCATGGCGTTGCCGCCGAACTTGATGACGCAGATCTTGCCTTGGTGGCGGTTCAGCCAGGGCAGCGCGTCCATCACGGACTGCGCCTTCACCAGTGCGGGGTGTTCGTGGGTGGCGCTCCTCATGACGAGTACGCGCTGTTCTCGTGGACGTACTCGGCCGTCAGGTCGTTCGCCCACAGGGTGGCCGCCTCGGTGCCCGCCGCGAGGTCCGCGGTGATGACGACCTCACGGCCGCTCATGTCCACGCCGTCGCGGTCCGCGCCGATCGAACCGTCCTTGCAGACCCACACGCCGTTGATGGCGACGTTCAGCCGGTCGGGCTCGAAGGCGGCGCCGGTGGTGCCGATGGCCGACAGGACGCGGCCCCAGTTGGGATCCTCGCCGTGGATGGCGCACTTGAGGAGGTTGTTGCGGGCGATGGACCGCCCGGCCTCCACCGCGTCGTCCTCGGTGGCCGCGTTGACCACGTCGATGCGGATGTCCTTGCTGGCGCCCTCGGCGTCGCCGATCAACTGCCTGGCCAGGTCCTCGCACACGGCGCGGACCGCCTCGGCGAACGCGGCGTAGCCCGGGGTCTTCCCGGAGGCGCCGGACGCGAGCAGCAGCACGGTGTCGTTGGTGGACATGCAGCCGTCGGAGTCGACCCGGTCGAAGGTGAGCCGGGTCGCCTCGCGCAGCGCCCGGTCCAGGGTCTTGCGCTCCAGGTCGGCGTCCGTGGTGAGGACGACCAGCATGGTGGCGAGGCCCGGGGCGAGCATGCCCGCGCCCTTGGCCATGCCGCCGACGGTCCAGCCCTCGCCCTCGAAGACGGCCGTCTTGTGCACGCTGTCGGTCGTCTTGATGGCGATGGCGGCCTGCTCGCCGCCGTCCTGCGACAGGGCGGCCGCCGCGGTCTCGACGCCCGGCAGGAGCCGGTCCATCGGAAGCCGGGTGCCGATGAGTCCGGTGGAGGCCACCGCGACCTCTCCGGCGCGGTGCCCTTCGAGGACCTCGGCGACCTTCTCGGCCGTGGCCCGCGTGTCCTGGAATCCGGGTGCGCCCGTGCAGGCGTTGGCCCCGCCGGAATTGAGGATGACGGCGCTCACGGTGCCGCCCCTGATGACCTGTTCGCTCCACACCACGGGGGCGGCCTTCACCCGGTTCGCGGTGAAGACACCGGCTGCGGCCCGGCACGGGCCGTTGTTCACGACGAGGGCCAGATCAGGATTTCCATTGCTTTTGATTCCGGCCGCGACGCCTGCGGCCGAAAAACCTCGTGGTGCCGTGACGCTCATGGCTCTGCTTCTCCTCAAGCGGAAGTTCCCGGCTTCCCGGGAAGGCCGAGGGGGGCCATTGGCAAGGGCGTCGACCACGGCCCTGACATTGCCTGGTCGACGCCGCCCCATTCCTCGATTCTGACGACTCCGACGGCTCGGCGTCGAAACTCAACAACGTGCTGCCGGTTCCTTTGCGTTGCCCGCCCGCTGACTGGTCGCGCGGCTCGCCGACGGGCTTCGGGGAAGTGCGCGGAGCGTCGGGCGGGACCGACCGGCGGCTCGCAACAAACTACCCGCGATTCCGGCGCGCGGCACCGGTGCGCTGTCCTGTCCACAGGACGTGCGGCGAGCGGCGGGTGCCATAGCGGCGGCGGCCCCGCCGGTCTCCGTAGTGGTGGGGGCCGGGGCGGTCCGGATTCGCGCCTGACTTTTCACCCCGGCGTCGATACGGATTTCCCGTCGGCGCAGTATCGTCCCGGGACGGTCCCCGGCAATTCCCCGGAGACGGGCGGATCTGGACGCCGGGGCCGCAGCGAACGACAATGGCGGAGCCGGTACCCGGCCCGCGGACGGCTTGGCCGCGGCGGCGGGCCCCGGCCCGCCGGGGGGTTTCTCCTTCGCCGGTGCACCGCGGCAGACGGATTCCGCGGGGCCCGAGGACCTGTCCGGCCGGTGACCAGACCTTTCGAATTGGAGTGACTATGAGCAGCAACCCGTTCGACGACGCGGACGGCCGGTTCTACATCCTGGTGAACGACGAGGAGCAGCACTCGCTGTGGCCGTCCTTCGCCGAGGTGCCCGCCGGCTGGCGGGTCACGTTCGGTGAGGCGAGCCGCCAGGAGTGCCTGGACTACGTGGAGCAGAACTGGACCGACCTGCGTCCCAAGAGCCTCCGCGACGCCATGGCGGCGGACAAGGCTGCGTGACGCGCTCCGCGCACCCCTGAGGGCCCCGACGCCGGGAACGGTGCCGGGGCCCTCTCGTCTGCCCCTCGGCTGCCCCTTGTCCGCCCTGACCGGGTCCGCGCCGGGCACCGACGACCCCGTACCCGTATTCCTCTTCGTACGCGTACGGCCCGCCAGCCGGAGGGCTGACGGGCCGCGGTGCGGAGCGGGTGCGGAGGGACCCTGCGGGCGCCTAGGCCTCGCTGCCGACCCGGGCCGGCTCGGCGCGGCGCTCGACGATGGAGTCGGCGATCTCACCGCTGCGGATGGCGATGTTCGACAGGAGCGACGAGGTCAGGCCGTGGGTGTGCTCGGTGCCGCCCTGGAGGTAGATGCCGCAGGACAGACCTGGCTCGGTGACCACGCGGTAGTCGCGCTCCACCTGGTGGCGGCCCTGCGCGTCGCGGCGGCAGAGGCGGTCGAGGTCGCCGAGCAGGTTCGTGGGGTCCATGCCCTCGTAGCCGGTGGCGAAGACGAGCGCGTCGACGTCGATCTCCTGCTGGGCCTCGCCGCCCAGCAGCGAGTGCAGCACGACGCGGGTGTCGCCGCCGGAGCGCTTCACTTCCTTGACCCGGGTCAGGTTCAGGAAGTGCAGGCGCTTCTCGCCCGCGACCTCTTCCTCGTAGGAGCGCCGGAACAGCTCACGGATCACGTCGTCGTCGACGACGGAGTAGTTCGTGTTCTTGTGGTAGCGCCAGAACGCGTCACGCGTCGTCTCGCTGCCGAAGTAGTAGTGGTCGACCGCGTCCGGGTCGAACACCTGGTTGGCGAAGGGCGTGTCGTCGGCCACGGAGTAGCCGTACGACGGGAGGATCGCCGACACCTGCGCGTGCGGCAGCATGTCGTGCAGGTACTTGGTGATCTCGGCCGCGCTCTGCCCGGCGCCGACCACCGCCACGTTCCGCAGCTCCTGCGGGTCCATCCGGCCGTACTTCGCCAGGAACTCCGAGCTGTGCCAGACGCGTTCGTCGCGCTCCATGCCCTCGGGCATGCGCGGCACGAGGCCCGTCGAGACGGCGACGTTGTGGGCCCGCACGACGCGGGCCGCGCCGCTCGCGGTGTCCCGGACCGTGATTTCGAGATACTGCTCGGGGCCCGTTCCCGCGTCCTCGGGAAGGCGGATGTCGGTGACTTCCGAGTTGTAGGTGACGCGGTCGCTGAAGTTCGACTCGGCCCATTCCAGGTACTGGTGGAACTCCTGGCGGGTCGGGAAGAAGTCCTGGTTGTTCACGAACTGCACGAGGCGGTTCGAGGCGTGCAGGTACGACACGAAGCTGTACCGCGACACGGGATTACGGAAAGTGGCCAGGTCCTTCAGGAACGAAATCTGCATCGTCGCCTGGGGAAGCAGCATGTTGCGGTGCCAGCCGAAGGCCGCCTGGCGCTCGAAGAAGGCGGCCTTGACCGGCCGGCCCGACGCGTTGTTCTGGTGTTCCTCCAGGGCGATGGCCAGGGACAGGTTGGACGGGCCGAACCCGATGCCAACGATGTCGTATATCTCGTGTTCACGAGTACCCATAGATAATCTCCCGCTGGTGTAGCTTCGACAGGGACTTCCGCGTAATCGCTGAGGTTTCAGTGCTGCGGTTGCCCGAGAGGACCTCGGCCGGAAATGCTGTCAACTGTCGTTTCTGAAGTGCGGCTGATGGTCTCGAACATCTCGACCGGTGGTCCGGAAGAACACGCATTGAGTATTGCGCTGGAGAACACCGCCACGCCAACTTAGAGGGGCCGGGCGGACCTTTCAAGAGGCCCCGGCGGCCGCGGCTGGCCGGGCACCGCTGTCCCGTCGACAGGACAGCCGAGCCGCTCGTCCCCAATTCGGGTCGTGCCACGCGAAGCGTGGGTAACGTCGGCGACTTGGCGCGCCGCACCGTGAGTGATTTCAACGAAAGGGTGAGCTCCGGATGTTTGTTCCGAGCCAGTACCGCCAACCGGACAGTTCATGGATGGTTGACCTGATCCACGGCAATCCCCTGGCCCTGTTCGTGAGCAACGGCACCGCGGAAGCGGGTCCGTTCGCCACGCATCTGCCGGTAATCCGGGATCCGGAGTGGAACGGGGAATGGTCCGATGACCTCTCGGGCGGCCGGCTGCTCGGCCATATGAACCGGGCGAACCCGCACTGGAAGGCGCTCGAGTCGGGCACCGTGAACCTGCTGACGTTCACCGGACCGCACGGCTACGTTTCCCCGACGGTCTACGACGTGACGCCGGCCGCGCCGACATGGAACTTCACCTCCGTCCATGTGCACGGCGTCGTCGAGAAGATCGAGGGCATCGAGAACACCCTGGACGTCGTGAAGGCGACGGTGCGGGCCTATGAAGGCGCCTTCGGTGACGGCTGGGACATGTCCGAATCGTTGGAGTACTTCCGGAAGATCGTGCCCGCCGTGGGCGCCTTCCAATTCAGGGTGACCAGCGCCGAGGGCATGTTCAAGCTCAGCCAGGAGCAGCCGGACGAGGTGCAGGAGCGGGTGCGCCGTTCGTTCGGCGAGCGTGAGTGCACCCGGTACCAGGCGACGGCGAGCCTCATGAGCAAGCTGCCCTGAGGTTCCGCCCCCGAAATACGGCCGACGGTACGGGCAGCGCCCGCCACACTCACGGGCCCGAGGGGCCCGTACCGTCGGCACCCACCGCCGCGCACGGGAGTCGCGCGCACGACGTGAGACGTGCGCGCGACCTGTACGCGGCTGTCGGGTGCGGTCAGCCATGGCACCACGGCTGACCGCACCCGACAGCGTCGGCGCACGCGCGTAGGGCCCGCACCCTCCCGGGTGCGGGCCCTACGCGCGTGGTGGTGCGTCGGATCAGGCGCTGATGCCCGCCTTCTCCTGCTCCTCTTCCTCCTCCAGGGCGCGCTCGGCGGCGTTGTCGAGCGTCGCGAGCACCCACTGTTCGAAGTCGATGCCCGACTGCTCGGCGGCCTTGTGCCACCACTGGAGCCGACTGCCCGGCACCGCGAGGCGCCGCATCGTCTCAGGGGTCGGCGTGCCGTCGCGCACCTCGTCCTCGCGCGCCATGCGGATCGCGCTGCGCAGCTGCTTGGTGGTCCACTGCAGCTGCTCCGCGCGGTCGAGCCACAGCTCCTGCTCGTCGACCGGCAGGGACGCCAGTTCGGCGTGGTGCTGGAAGCTCAGCGCCGCGCGCCGACGGCTGAAGTCGAAACGCCGCGAAACCCACGCGTAGTTGCGCAGCGTCTGGTACTGCAGCCCCGCCGCGCGAATTCCGCGCTGATAGCGGTCGGTGTAGTGGTCCTTGCCGTATACCAGCCAGTCCCCCAGCCACCAGGAAGAGGAGTTCACAATCCCGGAGAGCTGGCGTCCGGCCCGCTCCCAGTCCTCGAAGGTCAGCCCGGCGGGCATTTGGAGGCCCACCTTCGTCGTCAGTACCTGGCCACGACGCTCGTCCACTCGGCGCTGCCGCGGGACGGAATTCGCGTTTCTACGGAACAGCACAACCTTCGAGCCCTCGAGGTCGCTGACCTGGTTCGTCATCATGCCTCCATGTGAATGAACTTCGAACGAACGCGGGCATAACGGACCGCGTTCGATCGGGAAAAAGCCATGCGGGCTTGGCAGCCATGTCCAAGATCCCCTGGGGATCGGTCGCCGTCGCACAACGCGAGGCACAGGCATGCCAATCGATCACAGCCGATCGGCCGGATGAAAGCTCGTTCGAGCCGCTCTCCGCGGCAGGTCGTCATCGTTCCGTCGACGGACGGATGGACCTGTCGGGGTGGCCACGCGCGCATCCCGCCGTCAGGCAGCCTCTAGCCGAGGCGGCCTCCGGCGCTGAGCACGGGCAGGTCCGGCCGTTCGGCGCACCCTTCAAGGCTGCGCGGAAGGCATTCAGTCGGCATGTGTGTGGATACGTACATCAACTACTCGCCCCGTTCAACTACTCGCCCCGTTCGCCTGGACCACTCCGTTCCATCCCGTCGGTCCCGACGTGTCCCCCGTCGGTCCCGACGACCCGGATTCGCAGTGGTCTCTTCCAAAGGCCTACCCGAGTAGAACCCGGCACCTGTTGGAGATTCAAGGAAGAGGCCGTCGCTCGTCGCGACTTTTCGAAGTTCGAACAAGCTAGCCCAACTTCGCTATCCCTGTCATGGGTGGCGTGGATCTCTCCGCGGCACTCGCGGGGACCGCATTGGCGATTATCTTCCGCCAGTCAAGGCAAGAATTGAGCCAAATCCACGACGGGCAAACAGTTGCACACGAGAAGGGGGCACACGGGAGGACGGGGCGAGTCCTCAAGTTTGCTGGCTCAGCCATGGCAAACAGTGCCGACCCTCACCACTTGTGCGCTGTAGCGGAATCTCGGGCTCGTCAGGGAACACTAGCATTATCCATACGGATTCTTAACGCCCTTAACGCGATCCCTGGCGTCACCGCGCCACCGGCGCCCGCCGAGAGCAACTACGAGAAGGGTCATGCGGAGTTCGAGCTCTCCGGCGACCCGGGAGGTGAAAGGGGGGAAGCGGAGCGCGGCGGAGGCGCCCGGGCGATCGCCCGATGTCGGAATCATGAATTCCGCCGCGCGGGCGAGGGTGGCCAGGACCAGTGGAATCGGCAAGCGACATTCCGCCCGGCTCGTGACCGGGGCGGCCGTCGACCGCGCGACACCGCGGCGGAGGGCTCGGGCGCGGGCGGTCCGCCGACGTGCCGAGTGCCCCGAAGAGGCGTCTACGCCCCAATTTGCAGCCGTGGTTGTCACATCTGTCACGCCCGCAGCAAGATGGTGCGCGGCGCTCTCGGATCCTAGACTCAACGCTCGGCAGCCGCCGCTCAGGGATGTCCGGGAGGGATTGCAACATGGTTGTGCCCTGCGCATTGCCACTATCGACTCCGGTCAGCGAGGTACCCGACCCCCATCTCGCGTCACCTTTCAGCGACTTCACCGACCAGGTCTTCCAGAACCTGCGCCGCGCGGACCAGCGCCGCTGGGCCGGCGCCTATCTGGCGGGGCTGCTCATCACTCCCGGCAAGAAGTCGGTGCGCCGCCTGGCCGGAGCCGTCTCGGCCTCTCCCACCGCGGTGCAGTCCCTGCGCCAGTTCGTGAGCCTCAGCCCCTGGGACTGGGAGCCGGTGATGCACGAGCTGACCCGCTGGGCGGAGGGCCACGGACCCGCTCCCACCTGGGCGATCGGCCGTGCGGTGCTGCCCAAGCGCGGCGACCGCTCCGTGGGCGTGCACCGCTACTTCGACCCGGCCACCGGCCGCACCCTCAACTGCCAGCTCGGTCTCGGCGCGTTCCTCTGCATCGGTGCCCTCCAGGTCCCGGTCGAATGGCGGCTGCTGCTGCCCGCTGCCTGGACCGAGGACCCGCAGCTGCGCCGCCGCGCCCGGATCCCCGACGAGGTGTCCCACCGCCCGCTGTGGGCGCAGGCCCTGGACCTGGTCGACACCCTGGAGGCCAGGACCGAGCCGACGACCGCGCCGGTGGTCGCCGACATGAGCGACGACCCCGACGTCGCGCTCTTCCTGCGCGGTCTCAGCCTGCGCGCCCGCGACTTCGTCGTCGCCGTCCCCCCGCACCTGAAGGTCCTGCCCGTCGGCGAGCGCACCCCCAACGGCCCGGAGCCGGTCAGCGCGCGGACCCATGTCTCGCAGGGCAACACCGAGACCGTCCTGGTGACCGCCCCGGACGGCCGCCAGCAGGAGCTGATGGTCCAGTCGATCCTGGTACGGATGCCGGGTGCGCGGGCCGGGGCCACCCCGGAATACCCCTATAGGCTCTTCACCGAAGTGCTCCCCGAAGGCGGCCAAGGGGTCATGTGGCTCACCAGCCTCACGCATCGCCGCCTCGACAACGTTGCCTCACTGGCCACGCGTCGTCACGGCACCACCGCGGCCGTCGCGGGCATGGAGCGGCACTTCGGCCTCCTCGACTTCGAGGGCCGTTCGTTCCCCGGCTGGTATCACCACATGACCTTGGTTTCGGCCGCGTACACGTATCAGCGGCTCACGCATCGGCCCGTCCCGCGACACCTTCCGTGCTGCCCGACGCCCCTGCCGCAGAACGGCCGGGAACGGTTGCACTTGGCGGACCGCTAGCCCTCCTCGCGGTCCGCTCGCCGCCTTCCCGTTTCCGTTCGTTAAGTGGAATTTCCCGGTGGCCACGTTGACAGCGTTGCCCCTCTAACGCCACGTTCCGCTCCGCAATTGAAGCCCCGCTCAAGGACATATGCGCGTACGCCGAACACCGAACTCGGCGCAGCGGAGCGGCATACGACGGCGCCTCGATGGATATGCCTCAGTGCGGGGCCTGGCCGAAATGGGAGCATGGCGTCGGCAGTTCACGGAGAAGCCACTCCGCGATGACGCGGGAGAGCCCGGCGGATTTCCGAACAAGGGCGCCGCGCGGCCGAGTTCACAGGAACGGCGTGCATAATCAGTGCACCGGCCCACGCCGGAAGGGTGCGGCCCTGGAAACCGCCGGGGGAGGTCGGTCTCCAGGGCCGCTGGATCGGTCCGCCGCGCGGCAGCACAGCGGGCCGAAGCTTCTAGGGACGCGGCCCGTGCCGGGGTCGAACCGGGCACGGTACCGCTCGGCCGCGCGTCACCGGGTCAGTTCACCCAGCCCGTGAAGCGCTGGGCGCTCGCCGGAGCGCCGTGCGGGACGCGCCGGTCGGCCCGACGGCCGCGGTCGTCGTGCTCCAGCGTCGCGGACACCGCCCGGACCAGCCAGGCGTTGACCGACAGTTGCTCCCGGCCCGCGGCCTCCTCGATCCTCGCCTTGAGGTGCTCCGGCGGCCGGAAGTTGATGCGTGATGTCGCCCCCTCGTCCCCGTTCGCCGTCAGTGGCGCCAGTGACACCAAGGATGGCACCACACCCGTGTGCCCACGGTCGTGGTCCCGGTCGTCCTCCCCACCGAAGAAACGGTCCTGCGGGGGCAGCTTGACCACGAAGGTCGGATCCAGGCCGCGCAGGCGGATCTCGACGGACCCCGGCGCCATGTCGCGGGTGATCTCGTCCACGGCGGTCGACAAGGCATCGAGCAGCGTGAGTCGTACGGCGGAAGCCAGCGGTGCGACCAGCCGTCCCGCGAGGTCGCGCGTCTCCTCGTCGCCCGCCTCGACCGCCGCGGCGAGCTCCTGCCGCAGATGGTCGACGTACCGCGTGAGTTCCATGGCGCCATCGTCGCACCATTGTGGCACCACGCGCAAGCTTTCGAATCATTGCACTGGGGAGGCGGCCGGTGCCCGGCGCTCCGCCGGTGGCCCGTCCCCGGCCGTGTGCAGGGCACACACACGTCCCGGCCGTTGGCCGGTTGTCGCTCCTGGGCCTAGCGTGGAGGGGAGCGCGGGCTGCGGGCGCGGGGCGCGCCGCCTCGCGCCCGGAGCGCGCTGTCCCATCCCAGGGGGGCGGGAGGTCGGAGCACCATGTCCACGAACCCTGAGGGCACCCCGTGCTGGGCGGACGCCATGTTCCCCGACATCGGGGCGGCCAAGGACTTCTACGGCGAACTGTTCGGCTGGACCTTCGCGGAGGGGTCGGCCGAGTTCGGCGGCTATACGCAGGCGTACAAGGACGGCAAGGCCGCGGCGGCGGTGATGCCGCAGATGCCGGACATGGCCGGGCAGCCGCCCGCCTGGAACCTGTACTTCGAGACGCCGGACATCGCCGCCGCCGCGGGCAGGATCCGCGACCACGGCGGCACCCTCGTGATGGAGCCGATGCCCGTCGGCGACTTCGGCACCATGACCACGGCGCAGGATCCGAGCGGCGTGTACTTCAGCGTGTGGCAGCCGGGCAGCCACCGGGGCTTCGAGCTCGTGGGCGCCCCGGGCGCGTTCTGCTGGGCGGAGGTCACGACGCGGGAGGCGGAGAAGGCGGACGCCTTCTTCCCCGCGGTCTTCCCCTTCGAGGTCAAGCGCATGGAGGACGAGCACGTCGACTTCCACGTCTGGCAGCTCGAAGGGCGGCCGGTCGTGGGGCGCATGAAGATGCCGCCGGAGGCGCCGGCCGAGGTGCCGCCGCACGTGAACGTGTACTTCGGCGTCGACGACTGCGACGCGGCCGTGGACCTGGTGAAGCGGAGCGGGGGCCGACTGCTCTTCGGGCCGATGTCCTCGCCGTTCGGCCGCTTCGCGACGGTGGCCGATCCGCAGGGTGCCGCGTTCTCCGTCATCGACCTGGCGACGACCGAGGGCGAGATGCCGAAGCTGACGTGACGCGCGCCACGCGCGGCGCCCGGCCGGGGCGCTACCGCCTTGGCGGGCCCTGGCCCGGCGCCGCGGGCACGACAAGCGGGCACGACAAAAGGCCGCTTCCGCATCGCTGCGAAAACGGCCTTCGACCCGCTGTGAAGCTGGTCGGGACGACAGGATTTGAACCTGCGACCCCTTGACCCCCAGTCAAGTGCGCTACCAAGCTGCGCCACGTCCCGTTACCCGCTGACCTGGGCTTTCCCCTGGCCGAACGCGCACCGAAACCATACCGCACTCCGGCCGATGATCGCTCCCACCTTTCCTCCTTGACTTCAAGCCTGCTTGAGGTTGCAGGCTCGTCGGCATGACGACGACAACGGCACGCACCTACACGTACGCGGACCTCCCCGGCCTGATGGGCCTGATGACGGGCGACGAGAAGCACGGCCCCGCGGCGACGTCCACGCTCGACGCGCTCTGGGTCCTCTACGACCGTGTGCTGCGGGTCACACCCGAGGGCGTGGACGACCCGGGGCGCGACCGCTTCCTGCTGTCCAAGGGCCACGGGCCGATGGCCTACTACGCGGTCCTCGCCGCCAAGGGCTTCCTGCCCGTGGACTGGCTGGAGGGCTTCGGCGGGTACGACTCACCGCTCGGGCACCACCCGGACCGGGTCCTCGTGCCGGGCGCCGAGATCGGCAGCGGCTCCCTGGGGCACGGCCTGCCCCTCGCGGTCGGCACCGCCCTCGGCCTGACGGCGCGCGGGCTCACGGACCCGCACGTGTGGGTGCTCGTCGGGGACGCCGAGCTGGACGAGGGCAGCAACCACGAGGCCATCGCCTACGCCGGGCCCGCGGGCCTGGAGCGGCTGCACACGCTCGTGATCGACAACGCCTCCGCCACCTACGCGCGCCCCGGCGGCATCGCCGCCCGCTTCGAGGCCGCGGGCTGGTCCGCCGTGACCGTCGACGGCCGTGACCACGACGCCCTGTACGCGGCCTTCACCGCGCCGCACCCGGGGCGCCCGCACGTGGTCGTGGCCCGCGTCGAGCCCAAGGAGTTCGCGGGCGAGCCCAAGTCCGCCTGACCCCCGCGCCACCGCCCCGCACCCGCCCCCTCCCGGAAGGACCCCTCCCCCATGGACACCATGCGAGACCGTTTCGCCCCCGTCATGTCCCGGCTGCTCGACGAGGACCCGCGCGTCGCCGTCGTCCTCGCCGAGATCGGCGTCGACGCCTTCAAGGACGCGATGCGCGCACACCCGGACCGGGTGATCAACGTCGGGATCCGCGAGCAGCTGCTCGTGGGCGCGGGCGCGGGCCTGGCGCTCGCGGGCCTCAGGCCCGTCGTGCACACCTTCGCGAGCTTCCTCGTGGAGCGGCCCTTCGAGCAGATCAAGCTCGACTTCGGGCACCAGGGCGTGGGCGGGGTCCTCGTCAGCGCGGCGGCGTCCTTCGACTGGCCCGAGGGCGGCTTCACGCACATGGCGCCGGGCGACGTCGGGGTCCTCGACACCCTGGACGGCTGGGCCGTGCACGTCCCGGGCCACCCGGACGAGGCCGAGGTGCTCCTGCGGCACGCCGTGGGCCCGGGGGCCGGGGCGGCACCCGCGGACGACAAGGCCTACGTACGGCTGTCCACGCAGTCCAACGCGGCGCCGATGCCCGTGGACGGCAGGCGCTTCCTCACCGTGCGCGAGGGGCGCGGGGGCGTCGTCGTCGCCGTCGGGCCGCTGCTCGACCACGTCCTCGCGGCGACGGAGGGCCTCGACGTCACCGTCCTGTACGCGACGACGGTGCGGCCCTTCGACGGGGACGCGCTGCGCCGGGCCGTCGGGGCGGGCACCGCCGACGTCGTCCTCGTCGAGCCCTACCTCGCCGGGACGTCGACGGCCGCCGCGAACGACGCGCTCGTCGATGTGCCGCACCGGGTCCTGGGGCTCGGCGTCGGCCGGGCCGAGCTGCGGCGCTACGGCCGCCAGGACGAGCACCTCCGCGCCCACGGCCTGGACCCGGCCTCCCTACGCGCCCGCGTCACCGGCTTCCTGGCCTGACCTCGCGGGGCGCCCCTGACCCGCCCCTTCCCGATCCGGGGGCTCCGCCCCCGTGCCCCCGTTTTTCGGCGCTCCGCGCCTCGTCCTCAAACGCCGGACGGGCTGAATGGTGCCGCTCGCGGCTGTGTTTTCAGCCCCTCCGGCGTTTGAGGAGCGGGGGTCTGGGGGCGGAGCCCCCAGTTTCGGGAAGGGGCGGGCTTGGGGAAGCCCCCGGCAGGGCTACTCGGCGGGCACCCCCAGCCCCGGGTGGGCCTCAAGGAGGCGCGTGGGCGCGGCCTGGCGCCAGGAGTCGGCGAGGATGTCCCCGAGCTCCGGCTCGTCGAGCGCGGCGAGCCGCACCCGCACCCACGCGAAGGACGCCTCGTGCTCGGCGATCCAGAACTTCTCGGGCTCCGCCAGCACCAGCTCGTCCCGCTCCACCTTCGGACAGCGCACGGCGATGGACGTCTCGTCCTCGGGGAGCGTGGCGAACATCTTCCCCGCGACCCGGAAGGTCGGCATGCTCCAGGCGATCTTCTCCGTCGTGTCCGGCAGAGCGAGGGCGGTACGGCGTACGTCGTCGGCGTTGACCATGGAACGAACGGTAGCCAACGCCACTGACAGCCACCCGCCGAGGCCTTGCTCACCCCACGCGCGCGTCCAGCCAGTCCGTGAGGTCGCGCTGCACCTCGTCCCGGTCGGTCTCGTTCAGGATCTCGTGCCGCGCACCGTCGTACGCCTTCCAGCCGAGGTCGCGCACGCCCGCGTAGCGGAGGTCCTCCAGGAGCTCGTAGACGAGCGTCATGCCCTGATGGCAGGGGTCCTCCGTGCCGACGGCGACGTGGACGGGCAGGTCCGCGGGGATGCGGGCGAGCTGCCGCGGATCGTTGATCTTGCGGACGGCGCGCACCCAGTCCAGCGAGAGCCCCGCCGAGAACGGGAAGCCGCAGCGCTCGTCGGCGACGTACGCGTCGACCTCGGCTTCGTCGCGCGAGAGCCACTCGAAGCCGGTGCGGTACGGGTAGGCGTCGTTGAACGCGGCGAACAGCTCCGCGACGAAGGACGAGCGGGCCGCCCGCCCGCCAGCGGCGACCTCGGCCCGCAGCCGCGCGAGCGCCGACTCGGTCTCGGCGCGGGGCAGCGAGCGGAACGTGCCGGACAGGATGAGGCCCGCGAGCCCGTCGGGGTACTCCTGGGCGTGGTCCCGGGCGAGCATCGAGCCGAGGCTGTGCCCGAACAGCACCACGGGGGTGCCGGGGTGGAGGCTGCGGACCTGGTCGCCGACGGCCTTGAGGTCGTCCACGATCGCCCGCCATGCGTCGGGCCAATCATCGGATGTCTCCCCCGCCGCCGCGACCCCGTAGCCGCCCGTGGCCTGGGCCGTCGCCCCGTGGCCCCGGTGATCGGAGGCCACCACGCCGTAGCCGTGCGCGGTGAGGTGGCGGGCGAACCGGTCGTAGCGCAGGGCGTGTTCGGCGGCTCCGTGGGCGATCTGGACGAAGGCGCGGGGCCTGCCGTCGCGGGGCTGCCAGGTGTAGGTGGCGACGGGTACGCCGTCCGGCGCGGTCAGCAGCCCCGCGGTGTAGGTCACGGGTGTCACGCGCGCGTGCTCGTGGTCCGGCATCGAGGAGCTCCCTGTCAGGCTGCGACTGCGTCCTGCCCACGCCTCCCCCCGCGCGCGGGCCGCCAACCCTCCGCCGCCCGGGGAGGCGGGCTCTGGGGGCGGCCGGTCGTAGCTGAGGTCGGCGCCCGGCGCATGGGTGGCGTCGACGACCTCGCCGCGCAGCTCGGCGAGCCGGGCGGCGCCGCCTCAGTCCTCGGCCGCCGCGTCCTTCAGGGCGCCGAGCACCGGTGCGATCAGCGGGTGCGCCTCCGCGCCGCAGCGCACGGCGGCGAACACCCGTCGCGTGGGCGCGATCCCGTCCACGGGCCGGACCGCCACCCCGGTCACGTCCATGCCCCGCAACGCGGAACGGGGCACGAGGGCCACCCCCGCGCCCGCCGACGCCAGGGCGACGACCGCGCGGAAGTCATCCGATGAATGCTCCATGACCGGCTGGAACCCGGCCTGCTCACAGGCGAGGACCACCACGTCGTGGCAGGGGTTGCCGGGGAAGGGGCCGATCCACGCGTCCTTGGCGAGGTCGGCGAGCGGCACCCGGCCGCCGTCGGCGAGCCGGTGCGTCACGGGGAGCACCGCGTCGAACGGCTCGGCGTACAGCGGTACGCGCGTCAGGCGCGGGTCGTCGGCGCCGGGCGCGCCGCGGTACTCCACGGCCACCGCCACGTCCACCTGCCGGTCGAGCACCATCGGCAGGCTGGCGTCGCCCTCGGCGTCCTGGACGCGCACCCGGATGCCGGGCGCGGTCTCGGCGAGGCGGGTCAGGGCGGGCGCCACGACCAGGCCGATGCCCGTCGCGAACGCCGCGAGCGTCACCGTCCCCGCCGCGCCCGAGCTGTACGCGGCCAATTCGGCCTCGGCCCGCTCCAGCTGGGCCAGCACGGCGTTGGTGTGCGTCAGCAGGATCTCGCCCGCGGGGGTGAGCCGCACCCCCCGGGCCGAGCGGTCCACGAGCCGGTGCCCCGTCTCCTGCTCAAGGGCCGTGAGCTGCTGCGACACGGCGGACGGGGTGAGGTAGAGGGCGGCGGCCGCGGCGGTGACGGTGCCGTGGTCGGCCACCGCGCGCAGGATGTGCAACCGCCGGGCTTCGATCATGCCCCCGATTCTCCCACTCACCGCCCGCGTGCCGCCCCGCACCACATCCGTCCCGTGACGACGGACGCACGTGCGCAACCATCAAGCCCGTCCGGCGTTTGAGGACGAGCGCGCAGCGCGACGAAGGGGCGGGCGGGAGTACGGCCCCACCCGCCCGGGCCCCGGGGGCACTAGGCCCCGGCCGACTCCAGTTCAGCCCGCGCAGCGACGAACGCGTCGACGGCCCGCCCCACGTCCTCCGTGGAGTGCGCCGCGGACAGCTGCACGCGGATCCGGGCCTGGCCCTGCGGCACCACCGGGTAGGAGAAGCCGATGACGTACACGCCGCGCTCCAGGAGCAGCTCGGCCATGCGTCCGGCCTTCGCCGCGTCCCCGATCATGACGGGCGCGATGGCGTGGTCGCCGGGCAGCACGTCGAAGCCCTCGGCGGTCATGCGGGAGCGGAAGAGCTGGGTGTTCGCCGCCAGGCGCTCGCGCAGGTCACCGGCCGCCTCAAGGAGGTCGAGGACCTTCAGCGAGGCCGCGGCGATCACCGGGGCGAGCGTGTTGGAGAACAGGTAGGGGCGCGAGCGCTGGCGCAGCAGCGCGACGATCTCGGCGCGCGCGGCGACGTAGCCGCCGGAGGCGCCGCCGAGCGCCTTGCCGAGGGTGCCGGTGATGATGTCGACGCGGTCCATGACGCCGTGCAGCTCGGGGGTGCCCCGGCCGCCGGGGCCGACGAAGCCGACGGCGTGCGAGTCGTCGACCATGACCATGGCGTCGTACCGCTCGGCGAGGTCGCAGATGTCCGCAAGGGGGGCGACGTAGCCGTCCATGGAGAAGACGCCGTCGGTGACGACGAGCTTGCGCCGGGCACCGGCCTCGGTGGCCTCCTTGAGCTGCTTCTCCAGGTCGGCCATGTCACGGTTGGCGTAGCGGAAGCGGCGGGCCTTGGAGAGCCGGATGCCGTCGATGATCGAGGCGTGGTTGAGGGCGTCGGAGATCACCGCGTCCTCGGGCCCGAGCAGCGTCTCGAAGACGCCGCCGTTGGCGTCGAAGCAGGAGGAGTACAGGATCGTGTCCTCCTGGCCGAGGAACGCGGACAGGCGCGCCTCCAGCTCCTTGTGGACCTCCTGGGTGCCGCAGATGAAGCGCACGGAGGCCATGCCGTAGCCCCAGCGGTCGAGCGCCTCGTGGGCGGCGGCGATCACCTCGGGGTGGTCGGCGAGGCCGAGGTAGTTGTTCGCGCAGAAGTTCAGCACCTCGCCGGGGCGGCCTCCCGCGGTGACGGCGACGGTCGCCGACTGCGGGGTGCCGATGACCCGCTCGGGCTTGTGCAGGCCTGCGGCGCGGATCTCGTCGAGGGTGGCGGCGAGGTCGGCGCGTACGGAGTCGAACATCGAGGAGCCCTTCGGGAGTTCGGAGGAGGGGGCGGGGGCGGGCGGGGCCCGGGTCAGACGGTCCAGTCCAGGATGACCTTGCCGCCGCGGCCGCTCGCCGCGTCGTCGAAGGCTTCCTGGAAGTCGCGGTGGCCGTAGCGGCCGGTGATGACGGGCGTGAGGTCGAGGCCGCCCTCGAGGAGCACGGACATCGCGTACCACGTCTCGAACATCTCGCGGCCGTAGATGCCCTTGATCGTGATCATCGAGGTGACGATCCGCGCCCAGTCGACCGCGAACTCCTCGGACGGCAGGCCGAGCATGGCGATCTTGCCGCCGTGGGTCATGTTGGCGACCATGTCGCGCATCGCGCGCGGGTTGCCGGACATCTCCAGGCCCACGTCGAAGCCCTCGCGCAGGCCCAGCTCGCGCTGGCCGTCGGCGATGGTGGCGTCGGCGACGTTGAGGGCGAGGCTGACGCCGACCTTGCGGGCGAGCACCAGGCGCTCCTCGCTGACGTCGGTGACCACGACGTTGCGCGCGCCCGCGTGGCGCGCGACGGCGGCGGCCATCACACCGATCGGCCCGGCCCCGGTGATCAGCACGTCCTCGCCGACCAGCGGGAACGACAGGGCGGTGTGCACGGCGTTGCCGAACGGGTCGAAGATCGCGGCGATGTCGAGGTCCACCGGCACCCGGTGCACCCAGACGTTGCCCGCGGGCAGCGCGACGTACTCCGCGAACGCGCCGTCGCGCCCCACGCCGAGCCCGACCGTGGCCCGGCACAGATGGCGCCGCCCGGCCAGACAGTTGCGGCACTTGCCGCACACCAGGTGGCCCTCGCCGCTGACCAGGTCGCCCGCCTTGACGTCCGCCACGTCCCGGCCGGTCTCGACGACCTCGCCGACGAACTCGTGCCCGACGATCAGCGGCGCCGAGATCGCCTGCTGCGCCCAGCCGTCCCAGGCCCGGATGTGCAGGTCGGTCCCGCAGATCCCGGTGCGCAGCACCTTGATCAGGACGTCGCCGGGCCCGATGACCGGCTCCGGTACCTCCATGAGACGGAGCCCGGGCTCCGCTTTCTCCTTGACCAGCGCCTTCACGCGACGGCTCCTGTCATGCGACCTAGGGAAGTGGCTGACCGGCATCCCACCGGCCACATCCGCACAGCAATCTTCCGTACGTCACGGCACGGGTCCATCGAGGATTTCTTAACCGCGGCCGCAGCTTTCCTTCAGACCCCAGGTGCACCGGGCCCCGCACCGGTCCACGGGGCCCGCGTCCGCTAGCGGATCTGCCCCCGTTCGAAGTACGCGATCAGCTCCGCGTCGAGCGGCGGCACCTCCCGCGGGCCGCCGCCGTCCCGCAGCGACCGGGTGGCGCCCACGCCCGCGGCGACGGCCATGCGCGCGGCCACCGGCGAGGTGTCGGTGGGCCCGCCCTCGCGGGCGAAGCGCAGGAACTCGTCGATGATCAGCGGGTCGGCGCCGCCGTGTCCCGACTCGTCGACCAAGCCCCCGATCGGGTACTCGGCGTCGCCCTCGCCGCGGTGGAGCGAGCGCCCGCCGTTCCACACCCGGACCACGCCTCCTGGGCCGTCGCCGAAGTTCTCCAGGCGGCCCGCGTCGCCGATGACGGTGTAGTTGCGCCAGTAGTCGGGGGTGAAGTGGCACTGCTGGTAGGCGGCGAGCACGCCGTTGTCGAGGCGCAGGTTGACCAGGGACACGTCCTCCACGTCGATCACCGGGTTCAGGTCCCGCTGGGCGCGCGGCGGCCAGGCGCCGTCCGCGACGGGGCCGCCGTCGGGCTTGGGCTCGCCCGGCGCGCGGCGGTGCGGGATGTCGCCGTAGACCATGAGGTCGCCGAGCGCCTGGACGTGCCGGGTGTAGCCGCCCGCGATCCAGTGCACGACGTCGAGGTCGTGGGCGGCCTTCTGGAGCAGCAGGCCCGTGGTGTACTGCCGTTCGGCGTGCCAGTCCTTGAAGTACCAGTCGCCTCCGAAGCCCACGAAGTGCCGCACCCAGACCGTCTTGACGGTCCCGATCTCGCCGCGCGCGACGATGTCCCGCATCAGCCGCACGACCGGCATGTGGCGCATGTTGTGCCCCACGTACAGGCGCGTACCGGTCTCGTACGCGGTCCGCAGGATGGCGTCGCTCGCCTCGACGGTCACGTCCAGGGGCTTCTCGACGAAGACCGGCTTGCCCTGGCGCAGCACCGCGCGGGTGAGGGGTTCGTGGGTGTGGTCGGGGGTGAGGACGAGGACGGCGTCCACGTCCGGGGCCGTGATGACCTCGCGCGGGTCCGCGGTTGTGCTGAGGCCCGGGAAGTCGCGGGCCGCGCGGGTCCGCGCGGCCTCGTCGGGGTCGGCGAGCGCGGTGACGCGGGCGCCCGCGCCGGGGCGGTGGGCGGTGCGGGCGAGGGGGCCGCGCAGTCCGTAGCCGAGGACGCCGAGCCGGAGGTCGCTCATGCGGTGAACCTTTCGCCGGGTTCAGGGGCCTCGCACCGTAGGACCGTGCCCTTGCATCGTCAACGTACCTTCCTGGCAACTGACTTGAGTGGCACCTGGCGTGGGGAGCGCCCCGAAGGGGCGCGGGGAACTGCGCGACCAGCCCCGACGAAGCCGCAGACGACCGACGTCACGGGGCCGCGCCCGGCTCCCCCTCGCGCAGGTGGATCCAATCCACAAGCTCCGCCGCCATCGACTTGATCGTGTCGAGCCCGGCCCGGCCCCACGGCCGGGGCTCCACGTCCAGGACGCACACCGTGCCGAGCGCGATCCCGGTCCGGTCGATCAGGGGCGCGCCCAGGTAGGACCGGACGCCGAACTCGTCGACGACCGGGTTGCCCGCGAACCGCGGGTAGTCGCGGACGTCCTCCAGGACCAGCGCCTTGCCCCGCACCACCACGTGCGGGCAGTAGCCGCGGTCCCGCGCGAGGCGGCGCTCGGCGAACGGCCGCGCCACGGGCTCGTCCGTCTCCTCGCCCATCCCGTTCGCCCCGAGCCCGAGCGCCCCGGGCTCGAGGGGCGGGCCTTCGGCCCGGTGCAGCCCGGCGAAGAACTGCCGTTCCTCGCCGATGAAGTTGACCATGGCGTACGGGGCGTCCATGACCCGGGCGAGGCGGTCGGCGAACGTGTCGAGCCCGGGTTCGGGCCGCTCGCCGAGGTCCAGCTCCCGCAGCCTGCGCACCCGTACGGCCGCCCCCTTGTCCACCGGGGTCACCAGCAGGCGGCCGGTCGCTTCGTAGATCATGCGTGTGCTCCATGGGTCATGTGTGGGCTCCCGACGTGGGCGTGGCGGGGGCGTGGGCGAGCAGGTGGCGGACGAGCGTGAGCAGCGTCTGGATGCCGGAGCTGGAGATCCGCGCGTCACAGCGCACGACCGGCACCTGCGGGTCCAGGTCGATGGCGGTGCGGACCTCGTCGGGCTCGTAGCGGTAGGCGCCGTCGAACTCGTTGACGGCGACGATGAATCCCATGCCGCGCTGCTCGAAGAAGTCGACGGCGGCGAAGCAGTCCTCCAAGCGCCGGGTGTCGGCGAGCACCACCGCGCCGAGCGCCCCTTCGGACAGCTCGTCCCACATGAACCAGAACCGTTCCTGTCCGGGTGTGCCGAACAGGTACAGGACGTGTTCGGGGTCGAGCGTGATCCTGCCGAAGTCCATGGCGACGGTCGTCGTGGTCTTGTTCTCCACGCCCGACAGGTCGTCGGTGGCTTCGCTGACCGTCGTGAGCAACTCCTCCGTGCTGAGCGGCGCGATCTCGCTGACCGCGCCCACGAAGGTCGTCTTGCCGACCCCGAACCCGCCCGCCACGAGGATCTTCAGCGCGGTGGGGAAGGCGTCAGAGCTGTCGTCGTAGTCCATCGAGCACTGCCTCCAACAGGGACCGGTCAGTCGGGTTGTGGTAGAAGTCCGGGGCTCTGGTGGTGATCGCCCCGCAGTCGACGAGGTCGGACAGGAGCACCTTGGTCACCGCCACGGGCAGCTTCAGCTGGGCGGCGATCTCCGCCACCGACGTGGGTGCCTCGCACATGCCGAGGGCGAGGGCGTGCTCCGGGCCGAGGTAGCCGGCGGGGGTGGTGCCGGTCGCCCTCACCTGGGACAGCAGGTCGAGCCGCGTGGTCGGTCTGGTGCGACCGTTGCTGACCGTGTACGGGCGGATGAGCCGCCCTGCGGCGTCGTCGAGCCATGGCCCGTCGTGCGGGGCCCCCACGCTCAGCGCCTCATCGACGCGGGCTCACCGGCGTGCTGGCGCGGCGCTGTGACCAGGTACGGGCGCACGCTCTTGACCAGCATCGCCATCTCGTACCCGAGCACCGCGGCGTCCGCCTCACGCCCGGCGAGCACGGCGAGACAGGTGCCGGAACCGGCGGTGGACACGAAGAGCAGGGTGGAGTCCAGCTCCACGACCACCTGGCGCACGTCGCCCCCGTCGCCGAAGCGGACGCCCGCGCTGCGCCCGAGGGAGTAGAGCCCTGAGGCGAGCGCGGCCATGTGGTCGGCGCTGTCCGGGTCGAGGCCATGGACCGACTTCACGAGTCCGTCGCAGGAGAGCAGGACGGCGCTGTGGGTGTGCGGCACGCGCTGGACGAGGCCGCTCATCAGCCAGTCGAGATCGGATACCTGGCCGGTCGGCGCATCGCTCGCCATGGTGGATCGACTCCTTGGAAAGTACGGGTTCGAGAGAGGGTTCTCGACGTCCGCGGGGCGGACGGGGGTGGGGGGTGGTGCGTTGTCAGCCGCCCTGGTCGCTCCGGCGGAGGGGGCCGGTGCGGTCGGCTCTGTCGCCGGGCCCCGGGGAGGCGCTGACGTCGTGGTCGGGCAGGGCGTCCCGGGCCTGGGCGGCCTGGGCGAGGCCGATGCCGCGCTGGAAGGCGGCCATCAGGCCCGGGTCGTGGCCGACGAGCTGGTCGTCGGCCGGGCGCGGGGCGCGGGCGTCGCGCAGCTGTGGCGCGAGGTGTTCCTGGGCGCGGCGGCGGGGCAGCTGGGGTTTGCCGACCCGGCCGCGCACGCCGCCGTTGCGGGGCACGGGCGGGGCCGCGGTGTGCTCGGCGGTGACGCTCCGGTCCTCGGGGCGGATGCCGGGCAGGGCTTCGGCGGGGGTGGGCCGGTCGCCGCGCGGGCCGCGGACGGGGAGCGGGGCGGGCGGGGTGGCGGTGGCCCCTGAGGGGTGTGGGGCGGCGGGCCGGTGGGCCGGGGTGCCGTTCCGGTAGGACGGGTGGGACGGCTGCTCGTGGGGTGCGGCGGCCGGGTGCGGGGCGGGCGCGGTGACGGTCGCGTGCGCGGCGCCGGGGGTGGGCGGCGCGGCGGACCGCGGGGAGGTGGGGGCGGAGGTGTGGGCCGAGGCGGGGGCGGCCGCGGGGGCGGCGGAGGTGGCGCCGCGGGGGGCGGACGGGGCGTCCTGGTCGGCGCCGAGCAGCCCCTGGGGCAGGATCAGGACGGCCTGGACGCCGCCGTAGATGTTGGTCTGCAGGCGCACCGCGATGCCGTGGCGGCGGGCGAGGGCGGCGACCACGAACAGGCCGATGCGGCCGTCCTGGAGGAGGCTCGCGACGTTGACCTGGTCGGGGTCGGCGAGGAGTTGGTTCATCCGGGTCTGCTCGGCGACGGGCATGCCCAGGCCGCGGTCCTCGACCTCGACGGCGAGCCCGGACGTCACCCGGCCCGCGCGCAGCAGGACTTGGGTGTGCGGAGCGGAGAACACCGTGGCGTTCTCGACGAGTTCGGCGAGCAGGTGGATGACGTCGGCGACGGCGTGGCCGCGCAGGGTGCCGTCGACGGGCGGCACCAGCTTGACCCGCGAGTACTGCTCGACCTCGGCGATGGAGGAGCGGAGCACCTCCGTCATCGACACGGGCCTGCTCCACTGGCGCCGCGACACGGCGCCGCCGAGCACGGCGAGGTTCTCGGCGTGCCGCCGGATGCGGGTGGCCAGGTGGTCGATGTGGAAGAGGCCCTTGAGGAGTTCGGGGTCCTCGACGGAGTTCTCCAGCTCGTCCAGGAGCGAGATCTCGCGGTGGACCAGGGACTGCAGGCGCCGGGCGAGGTTCACGAAGACCTCGACCTTCTGCTCGTTGCCCGCCCGCCCGGAAAGACGGGACGCCTGGACGACGGCGGTGAGGGCGCCCTCGTGGGCGCGGGCCAGCTCGTCGGCGAGCAGGCCGAACTCGTCCTTGGCGGGGGCGGGAACCGCGCTGGGCTCGCGCACCGCCGGGGTCTCTCCCTGGTGCAGCCGTTCGAGGAGTTCACGCAGGTCGGCCTGGCCGCGCGCGGTGGCGCGGCGCAGCGCGACGACGCGGTCGCGCACGGACCGCGCGGTCCGGTCGGCGGCCACCGCGGCGACGACGACGCCGAGGACGCCGAGCCCGGCGGCGGCGCCGAGCAGGGCGAGCAGCGGCGGCTGCGGCCGGGCCCCCGCGGCCCGGATCATGAAGAGCACGGCGGCACAGCCGCACAGGCCGACGGCGACGGCGGGCAGTACGGCGATGCGCATCAGCTGGAGCCGTATGCGCGTCTCGGGAGGGGGCGGCGCGGCGCGGCTCCCGGAGCGTCCGTGCCGTCCGCCCTCACGGCGGTCTGCGCGTGCTGCCGGTGCGCGAAGGTGAGACATCAGCGTCCTCGGTACGTAGCGACGCGTGCCGCAGCGGTCCACTGCGGCACCTCGTCGATGGCATCGCGGTGCCGGCCGGCAGGCCGTGATGGCATCCCTGCGTCGCCCGACGGCCACTCACGGTAGTCGTCACGACCTCGCGTGCGGTGGGCAGTTGACAAAGTCCGGCGGACAGCGTCCCGCTCTGGTATGACGCGTCGTACGAGAGGACGAAATATGTCGTACGTCAGTACGGGCGCGGCGATGTGCACCGCACAGGGCGTACGAAGGACACCCGTTCCCCACGGGCGCACCGACCAGGGGCGCGCTCCCTTCGCGGAGTCACGCGCCCCTTTCGTCGGTCACCCGCCATCAGCCGACGGGTGCGGTCTCCTGGTCGGCCGCGCCCAGCGCGGGCCCCGGGGCGTGGTCGCTCCAGCCGCCCGCCGGCGCGACGGCGATCTCGCGCCACCACGGGGCGTCGGGCACCGCGTCGGACGCGGGCTCGAACGGCTCGCCGGGGATGGGCAGCGCCACCGGGGCGCCCGCGGCGCGCGCGGCGGCGAGCGTGCCCTCGCCGGGCTCCGACCAGGCGTGCGGCGCGAGGTTGAACGTGCCCCAGTGGATCGGCAGGAGCACGCCGTGCGGCCGTCCGCCCTGGAGGTCGAGGTGGGCCCGCACGCCTTCCTCGGGCCGCATGTGGATGTCCGGCCAGAACTCCGAGTAGGCGCCGATCTGGATCATCGTGGCGTCGAACGGGCCGTGGGCGGCGCCGATGTCCGCGAAGCCCGGGAAGTACCCGGTGTCGCCGCTGTGGAAGACGCGGTGCTCGGGGCCCGCGACGCTCCAGGACGCCCACAGCGTGTGCTGCTGGTTGCGCAGCCCGCGGCCGCAGAAGTGCCGGGCGGGCGTCGCCGTCAGGGTCAGGCCACCGACGGCCGTGGACTCGTGCCAGTCGAGCTCGCGCAGCCGGTCCGCGGGGACGCCCCAGTGCTCCAGGTGCGCGCCGACGCCCAGCGGCACCGCGAACACCGTGTCCGTGCCCGCGAGGGCCTTGATGCTGGGCAGGTCCAGATGGTCGTAGTGGTCGTGCGAGATGACGACCGCGTCGACCGGGCCGAGCGCCGCGAGCGGCAGCGGCACCGGGTGCAGGCGCTTGGGTCCGGCGAAGGCGAAGGGCGAGCAGCGCTCGCCCCACACCGGGTCGAAGAGCAACCGGCGCCCGTCGATCTCGACGAGGACGCTGGAGTGCCCCATCCAGGTGAGCCTGAGGCCGCTCGCCGGGGGCTTGGCGAGGTCCGCGAGGGTCGTGGCGTGCACCGGCACGTGGCCCGCCGGGACGCGCCGGGAGCGCTCCTCGCGGCGGAAGTAGACCTTCGCGAACTCCAGGGCGGAACCGGAGGGCCTGGTGCGCGCCCCCACCGGGTTCTGGAACGAGCCGTCGGCGAAATGCGGCGATCTGCGGATGCGCGCGAGCCGGTCACCGGCCGGATCCGCACCGAACGCGGGCGTCCGCAGGGAGCGGAGCAGGGGGCTCAGGGACCGGGACACGGCGCACCTCCAGAAACAGGGCTGCTCAGGCCTCCCCATTATGTGCGCCACCCCTGACAACGACCGCCGGGGCCGGTCCGTGCGGACCAAGGGCCGCGGCTGTGGATCGAGGGCTGGGCCTGTCCGTGGCGGACCCGCGGGCCTGACGGCCCGCGGCCGGGCTCGTACGCCGCTAGTCCAGCTCGTACACCGCGACGAGCGTCACCTGGTCCTCGATCTCCCCGGGCGCGACGGGGACGCCCTGGTCCTTGGTGACGGCCTCCACGGGCACCGCGAGGGGACGCGGGCCGCCGCCGTCGTTCTCGCTGAGCGAGACGAGGCGGCCGAGGGGGCGTCCGCTCAGCCGCGCGTACTGCTCCGCCTTGGCGCGCGCGTCGTCGTGGGCGGCCGCGCGGGCCTCGGCCCGCAGCTCCTGCTTGTCGGCGACGTCGAAGGCCACGCCGTGGACGCGGCCCGCGTCACCGGCGGCGTCCATCGCGGCCTGGAGGACCCGGCCCGTGGTGGCGAGCTTGCGCACGGTGACCGAGAAGGACTGGGAGGCCCGGTAGCCGGTGAGCTTGGACGCGCCGTCGACGTCCTTGTAGACGCCGGACAGCGACAGGCCCTCCGTACGGGCGTCCCGCTCGGCGACGCCCTGCTTCCGCACGGCGGTGAGCAGCGCCTGTGCCGCGGCGTTCTGTCCGGCGAGCGCCTTCTTGGCCGTCGGCGCGGTCACCTCGACGCCCAGGGTGAGCACGGCCAGGTCCGGCGCCGCGCTGGCGGAGCCGGTGCCGGTGACGGTCACGGTGGCGGGGTTCCGCGCGGCCACGGCGGCGGGCGCCTCGGCGACCGGCGCGGCGGCCCCGGCGGGCGCGGCCCCGATCCCGAGCGCGGCGAGGGCGAGCAGGGCGGTGGCGAGAGGACGTAGGGACGCGTTCGGGCGTGGCGGCATGGGCGGGAGTCCTTCCGGTGTGCCGGTCGTCCGCCCCGTGCGGGCGGCCCGCCGCCCCGCCAAGGGGACGGCTGGCCCGCAGCGGGACAGCTGTCCCGCAGGGAGGCGGCTGGCCCGCAGGGGACGGCTGGCCGCCATCCCAGCACCCGCGCACGCGCGCGCGGGGACGCCACTCCCACCCTGTCACCTCACCGGTCCACCCCCGTCGCGGACCGGGTGGGTGCCTCCAGCCGCCTCAGGACGGCCGTGTCAGGTCCACCACAGCTGGGTCAGCGGCATCTAAGCGGTCTTGTGGAAATGTGGTGCGGTTCGGCAGCGCCCCGAAGGGGCGCGGGGCTGTGCCGATATGCGGCTCCGCCGCGAAGGGGGTCCCCCCTGTTCGAGCGAAGCCGAGAACTTGGGGGAGCGACCAGCCACGACGGTCCGCAGGCGATCGACGGCCCATCGCGGCAATTCCAGCGAAGCGCTTAGGTCAGCGGCATGAGGTCGGGCCGCTTCGCCGCCACGTGGTCGCCCGACGACTCACCCCGCAGCCGCCGCCCGATCCACGGGACCAGGTGCTCGCGCGCCCAGTGGATGTCGTCGCGGCGCTCCTCGAGGGTGCCGCGCGGCGGCAGCGGCGGCCACGCCTGGTCGGGGTCGGCGGGCACGGGGAGGCCGAGCACCTGGGCCGCGCGCAGCGCCACGCGCGTGTGTCCGTCGGGCGACAGGTGCAGCCGGTCGGCGTCCCAGGCCCGCCGGTCCTGGACGGTCTTGAGCGACCACAGGTCGAGCACCGGGCAGCCGTAGCGGTCGGCGACCGCGCGGACGTGGCCGTTGTACGTGGCGATCTTGCCGCGCAGATGCTTGAGGAGGGCCACGCCCCGGGTGTCGAAGCCGGTGGTGACCACGACGGTGCCGACGGCCGACGAGAGGTCGGCGACGGCCCGCTCGAAGCGCTCGGCCACGTCGTCCGGGTCGGTGCCGGGCCGGATGATGTCGTTGCCGCCCGCGGCGAACGTCACCAGGTCCGGGGCCAGCTCCTTGGCCCGGGGCACCTGGTCCGCGACGATCTGGTCGAGCAGCTTGCCGCGCACCGCGAGGTTCGCGTAGCGGAAGGTGTGCTCCGGTGCCAGGTCGTCGAGCAGGACGGCGAGCCGGTCGGCCCAGCCGACGAAGGTCCCGTCGGGCCCGGGGTCCCCCACGCCCTCGGTGAAGCTGTCGCCGACCGCCGCGTAGGAGGTAATGGTCTCTGTGGGTACGTTTTTGACGAAAGGTGTCGACTCTGCTGTCACGTCGTCCCATCTTTCCTTCCGTCAAGTGACCTACGCCACCGTAATATGGGGTTGACGTGGCGTGAGATAAGCCATTGGTCAAGATTGCGCCAACCCGGAATACCCAGGCCTACGGCCTCGACGGGTCGGCCGTGACCCGGCTCAGCCGGAAGACCGCCGCGTCCAGATCTCCGCTGAGGCCCGTGCGCAGGCCGTGGTGCAGCAGGACCGCGCCCCGATGCACCGCCCCGGTGTCCCGGCACACGTACGCCGCCGCGGGGTCGAGCCCCCGCAGCCGCACCGGGGCGGGCTCCTCGCCGAACGCCTGCGCGCGCAGCCAGGCGAGCACCACGGCCTCGTCGCCCCGCACGTACTGCACCGCGCTGAGCCCCTCGCCGGGCGCCCGGAGGCGGTACAGCTCGCCGAGCTGCACGACGGGCCTGATCTCCTTGTAGAGCTCCACCCAGCCGCGCGCCTCGGCCCGTTCCGCCGCGCTCCACCGCGTGAGGTCGCCGCCGACGCCGAGCACCCCGGCCATGGCGCTGACGAACCGGAACCGCAGCGAGCTGACCCGCCCGTTGAGCTGGGTGTTGGGGCTGTCGGTGACCCAGGCGGCCATCACGCGCGCCGGGTGCACCTGGCTGAACCCGTGCTGGATGGCGAGGCGGTCCACCGGGTCGGTGTTGTCCGAGGTCCACACCTGGTCCGTACGGGCGAGGATGCCGAGGTCGACCCGGCCGCCGCCGCCCGAGCAGGACTCGAAGGCGACGGACGGGTGCGCGGTCCGCAGCCGGTCGATGAGGTCGTAGACGGCGTGCACATGGGCGGACCACAGGCGCTCGGGGTGGGCCTCGCCGGGCCAGCCGGGGTCCGTGAAGCAGCGGTTGAAGTCCCACTTCACATAGTCGATCGGGGCGCTGGAGAGGAGCGCGTCCAGCTGCTTCCACAGGTACTCCCGCACGTCCTCGCGCGCCACGTTGAGGACGAGCTGGTTGCGGAACTCCGTGCGGGTGCGGCCCGGCTGGTGCTGCACCCAGTCGGGGTGCGCGCGGTACAGGTCGCTGTCCGCGTTCACCATCTCCGGCTCCACCCAGATCCCGAACCGCATGCCCAGGCCGCGCACATGGTCCGCGAGCGGCTTCAGACCGCCCGGAAACCGGTCCGGGTTCGGCGTCCAGTCGCCGAGCCCGGACCGGTCGCTGACGCGTCGGCCGAACCACGCGTCGTCGACGACGAACAGCTCGACGCCCATCTCGGCGGCCCGCTCCGCGAGGCCCCGCTGCTGCTCCTCGGAGATGTCGAAGCCGGTGGCTTCCCAGGAGTTGTAGAGCACGGGCCGCACCTCGTCGGCGTCCGGGATGACGTGCGCGCGCTGGTAGGCGTGCCAGGCCCGGCTCGCCCCGCCGAAGCCGCCGTCGCTCCACAGGCCCGCGAACACGGGCGTGACGATCGCCATGCCGGGCCCGAGCACCTGCTGCCCCGCGTCGTCGTGGCCGGAGCCGCCCGTGATCTGCACCGCGCCGTCCGGGAGCTGGTGCACCGCCACGCGCCACGACCCGGACCAGGCGAGCGCGCAGCCGTAGACCTCGCCCTGCTCCTCGGTGGCGCCGTCGGCGTCGAGCGCCACCCAGGGCAGGTGCTGGTGCCCGGTGTGCCCGCGACGGCTGCCGATGACCCGCTCCCCGTACGTGAGCCCGGAGCGCACGAGGCGCGACTCCGCGGCCCAGCGGCCGTGCAGCTGGGACAGGCGCCACTGCTCGCGGCGCGGCAGGGTCCAGGTCGCGGAGTCGGCGCGCAGCAGCTCCACCTCCGGCGACCCGGCGGGGCCCTGGTGCATGACGACCACGTACCGCTCGACCACGTCGCCGCGCAGCCGGTAGTCGAGCAGCACCGCCAGGTGGTGCACCGGGTCGGTGAAGTTCAGCTGGAGCTCGTCCTCGTCGTGCCAGGCGCCGGCGAACCGCCACTCGGTGCCCCGCACCCCGCCGCCGCGCACCGAGAGCGCGGGCCGCACGAAGCGGGGGCCGCCCTCGACGGGATACTCCTCGTGCCCGTCGATGCGGGACTCGAAGGGCCGCTCGGGCGGCAGCGGCGCGGCGGCCAGGGCCTCGGCGTCGGCCAGGGCGATCCGCGGGCCCCAGTGCAGGTGCAGCAGCTCGTCCCTGCCGGTGAGGCGGAGCGCGTAGCTGCTGGTGGGCCCCGAGAGGAGCCACGTACGGCCGTCCTCGCCGACCTCGATCATCAAACCCCCACAGGTCCTCTGACAGATCTCAACAGCCGCGCGGGCGTACGCACATCTTCGAGCCCGTGCGACCACCGGGGCAACGCCTGTGCGCGCTCCGCCGCCACTGATTGCCTGAGGAACCCGTGTCGTATCGTCGAAGGCGCGACCACCGGCCGCCGACGTCACGCCGCGGCGAGCCGCGCGGTGCCCCGCTCCCGGCCGGTCCGACGAGCGCCGACACGACCCGACCCAGAGGAGAGCCCGTGACGCAGCAGGTTCCGTCGACCGAACCCGAGCTCGCCGGTGTGCGCAACTTCCGTGACGTGGGCGGACTTTCGACCGTCGACGGCCGCCGGGTCCGCCACGGCGTCCTCTTCCGCAGCGGCCACCTCGCGCACGCCACCGCCGCCGACGCCGCGTTCCTCTCCTCGCTCGGCCTGCACACGGTCTTCGACTTCCGCAACGCCGCGGACCAGCGCCTCGAAGGCCCGGACGTGGAGCTGCCCGGCGTGCGCAACGTCAACCTGCCGCTGACCGACCCCGCCGACGGCGCCGCGTTCTGGAAGATGGTGCGCGACGGCGACCTGGCCCAGCTGCGCACCGCGTTGTCCGACGGCAAGGCCGCCGAGCGCATGGCGTCCTCGTACCGCACGATCATCAGGGAGCGGACGGCCGAGCACGGCCGGGTGCTGCACGCGCTCGCCGAGGACAGCGTGCCCGCGCTGATGCACTGCGCCGCGGGCAAGGACCGCGCGGGCCTGTCGATCGCCGTGACGCTGCTGGCCGTCGGCGTGGAGCGCGAGGCGATCGAGGCGGACTACCTGGAGTCGAACGCGGCGCACCGCCGCTACAAGGTGCACCGCAGCGCCACCTCGCCGGACGCCATGTCGCCCGAGGTCATGGAGCTCCTGAGCCCCCTCTTCGACGCCCGCGCCGAGTATCTGGCGGCGGCCTTCGACACCATCGAGCAGACCTGGGGCGACACCGACACCTACCTCACCGAGGGCCTCGGCCTCGCCCCTGTGACGCGCGAGCGCCTGCGCGAGCGGCTCCTCGACTAGGCGAGCGGGCGCTACTGGTTCTGTCCGCCCAGGACGAACAGCAGGTAGATGAAGCCCGCGAACAGGTGGCCCACGGCCACGTAGACGATCAGGCGGACCCACAGGGCGCGCGGGAACTTCTCCTCCATGGACATGCGGCGCGCGGGCTGCCTCGGTTCAGATTCCGTCATGTCGGTCTCCCTTGGTGGGGCCGCCGAGACATAGCGCGGCGGCGGGGCTCTGCAGCAAGGTGTGCACGAAGAGGAGGTCGGCGCCGCCGTGGTCCACGGCGGCGATCCGGTGCGGCGTCAGCGAGTCGAAGTGCGCGCTGTCGCCGGGCGCGAGGGTGTACGAGGTGTCGCCGAGGCGCAGGCGCAGGCGGCCCTCCAGGACGTACAGCCACTCCTCCCCCGGGTGCACGCGCACGATGTCGCCCTGCGCGCCGTGCGGTACGTGCACGCGCAGCGCCTGCATGCCGCGGCCCGGGGAGCCCGCCTGCCAGTACGTCCAGCCGCCGGCGGCGGTGGGCTCCATGTCCGGGGCGCGGACGACGGCGTCCCGGTCGGCGGGCGTCTCGCCGAGCAGCTCGGAGACCGTCGTACCGTAGGTACGAGCGAGGGCGAGCAGCATCGGCAGGGACGGCTGGCGCTGACCGGTCTCCAGGCGGGACAGGTGCGCGGGCGAGAGCCCGGCCGCGCGGGCGGCGGCCTCCAGGGTCAGCGCGGCACGGCGGCGCAGCTCACGCAGTTGCGGGGCGACGGCGGGCAGCGCGTCGGCCGCCTCACCGGCGTCCGGGGTGGCAGGGCTCATACCCTCGATTGAGCCAGAGCCTTACCCGGGAGGCAATTTTCTTGCCTCAGAGGCAAGGGGCGTCGGCCCTTCCGTCGCCGAGCCGCCGGGCCGGGAGCCTCCGGGCCGGGAGCCTCCGGGGCGGCGGGCCGTCCGGCTACCGGTTCGCCACCGCCTGCTTCACCAGCGTCTTGCCGAAGTCCCAGATCAGCCCGCCGCCCCCGTGCGCCTCGTCCATGACGTCGGTGAAGGCGGCGACGAAGCGGTCGACCTCCTTCTCGCCGATGATCAGCGGCGGGATGAGCTTGATGACCTCCAGGTGGTCGCCGGAGACCTGGGTGAGGATCCGGTGCTTCTGGAGCAGCGGTACGACCACCATCTGCGCGAACAGGCCCTTGCGGGCGGCCTGGAGCATGGTCCAGCGGCTGCGCAGCTTCAGGGACTTCGGCCTGCCGAACTCGATGCCGATCATCAGGCCGCGGCCGCGGACGTCGCTGAGCAGCTCGTACTTGTCGACGAGTGCCGCGAGCCGGGCCTTGAGCAGCTCACCCGTCTCACGCGCGTTCGCGACGGTCCGCTCGTCGTCCATGACGGCGAGGACCGCGAGCCCGGCCGCCATGGCCTGCGCGTTGGACCCGAAGCTCGCGGAGTGGACCAGGACCCGGTCCATGGACGAGTAGACCTTCTTGAAGATCCAGTCCTTGCCGAGGGTCGCGCCGACCGGGACGTAGCCGCCGGACAGCGCCTTGGCCACGCACACCAGGTCGGGCTCGACGCCCTCCTCGTGCTGGTGGGCGTAGAAGGCGCCGGTCCTGCCGAGTCCCGTCTGCACCTCGTCGGCGATCAGGAGCGCCTTGTGCTGGTGGAGGAGGTCCTGGGCGGCGCGCAGATAGCCGGGCGGGGGCTCGTGCACGCCCTTGCCCTGGACGGGCTCGACGATCAGGGCGGCCACGTCCCCGCGCTTGAGCTCCCGGCGCAGCGCGTCGAGGTCGCCGAGGGGCACCGCCGTGTCCGGCAGGAGCGGGGCGAAGCCGTCGCGGAAGCCGCTCTCGCCGTTCACGGACAGGGAGCCGGTGGTCAGGCCGTGGAAGGCGTGCGCGCAGTACAGGATCCGCGGCCTGCCGGTGGCGTAGCGGGCGAACTTCAGGGCGGTCTCGACGGCCTCGGTGCCGCTGTTGCCGAAGAAGACCCGGTCCAGGTACGGGCTGTGCGCGAGCAGCCGCTCGGCGAGAAGCCCGGGCAGCGGCTGGCAGTCGAAGCGGGTCAGGTCGGCGAGGGAGGCGTCGAGCACGTCGTGCAGGGCCTTGCGGACGACCGGGTGGTGGCGGCCGAGGCCCATGACGCCGAACCCGGCGAGCATGTCCAGGTAGTCCTGTCCCTCGGCGTCCCAGAAGTAGGCGCCCTCCGCGCGTTCGTAGACCTTGTCGAAGCCGATGGTGTGCAGCATGCGCGGCAGCTGGTGGTTGAGGTGCCGGGTGTGCAGCTCGTACCGCTCGCCGCCGCGCTCGGCGAGCAGTCTGCCGAGGTCGAACTCCTTGCCGGTGCTTGTCATGCTCGGTTCTCCTCGCCGGGTGTCCCGGCTGTCTTCGGGCCGGACTCCCCGGCCTCCTGCGGGCCGGGCACCCCGGCCGTCTCGCGGGCTCCGGCCCGCGCCGCGTCCTGGCGGGCCATCGTCGCGCTGACGCGGCCCGCGATCTCCACCGGGGTGAGGCCGACGTCGGCGAGGACCTCGCCGCGCTTGGCGTGCGCGAGGAACTGCTCGGGAATGCCGAAGCGCCGTACGGGGACGTCCACTTCGGCGTCGTCGAGGGCGAGGGCCACGGCCGAGCCGACGCCGCCCGCGCGGCTGTTGTCCTCCACGACCGCGACGAGCCGGTGGCGCGCGGCGAGCGGCGGCAGGGCGGCGTCGACGGGCTTGACCCAGCGCGGGTCGACGACGGTGCAGCCGATGCCCCGCTCCGCGAGGAGGTCGGCGGCCTGGAGGCACACCGGCGCCATCACGCCGACGGCGACGAGCAGCACGGCCGGGTCGGGATCCTGGCGCAGGACGTCCATGGCGCCCACCCGGTCCACGGCCGGGATCGCGGGCCCCACCGACTCCTTGGGGAAGCGCAGCAGGGTCGGCGCGTCGTCGACGTTCACGGCCTCGCGCAGCTGGCCGCGGAGCTGGTCGGCGTCGCGGGGCGCGGCGATCCTGAGGCCCGGCACGACCTGAAGGACGGACAGGTCCCACATGCCGTTGTGCGAGGGCCCGTCGGGGCCGGTGACCCCGGCCCGGTCGAGCACGAAGGTCACGCCGCACCGGTGCAGCGCCACGTCCATCAGGAGCTGGTCGAAGGCGCGGTTGAGGAAGGTGGCGTAGACGGCGACGACGGGGTGGAGCCCGCCGGTGGCCAGTCCCGCGGCGGTCACGGCCGCGTGCTGCTCGGCGATGCCGACGTCCCAGACGCGGTCGGGGTAGGCCGCCGCGAACTTGGTGAGCCCGACGGGGTGCAGCATGGCGGCCGTGAGGGCCACGACGTCCTCGCGCTCGGCCCCGATGCGGACGATCTCGTCGCCGAACACGGAGGTCCAGGAGGGGCCGTGGGACGGGGCGAGCGGCTCGCAGGTGAGGGGGTCCATGACGCCGACGGTGTGGAAGCGGTCGGCCTCGTCGGCGAGCGCGGGTTCGTAGCCGCGGCCCTTCTCGGTGAGGCAGTGGATGAGGACGGGGCCGTGGAAACGCTTCGCGCGGCGCAGCGCGGACTCGACGGCCTTGATGTCGTGGCCGTCGATGGGGCCGACGTACTTCAGGCCGAGGTCCTCGAACATGCCCTGGGGCGCGAAGGCGTCCTTGAAGCCCTTCTTGGCGCCGTGCAGGGACTCGTACAGCGTCCGGCCGACCACGGGGGTGCGCTGGAGGACGTCCTTGCCCCAGGCGAGGACCTGCTCGTAGCTGTCGGTGGTGCGCAGGGTCGCGAGGTGGTTGGCGAGGCCGCCGATGGTGGGGGCGTAGGAGCGCTCGTTGTCGTTGACGACGATGATCAGCGGCTGGTCCTTGGCGGCCGCGATGTTGTTGAGCGCTTCCCAGGCCATGCCGCCGGTGAGGGCGCCGTCGCCGATGACGGCGACGACGTGGCCCCGCTCCCCCAGGACCCGGCGGGCCTTGGCGAGGCCGTCGGCCCAGCCGAGCGCGGTGGAGGCGTGGCTGTTCTCGACGATGTCGTGCGCGGACTCCTCGCGCGAGGGGTAGCCGGACAGGCCGCCCTTGCCGCGCAGCTTCGAGAAGTCCTGACGCCCGGTCAGGAGCTTGTGCACGTAGCTCTGGTGGCCGGTGTCCCACACCAGGCGGTCCACGGGCGACTCGAAGACCCGGTGCAGGGCGATGGTCAGCTCGACCACCCCCAGATTGGGCCCGAGGTGTCCGCCGGTCCGCGCGACCGCGTGCACCAGGAACTCGCGGATCTCTTCGGCCAGTTCGGCCAGTTCGGACTCGGTCAGCGCCTTCAGGTCGCGCGGCCCTCGGATGGTTTCCAGGATGGTCATGCTCAGGCCCCCTAACTGGTTGTCCTCAGCTCACCGTGACGTCGGGCTCCCCGGACGGGACTCCGGCGGCCTCCATCCGTGCGGCGATCTTCATCGCCTCTTCGATCAGCGTCTCCACGATCTTCGACTCGGGCACCGTCTTGATCACCTCACCCTTGACGAAGATCTGCCCCTTGCCATTGCCGGACGCCACCCCGAGATCAGCCTCACGCGCCTCACCCGGACCATTGACGACACAGCCCATCACGGCCACCCGCAGCGGCACCTCCATGCCCTCAAGCCCCGCGGTCACCTCGTCCGCCAGCTTGTACACATCCACCTGCGCCCGCCCGCACGACGGACACGACACGATCTCCAGCCGCCGCTGCCGCAGGTTCAACGACTCCAGGATCTGGATGCCGACCTTGACCTCCTCCGCCGGAGGAGCCGACAACGACACCCGGATCGTGTCACCAATGCCCTCCGCCAGCAGCGCACCGAACGCCACCGCGGACTTGATCGTCCCCTGGAACGCAGGCCCCGCCTCCGTCACCCCCAGATGCAACGGATAGTCACACGCCGCAG